>CAUZRQ010000465.1:0-2514 GCA_963582065.1 Planctomycetota bacterium | reverse complement strand
CCTTGTCGTCACCACGGGCGTTCACATCGGCGCCCCGGTCGAGCAGCACGCGGACGGCATCGACGTGGCCTAGCAATGCCGCGACGATCAGAGGAGTGCTCCCTTTAGCCGGATGGCGAGCATTGATATCGGCTCCCGCGTCCAGTTGCCGCTCGATTGCCTCGACATCCCCGACAGACGCGGCATCCCAGAGATCCGCCGCGCCGCCCCGGGTCTCCGTCTCGTCGGATTCCCCGGCGGCTGCCGGCGACGATTCACCCGTTTCATCCTCTCCCCGGGCCAACCCCGGGATCGGACTGCCAATCAATAGCACAGCGGCAAGCACCGCCGAGCGAAACATCGCCAAGCCATGGCAGCCGGGGACGAGAGTGAGCAGGAACTCGGACAAGTCGAGCCTTACACAAACAGCGGTTCGATCACCGACCCGTTACGCACCAGGGTGACCGGTCGTCCCACGTTGGTCTGGAACTCGGTCTTCGGATCGATCCCGGTGTTCTGGAAAAACGACGCCGCCAGGTCATCCGGCGAGTACCCATCGCCACTGGGAGCACTGGCCGTCGCATCGGAAGCACCCACCACGCTCCCACCCCGGATGTCTCCACCGGCCAACAGCGAACACATCGCCCGGGCCCAGTGATCCCGTCCACCGCCACCGTTGACCCGCGGGGTGCGACCGAACTCACCGGTGACGAACAGCGAGGTCGAACCCAGCCGTCCCCGGTCATCGAGCCGTTCGAGCAGGGCCGAGAGGCCACGGTCGAAGGGAGGCAACAGGGTGCGGAGCTTCGAAAAGTTGTTCGAGTGCGTGTCGAAATCGAACTCGGCCGGCCTCAGCCTGACCGTCACAAAGTGCACGCCCGCCTCGATCAATCGGCAGGCCAGCAGCAGCGTCTGGCCGAACTCGTGCTTGCCGAACCTGTCGCTCTCGGAACTCTTCTCCTTCGAGAGATCAAACGCGGTCCGCGTGCGGGGAGAGCTGATGATCTGGTAGGCCTGCTCGGAGAAGCGGTCCAGCGACCGCACCTCGTCGTCGAGCTCCTCGAAACCGCGGAAGGCGGTATCCAGATCGTCGAGCAACTGCTTCTGGCGGCCGTAGCGAGCCACTGTCAGGCCATCGTCCAACGTCACGCCGCGAACGCGGTAGGGAAAACCGTGACGAGGCTTCTCGGCCGTCAGCGCACTGTACTGCGTGCCCAGGTAACCCGGCCCGACGAACGCTTCGTCGATCGCCACGTAGGTCGGCAGGTCGCGGGCCGAGGGATGCTGGCGGGCGACCACGCTACCGTACTCGGGATACTGCAACACCGGCGTCGGCAGGTTGCCGGTCAGCACATACTTCTTGCCGATCCCGTGGTCGGCCAGGTTGTGAGTCACACCGCGAACGATCGCGTAGCGGCCAAAGTCCCTGGCCAGCATCGGCAGCTGCTCGCAGATCTGCACACCCGGCACCGAGGTGTCGATCGGGGTGAACTCGCCGCGGAACTCGGCGGGGGCCTCGGGCTTCAGATCAAAGGTGTCCTGGTGAGACGGTCCGCCTTCGAGGAAGACGAAGATCGCCGAGCGCAGGCCACCCTCGGCCTTGCCCGCGGCCCGCAGTTTCAGGCCTTCGGCCAGTGTCAGCCCGGCGCCCAGCCCGCCGACCTGCAGCAGCGTACGGCGTGAGAATCGTGAATCGGTCGGGAAGGTCATGGTCTTCATCCTGCCGGGTACCCGAAACCGCCCATCGTGTCGACGACGGCCGGATCAGTGATTCAGTACGAATTCCTTGGTGTTGATCAGTGCCCACATCAGGTCGCGCAGTCCATCGGGAATCGACTTCGACGTCGACAGGTGTCGCTGGGCCCGAGACACCTCGGCCGCACTCGGCGGTCGACCCAGCGTCCTGAGCCATGCCAGCCGGATCCAGCTGGCCCGATCGGCCACCGTCGCCGCGGCACCCGGACCCGTCGATGCCTCGGCCACCTCGTCGATCCAGCCACTCTCGTCCAACCGCATCCGGATCAACGGATCGTTGTGCAGGAACACCGCCTGCAACAGCGACGGCTGGTTGACTCGTTCGCAGTCACAATTCAGTGACCGCGACGGCTTGCCGAAGACGTTCATCGCGTACGTGCCGGCCATCCGCATCGACAGGAACCCCGTCGCACGCCGCTGCAGGTTGTTGCGAACCGTCTGCAACTGGTCCGTCGCGGCGGTGGCCTGCTTGACAGCGTCGTAGATCACCTCCGCCGGCAGCCGCCGGGGAATCGCCCGGCTGAAGTTCCTGCGGTCCCGGCGGTTGGTGGCGTTGGGCTTCCAACTCCGCTGGTACGCCAGGCTGCCGGCGATCTGCCGATGCAGCCACTTCATGTTGAACTTGTTCTCGATGAACCCGGCCGTCAGCCACTTCAGCAGCCCCGGATGGCTGGGCGGATTGGCGGGGGTGAAGGCATCGGGAGGATCGACAATGCCCCTGTGGAAGTAACTGGCCCAGACCCGGTTGACGAAAGCCCGCGCGAACCACGGATTCCCGGG
>CAUZRQ010000464.1:0-2524 GCA_963582065.1 Planctomycetota bacterium | reverse complement strand
CGAGTCAGCGAGGCGTGTCGATGCCCCAGGTGGCGGTCAACTGGGTGCGGAGTCGCGAGGAGGTGTCGGTGGTGATCACCGGAAGCGACTCGATCGAGCAGTTCGACGACAACATGGCGGCTTTTGACTGGGAGTTGAGCGAGGATGAACTGGCCCGACTCGATGAACGCTTCGTCGAGATGATGGTCTGGTGATCCGGGCGTCCGGAGCTTGTGGAGACCGGGCGGACAACGAATTCCGTCAGAAAGCTCTCGTGGTGTGCCGGGGCCAGCGTCGACGCACGGGGTGTTTCAGGCGGGTTCCAGCACCTGCAGGTTCATGCCCGTGACCAGGTCCTTGACCTGTTCGCGGTAGCTGCCCATGTGAGGGGCGACCAGGTGCGCGTTGAGGGCGTCGAGGTTGTCCCACTTCTCTACGACCACCACCGTGTTGTCACGCAGCGGGGCCTGCTTTTCGATGTCGGTGACGGCATCGACGGTCGGCCCGTACTCCAGGCATCCCGCCTCGGCTCGCACCAACGGCACGACCTGGTGAAATGCGGCCAGGAATTCGTCTCGCCGGCCCTCGGCCAGCTCGACGGTTGCCAGGACAATGATCATCGCGACACTCCTCGATTGGTGATGAGCGGCCCATCGTGGTCGTCATGGGCGTGAGAGGTCAAGTGGGCCGGCACGGACGTCGGTGATCGGGGTTCGGCTCCGTGAGACCTTATCCATTTCGGCCAGTCGACGGCGTGAAGGAAAACAACTTGGATTGTTCAAGATGGAATCGAAGTCGAATCGGCCGCCCCTGGACCTGCCGGCAGTCGGTCCGGTCGTTCCACCGCAAGACGTGCCGCAAGGCATCGCCGCGAAATGGCCGGCAGTCGTCAACCGTGAATCCGTCTATCGGATCTCCGTCTGCTTCCAGCACTTCGACTCGCAAAGATCCCTTGCTGGCATCCGCGTTGACGAGGATCTGGTTGCCCAGGAAGACGAACGGCCGCGTTGTCAGAATTCCCGCCTGGCTGCCCGGGACGGGCTGCACCGAGACGAACCCATCCAGTCGTAAGGTGGCGAGGCCAATTCCACTTTTCGGTGGCCGGTCATCACCGTGGTAGTTCGACCAGTGGCGGCTGCCGAGACCGGTGTAGTAGATCCAGATCCTGTCGTTGAAAACGACGGGCGCCTGGTAGGCGTAGAGCTGGCCCCAGTCCCATTCCTGCTTGTGTTTCCCGTACTGCAGGAACACCTGCTTGCTCGCGATGGTCTCCCAGTCAAGGTCCTTGGAGAGATCGGCGAATGGGATCACCCCGTTTGAGCCGACACGGTTCCAGGTGATGCCGTTTCTGCTGAAGGCCATCTGCACGTTGACCTTGTCCTGGAACAGCTTGTCTTTGGGGATCGGTCCGAGTGTCTCCCAGTTGTACATGTTGATCAGGCCGATGAAGCAACCGGCATACGGCAGGACCTTCATCCCGTAGGGCACACTGCGGAACGGCTGATCCAGTTTGTCTTCACCCGGCTTGAAAACGGTCACCTTCGGAGACCAGTGGACGAAATCGCGACTCTCGATTCTGGCGATTCCCCGGATATTGGGCGGACCGGTTCTCACGAAGCCCAGGTAACTTCGTCGCTGCGGATCCCACAGCGGGACACTCTGGGTGTCGCCGAACGGAATCAGCGGGTTGCGGGACTCGGCGGTCCAACGGATGCCGTCGGGTGAATAGGCTGCTCCTATCTGCAGGCTCTTGGAGGTCCCATCCGGCTCGCTGTTGTAGAGCATCTTGTAACGACGGGCAGGATTGTCGTCGTGGACGTCTTTCATGACGCCCTGGCCGGCGAATCCGACTGTGCCGCCAGGCGGAAGGATCCGGTTGGTCTTCTCCGCCTTGTTGACGAGCGGTTTCTTCCAGTCAACGCCGTTGCTGGAGGTCATGTAGGCGTAGAGCCCCGTCGTGGCAGCCAGTTCCTTGCCCTTGTGTTTCCAGAGATGGACCCAGGCCTTGAAGAGCTTGTCCTGTTTGTCATAGATCACGGTGCCGTTGGCGTAGAAGCTGTGTTCTTCCCAGGGGAGGTCGGGAACGGCCAGCGGATTGCGTGGATGCTTGATCGGCCGATTGAGGACCTTCGTGAGTCCCTTCATGTCATCGATGACATGGTTGTCGATGAACAACTGCTTGCCCGAGAGCCGGCCGATGCCACCCGTGCTCTGTGGAGATCGAGGTGCTGCGGCGTCGGACATGCCGGCCGAAACGGACAGCACCACACTTGCGGTGGCGAGCAGACGCAGCTGGTAACCCATCGTCGGTCATTCCTCGAAACGGAGAACTCGGGCACGACCCGGTCCGGACTGCGGACGTAAGAACTGTGCGGTGTGGAAACTGCCAGTGTAGACTGACCGAAATTCTAAGTCATGCCGGACACCGTCGGTGGCCGGCGGCGCAAACGACTGGTGGCTCATGACCGAATCGGTGCGAACCTGCAGCACGACTCTTCCGGCACGCGTGATCCGGGTGGTGCTTTTGGTGTTGGCGATGGCCGTC
>CAUZRQ010000463.1:0-2545 GCA_963582065.1 Planctomycetota bacterium | reverse complement strand
GCGTCCGAAGTGAATCCCCACGTTCCAGAACGAGATGCTGTCGGCACCGTAGGTGTAGAAGTTGGCTGCTGCTCCGCGGGCCTCGGCCGTGTTCAGCAGCATGCTGACATAACCGGCCGCGTGTTTAGCGGATCTCGCGGTCCCCCGGTCCCTGGGAATGGGTGGTCCGCTGGAAAGCGAGCCGATCATGTTGCCCATCGTCACGATCGTGTCGACACCGGCGGGTCGAGTGAACCGGGCGAATTCGTCGACGGGCAGCTGTGGGTCGGTGTTGTTCCAGGTCGAGATGACGACGAAGTCGATCCAGCCCTGCTTGACCCAAGTCTCGATGTCGACGCCGGCCAGCCAGCAGGTGTAGAGCGACTCGGGCACTCGCACCCCCAGGGTCAGTCGCTTCCCGTTCTTCCGTCGCCGCCCCGAATCGTCCATCATCCGCCGGATCCGCTCGACGAACCGGGTCATGATCGGGGCCTTTTCCCGGCCCTTGTCTCGAGGAAAATGCTTGGCCCAGCGGACAAAGTTCAGCTCGAGCCCGTCGACCGGGTACCCGATGATGATCTCCTTCATGATCGCCATCCGGTGGTCGCGGACTTCCTGGATCGAGTAATCCAAGGCGGTCTCGTTGGTGCGGCCGTCGGGTTGCTTGATGACGTATTCGGGGTGGTTGATGGCGAATTGCGGACAGAGTGGGTTGGCGGGGTCGAGCGATTTGTGGTGTGTGTCGCTGAGCCGGATCGCCGCCAGCACTTCCTTGCCCCGCGACTGCATGTGCTCGGTCACCAGCCGCAACGCGTCGGTCCCCTGCTGCTTGAGTCCGTTCATCGCCCTGACACAGGCGTGGTCGGTCCCCTGAAGCCTCGCCCCGTACTCCTCGCCCACCTTCGTATCGTAGAAGCAGATGTCGGGCGTGGTCGCCAGGAAGACGAAGGTCGAAAACGGCACCGCCTTCAACTCGCGATCGAGCCATGCCCTGATGAAGGGTCCCGGATTCTTGGCCGGTGCCTCTTGCAGCACCTGGGCGTCGTCGTTGAAGACGGTTCGAGTCGGCCGCTTGGGCAGATCGGCTGCGTGGCAGCAGTTGAGCAGTCCGGCGATGAGCAGGCCGGTTTGCAGGATCGCGCGACGGGTCGGCCGCGGTCGTTCAGAAGTCGTCATGTTGCTGCTCGTTGGAGGTGACCGTGGGTGCACTAGGGTTTCGAGTCGACTTTGGATCCCAGCCGGTCGCGGGGATCGACCATCTCGTTGCGGCGTCCGGTGTGGCCGGAACGGCGGCGGACTTCGCGGATGATCCGTTGCTCATCGGCATCTCGGACCCGCGGTCCGACCTTTTTCAGCACCAGTTCGTAGGCCGCCCCGGCAGGTTGCGAGACAACCGGTGGTGCGGCGAAAGGGCGGGCAGCCTGGACCGACCTCGGTGCCGGGAATGTGCGACCGGCCTGGACGGCACTCAACGGGTCTTCCTGACCGGTGCTGGTAAACGGGGTGACGTTGCCGGCGACATACAGTCGCGGTCCGGAAATCTTCTCGGCGGGGTCGCTCAGCCAGATCACTCCGCCACCTCGCGATTCGGCTCCGGCCAAAAAGGTGCAGCCGACCACGTTGGCTCTCGACCCGTTGGTCAACTTGGTCGCGTTGCTGCCACCGCTCCAGTTGTAGATCACGTTGTTGACCAGGTCGAAGGTGCCGCCCGAGAGCAGCGGGTTGCGGTCTCCGTTGTGAGCGAACAGGCAGTGGTGGATGGTGAAGCGGGTGTTGTTGCGGCCGCAGAGCCAGCCCATGCTGTGACGTCCCTTGGCGTGATCTCCGTAGACCTGCCCTTCGGCGATCAGCGTCCATTGGCAGGTCAGGTCCTTGACCCGGCCCCAGGTATCGAGATTTTCGTCGGTGGCCCACATCAGCGAGCAGTGGTCAATCAACACCCGGGCATTGTCGCCGTTGAACAGCAGCCCGTCACCGCCGGCTCCCCCGGTGGTCGCCCGGACTCTCAGGTGTCGCAGGATGATGTCGCTGCTGTCGCCCAGGAACCAGATTCCGTTGCCGGTGACGGTGATTCCCTTGCCCGGAGCGGTCGAAGCGTCGACGGTCAGGCGACCGTGGCGGACCGTGATCGGTTTCTCCAACTCGATCGTTCCGGCCACCGCGAACGTGACGATCCGCGGTCCGGTTTCAGCCAGCGCTGCTCTGAGCGATCCCGGGCCGTCGTCGGCCAGGGTGGTCACCGAGATCGGTTTCCCACCTCTTCCGCCCCGGGAGGTCGCACCGAACCCCTCGGGCTTGTCGGCCGCCAGCGTGACCCCACAGCACGTGAGTACCAGGGCGACCAGCGAGAGTATCTTGAGGCACGTGGGCATGGTGGCCTCCTAGCGTCGAGGACCGGAAGAGGCAGGGGGGCTCTTCGGTTGGGTGGCTGCGGAGGCTGGGGCGACAAACTGGTCACTGGCAACGACCAGACGCACCAGGTCGGCGAGCTTTGTTCCCCGCTGTTTCGAGTCATCGACGATGGACCGGGCCTGTTTCGGGTCGATCGACTCGGCCCGGCTCCCGG
>CAUZRQ010000462.1:0-2553 GCA_963582065.1 Planctomycetota bacterium | reverse complement strand
GGTCTGCCTCCAGGGCTTGGGAGATGACGACGAAGCCCCGCAGGTCGAACAGGAATTCTTCCATAGGTGTGGGCATATCGATGCTTTCAAGAATGTTGTCTGCCGGCCGTGGCTCACCAATCGGCTTCTGTAGCCGGCGCGAATGTTAGACGAGGACCAGCGTCTCCCGCTCGATCTCATCCCGGTCCGGCTACCAGTCGATTTCTTCGGATGGGGCGAAGCGCTGAAGGGTTCGCCAACGGGTTTGACCGGTGCGGTAGTGGTCTCGCTGATAAAAAGGGCCCCTCTCCCCCGGTGGATCGATCTCCACGACATCCGCCCCGCGGATCACGACGCGGTAAATCTGCTTTCGATCTCCAGGTATTTGCTCGTCTCAGCAATCGGAAAACTCACCGTTACGACGTCGCCCGGACTGACGGTACCCGCCTGAAGGTAGCGGCCCGCAAAGCCGGCAGCAACATCGCGACCAGAATGCCGATGATGGCGATCACAACCAGAAGTTCGACAAGCGTAAACCCGGACGGGGCTCCCACTGGTCGGCGATGATTGTCGTCGACCGAATGGTCTCGCCGGGTTCGAGTGGGACGAAGTAATCCAGTGCCTTGGGTTGTCATGAGTACCGTTCCCCCGTAGATGAGGGCTGTTTAGACCCGCCTCTTACACTATAGTCGATTAGCAGTGAAACATCCACCGATTCTCAGCGACTCTCTCTCCCGGTTCGACTGGATAGCCGGCGCCTCGGTTTCGCATTGCGCGACTCGGCCCACGAGATAGATCCTATCGCCACCCGGCCCGATGGCGTCGATGGAGAGATCTCCCACCTTTCGCAGTGAATCCAGATCGTACAGGCTCTCGCGAACTTCGGATGGCAACAGTCCCGTCCGAGTTGCGCAGGATCAGGCGCGAATCGTCGGTTTTGCCTGCCGATCCGCGAATGACGTAGTGAGGTTCGACCGCGCCGCCGAGGTGGCGGGCGTGACAGCGACCGGCAGCAGCGCGGGCGCGGCGAAGAACCAGGTTGAATCGGGCAGCTACATTTTCACCGCGCCCTGGAAATGACTGCCGCACCTTCCCCTCAAGCTCGGCGCCCCGCGAGCTTCGCAGCCTCACCGGCGATATTCAGATGGCAATTCCGGGCGTGACGTAACGCATCGAATTCCCGCTGCACGACGCATGTCACGAACCTTTCGTTCCAGTTGCACGCCCCAACCGGCGTTGGTACGTTGAACACCGCCACGCACGCTCATTCTTTCCGGAGATCTCCGCGATGCCTAAAACAACCCGACGTAATTTCCTGAAGAATTCTGCGTTGGCTGGCGCGGCGATCTCGGCGCCGATGATCTGGACGCGTTCCTCCGTGCGAGGTGACGACACGAACAGCAAGAAAACCGTCGCGTCCATCGGAGTTGGCGGCAGTCGCGGTCGCTATAGCCAGGGTGGCTATATCGCTGGGGAAGCGGCGAAACTTGGACAGATGATCGCGGTTTGTGATGTCGATCAGCATCACAACGAGGAGTTCAACATGAAACAGGGTGGCCAGTTGAACATGTACACGGACTACCGTGAACTGCTCGACACGGAAAAGCCGGACATCGTAACGATCGGCACACCCGATCACTGGCACGCGCCGATCGCGATTCGAGCACTTCGCACGGGCTGCGACGTCTACTGTGAAAAACCACTGACGCTGACAATTCAGGAAGGAATCGAAATCCGCCAGGTTGTCGAAGAAACGGGACAGATTTTTCAAGTCGGCACCCAGCAGCGCAGCGAAAACGATCTCCGATTCCTGCAGGCCGTCGCGATCGTGCAGAGCGGAAGGCTCGGCACGAACGTCAACGCCTACGTGGCCGTTGGCGGCGGGCCGCCGGATGGTCCGTTCAGTTCGGCGGAAGTTCCAGACGGTCTCGATTGGGACATGTGGGTCGGCCCGGCTCCGCAGGCGGAGTACTCCGAGCAGCGCCGCCGCATGTTTCGCTGGTGGCACGAATACTCGGGCGGCAAGATGACCGACTGGGGCGCACACCACGTCGACATCGCTCAGTGGGCCCTCGGGTTTGGGGAATCCGGTCCGGTCAAAGTGAACGGCACCGGCAAGTTTCCGCCGCACATTCCGGACAACTTCAACTGGAACGCGTTCTTCGACGGCGAAGCCACGCTGCCCTCCGGTTACAATACGCCGACCGAATTCGTCATCAATCTGGAATTCGACAACGGCTCAGTTTTGAGTGTCCATAACCATTACCGGCGCGACGACGGAACGGAGTTCGAGAACGGAATCCTGTTCGAAGGCGAAAACGGTCGCATCTTCGTTAACCGTGGCAAGTTTACCGGCAAACCGCTCGAGGATCTGACCGAAGCAGACAACATGGACATCGAAGAACGCATGGTCGAACTCTACAAAGGCAAACAGCCCGGCGATCATATGAGAAACTTCTTCGAATGCGTCGAAGAACGAGTGCAGCCGGTGTCCGATGTCGCGACGCACCATCGCACGATGACGTCGTGCCACCTGTGTAACATTGCCTTGTGGCTTGGTCGCGACTTGCACTG
>CAUZRQ010000461.1:0-2562 GCA_963582065.1 Planctomycetota bacterium | reverse complement strand
TCCCGACGAGATTGACGACAGCATGCACCCCGGACGGATGGGCATTCAGTTCTACGGACTCAGCTCCTTTGCCTACGAGTCCGGCTACATCGGTTTCCTGTGGATCTTCCGGACCGGCTCGGGTGGCCAGATCTACATCCAGCTGGTCAGCAGCCGCGACGGCATCAACTGGACTCGCGTGGAGCCGACCAGGGGGGTCCGGCCGGCGGCATTGCTCTACGGACCGAACGGCAGCTGGGACGCGGGTTGTCTCTTCTCGGCCAGTCAGCCCCTGGTTGAAGGCGATACGATCAAGCTCTGGTACGGTGCCTGGGACAAGGATCATCGGAAACCGGACGCTGAGATCACCGGACGGGTCGGCCTGGCAACCCTGCGGAAAGACGGGTTTGCCTCGCTCGACGCCGGTGAGCAGACCGGGACCGTCACGACAAGGCTGTTGCAGGGCCTGCAGGGGCCGCTGTCGGTCAATGCCCGGAGCAAGGGCGGAGAACTCAGGGCCGAGGTGCTCGACGCGAGTGGCAAGGTGCTGCCCGGTTACAGCAGGAAGGACTGCCGGGCCGTCAGCGGAGATGGCATCGACCAGTTGATCACGTGGAAGGAGCACGCCGAGCTGCCCGGGTCAGACAAGGCAAAGCGGCTGCGTTTTGTCTTCAAGAACATGTCGCTGTATTCCTTCCGTGCAGGTCCACATGTCGATGTCGACGATCGGGCTGCCGTCTTTCGGGCGTTCTTTGATTTCGAAGGGGACAGCGGCACGGTCGCGACCGACAAGGCCACCGGTGACGGTCTTCAGCAGGCCCGCTTCCACAACAAGGTGAGCGTGATCCGGGACCCGGCCAATTCGTGCGGCGAGTCCTCGCTGGCCTTCACCGGTGATGTGAAGACGCTGAGTACCTTCCAGGTTCTCGACACGATGAACCTGGGACGGAATTTCACGCTGGCGGGGAAGGTGAAGACCACCAAGAAAAGACTGACACGGCTGTTCAGCACCTATCGGGGCTGTGATCTCCCGGTGACCGGCGAGTTGATTTTCGACTTCAACCCCGCTGACGGCTCGGTCCGTTTTATTGCCAATGGTCAGACCATTGCGGCGAAGTGCCGGATTTCGACCGATCGGTATCACCACTACGCCGTGACCTATGACGAGGGCGAGGTGAAATTGTATTTCGACGGCAAGCAGGTCGGCTCGGGCCGGCTGCAATCCGGCACGTGTTACTACATCTACAACGACGTCAAGTCGGTCCGGAATCGCTTCAACGGACTGGACCGCAAGACGGTTGCCGGGATTTACCTCTCCAGCGACCTGCGTGTCGGCGAAGATGCGGCCGGGCGATTCGAGATCTTCGACCGGAACCTGAAACCGCCGGGAGTCACCGGTCCGGTCATCACCGGCCCGGACCAGCAGCTGATCGGCTTCGCGGACGACATCCTGGTCACCCGCCGCAGCCTGGCCGCAAGGGAAATCGCCGCCCTGGCCAGGCCGTGATCCTCGGTGTGTTCCGAGTAGGGTCTCCATCCAGTGGCCACAATCGGTCTCTCCCGACTAACCTAGGGGCCTGACAATCGGGGTGTCACTCTTCTTGGGAATTGGGAACACGCTCATGACGGTCTACAGGAACCGGGCTCAGTTTGTTTGCACCATCGTGGCGTTAATGGTGCTCCCGGGCGTTGTCGTGGCCCAGGGTCTCGAACACGTGAAGGCGCACTACACGAAGTACGAATACCGCATCCCGATGCGTGACGGGAAGCGGCTGTTTACCTCCGTCTACGTGCCCAAGGACGATTCGCAGACGTACCCGATCCTGATGAAGCGAACCCCCTACAGTGCCCGACCCTACGGGGCAGACCAGTACCCCGAGAACCTCGGACCGTCCCCGCTGTTTGCCAAGGAGGGGTACATCTTCGTCTACCAGGACGTGCGTGGCCGATGGATGTCGGAGGGGAAATTCGTCCACATGCGGCCTCATCTCTCGAAGAAGACCAAGAAGACGGAAATCGACGAAAGCACCGACACCTGGGACACCGTCGAGTGGCTGATCAAACGAGTCCGTGGCCACAACGGCCGCGTGGGCATCGCCGGCATTTCCTACCCGGGGTTCTACACGGCCGCCGGGATCATCGACTCGCACCCGGCCATCAAGGCCGCCTCGCCACAGGCACCGGTCAACGACTGGTTCATCGGGGACGACTGGCACCACAACGGAGCCTTCTTCCTGGCACACATGTTCAACTGGATGTCTCGCAACGGACGCAAACGTCCCGAACCGACCAAGAAGTTCGCGCGAGCGACATTCGACTATGGCACCCCGGACGGCTACGAGTTTTATCGCCGCATCAGGACGCTCTCCGAAATCGACAAGAAGTACCTCAAGGGTGATGTGCCCTTCTGGCTCGAGACGATCCGGCACGGGACCTACGACGAGTTCTGGAAGTCTCGCAACATCCGGCCCCATCTGAACAACGTCAATGCCGCGGTGATGACCGTCGGCGGGTGGTTCGACGCTGAGAACCTCTTCGGGGCCCTCGAGACCTACAAGTCGATCGAGGCCCGAAACCCCAAAA
>CAUZRQ010000460.1:0-2566 GCA_963582065.1 Planctomycetota bacterium | reverse complement strand
ACTCCCACCTCTTTGAGAATACCGGTGATCAACGGCTCGCTGAACAGGCTGCCGAATTGCACGCCGTTGTCCAGGGCAACGTGTTGCAGTCCGAGAAATGTGCGGCCGGGCTGGAACTGGGCGAACTTGACCAGGAAGCTCCGCTTGTGTTTCTGGCGAGGACTTGCCGAGCTGTTTCCCTTGTACCTCACGCCGACGTTCTTGAGAGTCCGTTCGCCCCATCGAAACGTGGCGGGAACGTAGATTCGTTTGGGGAGGGCCGCCTTCATCCTGGCCAGGTCAGCATCAAGCACCTGAAGGTGGATCACCTGAATTGTGCCGGGTTTGAAGAACGGGTCCGCCTGGGAGGTCTTTCGATTCTGCGACGGAGTCGATTTCTCGCGATTCGGTGGTCGGTCCTTGCGGTCTCGCAGAGCCAACTCGCGGATTGCGGCCAGTTGACTGTCCCATGCGGCGGCCAGTTGCCTGGCTCTCTCGGGGAACTTGCTGGCGAGGTTCCGTGTTTCGGTGCGATCCTCGCGGAGGTTGAACAACTCGGGCTGTTCGCCCTTGGCCACGACGAGTTTCCAGTCACCCTTGCGAATCGCACGATGGCCGTCGTGGAGCCACCACAGCGAGTCTCGTTGAATGGCGACATCCTTGCCCAGTGCCGCCAGCAGGCTCTTGCCCGGTGCCCCTGGTGCATCGGCGGGCAGCCGTTTCGCCCCGGCGAGTTCCAGGATGGTCGGAACGATATCGATCACGTGCCCGGCGGTGTGCCGCAATTCGCCGCGGGCCCGGATCCCCCCGGGCCAGTGCGCGATCAGCGGCGTGGCACAGCCACCCTCGTGGACCCATGTCTTGTGCCGCCGGAATGGCGTGTTGCAGGTCGTAGACCAGCCGGGGCCCAGGCACAGGTGTGTAGCGGCCGACCCCAACGGAGCCTTCGGATCATGTCCGTCATTGCGGACCATGATCTCGGCACTGCAGCCGTTGTCGGACAGGAACAGGATCAACGTGTTGTCGAAGGCCTTCATCTTTCGCAGTTGATCGAGCACCCGCCCGATCCCCCGGTCCATGCGATCGATCATCGCGGCATGGATCGCCATTTTCGTCGACTGAAACTCCCGTTGTTCGGCGGTCAGGTCCTTCCACGGCAGGGGACGATTGACCTCGCCGGGGCCCAGTTGTTTCAGCGCCTCGGGGAAGTGGTACGGGGGGCCGAGATCCCGTTCGACGTCCGAGAGTCGTCCCTTGACGATGCCGATCTTCTGTAGGCGTTCCCAGCGTTTCTTTCGGACCTTCGCCCAGGACCGACGGTAACGTTCGCGATAGCGGGCGATGTCCTCGGGCAATGCGTGCAGCGGGAAATGCGGAGCCGTGAAGGCGAGGTAATGAAAGAACGGTTTCCCGGCATGTTGCTCGGCGTGTTCCTTCAGGCACCTGATGGCGTGATCGGTGATCGCATTGGTGGCGTAGTAACCCGAGCCTCGTTCGACCGCGGGCAGCCGCTTGTCGTCCTCGTAGTGAACCCGCGGGCTGAAGAACCTCCCCTGGTCACCCAGGTAGTAGGAACGATCGAACCCGTTTTTCAGTGGCATACCGTCGATATGCCATTTGCCCGAGTGGTACGAGCGGTACCCGGCTGTCCTGAGCATCACCGGCAGCAATTGGGCCCAGGTCGGACGCCGGCCTCGTCCTCCGGTCCGAACACCCTTGGGGACCCCGGGAATGATGTCTCGACGCACCTGCTGAGCGTAGTACCCCGTCAGCAGTGCCGCTCGTGTCGGCCAGCACCGCGCCGTGTTATAGAACTGGGTGAATCGCAGCCCGTTGCCGGCCAGGGCATCCAGGTGGGGAGTTTCGATCTCGCCGCCGTAACAGCCCAGGTCCGAGAACCCGAGATCATCGGCCATGATCAGCAGCACGTTGGGTCGCTGTTGGGCCGCCTCCAGTGGCGAATCCCCCGCCAACGAAACCAGGCAACCGGCCAGGATGATCAACCAACGGTGACGCATTCGATTTCCCCGGCTGTGCCACGCTACCAGGGCAGGACCATCACTTTCAATCGGGAGAGTTTCGTCTTCGAGCGATAGACCCGCTGCGTGGCCGCCTGGTAATCCGACTCGACGGCTCGGAAGATGTCGCAGAACTTCTGAGGGTTTCGATCGACCAGCGGGAACCACGAGCTCTGCACCTGGACCATGATGCGGTGGCCCGAGCGGAAACAGTGATAGGTGTCGGGCATGGTGAACCGGACCCGTGACGGCGTGTTCGGTTCGAACGGCTCGGGCTTCTCCATACTCTTGCGGAACTTGCCTCGAATCACGTCGCCTCGGACAAGCTGCTGGTAGCCGCCCATGCGGACTTTCGTGGGGTTCTTCGCCGGATCCGGGTAATCGTCGGGGTAGACGTCGATCAGCTTCACCACCCAGTCGCTGTCGGTGCCCGAGGTCGACACCGTCAGGTCGACCTCGATCGGTCCCACGAGTGTCACGTCCTCCTCCAGTTCTTCGGTCTGGTAGACCAGCACGTCGGGACGCCGTGACGCGAACCGCTGGTCGGCGATCATGTACTCGGCCTTCAT
>CAUZRQ010000459.1:0-2569 GCA_963582065.1 Planctomycetota bacterium | reverse complement strand
GAGTTTCGACTCACTCCCGTTCGATTTGGCGGAATCTGGCTCTGCCGCACGGTCGTCTTGTGCGGTTGCCACTCCGCCCATCGCGCACAGCAACGTGATAAGCCCAATGACCCGCCAGCAGTACAACTCGGTGCAGTGTCTTTTCATTGCTGTGTGTTTCGGCTGTTGGCGTCACGCCATTCTGGCCGTGCTCTTCATCTGCGTCGAGTGACGTCCGTCATCCGAGACGTTCCTGCTCGCAAAGAACCTCTCGGTCGTCAAGTATAGCCATTCCGACCACCGTTGAGCGGTAACCATCACCCTGGGGCATTCCCATCGGCTGTTGTCTTCCGTGAGGTCAGAGGAGATGGCCGGCCGGGTCCGGACCGTCAGGGGGGCTTCAGATTCGCATCGCACAGTTCTATTCTCTCTGGTTGGAATGAAACCCGCATGTGATCGAAGCAGGTGTTCATTCGAACCGGCTTCGGCCGTGGCACGCGAGGGAATACGATGTCGAGAATTCATGTGCTGCTGGTGATCTGCTGTACGGCCTCTGCCGGGATACCGGTCGACGCGTCCGAGTCGCAAACCCAGGGAATCTCGGCTGTTCGGAACAGCCTGGGTCCTGAAGATCATCGGGTCGAGATCAAGATCGACCGGCGAGTGACGATCGTTCCGCCCGGTTCCGGTTTGAAGCGTGCCATGCTCAGCATGGTTCGCCATCCCGACGGGTCGATTCTCTTGAACTTGCAGACGCAGCCGCTGCTGCTCTCAAGCCGCGACAACGGGAAGAACTGGACTCCGGTGCCGATCAAGCTCCCCGATGCGCCGCCAAAGCAGAGGTCGAACGCCCTGGGAGTCAGCCGCGACGGGCGTCTGTGGTTGATGCACCAGTCCTCCGGCGTCAAGGACCTGTTCGTGTCCGTTTCGCAGGAGCCGTTTCAGAAGACCCCGGTCGCCCAACTGGCCTGGAAGACCACTCGCATCGACTTCGCTCGTCTTGCGCCCGATCGAAAGCGGCCGTTCGCGTTGTGCTCAAACGACTACAACACGTTCTTTCAGCAGTCGGACGGGACGATGCTGCTGGGCGTCGGGCTGCGGTATGAGGACTGGGGAGACTACCAGCAGCTGGACCAGTCGCGGCCTGGTTTTCACGAGACGCTGATCCGTTCTCGCGACGGCGGCCGGACCTGGGGCGATCCGACCGAAGTGCATCCGCACGTTGCGGAGACCTGCTATGCGGTTGACCCCCACAATCCGAAACACGTGCTGGCCATGACCCGCAAGCAGAGGATGCTGTTGCGCAACGAAGACGCGGTGAGCGTGGCGCGGCTGGCTGGGGTGCCGCCGAGTACCGCGTGGCCGTGGAAGGGAGCGATCCTGCTGGAATCCCAGGACGGCGGGCGGAAGTTTCGTGAGGTGGCCGGGAGCTACCTCGGCTACTACAGCCATCGTGGCACGATGCTGTGGACAAAAGAGAACGTCATCGTCGCACCCCATTCGGCCACCGGCCCACGCGATTATCGGCTTGTCGCAAGCATCAGCCTCGATGGCGGAAAGACGTGGGTTGATGGAACCAAACACGGCGCGGCGGCGATGAGCAAAGCCCGCAGCTTTGAACTCGTGTCCAACCCGCCGGGATTCTCGTTCACAACCCCGACAGTCCAGGTGTCCCGCAACCGCTTCCTGACCGTGTATTGCTCCGGCACACCGATGGCGGTGCAAGGAGTGTTCTGGCAGCTTCGCAGATTGGCTCATCGAGAAGAAAGCCGGTGAGGAAAGCGGGCATGCCTCTTTCCCTTGCCGGATCGAGCCGCTGACAAGAAAAATCCAGGAATCCGCCGTGGGCGGATTCCTGGCACCGAGAGTTTCTTGCAGGTGGCAGAGCCTAGTGGCCGATGTGGATCGAGAATCCTCGGCCGCGGCTGTACCCGGAACGGTAGAAGCCAAAGCTCCGACCACCGAAGCCGAACGACGGCTGGTAGGACCGGTGTGCCGAACGGTGGTACAGCCGGTCGTGGAACGCGTCGTGGTCCAGGTTATCGTGCAACCGAGAGTGACTCCGAAAACTCATCGGATAACGGTGAGCACTGCGATGGGTCAGTTGGCGGTGAAACGAATTGTGCTGCAGGTTGCTGTGCAGCCGGCTGTGGCTGTAGCTGTACCTGTGCCCAGCCTCAGCCGGGGCGGGACTCGCCGAGAAAACCGCCAGCACTCCCAGTGCCGCCATGATTGATGCCAAGCTCTTCATGATCGTCTACTCCTTCTTGGATGGACTGATGCACCGACTCGATTCGGCGCTCTGATCCCTCCACTGTTGCAGACGTTGTGCCGAAGCCAGAGTATTTCTTCAACTTATTACGTGGTAGGGACTTGAGACGATTCTGGACCGCCCAGAGTCGTATCACACTGATGTCAGATCGAGACGGTTCGTCATCGATTTGATCCAGCAGCTGGCTGTAAGCCGCCCCTACCGGATCGGGAGCCACGTTCATTTTGAGACCCGAAACTCGTCGATCAGGTTGCCCTTGAGGTCGACTTGTCGAAGGACCAACTGGTCGTCGTTGATCCTCAGGTCGGTGAACTGATT
>CAUZRQ010000458.1:0-2569 GCA_963582065.1 Planctomycetota bacterium | reverse complement strand
CGGTCGAGCCTGCCCGGAGTTCCGACTCGGTTGTTTCCGGCAGATCACTGACGGGAAGCGTGTACGAGAGACCATCGAGGCCCAGTGGGACGGTTGCGGGTGCATCGGGGGCAATCGAGATGCCGTGAGGGACAAGTCGCGTGGTCCCGTTGCCGGTGGCGATCCGGACCAGCAGCTTGGGGCGGCTGCCACGCCTTACGCTGGCCGGCAGCGTGGCGAGCACGCGGCCGCCGTCACGAACCCCAAGGCGATACACGTAGGAACGGTGGCCGCGGAAGTCCAGTTCGCGGACCCGGATGCTGTAGCCCTGGTCCTTCTCGACACCAAAGGTCAGCGACAGATCATGGCCGGTCGTGTCGGCACAATGGGCCAGCAGTTTTCCCTTCGCGTCACGGACTTCCAGTACGCCTCGAAAATTCGAACCGATCCGACGGGCCCAGAGGGTACAGGTCACTGCGCCGGAGTGTGTGGCGGTGAAGAGATATCGGTCGATTTCCTCGTTGCGACGCAGCCGGCCCGAGATCATCACCGGAAGCGTTTCCAACCTGATCGGCCCACCGCCCTCATGCGGCTCGATCAACTCGGGCCGCTCGATGACAAAGAAGACCCCGACCTGGCTGGCACCGTTGGCGTTGGCCACCTGCCAGTGGACGGCTCCGGTGGGAAACCCCTCGGGGACCGTGATCCGCACCCGCTGCTCACGCGGCAACGGCGGCGGGTTGTACGCCTTGGGACCGACGACAAAGGGGGGTTCGGGGACCAGCAGAGGACCGCGGCGGCCGATCGTTTCGAGAGTCACCCGTGGGTCATGCACGATCACCTGCAGGTCGGGTGTCCAGTCGCTGCCGGCGATCGTGACCTCGGTCGTCCGACCCGCGGTCACGACGGGAGGATACATGTAGCCGAGTCCCGGATCGGGAGCCTTCTGGGCCCAGGCGGCCGTCGGCGCGGCGACCAGGCCCAACACCGCGATCACAAGCAGGAAGCGTGCCTGACGTGGTGTCGTGGTGGTCACTGTCGCTCCCCCCGGGCCGTCGTGTCTCAGACCAGCTCTTCGACGAAGCGGCCGTCCTTGACCAGGGGAACCGGGCGACCCAGCGGAGTGTGATAGATCCGCTCGGAGTCGATGCCCATCAGGTTCAGGATGGTCCTGAGCAGATCGTCGACACCGACGGGGTCGCTGACCGGGAAGGCGGCCTGCTTGTCGGTTGCACCGACGATTTGCCCGGGCCGAATCCCGCCTCCGGCAAACAGCACGCTCTGGGCCTGCGACCAGTGGTCGCGTCCGGCTCGTCCGTTGATCCGCGGCGTCCGACCCATCTCACCCATCATCACCACCAAAGTGCTCTCCAGCAGCCCGCGTTCCTCGAGGTCGCTGACCAGCGCGCTGAAGGCTCGGTCGGCGTGAGGGAACAGGTCCTTTTCCTGGCTGGGGAAGCAGTCGAAGTGAGTGTCCCAACTGCCGTGATCGATCCCCACGAACCGGCAACCGGATTCCACCAGCCGGCGGGCCAGCAACGAGCACTGTCCCAGCGACGTGTACCCGTAACGCTGCCGCATCGACCCCTTCTCGAGCCGGATGTCAAACGCCCTGCGGGCCTTCGGCGAGGCGATCAGGTCGTAGGCCTTCTGGTAATAGGTCGACATCACGCCGGCTCGCCCCGGCAGCGGTTCGCTCCCGTGAAGTTGTTCAAAGCGATCCAGCAGGCTGCGGCGTCGCGTCAATCGCTGGCTGGGTCGGCCCGCCGAGACCCTCAGGTCCTTGACCTGGAAGTCCGGCTGCACCGGGTCGGATTCGATCACGAACGGAGCAAACTCGGCTCCGTAGAAACCCGCTCCACCGGCCCCCATCGGGTTGGGCAGGTTGATGTAGGGTGGCACCGAACTGTCACGACCAACCTCGCGGGCAACCATCGAACCGATCGAGGGGTAGAGGTCGTTGGTGGGGACGCGGAGATTGCCGTCGGAAAAGGGCGCCTTGCGGCCGGTCATCACGTAGTGGTAACCGGTCGAATGACCGTTGTCGGTATGGCTGTGAGTCCGCAGCACGGTGAACTTCTCGGCGATCTTCGCGCACAGGGGCTGGTGCTCGCCAAAGTAGGTGCCGGCAACCGACGTGGAGATCTGGTGGTACGGGCCACGGATTTCGCTGGGAGCCTCGGGCTTGAGGTCCCACATGTCGATCGTGCTCGGACCACCCTCCAAAAACAGCATGATGCATGAGGTAGCCGTCGGCTTCCGCGGCAGAGCCGCCTCGGCCTGCAATTGCAACAGAGCCGGCAACGAGAGACCGCCCAGCAGGCCGGTCCCGCCCAGCTTCAGGGTGTCGCGTCGCGAGAGACCGTCGCAGGTGCGACCGCGGCCGTGTCCGAAATTCCAGCTCAGCATGGCGAACTTCCTGATGCGATGGCCGACCGTTGTGGCCAAGCTGTTGATTGTATTGAATTATATCGAAACACTGTCGAGGTGGTCTTGAGAATTCGACCGGAGAATCGGTCGCCTAGTGGTTGTACAGAAACTGCTTGGAATTCAGCAGTGTCCAGAGGCAGTCGGCGACCGCCTCGCGTCG
>CAUZRQ010000457.1:0-2570 GCA_963582065.1 Planctomycetota bacterium | reverse complement strand
GAATGACACTGAGATCGCTACGGCACTGGGCGTCTCGCGGCGGACGGTTCAGCGTTATCTGAATGCCTAGGGTCGTGACCCCAGGGAGATGGATCGGCGTCTGTGTCTAATCTCCACCCCGGCGTGACTGGTCTTCTCAGCACTCGCGGCGCTCGACCGGGTTCGCTCATCTGGGTCATCGGGTCGATGTCCTTCCCTTCGACGACGCCCCAGCCGGCGGCTTGCAAGGCAGGATCGATGTGTTCGGCGCGGGTTTCGGCTTCGTTCATTGGTTTCGCATCATCGTAGGGACAATGATAAGGCCAGTATTGCGTTCCCCAAAACTTTCACACGCTCCACGAGTCGCAGCACGGTAGGCCGTCAAAGCGCAGAGGGCAGCATCGACAAGGTCAATGTTTGTCAATTCGGCGATGTCGATTCCTGCCCGCGCCAGAACTGCCCGCCGCTGTTGCCGTTTGCGCCGCGCCACGGCCCCGCCACGCAGGCGACAGGCCCGGGTCCCATGTCACCGACAGCGATTTCACCCGCGGCTAGGGGTTGAGCGATTGTCCTCTGATCATCCGAAACTGTTGACTCAATACGATCGTATCAGTAAACCGCAAGTTGAGTTTTCGTGGCGCTTGCAGTGTTCCATCCGATGTATCGTCAGAGGAACGCTGCGTGGCTTGGGCACTGGCATGGGCGCCCGTTAGCAGGACGAAGAGCACAAGGCCATGGATGAGCCTGCCAGTTGCCACAATGGCTGCCACAAAAAGAAGATCATTGACTGGCCACCTGCAAATGCTCAATGTCGCGTGGTGAGAGTGCGCGGTCGTAAATCCGCAGGTCTTTCATTTTTCCGTTGAAGTAGTCATGTTGGCCGAACCCGATCTTCAGTGGTCCCTGAGTATTGAGGTTGAATTTGTCGCGGTCGAAGTTCGTGCTCTCGGCGACATGTTTTCCGTCGATGTAGAGCTGGAGGCGATCATCCGACTTGACTGCGACCAGGTGGTGCCAGCCGGCGGACAACGCCCGGTCGAACGTCACGCTCTTTCCGGCCTCAAGTGAAAGGACGTGCCCGGAAGGAAGCACTCCGCAGAAGAGCTTTCCGTCGTAGACTGCCGTCACCCAGGCCCGCCGGTAGCGCACGTCGGGCGTCTTATCGAGCTGGCCGGTGGAGACCCAATTGTCTTTGCCGTCGTACCGGTAGACCTCGGCCAAAGGGAGCGAACCCGCATACAGCTTGCCGTTATAGACGGCCATTCCCATGACTTCCCGCTCCTCACCCAACCGTCCCGTGTTGATCCACTTCTGCGGGCCTTGGTACCGGAACACGGAACCGGTCGGCCAGGTTCCGGCATGCATGCGGCCCTCGTAGACGGCGGTCGAGTAGACTTGCGTCGTATCCGGAACGGGGCCGAGCCGCGTCCAATCCGTTCCCCCGTCGTAACGGAAGAAGCCGCCATCGTCGTAGCTCAACCCGAACAGATCGCCGTTGTAAACGCTCAGGTGCGTCACGCGAAGACCGGGACAGCCGCAGGAAGTCCAATTGCCGTCCCCGTCATAGCGGTACATCCCACGTGTCCGAGGAGTATCACGCCACGCGCCTGTAGTGCCCGTCCCGGCGTAGAGTTTTCCTTGATACACCGCCAGTCCGCTGACGCTCCGCACGTCGGCGATCTTGCCAACGTCTGCCCATCGCATGCCGCCTTCATAACGGTAGACTCGGCCTCCGTGATTCTCGTTGGGCGACAAGGGAAGTGACGATCCGCTACCGCTGTACAATTCGGAACCGGCATACAGATTGCCATTGTAAACAGCCATGCCACAGATCGCGTTCGCCTTGTCGGGACTGCCGCAGTCGACCCAGCGCGTACCGCCTGTGTAACGATAGACGTGACTCGCTTGGTGCTCGCCGGGTTCCCAGACACCCGCGTAAAGGTTTCCGTCAAAAACGACGAGTGACTTCACTTGCATGTTCGTCCCCGGCCGACCGCAGTCGGTCCATTCGGGATCGATCTGTCCGTCATCGATTCCGAACAGGATGTTGCGCCAGTTCGACTGAGCCGAAGTCACCCCTGCATAATTCATCATGCTGAGCGTGAAGCCTTTTCGCGCCGCCGGATCATAGCAGGTAATCACGTCGCCCAGTACATCGTCCAGCAGTTCATCGGTGTGAACCCAAACGGCAATCGAGAATTCCTTTCTGCCCGGCTTCAGCGATTTGGAGACGGGCACTTCCAGCCAGGCATCGAGTCCATTGAAGGCTGCACTGCCGTTCTCGAACCGCACACCATGATTGACGGCATGGTGACCACCGGACGAGCTGTCGTTGGCGTCTGTGCTCAGCTTCCAGCGTGCGACCAGCCCTTCGTGTGCCTGCGTTGAGGGCGCGGAGGAGACAAGAAGGATGAAAGCGAATACTGCGAATCTCGTACGGTAATGCATTCCGATATGTCCTTCCCTTAGTCAACCCAGAACGAATACAACCGGGTTTTGTTCAGAAAGAATTTCGGTTCTTCGGAACAATTAGTGGGTTAAACAGGATGTTGTTTTGGGAATTAACGTAGAGCCCCTCGGGAATCTGAACA
>CAUZRQ010000456.1:0-2612 GCA_963582065.1 Planctomycetota bacterium | reverse complement strand
CACTGATTGAGATGCGACCGTTTCCGAAACAGCTGCCGCGGCGGCACCAACTCCCACCGAAGCTTTCAGAAAGGACCGACGGTTGACATCATTCTCTGGTGTGGGGTGTGCAGGCATGTCAAAGGCTCCATGGCGGGACAATTTACAAGTAGCGGAGCCGTTGTCGAAACCCATCCTGCGTTTCACGTCTCACACGGACCATTGTCCGTCGAACGGTCGCAGGATCAAGGTGAGTTTTCCGCGGTACTCACGTACGCGTAGGGCGGTGTCGGTGAGGGTGGTTTGTGGGCGGCACCGCGACCACGCGATAACGCGATAACGCTGACGGCCCCGTTCAGCGACGCCAGGGGGCGTGGTTCGGATCTGGCGGGTTGCACGCCGGGGCTGGGGTGGGGAGACTGGGGTGCCGTGTCCGAGCTTGGGGACATGAAGTGGGTTCTATTTCGGCGGGAAGTCCCACACTTCGACCACCTTGCTGCCAGTGCAGCTGACCAGACGCGTTCCATCCGGGTTGAATGCCATGGTGTTAAACGTGTAGTTGCCAGGGTGACCTCGCAATGTGATTTGTTTCTTCCCGGTCCTGGCGTCCAGCACCAGGATTCGGTCGTAGTCGTCCCCGGCGGCACCGCCCGTGACAAGCCATTTCCCGTCCGGGCTGAATGCAGGCGAGTGATTTCCGGAATCTGCCTCGTAGAGTTCCCGGCCGGTGGCAGTGTCCCACACCTTCAAGTCCGCCTTGTTGCCCGCACTGGCAATCCGCCTGCCGTCCGGACTGAAGGATAATCGTCTGATCGTCTGTTGACGGGAGTGTAGATTCAGTTGTTGAGGGTGACCCTTGAAGGTGCTTAACAGCTTGCCGGTTGTGGCGTCGCGGACTTTCACTGTGTCATATTCGTCATGGGCAATCCGCTGGCCGTCGGGGCTGAAGGAAACACACCTGACATTGTCCTGGACTTTGATAATGAGGTCGTGGCTGCCGGTGGTGATATTCCAGACGCTCAGGGTGTAGGTGTCTCCGGATGAAGCGTAGGCGATGCGTGTTCCGTCGGGACTGAACGATACAGGACAGTCGCTTTCTACAAGGAGCGGCGGCGCGGGCGGATCCGCCGGCTGGCCTGTGGCTGCATCCCATAGCTTCAGTGGGCCGCCCCCGTATCCGGTGGTGGCAATCTGTTTCCCGTCCGAGGTGAAAGAGACCCAACGGGAATCGATTCCACGCACAGTGAACAGTTCCTGACCGGTATCCGCGTCCCATACCTTGAATTCGCCAGATCCTCCCAAGGGCCTGACGTTTCCTTCCGCGTTTTTCCTTTGATCAATCCCGCCACTGACGATCCGCTTCCCGTCCGGACTGAATCCGACGCTGGTCACAATGCAGGTGTGTCCCTTGAGCGTCAGAACCGGCGTCGGCGGACTGTTTGCAGGCCTGTCGGCGATTGGAACAACACCCTCTGGGACATCCGACTCCGTGGTACCGTTCGTTGGTCGATTGTTGTTTGGGGACTCCTGACACCCAGCAAAAAGGGATGCTAGCAGCAGGGTGATGGAGGCAAGTCTCATGGCAGAGTCTCGACGCGTGTGGATTTGTAGAGGCCGTCACTGGCCCATCTGATAGGGCAAGACGCTCCCTAGGTTAACATCGCAGGCGGATGGAACGAAACCCCGCCGACCCCGCGATAACGCTGACGGCCCCACCACCCGACGCCGGGGACCGCGGTTCGGATCTGGCGGGTTGCACGCCGGGGCTGGGGTGGGGAGACTGGGGGTCCGTGTCCGAGCCTGGGGAGATGTGATGCGACTTCTGCTGGCGTTGCTGTTGGTCGTGGGGATGGTTGGGTGTCTTTCCGAGAGGGAACCGTCAAAGACACCTGGGAAACAGGCTGCGTCCCCTGCTGAGAACGCCGCCACTGCGACGACAGCCGACTCGGCCGCCGTCGTCGGCCGACAGCGACCTGCCGTCTCGAGAGTCGATATTGTGCTGGAGAGCGTCAAGCCGCTGCAACGCGGGGACGGTTCCACTCGACGTTACGGTTTGACCCGCAATGATTTTAGGCGCCTGACCAGGACGATCCCCACCATCCAGCAGACCGTTCCGGTTCGCATATCCAACAGCGAGGTTCGTCACGGAACTGAGACCGTCGCCGTCCGCGTCGTGGAGTCAACCAGATTACTCCCCAGCGTCTTCCAGGTTGAGGTCTCACGAGGGCGGTTCTTGACCGACAAGGACAGGGGGGAAAGGGTCGCCGTCATCGGCCCCGATGTCGCTCACAAGTTGTATCCCGACAAGAACCCACTCGGAATGAAACTTCGCATGGACGACCACTTGTGGGTGATCGTCGGCCAGATGAAGGTAACGAAGGCCTCGGACAGACTGCTTCCAAGAATCAAGGCCGCTACAACTTCCGATGTGTACGTTCCCTTGTCGATGATGAGAGCTCAACCCGCTGACCAAGTGACCACCTCTCGACCCGAAAGCCGTAAGACTGAAGAGGTCGAACTGAGTCAGATTTGGATTACCGTCGCAAAAACCCAAGATGTGGACGAAACGGTCACGGTCATCAAGTCGCTGCTCGGGAAGTTCCACAAGAACAAGGACTACTCGATTACTCTGG
>CAUZRQ010000455.1:0-2619 GCA_963582065.1 Planctomycetota bacterium | reverse complement strand
CCCCCCGGCTGGTTGCGGTCGTAACCGCTGTTCGGATCGCCCATCCAGCGCCAGCCCCATCCCCCAGTTGGAAAGTGACTGTGAGCGTGCTCGTGATTCAGAAACGCCAGACCGATCTGCTTGAGGTTGTTGGTACACTGCACCCGGCGGGCCGCTTCGCGGGCCGCTTGCACCGCCGGCAGCAGCATCGCGACCAGGATCCCGATGATGGCGATCACCACCAGGAGTTCGACGAGCGTAAAACCATGTAGACGACGCGGGTGCATGGCAGTTCTCACAATAACCTTGAGAGTCTTCGTTTGTTACGTCTGCGCGCCGTGCGCGCATATTCTGGGAAGTCGATGCCAGATACTGGATGTCAGATGCTGGCAGGTCGTCCGCCTCCGCATTTCCAGCATCCGGCATCTGCGTTTGGTTGCGGCTCTGCCGCTTTATGCTTCTACGGCAGTCTCCAGTGGACCACTTCAATATGGGGGTGCTCGTTGCCCTCGGGAGTCGTAGCGTACGAGTAGCAGGAAATCAGCGAACCGTCCGGGAACTGGAGCGTGTTGCCGAAGCCGCCGCCAGAGGTCCACCCCTCCTCTGTGTTCTCGTCCAGAATAAAATGGTCGTGGTGAAAGTTAAAAGTGTTGCCGCCGTCGGAGCTCAACACAGCCCGCAGCCCCAGCGGCGGAACGAACGATCGATTGGTAAACGTCATCAGCAACCGACCATCCTGTAACTCGATCACCCGCGGGTACATCTGCCCATACGATTCCAGATCGCCGCTGTATCCGGGACAGTCCTGGATGTCGCTCCAGGTACTGCCACCGTCGGCCGACTTGGTGAAAATTGTGCGGTCCGTATTGTCGTTGCCGGTCGGTTCATCTTCATGCATGGGAAACATCGGACTGTCACGATCGAGGCGAATCCACTGCAACAGCTCGCCTTCGTCGTTGATGTAGGTGTAGGACTCCTGAAAGAATCCGACTACGTTGTCGTACTCCATACGCTTGCCTTCGTACGTCGTGTAGGCTGGCAGCGTCAGCTCGCTCGCGGACCAGGTCAGACCCTGGTCCGTCGACGTCAACCAGCGGTTATTGCCGCCGGTGACATCATTCGTACCCACCTTCAGGCTGCCATCGGGCAGTTTTACGATGTTTCGACTGGTGTGCGACCATTCGGGTGACAATATAGTCTGCGTCCACGAGAGGCCTCCGTCCGTCGAACGATTGATCGAGGAGCGGCAAGTGCCGGGGGTCGGATTCTGAGAGTCAGCCCTGATAATATGGTTCGTGGTAAATAGCAGACCGTGGGGCGTTCCATCGTCGATGGCGGTCAGCCAGTTCTCGCGGCCGAGCAGGTCCTGGCCGGGGCTCAGTTCAACACGCGCCGGGTCCGACCAGGTGCGTCCATTGTCCGTCGATCGACAGAGCAGGCCATGTTCGTGGTATCCTTCGCCGCGCTCCCAGGCAAAAAAGATCAACACCATCTCGCCGTTGGGTAGTCTCGCCAGGGATGGCTTGTAACCCGGCCCGATATGCATCCGTTCGGCCGGCAAGGTGGCCGACAACTGGTCTGGACGCAGCACCCGAATCGGCCGGGACTTGTCGGTCTGTGTCCGCGGAGGATTTTCACCCACAGCGGGCCCGATCAGCAAACCGGTCAGGATCGCAACGGTCGTGATCACGTCACGCGGGTTCATCGCGATATTAGTGCGGCAACAATCTGCGAGAGCTCTCACCATCTTCAACCCTTCGGAAAAATGTCGACTCGAGTTGGCGCTTTAGTTCAGCTAATAGTCGTTTTGATGAGCCCGCTTGCCTAGAGTGACGCGCGGGCGCGCAAAACAAACCGCGATTCGACCGCGCGGACGCGATTATTCGTGGTTTTTTTTGGTGAGTGCGATTCAGGCGAGCAGAACATGATCGTGTCAGCAGCGTCCTTCGACTTCGGGACGTTACGTTGATGCGGTGATTCTCATTAAACGGCGTTCTCGAGTCAAGAAGTTGGGGATTTTTCGGACCAATATTTTTGCGGGTCCCGCGTCCGGCGCGTATTATTTGACGTAACCAGCTATACAAGTGTCACTTGCGACGTGGACGGTCTGAGGCGGGCATGAACCCCACCCCGCGCGGGGTGGGACGGATTGAATCTGCAGCCGGGCGCGCAACGGCAGCGTTCCGCCGTGGATCCATAGGGGGCAGGCGTTTTGTTCGGCGCCTACGTTGCACCCGTCATTTCCCGGCGGACGTGTCGCTGATCTTCCTGCTCGTTGAACTTCGCCAGACCGTTCAGCGGATCGTCGGTCGATCGCCTTTCCTTCCACAACCAACGAGAAAACTGCTTGATCGCACGCTGATACGCGTTACAGGTCCCGAGGCTATCTCCGCTTCGCCGCAGCTCGCCGATGGCGTTGGTGACGGCCGCCGCGCGCAGGTCGCCTACGGAGACTGATAGGAAATTTGATTTCCACGGACAGGACTGAGTCTACAAGGAGGAAATGGTCATTCAGGGGAAGGGAGCTCTTGTGTGAAGTTGCGGCCTGTCAGGCCGCAAAATACGGGTTGATCCCGCAGCTCGCACGCTACGTCCCCATGCCGGCATGCGTCGGTGATGATTAGAAGGTGGCCAGGAATG
>CAUZRQ010000454.1:0-2628 GCA_963582065.1 Planctomycetota bacterium | reverse complement strand
GATCGAACACCGATTACACCGTGGTCAACACCTACAACCGGGCGAACGCCGGGCAGGGATACCCCGAATCGGACATCCTGTTTGCGATGCATCCGGAGACCGGCAGCCTGAAATGGACCTACACGGCAAGGCACTCGATCCGTCACAACTCCATCGCGATCGGCAGCGGGCGGGTCTACCTGATCGACCGGCCCCGTGCTCGGGTCGATCTGCTGCGACGCGGGAAGCTGAAACCCGGCGAAGTGCATGCCACGGGTGAGTTGATCTGCCTGGACGCGAAGACGGGCAAGGTCATGTGGAAGGCCCAGGACAGCTGGGGCACGCTGCTGGCGCTCAGCAGCCGTCACGACGTGCTGGTGATGAGTTTCCAGCCGACGCAGTACGCACTGCCCTCGGAACGAGGTGGACGCCTGATGGCGTTCCGGGCTTCCGACGGGAAGCCGCTGTGGGATCGCAAGGTCAAGTACGCGACCCGACCCGTGATCAATGACTCAACCGTCTACGCCCAGGGCGGGGCCTGGGACCTTGTGACCGGCAAGGACCGGCCCTTCACGATGTCCCGCTCGTACGGCTGCGGCCAGATCTCCAGCTCCAAGAGCCTGATGCTGTTCCGCTCGGCCACGCTGGGCTACTTCGATCTGACCCGCAAGGCGGGAGTCGAGAACTTCGGTGGGATCAGGCTGGGTTGCTGGATCAATGCGATTCCCGTCGGTGGGCTCGTCTTGGTCCCCGATGGCACGGTCTGCACCTGCAGCTATCTGAATCGCGCTTCGTTCGCCCTGCAGCAGGTCGACGCCGAGTAGATCGACGGGTTGGGAATCCGCGGAAGCGGCTGCGATCCGCCCCGCGGGCTCACACCAGAGGGTCTCAGGTCATCTCCGGGATCTGCCACGGGGCCCGGTAGTCCTTGCCCAGGAGTCGGTTGGCCTGCTTGTCGCCCACGATCGTCTCGGTCCTGGCGTCAAACTGCAGCACGCGGCCGGTGCGGTAGGCGACTTCGCCGAGGTGGACGAGTCCGCACGAGAGGTGGGCGACGGGAGCCGGAGCGATCGGCTGCTTCCGCGAAGCAACACAATCCAGGAAGTTGTAGACGTGCTGCGGGTGCCCGGTGTTGCCTCGCATCCCCGGTCCCTTCTCCAGCTTGCGGCCCAGGTAGACCTGGAAGTAGCCGCGACGCGAAAAGACCATCATCCCCTCGGTGCCGTAGAACGCGTTGCCGCTGTCGAAACCGTGCGGCCCATAGGGAGTCCAACCCCGGTCCTCGTACAGCAGGACCTTGCCCTCGGCATAGTGAAACGCGACGGACATGTTGTCGGGGAATTCCCGCTCGCCCTCGAGCACGATCCGGCTGCCGTGAGCAGTGATCCGCTCGGGATGAGTCGTGACACCCAGTCCCCAGCGGGCCATGTCGATGTCGTGGACCCCGTCGCCGCCGATGTCTCCGTTGCCGTAGTCGCGGTACCAGTTCCAGTTGCCGTGGAACCGGTTGGCGTTGAACGGCCGCAGGGGGGCCGGTCCCAGCCACATGTCGTAGTTGACCGATTCGGGAGCCGAGCGGTCCGGCACGCGTGTTCGAGGCGAGTGTTTCTGGCAGTTCCAGGCCTTGCTCATCTTGATCTCGCCCAGGAGTCCCGAAGCGAGGACTTCACCGGCCTTGGCCGTCACGTCACTGGATCGCATCTGGGTACCGTGCTGCACGATTCGCTTGAACTTCTTCGCCGCCTCGACCAGCAGCCGGCCCTCTCGAAAGACATGGCTGCCGGGCTTCTCGAGATAAACGTCCTTGCCGGCCATCAACGCGGGCACGGCGATCGGGCAGTGCCAGTGATGCGGAGTGGCGATCACCACCGCGTCGATTGCCTTGTTGTCCAGGACCGTGCGGAAGTCGCTGGCAGTCTCGGGGGCCCGCCCGGTGGCCGTCTTGACCGACTCGACCGCACGAGCCAGATGCTGCTGGTCGACGTCGCACACGCAGGCGACCCGAGCGTCCTTTCGCCTGAGCAGTCGACGGACATGCCCGTGTCCCATGCCGCCGACACCAATCACTGCAACCTGGATCTGGTCGTTGACGGCAACCGCAGCCGGTGAGGCCCCGGCACTCAACAGCGTCACAGCACCGCCCGCGGATGCCGCGAGCACATCTCGGCGAGTCAGTTGGCTCATCGGTTTCACCTCTCCGAATTCAACTCGAAACGCTCCGTCAGCCCCACCTCCAACTCTCTAGACCTCCGCCTCCAACTTCCCGATCATCCCGCGGAGGTTGGCGTAGTTGATCTTCATGGCATCGACACGAGTTCCGCCGGGCGGCAGGAAGTGCGTGGAGACCGACAGGACCGCATCGCAGCGGTGTTGTCGGAGATTTTTCAGGATGGTCATGTAATCGACGTCCCCTTCGCCCAGCGGAGTGTATTCGAAATCGAGCCGGAGTCCGTCCTTGACGTGCAGGTCCTTGAGATGCAGGCCGTGCAGGTACGGTCGGGCGTTCTGGAAGCCGGCGGTCGCGGTGTCCCACTCGCCGGAGTTGAGATTGTCGGCCGGGCCCCACATCAGCTTCAGACGCTTCGAGCCCAGTCGTTCGGCGAGGTGCCGGAAGTTGACCGTCGTGTTGGTGTAGTTCCAGGGCATCAT
>CAUZRQ010000453.1:0-2645 GCA_963582065.1 Planctomycetota bacterium | reverse complement strand
CGTGGGCGAACAGGGGGAAGTCGGGATACGGCTTCTTCGGCTTGTTCAAGCGGCTTGACACGGTAGACTCGGTGGCCATGGCACGTCTCAGCTGCTCAACGATCACGCTGTGTCTGACACCCGCTGGGTGTCGTTTTACTGGCGGCCAGCTTAGCGGGTGTCAAAGTAGGTGTCAAACCCATTTCATGGTGTCTTTAAAAAGTCAACCATACACTTGTTTTTAGCATGTTTGGGGCCGTAGCTCAATCGGTTAGAGCAGCGGACTCATAATCCGTTGGTTCCAGGTTCGAGTCCTGGCGGCCCCACTCTCCAAACCCTGTCGCATCCCGCCCTTGCGTCGACCCCGGAGCCGCCGGAGCGGGTGCCGATGGGCAAGTGTTACCTGAAATGTAACCTCAGGATGCCGATCCAGCGGGTTGAACGCCGGGGCTGGGGTGGGGAGACTGGAGTGGTGCCAGGCGACCACCGATGACCGAGCGACGACTTGACATAATCGACTGAAACTCGACCAGTGGAGACGAGAGAATCGATGCGTTACTTCCAGATCGCTGTGCTTTTAGTGGTGATTTCACCATTTCCCGACAATTGGCTCGCAGCGGCGGAACCAGCGCGACCGAACATTCTGCTTGCGATTTCCGATGACCAGACGTGGCGACACGCCGGCGCCTACGGTGACACCGTGGTCAGCACGCCAGCATTCGACCGCGTGGCGCGGGAGGGGGTTCTCTTTAACTATGGGTTCTGCTCGACTCCCTCTTGCAGCCCCTCGCGGGCCGCGATCCTCACAGGTCAGGACTTCTGGCGACTGAAATCCGGGGCAAATCTGTTTGGTGCGTTGCCGAACAACCACCTTGTCTATCCGAGACTCCTGGAAGCGGCCGGTTACTACGTTGGCCATACCGGAAAGGCTCGCGCTTGGAACCAACAACTCAGCGGACGCGCGAAACATCCCGCTGGCGATGCATGGAATCAGAAGAGACTGAAGTCCGCGCCTGCGGCCGGAATCAGCAGAATAGACTACGCGGGGAATTTTCAGGCCTTTCTCGAAAGTCGACCCAAGGAGAAGCCCTTTTGCTTCTGGTACGGCTCGATTGAGCCGCATCGGTTCTACGAGCCAGGTTCAGGCGTTCGGTCAGGCAAGAAACTCAAAGATGTGATCGTTCCGGCCTTCTTTCCCGATGTGCCGCAGGTTCGCGGCGACATCCTCGACTACTATGTCGAGATCGAGTGGTTCGATCGCCACCTGGCTCGGATCATCGAGATGCTGGAAGAACGGGGCGAACTGAACAACACGATTATTGTCGTCACAAGCGACCACGGCATGCCCTTCCCGCGTGCGAAGACGAATCTCTATGACTATGGCGTCCGCGTACCGTTAGCGATCCGCTGGCCGGAGAAAGTCGCCGGCAAACGCGTGGTCAATGATTTCGTCAACCTGACGGACCTCGCGCCGACCTTCCTTGAGGCTGCGGGCTTGGACATCCCCGCGACAATGACAGGCCGAAGCCTGATGAAGATCCTCGCGTCTACAAAACAAGGCCGAATCGAACTGCAGCGGGACAGGGTTGTCTTTGGTCGTGAACGGCATGGCTACAACCGGGTTCCGCACGTTGGCTACCCCTGTCGAGCGATCAGGAACTACAAGTACCTCTATATTCATAACTTCAAACCGGATCGCTTGCCCGGTTTTGATACCGACAGCGGAATCACGAAAAGTCATATGCTAGCCAACCGTCACAACGCGGCCGGAAAACGTAACTTCCGTTTGTGGTTCGGTCCTCGTCCCGCAGAAGAACTCTACGACTGTCTCAAAGACCCGGATCAAGTTCGAAATCTGGCGGATGATCCTGCGTATGAAGAGATTCGTCGAGAATTGGCGGTGGCGTTGGACGCCCACCTGCGGAAAACGGGCGACCCGCGTGTGCTCGGCCAGGGAGACGAATTCGACACATATTCGTATTTTGGACCCGACCGGTCCAAAAATGCATTCTTCCAGAAACTCAGAAAGGAACTCCAACCAGATAAGACATCGCCCTGAGAATCATGAAACGCCCCGCGGTCCAATGCCCGCAATTCGTTGTTGATGTAGACGTTCTCGACGGCAGAGACCTTGATTGTGTTCGATCCCGTAAGGTGAAAAGCTCATCCACGGCTGGGAGGCCGACCAACCTGCAGAAACTCAACCTCAGTTTCTGCACCCAGATCACCAACGCGGGCGTTGCCGAATTGCAAGACCGGCAAGTAGCTCTCATCTCCCCTGCCCCGCCGAGCGACGACAGGGGGCGTGCTTCGGATCTGGCGGTCAACGGCCCTGAGCGGCATCGACGGCCGCCGCCTTGCCCGGCACCCTGGGATGCCCCGTGCGCGATCTCCGATTGCCTCATAGGATCTGGTATCATGACGATTCGCGGCATGTTGGCTTCCGGCTGCCGGACCTCTTGAGGTTCCGTAGCCGGTGATTCGCAAGAACACCGCTTTGATCCCCCTGCCAAATTCAAGAACGACGACCACCGGTCGTCATCCGGAACACGCGTTTGTAAACGGCGGTCCAAAAGTGCGCCGGGGGTCGGCCCAAAAGTGCGCCACCCGGGTTCAGGAATATCCCGCCTTTCGGCGGGAGTCAAGAGTCTCCTTCAATCTGTGGT
>CAUZRQ010000452.1:0-2654 GCA_963582065.1 Planctomycetota bacterium | reverse complement strand
CTGTACGCGGGCCAAAACGACGACTCGTATTCAGAGATGCGGCCGTTTGAGTAGACCAGGTCGCCGGGAATCAGGACGAAGTCCGGGTCGACCCGTGCTGCCTGAAACGCGACCTGTTTCTGTTGCGGGCTGCCCGTTCCGCAGTCTCCCATCACCACACAGCGGACCGGTTGAGACTTGCTCTTGCGAGCCCGGCCGTGAGAAGCGAACACGACCTTACCACTGCGGCTCAGGCGGTATTGGAAGTCCGTGCCCGGTGTGAGGCCTTTCAAGGTCGATCGCAACACCGAATGAGGTTTGATCCCGCTGGCTGCGACACGAGTGATCTTGGGGTCACTCGCCGCGACCCACTCTCCGGCTGTGCTGTTGCGGAACTCGATACCCCACGTTGCGTCGTCGACGGCGGTGTGCCAGGTGACGACCATCTGCTCGGCCTTGAGAAGCCTCGGCGTGTCACCCAGTTGCAGATACGGTTTGACTCGAAACGGGTCTTCCGCCCCTTCACCGGTCGCATGAGAAAGCGGAGCCAGCGCGATTGCGCCGGCGCCGGCTCTCAAGACATCACGCCGGCTGAATTCCGACTGCGACGCGTTGGATTCATTGACTGGCACCGGGCGTCCTCTTCAGTTGGTCTTGGCTGGGCTTCTACAGTTGAGTTGCGAGATGTGGGGAGGCTCCAAGCGAGTCACTTGAAACCCGGTTTCGTGCCCCTGGGAGTCTCGGTTCCACAATCTGCCTGGATCATTGATGCGGCTCAAATTATTTGCACAGGCCTCCGGCCTCGACCCAGGAGGCGACATGACGTGCGACATCAGGATGCGAAATCCGGATGGAAGAGCGTCTGCTTGGATCGCGTCGTCCGGCAGATCGTGACGCCGCGGGAGACTCTGCCTATCGAAGCGAGAAAGCCTCAAGGAGCCTCTGCCGATTTCTGGCTAGTCCACGGCTGCTTTCTTTGAGACGACCGGCGGACGCAGGCACCGGGCTCGAAATAGATACACCAGCCGCAATCGTGACTGGTTTGCTCGGGAACCGCGGTGTTGCAAACGAACGTGAAGTCGTTGTGGTGTCGAGATCACGGAACTTTTCGCTGAGCTGAAACCGAATGGTCCCTCCGCCGCCTACCCTCTTCCCATCCGCCGTGGCGTCGCCATGGATTCTCACAAAACCGACCCAAGCAACGCAACAAGTAGCGGCAATCTCATGGTGGCGACCATTCCCTGTTCTCTAACCCTGGAAGCACTCATCGTCGGCAATCCGGACACGCTAGCCCAACACTCGTGACGAATCAAACTGGGAGAACTGAAATGTCGGTGTACCCAACGGTCTACTTCCGCACGTACACGTAGCACTCCAGTTCCTCGATGCTCACGGTGCGTGTTCCGATCCGCGTGGACTGGTTTCCGATCACCACCTTGGTTCCTGGAGCTCCGTCGATGAACAGCCGGCCGGTCACCGTGCCGCTGCCGGCATCCTGTTCGATCGTAACGGCCAGGTGATGCCACATGCCGTCGATCAGTTTCGCTTCGCTCCGAAGCGTCTCGTTGTCGCCGGGCCTGACCAGGCCAAGTGCCGCCCGCTGCGGAATCACGGCCTCGACGGTCAGCGTGGCCAGGACCGCCTTGGCCAGGTTGGTGCTGTAAAGCGGCGAGGGGATCGGCTGGTTCGACATGCCCCAGAGCGTGTGGTTGGCGGCCGACCGCGACGTCGACTTGAACCAGCACGAGACCGTCAGGCCTCCAGCCTCGTCCTGCATCAGCCGTTGCATGTCACTGGCATGCACCTTCAACGTCGCGTCGTTCGCGGAAAAGTCAGCGGCACCCTTTCCGATGCGGGGTGCCTTTGTGTCCTGGGTGACCAGTGCACCGGAGGGTCCGGTCTGTGTGGCCGACTTGCCCTCATCAGCACTGTTTCTGTTAAGGCCCAGGTCGTTAGGATTCTCGAATTCGTAAAGCACCCGGAGGCCGCTGGCCAGCTTCGATGAGCCCGGCTTGCCCGGTTCGGCAGTCCGGATGCCGATGCCCTGGAGTCCGTTGGCCCGCACCGCCTGGATCTCATCGTCGCCGAGGACTCGAGACCAGATGGCGAAGTCGTCGAGGGAGCCGTTGAGATCGACGTTACTGATGCCGCCCTGGTCATCGGCCTGCACGCCCAGGACCATTTCGGCGAACCGGAACGGCTGGGGTTTCGTCGCGCCGGCCGAGGGCAGTAGCCGAACCGACAGCTGGTTGTCGCCGAAGATCAGCGGCTGCTTGCGGCCGGTCGTCTCCCAGTTCGTGTCGATCACGAACAGGTCAAACGCGGGCAGCGTGTCGCCTTCGTAGACGTTCTGGCCGTTCTTGTCGTGTACGCGGCTGATGTAGTCTTCGGGGACCTTCGCCTCGTTGATACGAATCTCCAGCGAGTCGTCCGGCGACAGGCCGATGGCCTTGAACAGGATCGTCGTTCGCAGTCGACGGTTGCTGAAGTCCTCGGCCATCCGGAACCGTCGCTGCCCCTGCAGCGTCGACGAGTCGGAGCGATCCAAGTAGATGTTCTCGTCGTTGGAGAACCCGGTCGGCGATTTCCGCGGCTTCTTGTAGATCGAATAGAACAGGTAGTGCCGGTCGCGGCTCTGCACCTCATCCGGTTCGCTCAACTCGCCGAGCCAACCC
>CAUZRQ010000451.1:0-2665 GCA_963582065.1 Planctomycetota bacterium | reverse complement strand
GGCGGGTTCGGCAACGCCGCACGCCGATCGGGTCGCCACCAGCTCACACCGTCGCGCGATGCGGCCCACTGCAGGTCGATCCGCTGCGTGTGGTTGTGATAGACGGTCAACGTGGCCACGTAGCCGCCGGGGACCTTCAACGGACATAGTTCCATGAACTGGGTGTCACCGGGATCTCGCCAGTCGGGCGTCATCACCAGCCGGGTCGGATCGCTCCAGCGCAGGCCATCGGGACTGGTCCTCCTGCCGATCAGGCGGACACCTCCATCAGCAATGTCAAACGGAGTGACCCCACCGGGAAACGCCGGCAACTCGGTCTTGTGGAACGACACGTACGAGCCGTCCGCCTGGCGATAGATGAAACAACTGTCGGCCGTCTTCAGATCGATCGGTCCGATGGTCGGTTCCCAGGCAATGCCATCCATGGATCGGAAGCGGTACAGGCCATAGGGGTGCTTCTTGGCACCCTTGGGAAGCGGCAGCCCCTTGACCCTGCCGCTGGCTCCTGGATAGCCGGGGTAGCGGAAGACAAACATCTCGTAGGGGAACTTCCGCCTGGGATCGATGTTGACCGAGGCGTAGGCACACCAGAGTTCCATGATCAGGTTCGTCTTCGGATGTCCCTTCCAGGGGATCAGCCCGAGCTTCGGTCGTCGCCACCGCACCCCGTCGTCACTCTCGAGATAGGTCAACCAGCGATCGTGCCGCCAGGTACCCGGTCCGAGGGGCGTGGAGAGCGGTGTCGAGATCTGCCAGGCCTTGAATCGGCCGTCGATCGGATCTTTGAGGACCGTACCGTGGCTGAACACTCCACCGGCATCCCACGGCATTTCCGGCTCGAGCAACGGATTGGCCTTGTCGGGACGACCCTGCTCGATTCGCCACGCGACCAACTCCATGTCGCTGAAGTCCTCGGCCATCACGAATGGCAGCGGTTCGGCCGCATGGATGACCTGCGACCAATCCACCTGTGGTCCGGCGACGATCGCCAGGCCAAACAGTGCCAACGGAATCAGTGAATACGGACGGTGTCGACGGATGGTTGTCATCGGTTGATCTCCATTCAGAAGCCGGCTCATTCTCACACGAGCACGCGGTCGATTGCTATACTGCAAGGATCACGGAATTCAGGCGGGCAAGGCACGCGATGCTTCACCGACGCGACGCGATGATCCGGCTGGGACAGGTCGGGGTGGGCGGTCTGAGCCTGCCGGCGTTGCTCGAGCTCGAACAGGCCCAGGCTGCCGAATCCAACCGGCATCACTTGGTGCCAAGTGGGGGCCGAGCCAAGTCGTGCATCCTGATCTACCTCTGGGGCGGACCGCCTCAGATGGATCTCTGGGACCCCAACCCGCAAGCCCCCGTCGGCATCCGCAGCCTGTTCAACCCGATCGACACGGTCGTTCCCGGCATCCAGATCGCCGAGGAAATGCCGCTGTTCGCCCGCCACACCGACAAGACGGCAATCATCCGCTCGTACTCGCACGACAGCAACAACCACGAGCCATCGGTGTTCCGCACCCTGACCGGCAAGATCGACCGATCGCTGCGAGTGCCTCGCAATGACCGCAATCGGAGGTACTTTCCCAACGTTCAGGGAGTCGTCTCGGCGTTTACTCCCATGGGAGCCATGCCCGCCTCGGTGACTCTGCCTCGACCGATCGGCCACGACGGGTCGACCTACGCCGGCACGCACGCCGGTTGGCTCGGAGGTCGACACGATCCGATGGAGGTCGCCGCAGCCAAGGAGACCGGAGAAAAACCGACCCACTCGATGGCTCTCCCCGATGAACTCAGCAACACACGACTGCTGGCTCGAAGAGGCCTGTTGGACGTGATCGAGAACAGCGACCGACGCTACCAGGCCAACCCGGTCGCCGCCGGCATGGACGGATTCCGGGCCCAGGCCTTCAGCATGCTCTCCTCGTCGAAAGCCAAGCACGCCTTCGACATCGAACAGGCCGATGCACAGACCCGAGATCGTTACGGCCGCAACGAATGGGGCGAGAGCATCCTGATGGCCAGGCGACTGGTCGATGCCGGAGTCCGCCTGGTCACGATCTCGTGGATGTACATCCAGAAAAACGGCAACGTCAGCAACGTGTGGGACAACCACGGAGGCATCGACGGCAAGAACGGCTACGAGATGCTCAAGGCCGACTTCTGCCTGCCGTCGCTCGACCGCGGCTTCCACGCACTGATGGAAGACCTGGGCGGCAACGGCCAACTCGACGAAACACTGGTCGCGATGTTCGGCGAATTCGGCCGGACACCGAAGATCAACAAGAAGACCGGCCGGGACCACTGGGGTGCGGTGCAGTCGACAGTGCTGTGCGGCGGAGGAATCCAGGGCGGACAGGTCTACGGGACCACCGACCGCGACTCGGCCTACCCGACCTCGAAGCCTGTTTCACCCGAGGACATGCTCGCCACGATGCACCACGCGATGGGGATTGCTCCCGAGTCGGAAATCGTCGACTCGCTGGGACGTCCGCACCGGATCGTCAACGGGCGACCGCTGGTGGAGCTGTTTAGCGCGTAGTGTTGCTGGTTGAGTTGTCTCGCACCACGTGTCGCGAGACACTGTGGACTCGTACGTTACAGCCAGGAGCCCAGCTCAATGACTCACCCCACCACCCGTCGCGATCTCTTCAAGCTCGGAGCC
>CAUZRQ010000450.1:0-2674 GCA_963582065.1 Planctomycetota bacterium | reverse complement strand
ACCGTTTCATCGTCTCATCGTAAAGACGCCGGACGACTTCGGTCCAATTCCCACGCGGCGAGAAATGTCAAGAAGGGGTATTTGCGGGAATGCTGACTCCTGTGCTGGTTGCAGCGATTGAGAGGCCCATGACGATCACGGGTCGATCGCGGGTCGATCACGGGCCCGTTGAGGGCACTGTGCTGCGTTGACCGGGTGTGGGGGTGCTTACAAAGATGAACGCCTGCCGCGAGTTGACCTGCAGGCTTGGTACGAGGTTTTGAGATGACTTGGGAACGAACGGGGATTGTGAATCGTGTTCAGATTGTGCTGTGCCTGGTGCTGGCCGGTTTTCTGGTCGGGTTGCCCGGTGCGGTTGCCCAGGACAAGTCGAAGCCACTCTCGGGCGAGGTCCCCGATTCGTGGTCGAAGCACCTGGTGTGGCGATCGATCGGCCCGGCCAACATGGGTGGTCGGATTGTCGACCTGGCGATCAACCCGTCGGACCCGTCGATGTTCTGGTCGGCGACCGCTTCGGGTGGTCTGCTGAAGACGGTCAACAACGGGACGACCTTCGAGCACCAATTCGACAAGCAGAGCTCGGTGTCGATCGGTGCCGTGGCGGTGTCGGCCTCGGATCCCCGGGTCGTCTGGGTCGGCACCGGTGAGAACAACCCTCGGAACTCGGTGTCCTATGGCGACGGAGTCTACAAGTCGACCGATGGCGGCAAGACCTGGAAGCACATGGGCCTGCGGCAGTCGTTCCAGGTAGGCCGCATCGTGGTGCATCCCAGCGATGCCGAGACCGTGTACGTGGGAGCCCTGGGCCGGCTGTACGGATCGAACGCCGAGCGAGGCGTGTTCAAGACCACCGACGGGGGAACGACCTGGAACAAGGTCCTGTTCATCGACGAGGAGACCGGGATCATCGACCTGGTGATGCATCCGACGGATCCCGACACATTGCTCGCCGCGGCCTGGCAGCGGCGGCGGGACGGGTTTGACAGTTGGCCGGGCAACGAGGTGAAGGTCGCCGAGGGGTACGGTCGTTACGACCCGAAGGTCAAGTGGGGTGAGGGCAGTGGGCTGTACCGTACGACCAACGGGGGTCGGAAGTGGAAGAGGATCACCGCCGGGTTGCCCACCTCGAAGCTCGGCCGCATCGGGCTCGACTGGTACCAGAAGGACCCCGACGTGGTCTTCGCCCTGGTCGACTGCGAGAACATCGGCAAGGGGCCCGCTCCGATGGCCGCCTTCCTGGGTGTGGTGGGTGAGGCGGATGGCAAGCTGCTGCTGGTGACGCAGGTCTACCCGAACAGCCCTGCGCAGAAGGCGGGAATGATGGTCGGCGACGAGATCTCGGCGGCCGACGGCGAGGCGATCGAAGGTTTTGACGGGTTGCTGGAGGTATTGAGGAAGAAGAAGCCGGGCGATTCGCTCACGCTGAAAGTGAAGCCGGTCAAGGGGCAGCGGGACCGGAAGTCGGGGGACATCGAGGTGAAACTGACCCCCCGGCCGGGTACCGGCGGTCGAGGGCGTGCCCCCTTGAGCCGGGTCTTCATGGGCATCCAGGGAGCCGATGCCGAGGGGGGCGCGCGGATGGACCGGATCATCGCCGAGGGTCCCTCGGAGAAGGCGGGATTGAAGCCCGGCGATGTGGTTACCAAGGCGGCCGGGAAACCGATCGCCAACTACGCAGCACTGATCAAGGCGATCCGTGCCAGGAAGCCGGGTGACAAGTTGCCCGTGGAGCTGATCCGCAAGGGCAAGACGGTGAAGCTGACCATCACGCTGGGCACCCGGCCGGGGCTCTCCGCCACTCGCCCCTATACCTTCTCGCTGGGAGGCCAACGACCCAACTCGCAGGATCAGCAGGGGGAGAATGGGTTTGAATTCGGTGGCGTCTACAAGTCGACCGACGGCGGCCGGCACTGGAAGCGGATCAACAGCCTGCACTCACGCCCGATGTACTTCAGCGTGATCAAGGTCGACCCCAGTGACCAGGATCACGTCTTCGTGCTCGGTGTCGGCCAGTACCATTCCTCAGATGGTGGAGTGACGTTCAGCGGAAACTTTGGCCGCGGCGTGCACGCCGACGGTCACGCGTTGTGGATCGACCCTCGCGACGGTCGACACATGGTGATCGGCTCCGACGGCGGCACCTACGTCACGTGGGATCGCGGCAAGAGCTGGAACCACCTGAACCAGATGGCGATCGGCCAGTTCTACCACGTGGCGATTTCGCCTCGGAAGCCGTACTTCGTCACCGGTGGGCTGCAGGACAACGGCACGTGGTTCGGCCCCAGTCTCGGCCGCCACGGCACCGGCCCGATCAACTCCGACTGGTACTCCGTCGGCGGCGGCGACGGGTTCATGTGCCGGGTCGATCCCGACGATCCGGACCTGGTCTACTTCACCAGCCAGAACGGCAACATGCGTCGTCGCAACATGCGGACCGGCCAGATCGCCTCGATCCGCCCGGCCCGTCAGCGGGGCAGGCCGCCGTACCGGTTCAACTGGAACTCGCCGTTCATTCTCTCGCACGCCAACTCGAAGATCTTCTACGCCGCGGGCAACCACGTGTTCCGGTCGTTGAATCGAGGAGCCTCTCTGAAGGAGATTTCTCCCGAGATCACTCGGACCAAGCAGGGTTCGGCCACCGCACTCTCCGAATCACCTCGCAACCCCCAGGTGC
>CAUZRQ010000449.1:0-2676 GCA_963582065.1 Planctomycetota bacterium | reverse complement strand
TCGAACGTCGCCTGGAAGACGGCGTTGCCGGGAAGCGGCATTTCCAACCCGGTCATTTTCGACGACGGGGTCTACGTCACCGCCTCGGACGGCAAGAGCCTGGCGAACCTGCACGTGATCTGCCTGGATCGCGACAGTGGCCAGGTCCGCTGGCACCAGCGATTGTGGGGGACGGCTCCGACGCGGTACCACGGCAGCAAGAGCAGCATGGCGAGTCCCTCGCCGGTGACCGACGGGCGTCATGTCTGGGCTTTCTTCGGCACCGGCGACGTGTTCTGTCTCGATGCGACCACCGGTCAACTGGCCTGGCAGCGGTCTCTTTCTGGAGAATACGGTGCGATCGAGAACCGGTTTGCGACGTCGAGTTCGCCGGTGCTGTATCGCGACACGCTGCTGCTGCAGGTCGATCACTACGGCGACAGTTACCTGGTGGCGTTGGATCGCAAGACGGGATCCAACCGCTGGAAGGTCGACCGTCCCGGCCGCTGGCTCAGCTGGAGTTCGCCTCAACTGATCCGGCTCGCAGGCGGTCGTCACGAGCTGATCGTCTGTGGATCTCAACGGGTCGAGTCTTTCGATCCGGGCACGGGCCGGGCGTTGTGGTCGGTGGGTGACATGCGTCGCGAGTGCATTCCGACTCCGTTGTTCATCGACGGTCGTCTGTACGTGGTCAGTGGTCCCAGCGGTCCCTCGATGCGGATCCGGCCCGGTGGCAGCGGCGACGTGAGCGGGACGCACGTCGAGTGGCGGAACACTCGAGGCTCTCCCTTTGTGCCCTCGGCGATCGTCGTCGGCAAGCGGTACTACCTGGTGACCGACCGTGGGATCGCGACGTGCCTGGACACCGAGACGGGCAAGCAGGTGTGGCAAAAACGGTTCGGCGGCGGCTTCACCGCCTCACCGGTCGCCGCCGGTGACCGGATCTACTGGGTCAACGAATCGGGGGTGACGCTGGTGATTCGCGGAGGTGGGGACCGGTACGAGGAATTGTCGCGGAACCCGATTGGTGCGAGTGTCTTTGCGTCGCCGGCGATTTCCCAGGACCGGTTCTTCCTGAGAACAACCGGTCACCTGGTCTGCCTGAAGACCTCGGCTCCGAAAGCTCCGTGATGCGTCCAAGTCGTCTAGGCCCTGATCGGCCACGTGATTACAATCCCGCGCGACCGGCCGCAGGTGCCGGTACCGGAGGGCGTGATGCGACGACGCGTGATCGACTGGACGAATGGCCTGCTGCTGGCCGTCGCGGTGTTGCTGCCCGGTTGCCTGGTCAGCCAGAACACCCGCATGCCTCAGCCCAGGCCGCGTCATCCCAAGGCCGAGCATCGCAGTTTCGAGTTCCACGATCCGTTTCCCAATGCCGAGCTGGGTCCTGTGGGGGGCCCGCGTCCGCCGGGGATGAATCGGCCGCGGACCGAGGCACGTCGTGCGATGGAGCAGCGGGCCGCTCATGGCGGCACCCGTCCCCGCTCGTTCTGGCTGCCGACTCTGCCTGGCCTGGCACCTCCAACGACTCCGGTTCTGCCCCAGGTCATACCCCAGGTCGTACCCGAGTGATCTGCCTGGCCGGGCGACTGGCCTGGTTGAGCGTGTTGCTGCTGGTCCTGGCAGGTCCCTCGGCGGTGGTCTCACAGGCCCGGGCCCAAGCGAAGACTCGACCTGCAGCGGACACGCGTGGCGTGGTGACCTCGGAGGCCGACCGGGCGATCAATTCGGGCCTGGCCTTCCTCGCCTCGCGCCAGCACTCCGACGGTTCCTTCGGCACCGGCAAGCAGTTCTCTCACAACGTGGCCGTCACGTCCTTGTCGGGCCTGGCCTTCCTGGCCGGCGGGCACACTCCTGGCCGCGGCCGCTACGGTGGCCAGGTCAGTCGCACGATCGACATGCTGATCGAGTCGGCTCGGCCCAGCGGCTACATTGTCAACGAGCCCTACGTGTCTCACGGCCCGATGTACGGCCATGGATTTGCGACCCTGTTCCTGGCCGAGGTCCACGGGATGGAGACTCGGCCGCGAGTCCGGGCCCGGTTGCGGGACGTGCTGGCCCGCTCGGTGGCGCTGATCGTTCGTGCTCAGAACGAAGAAGGAGGTTGGCGGTACGAGCCTCGAGGAGCCGAGTACGCGGATCTCTCGGTGACCGTCTGCCAAGTGATGGCCTTGCGAGCCGCCCGCAACGCCGGGATCGGTGTTCCTCGAGAGACGATCGAACGGTGCACCGGTTTCGTTCGCCGTTGCCAGAACTCCGATGGCGGGTTCCGTTACATGCCGGCTCGTCGCGAGAGCCTGTTTCCGGTCACCGCGGCCGGGCTGGTGGCACTGTCCAGTGCCGGGGTCTATGACGGGCCGGAGGTCGAGCGGGGCCTGGCCTTCTTGTCGCGCTTCGCCGCGACGGCAGACAACTCGAATCGAACACCCGACCATTTTCTGTACGGGCACTACTACGCCGTCCAGGCCGCCTTCCAGGCCGGCGGCAAGACCTGGTCGAGTTGGTACCCTCTGATCCGCGACCACCTGGTCGGGACTCAGCAGCCCGGAGGGGCCTGGCGCGACAGGACGTGCGACCACTACGGGACCGCGATGGCGCTGTTGATCCTGCAGGCTCCCAACAACTACCTGCCGATCTTCCAACGGTGACTCGGTGAAGGGTTCACGAGGAAAGCGGGTGAGGGTTGCGGCGTGG
>CAUZRQ010000448.1:0-2679 GCA_963582065.1 Planctomycetota bacterium | reverse complement strand
GCACAGCAGCCCGTGATGCCCGTCGCGGACGAGTTGACGATTGCCGCCCACGGCGGTCGCAATGACCGGGAGACCGGCCGCGAGGGCCTCGAGAATGACGTTGGCGAACGGCTCGCGACGCGAAGGGCAGACAAAAAACACAGCACTGCGATAGAGGCTGAGTTTCTGGGCACCAGAGATGAACCCGACAAACCGCACGCGGTCGGCCACGCCGGTGTCGGTGGCCAGTTGCCGGAGATTGTCGAGTTCAGGACCGGTACCGGCAATCAGCAGATCGGCCGGCGGAGCTTCGAGTCGGGCGTAGGCTCGGATCAGGATATCCATTCCCTTTCGGCGCAAGAGGTTGCCGAGTGCGAGCATGTAGGGGCGGGGGTGAGAAAACGACGCCGCGGTGGCGAACTCCTGGAGATCGACTCCGTTGTGAATCACTCGTACACGCCGCTCGTCGACCCCCAATTTGACAACAACCTCCTTGAGGAACTCGCCCTGGGCGATCACGACATCGGCGTCGGCTAGGCCACGCACCGTTCTGCGTTCCAGGCGGGGATTGGAACGGATCCGTTCGCCGGGCAGGATATCCGACCCGTGCGGACGCACGACGTAGGGGATGCCGAAGAGGCGTTTGAGCGTACTTGCGACGTAGGCCTGCGGGTAGGCGGCGTGACAATGCAACACACCGAACCGATAACGACGATGGAGCCGGATCAGCCGAGGCAGAACCAGTCGCACGCCCCATCGTTTCGAAAACGGTCGACGGTAGTGGGAAATCGGATACGGTTGGGCAGTCGCGGCCGCGAGTGCGGGCATTGCGTCGAGCGGCTTTGCGGTTCTGGGCCTGGGGGCGACCACAACCGGGCGACGACCTCGTTCCGAGAGTCGGCTGGCCAAGTTGTGCAGCACCAATTCCGCGCCACCGACGTCGGGCAGGAACGTGTCCGTGAAGAGACAGACGGAGGGCTGAGGCTTGTGGGCCATCGGGTCTCCCTACCCAGCGACAGCGGCATGGGCCGGCAGAGGAGCCGACACCGAGAATGCTGACAGAAACTCGACCTCGCAGCAAGACGGACCCGTCGGTCGTCGGTGCGCGTGTGAATCGCCTGATCTTGACACGAGTTTCGGCGGTGGAATACACCTCCCGAATGACGAAGTCGTTTGATGTCGAGACGAACCGGCGTTTCTGGACCACGAATGCCAAGGTCGGCGAATACCAGGGCAGCGAGAACGCCGAGTTGCTGCTGTTCCTGACGCAGCACTACGTGGGACAGCGGGTACTGGATGCTGGCGCCGGTGATGGGACTCTCGTCCGCACACTGCAACACGCGACTCCTCAGGCAGATGTCCGCGGCGTGGACCTGGTTCCCAAGAACGACGACGTCGAGCAGGGTGACTTGACCCGGCTGGCGCATGAAGCCGAATCGTATGATGCTGTGTTCTGCTCTGAAGTGATCGAACACATGACCCCGGACGATTCTCGGCGAGCCCTCGAGGAACTGACGCGTGTGCTGGCACCGGGCGGTCACCTGATCCTGACCACCCCGTTCGAAGAGCGGCTTGAAGACAAGATGATCCACTGCCCGCACTGTGATTCGTCGTTCCATCGCTGGGGACATCAGCGGTCGTTCACCGATGCGGACTTCCTGGAGATCGCTGCCAGACACCGGTTGGACGTCGTCGAGCTATTCGCGATCCGTTACAGCCGGCTCCAGCGATTCCGCGTCCTCGGCCGCCGCATCTGCGGCAGCCGGCTATTCAAGAACTGGATGCGACGCGCCAACGGCAAGCGCCACCTGGTGCTGGTCGCGCGCAAGACCACAGCCGGACACACCGGCAAACTGATCGCGCCGCATCAGCGACAGGCTGCCTGAAGGGCTGTCACCGCGACTGCAAGTCACAGTCTGAACGGGAATCAGTTGACCCGCTCGATGGTCACCTTGTCGGCGATCACGTGGTTATTGGCAGCGTTGGTCAGTTCCACCGCCAACGCCGCACCATCGGCCGCCACAATGATCTCGTCACTCAGCACGCCCGTCTGCGGCTGGTTCTTGCCACCGGACTGCTGGTCCACCAACACCGTCTCGACGTCGACACCGTCCACGGTGATCGTGTACGGCGCATCGGTCGCCCGGTTCGGGTGGCTGACCCACGAGACCGTCACCCGATACTGGCCAGCGCACAGGTCCTCGAACGTCCAACGAGCCGTGGAACTACCATCCCCGGGGTCGGCGTAGTGAAGATCCCCGTCCTCGCCGGCGTTCGGGAAGTACCCCCAATCACCCTCGGTGCTGAACCCTCCTTCGGCCCCGCCCGGCACATCATCGACCGGATCGAACGTCGTTTCGCAGGGCTCGACCGGCGTCTCATCATCCTCGACGGTGATCGACCTCTGACCGCCGTCGTAACCATCCGCCGTCGCCGAGATCAGGACAGCCTGATCGCCGTCGATGATCGCGTCGCTGATCGCGTCAACCGCAAAGTTGGCAAACAACTGGTCGGCCAGGATCGTCACCTCCGAGGGAACCGTTGCCTCGCTCTCATCATTGCTCGAGAGCGCCACCGTCAATTCGACGCTGTCATCCCCGTTGCTGCGAGTCACCGTGCCCGTCGCCGCCCCTGGCCCCGCCTCTTCGCTGAACGACGATGGGTCGATCGTCACCGTCAGCGTCGGATCGACTATCGGAG
>CAUZRQ010000447.1:0-2696 GCA_963582065.1 Planctomycetota bacterium | reverse complement strand
TGCCGACTCCGATCTGGTCTTCGTCACCAAGTACGGCCAACGTTGGGTGCGAAACAGCGGCGGGGAGAAACAGTCGTGGGTTGATTCCGTTGGTGCCCAGTTTGGAAAACTGCTGCAACGCCTTGGGCTGAAGCGAAACAAGCTGAGTTTCTATGCCCTCCGGCATACGTTTGAGACCCTCGGCGGGGAAGCCCGCGACCAGGTGGCTGTCGACCACATCATGGGCCACGCCCGTAACGACATGGCGAGTCTCTACCGCGAGCGGATCAGCGATGAGCGGCTCAGGCGGGTGACAGACTTTATCCACGGTTGGCTGTCCAGCGACACGAGCCGGTAGGCCTGCGGCAGCATACTTGCCCGCGGCGTTCACCAACGGCATGCTGGTGGGCATGGCGAGTTCGCCGACAGAGCGCACGAGCGGAGGTCGAGGCAAGCCCACTTGGCAGCGGGCACTGTACGAGCTAGGACGAGACTTCGAGTCGCTCCTCACCGTAGTACCAGCTTGCTACTTGAACGCCGAGGACGCCGCACAGCTGATCGAGGTCCCCTTCGAAAGTGTGGTCGGCCATTTTCTCCGAATGTTAGAGATTGTTGCTGACAGCGATGGAGTTTCAGATAAAGCAGAAATGACGATTATCAATCGGTTCCGAGATGTGTGGACCACGTGATAGGGTTTGAATCAAGCGACTGGTGATCTCTGAGCAGTGACCAGGTTCCGGATGGTGGCATAGTGAATCTGCCTCATTTTCGCCGCCCCCACCGCCCGATACCGGGGGGCGTGGTTCGGATCTGGCGGGTTGACCGCCAGGGCTACCAAGCCAAAGCCAACGCCGTTTTTTTGCCAAGGCAAAAGCACTGAAGGCGAAGAAGTAGCCAGCAGCGTCGCCACTCACCCAGCCTCTTCCCCTGCCAGACCTTCCAGGCACTGTCGGATCACCCGCGCGGAATCAAACCGGGACCCCAACTCCAGGCTATGCAGCCAGTCGGCTGAAGGCCGTCGACGCCCGCCGGCGAACGTCTTTCAGCCATCAATTGCTTGCCGGAGAATCTGATGCTGATGTTTGTCTCGATTGCCGCCATTGCCCAAGGTGTATTCGTCGGCGCAGCGACGATTTATCTGATCACCAAAACGCGAGCGTTTCTCGGCCGGGCAATTCGCACCGACGCTCTGGTTGTTGACGCGTTGGCCAGAGTGTCGCGAGATCACCAGCTGGCTATGCGGGCGACCACATTCCGTCCCGTCGTGGAGTTCACTGACGAGACTGGACAGAACCAGCGCGTCGAGATCTCACTGGGAATGTCGCATCCCTCGTGGAGTCAGGGCGACACGATCTCGATCCTCTACGCACCCGATGATCCGAAGAACGCGCGGCTGGATACATTCATCGGTCTGTGGTTTACGTGCCTCGCTTGCACCTTTATCAGTGTGTGGTCAATCGTCGGCGGCCTGGTGATCTGGCTTTTCTTCCTTTCTTAGCAGCCCACCGGATAAGCAACCCAGTCACCAATTGGCAGTCCCTGTCCGGCCCCTAGGGTTCTCACTCTGAAGACGGCCTCTGAGGCATCCCGGCAGCTGTTCTCTCAGCCTCGGGAATTCTCACGGCCCTAGAAATCCAATCCGCGACCCCACCCCCTGTTGACCTGCAGGGAGGTGGAAAACCTAGGTCTGCGAGGACGCGGCTCACCGTCGCCGTCAGTTGTAGCGTCCCGCCACGACCGCGGTGGGCTCACTGATCGAGGAACTTCAGGTTGGCGTCGCGCAATTCGGCGGCCGCATCGTCGTAGAGGAAGGACAGGAAGGCAAAACGCCGTCCGCGGATCATCGGGACGACCTCGTGCAGCAGCGAACACGAAAAGACCACGGCCCCACCTAGCTCCGCTCTGTAGGTCTTCGAGCCGAATTCCGGGAACCGGACATCGCCCCCCTCGTACTCACCCGAATTCAGGAAGATCGATACGGCAAACCGCCTGTGGGCGGTGCCCTTGGTGGTGTTGTCCCGATGCGGATGAAAATGATCGCTGGTTGTGGCTTCATAGCAGCACACGAGATATCGCTCGATCCGGCTGGCATGGAAACTGAAGGCCTTGTCGATCTCCGGCACCAGACGGTCGTGGATGCGGACGACCGTCGCTTGCCGAATCTGCCCATCGGTGAGCTCGTAGTCACGACGGCGTTTGAAGCTGTGGTCAAGCCGCCCGACGGTTCGCCCGTCCTCCTCCTGCATGAACCCCGAATCATAGGATTCACTCTGTTCGAACAGCTGAATCAGCTCGCGGCAGAGTTCCGGCTCAAAGACGCGGGGTACCACCAAGATTGGCGCGTGTCCCTCCACGCTCGCAGGACGAGGCAACGCGCCGAGCAGTTGCAACAGACGGGGCACGTGGGTTTCGAGAGCGCCGTCGAACGGTAACACTGCCAGCGTACGCAGGTTCAAGTCCAACACGACGCTGCACGGCCGATCACATTCCTCCGAAACGTCGTCGACGGCAGCGCTCACCACACCGTACAGGCGGCCGATCCGACAGTCGAAATCCCAGAAGTATATGATGCCCGGCCCTGGTTGTGGTACCAGGTCCCGCTGTTCGTCTGCGGGATCAGTGCTCACACCGCAGAAAAAGACGTTCTCTTCGGTGAAGTGAGCCCGGTACTGCTCGAAATCTCCCAGCACCTGCCGGCTCGCGAGACTCGAACTCGA
>CAUZRQ010000446.1:0-2706 GCA_963582065.1 Planctomycetota bacterium | reverse complement strand
GGTGGACTGTCCAGACTGCGAAGAATGCCGTCAGGCACTCACCGATGGCCATGCAGCAGATGTGAAAGCGTAACCAGTGGATGTCGAGAATCAGGAAGGCCGTGGCCAGCAGCGACAGCAGGGCCAGAGATTCCCACATGATCCATTGCCGCTTACGCGGGTTTCCAAAGTAAATCCCATAGCCCAACAGCAAGAACGGGAAGATCGGGCCAAACAGCAGTGCCCGCCAACCACTCATCCTGGCACTGGCGGCCTCGATGTCCTCATCTTCCATGCAGTACTTGTGGTGTCTCAGGTGGTTGACCTGGACCGCGTGCAAGGGCCATCCCATCAACAGGCTCAGCCCGAAGATGACCCACTCGGTTGCCCGGCGAGAAATTCCCAGCGCGTAGTGGTATCCATTGTGGACCACTCGCAGACCGGTCAGAAAAAAAATGAAAGAACAGACCAGCGCCGGTCCATAAAACACCCAGTGTGTGTTGCCGGCGAAATGGGCACAGACCAACGCACCGGCCAGCCAGGGAAAGACAAGCACCAGTTCGCAGAGCACCTGCGTTCGTGACAGTGTCACCAGGTCCCGCCAGACAAGATTGCGGACACGGGGATCGAGCAGGTTTTCGTTTGCCACAGGTCTGCTACTGATGTCTTGGGCCGATTCTTGCGCCAGATAACACGAAGTCCACCTGACTTGCAACAGCCGGGAGCCTCAGCGAGCGTAGCAAAAAACTTGGCCTCAGCGGCCTGACGCGCCCGACCGCCCATCTCGCTGTCGCGGTCAACACGAAACAAGTCTGGGACGCCCTCGCGAGCCGGATGGGGCGCAGTTCAGTTTCCGGGCGACTGGAGCCTCGGAGTGCTCGCTCAGCAAGATCACCGATGTCAGGTTCGCATAGACGGTTCCATTCCGAGTCCTGGTCAATGGGATCGACTGGGGATTGGCGGACCCGCTGCACCGGCACCTTGGCCAGGGTGCCGCCGCGGGCATGAAGGACGTACTTGCTGGTGTGCGTCGTCTTCAATTCGCGACGGCGGGGATGTCGACTCCTCCGAGACGATCGGTCCGGACATTCGGGCGGGTGACAATTGGCCTGGGCGCGGTCTGTCGGTCGGTGCTCGACTGTGCAGCAGACGCAGCGAGTTTGGAAAACCGAAACGAGTAGAGGTCGGCGTCTTTCATCAGGAACCGCAGACGAACCGGTTTGCCCGCCAGGGAGCTGACATCTGGTCCCTGGTCCCAGCGGACCTGCTGTTCGATCGAGTCCCCGAAGAACTCGATCGCGTTGTCTCCGGCAAACCGGTCGATAGCCGTCCCGTCGGGTTTCAGGATCTCCACGCGGATGCCGCCGCTGGCCGAGGTCGATGCGTTGATCACCAGTCGGTTTCCGCGGAACAGCAGTGGCCGGGTCGTCATTTGGCCGCCGGCGTAGGGGGCGTTGATCGAGGCCACTCCATCGACCCGCATCACCTGCCGCCTGACGCGTGGAACAGGCAGGCGAAAGTACTCGAGCGTGTAGACCGACATCTCGTTGGCCCCGGTGGGAACAAGTCCCATCGAGGTGTGGTTGCTGCGATCGGTCCACTTGAGTGGATCGAGGCCGGGCCTGATGAACGCTTCCAGGAATCGGCGATCCCAGTGCAGGCCGTCCCGGCTGCTCACGAAGACCGTGTCGGAAACACCCACGCCGAGTTGCTTCTTGTACTTGGCCGGCAAGCGGGCATTGCGCCAGCGGACGTACCTCATCGGGAACGCCAGGTACATGTGAGGTGCACGGAAGTAGGGTCGGGCTCCGAACGTATAGAATTGGTCCGGTGGCGACGGCTTCATGTGGGTCCATTCCGGGTACGACCAGTTGACCAGGTCGGTCGACGTCGTACGGCGAACAGCCCTCAGTCGCTCGCCGCTGCCGGCAAGCACTCTCTGATCCCGCAAGTAGAGGGTGTACCGTTTCGAAGCGGCGTCCCAGAACAGGGAATGGTCACTGTCGAGCAGATTGGCTGGCGGGTAGTAGGTGCTCGGCTTCTTTGTCCCCAGCCCATTGATGATTGCCGTCTTGCCGACCTAGTGCCATCGCACACGATCCGGTGATGCGAACAGGAACAAGCGGATGATCTCGCTGTCACCTGTTCGTTGAACGCGGGCTCCGGGAGCCAGGTACCGCTGTTCGGGCGGTGCACCCGGCCTGCGATTGGGATAAGGGAACAACAGCGCGCCCTCTTCGAATCCGAACGGACCCGGGAAGACGATGTTGTTGTTCTTCGAACCCCCGAACTCGTACAGCCCGAGATTGGGGCGGGTCCACTTCACCCCGTCCTTGCTGGTTGCGTAGCAGGTGTAACTGGTCCAGCTCTTTCCGCTGGCTGCGTTACTGCGGCCGACAACCGAGTGGTAATACATGTGGTATCCGTCATCGTCCCGGAAGACGGTGATGTAGTGATTCCCCGACCCTTCCCAGGGCTTGTCGAATGCCAGGGCCACCTCGGCGGGGCGGGGCGAATGCAACTTGAAGGCCAGGCCGTCGAGCTTGTCGATCAAGGCGTCGTCGACCAGCAGTTCCAGGCGGCTGCCGATGTCGACCGGGGGTGTAAACGGCGGTCCAAAAGTGCGCCGGGGGGCGGCCCAAAAGTGCGGCACCCGGGTTCAGGAATATCCCGCCTTTCGGCGGGAGTCAAGAGTCTCCTTCAATCTGTGGTTTGACGCCGCTTGAG
>CAUZRQ010000445.1:0-2707 GCA_963582065.1 Planctomycetota bacterium | reverse complement strand
TGGCCGCGTTCTTCAACAACACCACCCAGCCACCCAACGACGGCAACCAGAAGGACTCGCCCCCGGTTGCCGTCCTGCCGTCCGGCGAATACGAGGACGAGTGGAACAGGCTGCGGTTGCGCCGGGGTAGTCTGTTGGCCCAGCGGAAGCAACGCCCCACCGCCGCTGTCCGCACGTGGTGGAAGACCACTGCCGAGCCGTCCGCCGACGTTGTCTCCGCATCCGAACTGATCTTCTCGGATTCACTCGTTCGGCCCCTGGACAGGGATGCCGAAGCGGCCGACTGGCCCGAGGGAATCCGACCGGCCAGGTCGCATCCCGGTGGCGCGCGGGGAGTGCGGTTCGCCGATGAGGCGAAGGGGTTGCAGCGACCGTTGAAGGGGCTGACCACCGATCGGGCGATCTCGATCAGCTTCTGGCTGAGGACCCCCGAAAAGCTGGTCAGCACGACGATCCTCGAGCATCGCCACACCGCTGACGACAAGAAGACCTCGGGTTGGAAGATCACCAGCAATCCTCGCGGGACGCTGTCGTTCGAGCTTGCCGATGGCAAGGGGGGGGCGATCAAGGGACTGTTGCCCGGCGATCAGGCCCTGGCGCCATCGGCGTGGCAGCACGTCTGCGTGAGGTACTCGGGTGGCCGGTCGAACTCGTCGATCAGCATGCTGGTCGACGGTCGGGTGCGGCGACTGCGGAATGCCAACGAAAGCCTGGTCGAGGCGACCGGTTTGCACGATGGACCGCTGGTGATCGGCAGCAGCCTGCCGACCGGCGGGATCAGTGATGTCCGCGTCTGGTCGAGGTGGTTGAGCGACGACGAGGCTCGGTTGTTGTCCGCGGAATTCCGGATCCGCGGCCTGGTGTCCGACAAGCCGGACTGGAAGTCACTCCGGAACGCCGACCGGGACCTGGTGTCGGCCTGGTACTGGTCGGCCGTCGACAAGCAGCAGCAGCAGGTGGCCGCCGAGTTGGGCACGACCGAACGTCGACGTGATTTCATCTACTCCCGGTCGATCACCACCCTGGTGATGCAGGAGCGCACCGATCGCAGGCCCCGGGCGTGGGTGTTGGAGCGTGGGCAATACGATCAACGTCGCGAGGAGGTGACTCCGGGGGTGCCGGCGATGTTCGTGGGTCTGGCTCCCGGGGTCCCGGCCAATCGGCTGGGTCTGGCCCGCTGGCTGGTCGACCGCCGCCATCCGCTGACCGCCCGGGTCACCGTCAACCGGCTCTGGCAATCCGTCTTCGGGGTCGGGCTGGTCAAGACGACCGAGGACTTCGGAGCGATGGGCGATCGGCCGACTCATCCCGAGTTGCTCGACTGGTTGGCCGTCGAGTTCGTCGAATCGGATTGGGACGTGCGTCACATGCTCAAGCTGATGGTCAACTCGGCCGCCTACCGCCAGGACAGCCGGGCGACCGCAGCGAAGCGGGCCGCCGATCCGGACAACCGCCTGTTGTCTCGGGGTCCCCGGCATCGGCTGGATGCCGAAGTGTTGCGTGACCAGGCGCTGGTCGTGGGCGGTCTGCTGCAACGTCGGGTCGGAGGTCCCGGGGTGCGTCCCTACCAGCCCAAGGGAGTCTGGAAGGACGTGGCATTTGCCGGCAGCAACACCCGCGAGTACCAGGCCGACAGCGGTACGGCGTTGTATCGCCGCACGCTGTACACGTTCTGGAAACGGACGTCACCACCCCCGTCGATGGCCGTATTCGATGCTCCGACCCGTGAGCAATGTACGGTGCGTCGTGAGCGGACCAACACGCCGTTGCAGGCGCTGGTGTTGATGAACGACCCGCAGTATGTCGAGGCGGCCCGCGGGTTGGCACAGCAAGCGGTGAAGCGGGCCGATGTGGATGCCGAGCGGGCCAGGTGGATGTTCCGGCGGGCACTGGCCCGCGCGGCCTCGGATGTCGATGTCGAGCAACTGGTGGCCGCCGCCGAGGTGTTCCGCAAGCAGTTCACCGGGGATCCGAAGGCCGCCGACAAGCTGCTGGGGGTAGGAGCCAGCCCGAAACCCGACGGACTCGATGCGATAGAGTGTGCCAGTTGGACGATGGTGGCCAATCTGCTGATGAACCGCGACGATTTCCTCAACGTGGAATGAACCATGTCCGGGTCGTTTTGTGACAACGTCGACAGTTCCAGGCGGACTTTTCTGGCCGGAGCCGGCCTGGGGACCGCGGCGTTGTCGACGATGTTGACCGAGGACGCCCTGGCCGACCGGTCGACGCACTTCTCGCCGCGAGCCAGACGAGTGATCTGGCTGTTCATGGCCGGTGCACCGTCGCAACTGGATACGCTGGATCACAAGCCGGGGCTGCAGAAGCTGTTCGACAAGGATCTTCCCGACTCGATCCGCGGGGCGCAGCGTCTGACCACGATGACCTCCTCGCAGCCGCGTTTCCCGATCGCTCCATCGGTGTTCCGGTTTCCGCGTCACGGTGATTGTGGGAAGCCGGTCAGCGAACTGTTTCCACGCGTGGGGTCGATGGCCGACGAATTGGCTTTCGTCCACACGATCCACACCGATGCGATCAATCACGATCCGGCGATCACGCTGATCCAGACCGGAAACCAGACGGCCGGACATCCCAGCCTCGGGGCCTGGCTGAGCTACGGGCTGGGGACGATGAACCGCAACCTGCCCAGCTTCGTCGTGCTCAATTGCGAGCCCCGCGGACAGGCGCTCTATTCGCGGCTGTGGGG
>CAUZRQ010000444.1:0-2724 GCA_963582065.1 Planctomycetota bacterium | reverse complement strand
AATTGACATCCCAGACCCTAACCGTCTTGTCGTGGCTTCCACTGACGATCCGCCTCCCGTCCGGGCTGAAGCTCACGCTGGAGATATCCTCCGAATGTCTGTCCAGGGTGATCAGTTCCCGGCCGGTTTCAGCATTCCAGACCTTGACCGTCCTGCCCGCACTGACGATCCGCTTTCCATCCGGGCTGTAGCTCACTCGGAAGACGGCATTCGGGTGACCGGTCAACGTCAGCAGCGGTTTATCGATGGGCAAGACCGGAGCCTCGTCGATCCCCACTTTCTGCTCGCTCTCGTCAACGGCTCTGTCCTTTTTGTGCTCAACAGCCCGACCAGACGCTCCCGTCACGCCAGGCGGAACTTCGTCGCGTCCTGGTAGTGGTGTGCCGTCTCCACACCCACTTATCCCCAGGATCAACAGCAACGACAGCAGCAATCGCATCACATCTCTCCAGGCTCGGACACGACCCCCAGTCTCCCCACCCCAGCCCCGGCGTTCAACCCGCGGGGTCCGGACCACGCCCCCGGCGTCGAGCGGGGGAGCGTTAGCGGTAACGCGTGGGAGGCAGGGTTTCGTTCCAACCGCCTGAGGAGTTAGCTTGGGGAGCGTTTCAGCCTGTCAGATGGGCCAGTGATGGCCTCAACAATGGCACGCGTCTTTTCTTTGTTTCAGTCCGGGAGAACCGAACATGCCAGCCGCCGTGAAACGTCGGGACAATGTGCACTGTGACAGTTGCCCGGGCCTGTGGAGACTGCTTTGCTGGTCACTCATGCTCACCAGCGGAGCGTTCACGGTGACGCTTGCCAGCGGAGCCTTCACAGTGACGCGTGATGCCGGTAAGCCGGTCCGCTTCTCCGAGCATCTGCTGGTGAACGAGCACCGCTACACCTTTGGGATCGCTACCGTCGACATCGATGGCGACGGTGATCTCGACCTGACCTACCCGGACGTCTACCCGGACAAATCCACGTTCTACTGGTTGGAAAACAACGGCCAGGGCAATTTCCAGCGCCACGTGATTTATAAAGACGAGCGAGGTTGGATGGAACGACACGCCACCGGAGACATCAATGGGGACGGCAGGCAGGACGTGGCCATGGTCGACAATCGGTTTGGCCGATTGTTCTGGTTCGCCAACCCGGACCAGCCGGCCGGCGGTCACTGGAAAAAATACATGATCACCACGAAGTGCCCGCATGCTTACGACGTGGTGCTGTCCGATCTTGATGGGGACGGCGACCTGGACGCGGCGACCTCAGGATTCGCCAGCGGGCTGATCACCTGGTACGAGAACCCTGGCAAGGACGGCTTGGAGGGCGAGTGGACTCGTCGCGTGATCGACAAGGAGATGCCGGAGTCTCGGACAATCGCCGTAGGCGACTTCAACAGCGACGGCAAGATCGACCTGCTTGCGACAGCCATCGGTAAAATGAATCTCTCGGCGACCGACCCGAATCACGGCTCCCAGGTCGTCTGGTACGAGAATCTTGGTCAGACAGCATCGGGCCGGTGGAAGAAACACAACATCGACAACCGCTCGCGAGGTCCGTGCCACGGTCATCCGGCAGACCTTGACGGCGACGGCGATCTCGACGTGGTGATGGCTCACGGGATGCGCACGACTATCGACCCCAAGGTGGAACGGCACGAAGTGGTCTGGTACGAAAACGTGGGCCAGCCGAAGTCCGGCCGGTCATGGAAAAGGCACCTGGTTGGTCGGCTGCCCTTTGCCTTCGAGGCGATTGCCAAGGACCTGGACAGCGACGGTGATTTGGACGTGATCGCGACTGCCTGGGCCAACACACCTCGGTTGTATGGACAACCCGTAACGACGCCTGGAGGCGATCGCGTGGTCTGGTTTGAAAACCGTGGCACCAAGGGCGACCAGTGGGCCGTCCATAATCTGCAAGAGGGCTTTCCCGGGGCCAACCAGGTGATCACAGCCGACCTGAACGGTGACGGAAAGCCTGACATCGTCGCCTCCTGTGACGGCTCGTGGGCGAACCGTAAACAGCTTTCCAAGAGCGAAATCCGCTGGTGGCGCAACGAAGGGCGTTAGCCGGCATCAGGGCATGACCAGAAGTCGCTGAGCCAGGCGCTCTACGGCACTCCTGACACCGCGGCCGATGCCGCACGCTCGCAGAAACCTCGGGTGGACTGACCCTGATCGATTTCCGTGTCGTCGGTGCGCATCTCGCCGCCCTGCCTGCGGATGAGTTATGATCAGTAACCCGCTCAATCAGCGAAAGACAAGACGTGCTGCAGATCGTCAGCAAAGGAACGCGGCTTTGCGATGGCCTCACACGGCGGCAGCTGATGCAGGTGGGGTCGCTGACGCTGGGAGGACTTTCGCTGCCCCAGCTGCTTCAGGCGAGGGATCTTGCGCAGCCGCTTCCGGTTTCGGACAAGTCTTTCGGCCGGGCGAAGAATGTGATCTTCCTCTACCTTGCTGGAGGACCGCCTCAGCACGAGACGTTCGATCCCAAACCGGACGCACCCAACGGAATTCGAGGTCCCTTCAATCCGATCAGCACCAACGTGCCGGGCGTTCAGTTCTGCGAACTACTGCCCAGAACGGCGGCGCTGGCTGACAAGTTTGCCGTCTGCCGATCGATGGCGACTGACGACAACATCCACTCCTCCAGCAGTGCCTGGGTCCTGACCGGTTACAAGTATCGCGGGCCAAACTCGAGGACGATTCAGCCGACCGACTGGCCGTATCTGGG
>CAUZRQ010000443.1:0-2726 GCA_963582065.1 Planctomycetota bacterium | reverse complement strand
TTGCGGGTGCTCATCGAGTGGATTCGCCAGGGAGCGGCGTCTCCGAAGACCGAGGCCCCCCAGGCCGACCCTCGCGCCCACTGGGCCTTCCAGGCTCCCAGGCGACAGCCGGTCGCCGGTTCTCCCGCGAGCAGGAACCCGATTGATGACTACGTCGCCGCACTGTTGAAGCAGCGCCGGTTGACTCGATTGCCCGAAGCGACGGGGCCGGTGTTGCTGCGGCGGGTCTACCTGGACCTGGTCGGAGTTCCGCCGACGACGTCCCAGCAGGATGCATTCGCCGCGGACTTGCGGCCGGGAGCCTACGAGCGGGTCGTGGATCGGTTGCTCGACAGCCCGCGCTACGGCGAACGCTGGGGTCGGCACTGGATGGACGTCTGGAGGTACAGCGACTGGTACGGCCGACGTAAGGTGCCCGATTCACTCAACAGCTACGGCCAGATCTGGCGCTGGCGCGACTGGATCATCAATTCGATCAACGGCGACCGGGGCTACGACCGGATGATCGTCGAGATGCTGGCGGCCGACGAGGTGGCGGGTGACGACGACGAGAACCTGGTGGCCACCGGGTTCATCATCCGCAACTTCTATCGCTGGAACTACAACACCTGGCTGAAGGACAACATCGAGCACACCGGCAAGGCGTTCTTGGGTCTGACGTTCAACTGCTGCCATTGCCACGATCACAAGTACGACCCGCTGACGCAGGTGGATTACTTCCGCATGCGAGCGGCGTTCGAACCGATCGAGGTACGGCACGACCGGGTGCCCGGCGATCCCGACCCGGGCGTCTATCCCAAGTACAGCTACGGCAAGCCCTACAAGCCGCTGACGGTTGGCATGGTGAGGATTTGCGACGAGAAGCTCGACGCCAAGACATTCGTCTACAGCAAGGGCGAGTCACGAAACATCATCCCTGATCGACCGCCGGTGGCTCCGGGCGGCCCCGGGTTCCTGGGTGCTGCGGACTGGAAGGTCGAACCGATCCAGCTGCCCGCTCGGGCCTGGTACCCCGGCCTGAAGGACTTTGTGCGAGACGAGGCACGTCGGGCGGCGGGGAAGGACCTGGCGGGTAAGCAGAGCATTCTGTCGTCGGCCCGGGGGCTGGTCGCCGAGGCCCAGGCCGAGTTGATCGAGAAGAACGCGTCGGAGCCGGCTCGCCGAAAGCTCGAACAGATCCGCCTGACGCTGGTGGTCGACGAGGCAAACGTCCAGGCGGCGGTGCTGAAGGTGGCGGCGGTCGAGGCGAGGATCCATGCCGATGACGTGCGGTACCTGGGCCTGGCCGGTGACGCCGACTCCGCAGCACGGCAGGCGGTGCGGACCGAACGCGAGGCAGCTGTTGCAGCGGCGCGGGTCGAGGCGGCTCGGGCCCGCAGGGGCGTGGTTGCCGCCGGCCATGCCCAGGCTGCCAAGCCGTCGGACAAGAAGCTGGCCACGGCGTTGGCGACGGCTCAAAAGGCCGTGACCTCCACGAGTGCCGCGGTGGCGAAGGCCGTGGCGGCGTTGCAGAAGGCCGTCGGCAGCGGTGCGACCAACTACACCCTGTTCTCGCACCAGTACGCCAGGACGAGCACCGGCCGCCGCACGGTGTTGGCCCGCTGGATCGCCAGGCGTGAGAATCCTCTGACCGCCCGCGTTGCGGTCAATCACATCTGGGGTCGTCATTTCGGCCGGGCGATCGTGGCCTCGACCGAAAACCTCGGTATCAACGGCGACCGGCCGACTCATCCCGCGCTGCTCGACTGGCTGGCCGTCGAGTTGATGGACCGGGACTGGCGGATGAAGCCGATCCATCGGCTGATCGTGACCAGTCGCACCTACCGCACGGCGTCTGGGACCGGGGCGACCGACCACCCGAACTTCGCGATTGATCCGGACAACGTGGCGTTGTGGCGTTTTTCGCCGTCGCGGATGGAGGCCGAGGTGGTCCGCGACAGCGTGCTGTGGGTCGCCGGCAGCCTGGACGCCCGGATCGGTGGCCGCGAGATTGCTCAGTCGATGGGCCTGACCAGTCCGCGGCGGAGCGTCTACTTCGATCATCACGGCGAGGGCCGCATGACGTTCCTGGACCTCTTCGACGCGGCCGATCCCTGCGATTGCTATCGCCGGACCCACAGCGTGCGGCCGCAGCAGGCCCTGGCGATGGTCAACAGCGAACTGGCACTCAGGCAGGGACGCCTGCTGGCCGGGCGGCTGGCGGCGACTGCGATCGACGACACGGCATTCGTGGTCGCGGCATTCCGCCAGGTGTTGGCGCGAGCGCCGACGTCGGCCGAGCGGTCTGCGAGCCTCGAGTTCCTTGCCCAGCAGGCCGATGTCTTTGCCCGAGCGAAGCCGGCCGAGTTGGCCGTCGATCCCAAGCAGGTGCCGGTGGCACCCTCGACCGACCCTGGACAGCGGTCGCGTGAGAGCCTGGTGCAGGCGCTGTTCAGTCATACCGATTTCCTGACGATCCGCTGAACCGTCGCATAGAATGAACCCATGAGCGAATTCCTGACCGCCGCTGCTGAGAGTGCTGTGTGCTGTGGACCTCGTCGCGAATTCCTCGCGGACGTGGGCCTGGGCTTCACCGGCTTGGCACTGGGCGCGATGCTGCATCGCGATGGTGTCGCCGCCGGCGGGGATCCTCACGACAGCCAGCACGTCGTCCCCGACGGTCGACCTCATCATCTGCCCCGGGCCAAGAACGTCATCTGGATCTTCCTCTCCGGCGGCTACAGCCA
>CAUZRQ010000442.1:0-2728 GCA_963582065.1 Planctomycetota bacterium | reverse complement strand
ACAACCTTCCGGGTGGAGATTTCCTGGTGGACGGTGATATTGGTGACACAAGTTTTAAGGGCATTCTGCGCAAGGTACTCCATCCGGGGCGTTACCGCGTCAATCCCTACGGCTACGAAATAGAGATTGTCCAGTTGCAGACATTCCAGTCGGGTAACACCGAAAAGAAAGCTGGCTGGGTCGAGATTCCCACCGGTTATGTCGGCGTGGTGACGAACCTGGCCGATAATCCCGCGACTGGGGCTAAGGCAGGCATTTCCGAAAAGGTGCTGCCGCCAGGAATTTATCCGATCAACGGTCGCGAGCAGAACATCGATGTCGTGGAGATCGGCTACCGGCACAACACCATACAGGTGGAGGTCGTACGCGACGCGTCGGGTAAGGTTGATGTTGATGTCAACGGGGAGCCGACAATCGCGGACAAAGATAGCGGCATTCAGTTCCCGTCCAGCGACGGTTTCTCCATGCACATCGACTTCACAGCGATCTGGGGCCTGATGCCCGACCAGGCACCTCACGCGATCCGCACCATCGGCAACGTCGACGCGGTCGAACAAAAGATCGTCCTGCCTCAGATCGATTCGATCCTGCGCAACAACGGTTCGGAATACAAAGCGGTACAGTTGCTGGTAGGAGACGATCGTGAAACATATCAGGCCGCCAGCCTCGAAGAATTCCACCAGGTCCTGGATGCCAAGCAAATCACGCTGCTGTATGGACTTGTCCGGCACGTCTACATCCCTGAGCAGGTACGCAAGCCGATTCAGATGTCCTTCATTGCCGACGAGCTGACGCTGACCCGTGAACAGGAACAGGAGACGGCCAGGGAAGAAGCCAACCTGCGTGAAGCGGAAGAGCGGGTCACACTGGCCAGCAAGACGGTGGAGGTGGACACGAAGAAGATGGTCGCCGGCCGAGAAGCGAAAGGCGACCGTGAAGCAGAAACCATCCGCGCTGAAACGATCCGCAAGATTGCCGCCATCGAAAAAGAAACGGCCGTCCTCGAAGCGGAAGCGGTCAAGGTTAAAGGCGAGGCCGAAAACCGAGGCAAGCAAATGGTCGAAGAGGCCACGGCCGATCGATTTCGATTGGCGGTGCAGGCCTTCGGCACACCACAGGCCTATAACAATTGGATCTTCGCTACCGGCTTGCCCGAAGACATCAAGTTGCAACTCCTATATGCCGGGCAGGGAACGTTGTGGACCGACATGAATAACGCCGGCGATAACTTCGGCGTGCGTGCCACCGTCCCGCTGGATTCGGGTGCCCCACCTAAATAGCCGACGCCGGAGTTCGAACGCCGCCCGGTTACCGGTCCAGCAGCAGCCGGTCCTCGGGCTTGTTCAGTCCGTCGGCCAGCACTTCGATCGATCGAAAAGCGACCCCGAGCAACCGCGAATCTGTATTGTTGGGCCACATGTCTCGGGGCGAGTGCACCTGGGGAATATCGAATTGCAGGTGTGCGATGCTATTGGTCGCCAGTTGGATCGTGTGCGGAATCGTGGCTGTGATGCGGGTCCCGCCGGTAACTGGGCAATGTGTCGTCGTAAGTTTCTGTCCGTTCATCCGAACCAGCAGTCCGGAAAGAACGTCGGGATGAATGGCGTGAGCTATTTCGCAAGCGAGAATCAGGTTCGTCGCCGCTGGCGCTTGCACGTCAACCCAGGCCGAAGGCTCGGGGCCCGTCCAACTGAATGCCATGCATATCACACGCTGCCCGCAGTTCCTCTCGTTCCTGCTGGCCCGAGTAGCTGCTGAATTGCAGCGCACGGAGTGGACGAGCAGGCAACGCGCCTCGCGACTGAAACCGCCGGAGATCGATTGGGTTGGGCACCACGCGGACGAGCTCAGCGGGGATCTGGTGTTCCTCGACAAACCGCCGTTTCAACGTAGCATCAACAGCTACTTATTGCTCGATCTGTGATATCCGAGGCGGGAGGTCATGCCAGGCAGTGGCATCGTGGCCGACAAAGATCATGGGCACGGAAGGAAAATGAGCCGCGACCGTGCCGTGTCAAACGCCGCCTTCCACTCCGTCAGCAGAAAACGCCCGCTCACCAGTGGGGCGGTCTGATCGTTCCCTCGCCAAGCATGATGAGGGCTCGTTTCCATGTCTGGTGCCGATAGGTAAAACTCGGCAGGATCGTCAGTTCCTTGATGATCGCCTGGTCCGAATCTCCTGCATGATGATCTGCAGACCGTCGGCAAGAAGCTGCTGAAATCGAACTACGGGTCCAAAGGAGCGAAAGCTCTCGGGTGTCATAGATCCCTCGTCACATGCCTTGCCGAAATCAGGAAACTTCTGCCGCAATTCCTCGACCACCTCGCGCGGCGCGGATGCCTCGATGCGACTTTCCACAGCGGGGGACTGCTCGACCAGCGCCGCCGTCAGTTTTCCCGAGAGTGTCATCACCATGCCGGGCCCTACGAGCTCCGTCCAGTGTGACGTCGAATTGGCACCGCCAGAGAGAACCTCGGCCTCGTAGTTTCGTTCACGATGGATCCGGTACGCGGCCCGTGCCGTGCAAATTCCCGCCTGGCATCGTACCTCGTCCGAAACTTCAACTCCGCGTCGAGCCGCATCCTCGGCCAGGTAATCGTCAAACATACCCGGCAACATCGTGACAAGGCACCTGGGCTGCTTGCTGGTGCGCTGCAATCCCCGGCGATGCGCCTCGGCCATGTGGATGTACTGATCCACGGAGAAACTCATCGTGCCGATCGTTGA
>CAUZRQ010000441.1:0-2735 GCA_963582065.1 Planctomycetota bacterium | reverse complement strand
TTCTGGGAAGTTGTGTCCCGAAGCCGTTCACGTTATCGCGAGCCGACGACCATCCCGATACTCCGCAAGTTGACCGCACGAGAGGCCATCGCCAGTGTCCTGGGCGCCATCATTGGCGGACTCGTTCATCTGCTGGCACCTGGCTGGATCGACTTTTGAGCTCACCGGGTCGGGAGACGGTCGAACAGGGAGTGGGACTCGAAGCGCTATGCCGGACCTGAGCAACAAGACGCTGTTTATCACCGGAGCCAGTCGCGGTATCGGAAAGGCGATTGCTCTGCGGGCCGCACGCGACGGGGCCAACATCGCCGTCGTGGCCAAGACGGACCAGCCGCACGCCACGCTGCCAGGTACCGTGCACTCGGCGGTCGAGGAGATCCAGGCCGCCGGCGGGGCGGGCCTGGCCTGTGTGACCGACATCCGCTTCGAGGACCAGGTGCAGGCTGCCGTCGATGCGACCGTCGAAACGTTTGGTGGAATCGACATCCTGGTCAACAACGCCAGTGCCATCCAGCTGACCGGAACACTCGAGACCCCCATCAAGCGGTTTGACCTGATGTACTCGGTCAACGTTCGCGGTACGTTCGTCTGCTCGCAGGCCTGCCTGCCGCATCTCGCCAGGGCTCCCAATCCTCACATTCTCAACCTCGCTCCCCCTCCGGTGATGCGGCCCGAGTGGTTCCAGAACCACGTGGCGTACACGATGTCGAAGTATGGCATGAGCATGTGCGTGCTGGGCATGGCAGAGGAATTCCGCGAACAGGGAATCGCTGCCAACGCGTTGTGGCCCAAGACGACGATCGCAACCGCCGCCATCCGAAACCTGCTCGGTGGAGACGAAGCGATCAAACGGTGCCGCACGCCGGACATCGTGGCCGATGCGGCGTATTGGATCCTGACCGGTGACAGCCGGACTCGCACCGGACAGTTCCTGGTCGACGAAGACGTGTTGCGAGAAGCGGGTGTCACCCGGTTTGATCAGTACGCGGTCTGCCCCGACGAGTGGCTGCAGCCGGACCTGTTCGTGGAAGACTCGACGTAGACGGCGAGTCCAGAACGACGGGAAGACCACATGAGCAACCTCACGATCGCCTGAAGGGCTGGCCGCACACGATGGACCTGGCCGAAGTCATCAACCGCCGTTGCTGTCGGCTGATGACCGAGTTCTTCAAGAAGCACCTGCTAAAGCCCTGGTGCTGAATGGGGGTAGGTCCTCATGGTCAAGTTCTTCCCGGCTGGAGTCCTCGTTGTCCTGGCGAGTGCACACATACTCGTGGTTGAGGCCGCATCGGGCCTACCTCCGGCTGCCGAAACGGCTGTATGATCGACGACAACAGGCCAGCAAACCCGTGCAGCATCGGGAACTGGATCGCGTGTCCGGCTGGCGGTGGTCGGGCCAGTACGCTCGTGCTCGAACCGTCTTGGCCAGGGACTGAGAATTCTGTCGATCAGCCGCGCCGACCTGCCCGGGCCGGACCCGGTGAACGAAACCCAGTACGAGGCGAACATGGCGATGAAATCCCGGATGCTGCTGCTGCTGGTGCTGCTGGTGCTGCTGGTGCTGCCGGTTGTTGCCAACGTCGATGCCGCCGAGAGGACCAACGTCCTCTTGTTCACCGCCGATGATCTCCATGCACAGTCGCTGGGAGTCTACGGCAGCAAGGTCTGCGATCTGACACCTCACCTCGATCGCTTCGCCACCCAGGGCATGTTGTTCGGGCGGGGGCATGTGAATGTCGCTATCTGTGCGCCCTGCCGTGCCGTGATTGCCACCGGTCTGCTGAGTCACAATTCGGGAGCCATGGGGTTCATGAAGGCCCGTCCCGGTACGCCGGACATCGCGACCGCCTTCCAGTCGGCGGGTTACCTGGCGGGGATTCTCGGCAAGGTCGGCCATTCCACTCCGACCACCACCATGAAATGGGATTACTCGTTTGACCGCCCCGATCTCGGAGACGGTCGAAACCCCGAGGTCTACTACCAACGGTGCGTCGCTTTCTTCAAGCGGTGCCAGGCCGAGGGCAAACCGTTTTACTTCATGGTGAATTCGCACGATCCGCACCGCCCCTACTGCAACCCGAAGAAACTCCGACCCGGCGCGGCAATGCCCAGCCGGATCTATCGGCCCGATGAGGTCGACGTACCGGGGTTTCTTCCCGACCTGCCCGGTGTACGCCAGGAACTGGCCCACTACCAGAACTCCACGCGGCGGCTGGATGACACCTTCGGCAAGGTCATGCAGGCGCTGGACGAGTCAGGCCAGGCGAAGAACACGATTGTCGTGTTCATTTCCGACAACGGAATCGCCGTGCCGTTTGCCAAGTGCAACACCTGGTTCCACAGCTCGCGGACCCCGTTCCTGGTCCGCTGGCCGGGCCGGGTCAAGCCAGGCAGTCGCGACGAGACTCACTTTGTCTCGGCAGTTGATCTGAAGCCGACGTTTCTCGAGATCGCTGGTGCGTCGAAGCCGAAGCGGCTGGATGGTCGGAGTTTTGCTCCGCTACTGAGGGGCAAGTCGCAGCCGGGCCGACAGGTCGTGTTCACCCAGATTGACAGCAAGGCCGGCGGGGATGGCGTTCCGATGCGTTGTGTGCAGGACGCCAGGTACGGCTACATCTACAACCCCTTCAGCGATGGCAAACACGTTTACCGCAACAACAACGAAGGGCGGACGTTCGCCGCCATGGCGGCGGCAGCCAAGTCGAATCCCGTGATTGCCGCCCGCATCAGGCTGT
>CAUZRQ010000440.1:0-2756 GCA_963582065.1 Planctomycetota bacterium | reverse complement strand
GTTCTTCTTCATCGCCGGCGGCGGCTTCAAGCACGGCCAGGTGATCGGTGCGACCAACGCCAAGGGCGAACGCCCCAAGGACAACCCGGTCACGCTGCAGTCGATCTTCCACACGCTGTACCACCAGCTGGGAATCGACTGCAACACGATGACGCTGACGGACCCCAACGGGCGTCCCCAGTACCTCGTCGACGACCGCAAGCTGATCACCGAGCTGGTCTAGCACCAGTTCATCACCACAACGCCAACAGGGCCGGATCCCCACGGGAATCCGGCCCTGTTTTTTTGCGTCAATTTCATCGGCGACCGCTACCCGACCCCGTAGCCCCTCGCGATCACCTCGTTGGTCGCCCGACCCTCGGGGCCGTCGACCCGAGGAGCCCGGCCGTGGGCAATCGCTTCGACAAAATCGGTCACCAGCGGCAGGTTGAAGTTCGCCGAGGGAGGGTGCGATTCGGTCTCGATCCCCTCGGCCGTCTCGATCACCAACTCGCCGCTGTTGAGCGGTGTCGCGACCAGCCGGCCACCGGTTCCGACCACCACAAATTCGTCGGGATCGACCGGGACACCGAAATAGCACTGCAGGTTGCCCAGGGCCCCGCCGGCGAACCTGACACTGAGCACCGCAGCGTCATCGGCCGAAAAGTCGCCGGCGATCGTGTCGCAGTACCCGCTGACATCGGTGATCGGACCCAGCAGATCCAGGAACAGGTTCAGCCGGTGGCTGCCCACGTCCATCAACGCACCACCTCCGCCCTCTTCGAGCACCACCCGCCAGTATCCGTCCTCCCCGGGACGAAACTCGAACGGGGTCGCCGTGACGGCGGTGATCGAAAACACCTTCCCGATTCGCCCCCCGGCAATCAACTCGCGGATGCGATCGACCACCGGGTAGAAACGGCGGTAGTAGGCCAGGCCCAGCGTCACACCCGCTCCGTCGCAGGCGGCGATCATCTGGTCGCATTCCTCGACGGACATCGCCATCGGCTTTTCACACAGCACGTGCTTGCCGACGGCCGCACAGGCCAGTGTCTGAGCCAGGTGCCGGTCGACGGGCGTGGCGATGTAGACCGCGTCGATATCCGGATCGCCAATCAGATCGGCCGCGTCGGTGTACCCACGCGGGACGCTGAAATCGCTGCAGAACTGCTCGAGTTCCTCGGCATTACGGCGGCAGGCAGCCACCAGTTCACTGCCGGGATCCTCGACAATCGCTCCAGCCACCCGCCGGCGAGCGACGTCGCCACATCCCAGGATCCCCCAGCGGATCGGCCCCTCGCCCGTCATGGGCTCACCCATCCACCCGACCGACTACTCTGGTTCACCGCCTCGATCACTTTCATATTGGCCACCGCATCGGCGATCGGCGTCGGGACCGGTGTGTCGTCCAGGATCGCCCGGCTCATCAACTCGCCCTGGATCTCGTACTGGTCACAAACGGGAAGCTCGATCTGCTCGATTTCGCCCCCCGTCTCGTGCCACATCCGGCAGGGCCGATCCGGTGGCGCGTTGAACGGGATCTCGATCTCCACACGCCCGGAGGTCCCGAAGATGTTGACCCGCTGGTAGGGGGTCAACTGCGTCGAGCAGGTGAATGTACTGGTGCCACGTCCGAAGTCGAGCATTGCCGACGCGAGCCGGTCGGTCCCGAACACCTCGTCGTACTCGACGATCCCCACCACGCGGTTCGGCTCGGAGTCGAAGATGAACCGGGCCACCGAAATCGCGTAGCAACCGATATCCATCATGCCACCGCCGCCGATGTCGGCGATGTTGCGGATGTTCTGGCCATCATCATTGAAGTAGGCGAACGCCGTCTGGATCGTCCGCAACTCGCCGACTCCTCCATCGGTGACAATCTGCCGAGCCCGCTGCCACTGGGGATGGTGGCGATACATGAACGCCTCCATCAGCTTCAACTCCGGATGAGCCGCCCCGGCGTCGACCAGCTGCTGACCCTCGGCAGAGGTCAGCCCGATCGGCTTTTCGCACAGCACGTGCTTGCCGGCCTCGAGCGCCTGGATCGAAAGCGAGACATGCAGGTGATTGGGAAGCGGGTTGTAGATTGCGTCGACTTCGGGGTCGGCCAGTAGCTCCTCGTAGCTGCCGTAACTGGTCGGAATCCCCAGCAGGTCGGCGGCGGCCCGTGCCCGGTCGGCGTCGCGCGAGGCAATTGCCGTGATCTCGCTCAGCGGCCCCTGCTGCATCGCCGGGATCACCTTCTCGGTGCCGATCTTCGCCGTACTGAGAATCCCCCAGCGGACTGTCGATGCACCCTGTTCAACTGTGTCACTCATCGGTGGTCACATCCTTCCTATGAACCCGTTCCCGCTTCACCCCTCACGCACCTCTCGCCGCCACCGGCCGCCACCGGCCGCCAAGCCAAAATCTCACTTACGGCCGATCACCGACAGAAAATCGGCGTAGGCCGCCTTCAGGTCGACCGGCTCATCGGCCGGTGAGCCATGTACCAGCACGCCGTATTTCAGCTGAAAGACCGTCCCCCTGGGCACATTGACCCGACTGGGCTTGCCGCGAGTGAACGCCTTGCGTCCGAAGGGGTTGGCCAGCAGGAATCCGTAGTCCCGGGCATGAAACCAGCTCTTGCGGAAGTTCCCGGGATCGGGCATCAGGGCCAGCCCGATGTGCTGTCCGTCCTTCACACCGCTGTAGCCACACCACAAGGCCTGGCGGCCCCAGACGTTCTTTTCGTTCCTGCGACCCTCGCTGTCGATGATCGACCCGTGACCCCCCTT
>CAUZRQ010000439.1:0-2764 GCA_963582065.1 Planctomycetota bacterium | reverse complement strand
CCACGAGCCTCCAGCGGTCTCTGGTCAACAGCACCCGCTTCAAGAGGCTCCTCGGCAGTGGCGGTCATCATCTGGACCGAGAGCACTCCGCCGGTGGTCGGAACCGGATCGGCCGGATCGTACTGGAAGCGGTCGACCGGTTCGGACCCCGGCGGCTCGGTCGACAGCTTGCCATCCTCGGCCGACGAACCGGCTCGACCGCCACTGTGCAGAAACAGCGGCGTGGACTCGGACCGCTGCAGTGGCCACTCGGACTCGTTTCGCCAACTGTTCGAGCCCATGGTGAAGATGCGGATCGGCGGCTCGGATGAGATGCCGTCGTCGATCCCTCTCAATTGCCAATCGAACCACCGATGCTCCTGGGCCCGGATATCCACAAGCGACGCGTCTCCGAACTCGCGTCCGCCCAGGCTGGTCGACCCGGGCTCCTCGTGCGTCCACGGACCCACCAGGATCCGCTGTTCTTCTCGAGATTTCCGATTGGGGCCGTGCTGCTGCATGGCGGCCAGGTTGCGGAATCCCGAACCGGTGTAGGGGTCGAACCAGCCGCACTGCTGGAAGGAGGGTACCGTGATCCGGTCATGCTGGCCTCGAATGTCGAACGGCTTCCAGTAGTCGCCGTAGGTGGGATTCTCGAGCCACTCGCGCCAGTACTCCACCCGGCGACCGATCGCCAGTTCGTCCATCTCGATCAGCGGCAGGTGGCTCCAGAACCGTCGATTCTGGAACACGTGACGTGCCTGCTTGCCGACCACAGCCGCGAGGTTGGTCTGCCAGATCACCGCGGCACCCAGCGAGAGCATCAGTTGAAAGGCTCCGCCGATGTAATGGCAGTCGCTGTAAAAGTCGTCGCAGATGACATGCGGAGCCATGCAGGTCAACTCGGGATGAGCCAGCGGTGCGGACAACCATTGTGTCAGGCCGCCGTAGCTGCGACCCCAGGTCCCGATCTTGCCGTCACACCATCCCTGCCCCCCCACCCATTCGATCGTGTCGTAGCCGTCGGTGGGATCGTCGGCATAGGCCCGAAATGTCCCCTCCGACTCGAAGCGGCCCCGGCAATCCTGGGCCACGAAGGCAAACCCGCGGCGGGCCCAGTAGGCAGCGACATCCAGGAATACGTCCCGACCGCTCTCGTAAGGTGTCCGCGTCACGATCGTCGGGAACGGTCCCTCTCGATCCGGCAGGAAGACGTCGGCACTCAGCCGCACTCCGTCCCGCATCGGCACGGCCTGATCGTGGTACAGCCGCAGCCCACACTCGGCAGCTCGTGGTGTCGTCACGCTGCTCTCACACCAGGTACAGGGAATCGCGTCAGCCGGTCACCATGATCGACGGACCGGGTCCGGCACAAGAGATCACCACGTGGGATGGACCGCGTGGGGCCCCGATCGCGATGTCCCCGAACCCCAAGGGCAGCTCTTGGCGCGGCAACACGCAATCGCGGGGTGTAGACTGCCGGGGAATGTCGTCCCACTGACAGCGTATTCCCAACAGCACCTCACGAACATGCAAGCACGCTTGGACCGTAGCGTCGACTGCCGAGCCATCGCCGCGAATCGCACAACAGGCAACGCTTGTTGATCATCAAGACAGCAGCTCATGCTCAATCGCCTGCTCTACGAGTACTACAAGTCGCCGAACAACGGCCGACAGCTGGCATCGTTGCCGGACGGACGACGGGTGCTGCTGGTGCATTCGGAGATGTCCGGCCCGTCGACCCTGCGGTTGATGCTGGCCCGGCACGATACGCCTCGGGAGATCGCCGATTTCGAGGACCTGGGAATGCTGACCGGTCCCAAGTGCCTTCCGGATGATGCGGGTCCCTGGGGATCAGGCGGAAGCCTGGTCATCGTCGACGACACGCTCCACGCGGCCTGGACCGGGCCTCATGGAATTCAGTACACGCGAGCCGCCTGGACCGGCAAGCGATTCCGCTGGGGCCGCGCGCGGCAGGTGCTCGAGGGCGACTACTGGCTGGGTGACTTGTTCACCATCGGCACACAGGTCGCGCTGACCTATCACCGGGTTCACGATCGGCAGACCGAGTCGATCGGAGTCGGCCGGCTTGACCGCAAGTGGCGATTCTCCGAAGTGCATCGCGGAACGCCGATGTTCGCGCCGGTCGCCGACGTGGATCAACGGGGACACCTGCACCTGGTCTGGAGCGACACGGCCGAGCAACTCTACTACGCACGCCTCGAAGCTGCCGCTGCCAAACCCCACGTCGAATTGCTCGGACCGGGCGGACAACCGACGATCCTCGCCACCGGCGAGCAGGTCCTGGTGGCCTGCGTCAGCGGCTACGCATACGGCCCGCTGCGGTACTACGTCAGGGACCGCCAGAAGTGGCACCGCGACGCGCCCTTGACAGTGACAAGTCCCTGGCTCACTTCCGACCTGCTCCATTCACCCGGCCTGACCCACGACCGGCACGGCGTACCCTGGCTGTTCTTCGCTAACAGCACCCGCCGCAGCACGTTCTGGACTCGCTGGCTGGGGGACGATTGGAGCCCGCTCACAAACGGCCCGCGGATCTTCTACCGGCCTGGGCACTTCGACTTCAACCTGCTGCCGATCGGCCGACTGTCCGTCGAAAAACGCTCGATCTCCGACTCCGCCCGTCCCGCTTCCACTGGGAACGATCCGCCAGACCCCGGGCACCCGCCACCAGACATCGGCCTGCTGCTGACCTGCGAGCCACCGATCGACAAAGTCGAGTTCCGTCGTGCCGCCGTCCCGGACCTGCCGACGACTCCCTCAC
>CAUZRQ010000438.1:0-2772 GCA_963582065.1 Planctomycetota bacterium | reverse complement strand
CGGCCCGTTTCAGCCCGTCGTCCTTCCACTGTCGTTCCCGCTTCTGCCGGCCGGTGGCAAAGCAGCCGAAGCCGGCCAGGCAGACACGGACCCCGGCCGTGGCCCGGCCTTCAAACAGCGGTGCCACCGGGATCCCCTCGACATCGCGGTCGAGTTTCAGCAGCGCGATGTCATTGCGATCGGCGTGGTTGCTGGCTCCATTCTTGAAACCCCTGTCCGAGAGCAACGGTCTCAGAACCTTCGCGTCCAGCGGCAGGGTGATCCGAATCTCCACCACGCGGTATTCCCGCGACCGATCGGCGGCCGACGATCCGAATCGCACCTTCAGGTTTCGCGCGAAGCGTGGCGCCCTCTTCTTCTTCAGCACGCAATGAGCGGCCGTCAGGACCCAGCGGGGTGCCACCAGGACTCCCGAACCGTCCCAATCGTCCGGGTCGCGGAATCGACCCAGCACGCAAACCGGGCGAAAGTCCGGGTATCGTTCTCCCGCCTGGTACTCACCCTGGTTGCTCGCCATGCGGATGTAGGCATCGGCTTCAACGGTGTGCAGGCCGCCGATCCCCAGCACGCATTGCGCCGTTGACGCCAGGATCAGCAGTGTCAACGGGATCAACAGACGGAACGGCATGGGCGGTAAGGCATCCCGGGCTGAAGGCTGGAGAGACTCTTGGGGTTCAGTTTCCCCCAGATCGACGTTCCGTTCAACGATTGCCCGATCGCATGCCACCGGGCGGATCGAGCAGCGCGGGCAACGAGGAAGTGCGTGCGTGTTCGGACCAAAGAGATCTGCCCACGATCACAGCCGACCGTCCGGCGGTCGGTCGTGGGTCGAGTTCGCCTGTCCTGCACGATGGGTCAGCGCCGCCTGGGGATCGGCGGTGGTGTCGAGTGACTGGCAGGTGGGGGATCCAGTAGCCCGGCCAGCGACTTGACCATCGCGAAGGCACAGAAGTGATTGCCGAGCGGGTTGTAGTGCCCGACGAAGAACCGGCGGACGTAGTTCGTTGTCGAGGTTCGGAACTGGCGTCGGTCGAGAGCGTGGGCCTGCAGAAGATCCACATAGGGAACGCCCAGCTTCTGGAGGTGATCGACCATCGGCTGGTCGAAACGGCGGCCGGTGTCGATGAACTGCTGGACGATGTAGCCTCCGTACGAGAGCACGAACAGGATCTTCTTGCCGGTCTTCTCGCCGTACTCCTTCAACCGGTCGATGATGGCGTTTGTTGCGTACAGGCCGTAACGGTTCAGTGCATCGTCGTCGTAATCGGTGGGCGGTACCTTCTTGCCGGCGTTCTTGTCGATCATGCGTTGCAGGTGGCTGGCCAGGTAGACGTTGTCGCCGAACGTCCGACGGACCCACGACAGGTCGGTGAGTCGGTTGATCGACTGCGGAGTCGGGCAGGGATTCTCGCGGTAGACGACCTCTCTCTTGGCCGGATCCACCACCATGTAGGGGACCGTGGGGTTGATCGAGATGTCATTGACCCCGAACTTGAATCTCTGCCATCCCAGGATGTTCCGATAGTGATCGTCATCGAAGATGTTGAAGACGATCACCCGGGCCGGTGCTCGCTGCTCTTCACGAACCATCCGCAGGTACGACTGGTAGACCGAGTACCCGCCGATACCATAGTTGCGGACCGGTTCGCACAGGTGCCGCGCCAGCACCTCCTGCCATGTCTCACCATCGCTGACCTGCTCGCAACTGGTGAAGCTGTTGCCGTAAGTGTTGATCCGGCAGGTTTGATCGGCGTGAGCGTGCATCTGCCTCGCGTCGAGCTTGTCGTATCGGTAGCGGCAGACTGCACCGCCCAGGCCCTCCTTAAAGTCCCGATCGACGTGCAGGTAACCCAGTTCGGAGTCGTACCTGCAAAACGGGTAACGCCGTCGCTTTAACCAGGCATCGATGTCGTCCGAGGTCGGCTGGATCGATTGCAGGTACTTGTCGAGGAGTCGGGATCGGGCGTCTCGGCTCTGGGCCGCAGCTGTTCGAGACGCCCAGGCAGTGGTACCCAACAGGGCGCTTCCGGCCGACAACATCTCTCGCCTGGGGATCACCGGTTCCATGGCAGAGGTCCTGTGCTGCTGATGGTCTTGAACGTGTCGCAACATCAAACGTCAGTCGGTTGTGATTGTCCAGTTGATACCATCTTCTTGACGGTGAGATCGGCCGAGGCCACAGTACCGGGGAGCGTCACAACGGGAGATTGCCATGCAACGTCGTGAGTTTCTCAGAACAGTCGAAGTCTCAACGGTGGCCACCGCGGCCGGTGTGTTGGCCGGGCAATCAGCGGAGGCCGGAACGCGGATCGCCGACGAGAAGCCGTATGCATTTCGCCTGGGGATCTACCTGCCGGAACTGGGACTGCCGCTGGACGAGTCGCTGGAGGTCGCTCGCCAGGTCGGTAGCAAACACGTGTGGTTCAGTCGCATCACCGGCGAGCCGGACGTGGCGTCGTGGAGTGACGCCAGGGCGGCGAAGGTCGCCGCGCAGGTCAAGGCCCACGACCTGGATATCTTCCTGCTGAACGCCGGCAACCCGTTCAAGAAGATCCACCTGGCCGAGCTTGACTACAAGACCCTGGCCAGCCACCCCGCCTTCCGCCGCGACCTGGCCGCACTGGTCCGGTCGATGCAGATTGCCTCGCACATCGGGGTCAGCGCTGTCGGCAGCTTCACGTTTGCCTGGCCGGGTGAATACACCGCCGGCAAGCCGACCTGGCCGATGAGGTGGATGACTCGAGGCGGGCTGATTGCCCAGGTCGACGAGGA
>CAUZRQ010000437.1:0-2790 GCA_963582065.1 Planctomycetota bacterium | reverse complement strand
CCGGGGTGGCCGTTGAGGAGACCGGGGGGGCCATGTCGGCCCGGCCAATCCAGCGATAGCTCCAGACGGCCTCCATCTGGTGGTGACGAAAACGGGGGCCCCGGGGATCTAGACGACCCACCCAGTCGTCGAGTGCCCGTCTGACCCGGTCCGGATCCCGCCCCCGCAGTTCGCGTTTGGCCCAGTAGCGGTAGCGATACTCGGGCCGCTTGAGGATCTCGAGCAGTTCGGTGTTGGTGGCGCCGAAGATCTTCGGCGGTTTCTGCAGCGGTTTTCCCTTTGTCGTGATCCGCCAGATTCGGCCCGAGTGTCGATCGCGACGTTCATCTCGCAACGAGTACTGCGCGTGTCCCTTGATCGGGTTGTACCAGTCGCAGACATACAGCGCACCACGGGGACCGAAACGAAGGTCGACCGGGATAAAACTGAGGTTCCGCGAGAAAATCAGGTCGCCGACGTATTGCTCGTCGTACCCGAATTCGCCCTCGACCCACTTGTGGATTTCGACCCGGTTAGTCGGCTTGTAGCGGACCTTGACGAAACCACCCTGCAGTTCGTCGGGAAACGTCTTGAAGTCGAGGAACTCCTGGCCGCAGACTCCCGAGTAGGCTCTCAACCCCGCCGGTCGCGGGTGTTGCTGTGGATAGGGCGGATCGAGCGAATGGAACGCCGCGGCGTAGACCGGATGGCTGGCAACGTGTTGCCCCCAGTCATCGAACGTGACGCCCCAGGGGTTGGTGCTGCGGTAGCTGCCGAAGCTGATCAACCGCTGCGTACGCGGCTGAAACCGAAACCAGCCGCTGTTCTGCTGGCGGACCGGGCCGTGGGGGGTTTCGACCTGCGAGTGATGAAACACCGACTCGCGCCACATCAGGTCGCCGTCGGGGGTCCACGTGATGTCGTGCAGGGCGTGGTGAGAGTCCTCGGTCCCGAACCCGGTCAGCACGCGACGGCGGACATCCGCCCGTCCGTCACCGTCGGTGTCTTTGAGGAACGTGAGATCGGGCATCTCCGAGACATAGACACCACCGTCACCGAACTCGAACGACAGCGGGATACTCAGGTCCCGGGCAAACACGGTGGATCGGTCGGCCCGGCCGTCGCCATCGGTGTCTTCCAGCACGACCAACTTGTCGTTGGGTTCGTTGCCCGGATAGACATGCGGATAGGTGGTCGAACAACTGACCCACAGCCGGCCCCTGGAATCCCATCGCATCTGGATCGGGGCGGCGATGTCGGGGAACTGCTCTTCACCGGCAAACAGGTTGACCTCGAACCGCGGGTCGATCTTGAACATCTTCAATTCATCCGCGGCCGACATCCACTGGTTCGCACCACGGCTCTCTGCGGTCCTTGGCAACGGCGGGAGATTCCGATCGTTGACCTTCGCCGGAACGTCCTTTCCCCGGGCGATGGCCCAGATCCGCCTCTCGCGATTGGCGACCATCAGGTCGAAGTTCTGCATGGCCGGAAGAAAATCCAGGTAGCCGTAGGACTTGTTGCGATTGCCCGTGTAATAGAACGTGTTCAGCGGCCGGTACCGCCGAAAGTACTGCCGGTTCTTGTCGATGACTGCCGCCCGCAACGACTCGTTGAATTCCGGAGCCGCTTCATCGAACAACCCCTGGTAGAGCGTCGCGGCCAACAACGCGTAGCCGGCCTCGTTCAGGTGACAACCGTTGATGGTCAGATCCGTGCCGGGACTCCTCATGGCCTCCCCGGTCGCGGTGAAGACATCGATGAACCCGATCTTCTGTTCGGCCGCGACCGTTCGCATGACCTCGAGGTAGAGCCGGATCCTGGCGTTGTTCCATTCGCCGGCCGCCACCCCGTCGAGGTTCTCGTTGGCGATCGGTGAGAGCAGCACGATCCGGGGCGCGGTCTTGCCGTTGAACGCCCGGGTCTTCAACCCCGCCAGGAAGGTGACCAGGCTCGAGCGAAATGCCGCCAGGCCGCCCCGGCCCTGGAATGACTCGTTGAATCCATACGCGGCGATGATGATGTCGATCTTCTCGTGAGCCAGGTGCTGCTCGAGATCGGCAAAGTTGGCCGGCCGTGGCTGCTGGGTGATTTCGTCGGCCGACCACGAGAGGTTACGAACGTGCAACCGGTGATCGGGGAATCGCTGGTGCAGCAGGGTCTCGATGTGTCCGACGTGTCGCACGCGGTCCAGCAGCGAATTGCCGATCAGCGCGATGCGATCACCGCTGCGAACCTGCAGCGGAAGCGTCGTCAAAACCGGTTCGACCTGTTTCGCTCGCGGTGCGGTCTTCTGGTAGATGCCGAACTTCGCGAACTTCGGGTCGCGTGGCGGAACCGGCTTGCCGGTCTTCGTGTTTCTTGCGTCCGGGACGGGCGGGTTCTTCCCGGTCTTCTTTTTCCGTGCCCTCTTTTTCCTGCCCTTCTTCTTCCTGTTAGGTTTCGGCGGGGGCGTCCCCGGGAGAATCGGCGACTCCCAACCGGCAATATCGGCTGGCTTCACCCCGCGGCGGTGTCCGCCACCGCGGAAGGTCAACGGTTGATACGGACCGACCAGGTCAATTTTCGCGTCCGCGGCGATCCGGTCTTCCAGCCCGCAGGCCCAGAAGCAGGCATTGACCAGCATCCGGCGAAAACCGATGTTGAGGATGTCCTGCGATGCACCGCAGGTGCTCGTGAAGACACGGCCCGACTTGCCCGCCCTGTTCTTGTAGGAACGCACCCAGGCGGCCGGGCACGGCTTCTTGCCCTCAGCCACCGGCGAATCCGGTTTCATCCCGTTGAGCGGTTGGGCCATCGCCAGCACCGTGC
>CAUZRQ010000436.1:0-2796 GCA_963582065.1 Planctomycetota bacterium | reverse complement strand
ACGGCAAGTTTCGCGACGAGCTGCTCAACGGGGAGCTGTTCCTCGGGCTGGCGGACGCTCGCTGGGTGATTGACCGTTGGCGTCTTGACTACAATCACCGGCGACCGCATAGTGCTCTCGGCTACCAAACCCCGGCCGCGTTCGCGGCCAACTGTGTTCTGGAGGATTCCGCTACGCTTCATCCACCAGAACACAGAACTCCCACTGACCCGAAACTCTCTCATTCGGAGTGGTACAAGATCTGGGGGTAGGTCAACTGGCATGGGCGTTGAGGTCGCAGTGGACGTTTCGGATCGCAGCCTGACAGCTGCAATTGGCGGTGTGCCCTTGAGTTGTGATGAGGACTCCTGCTCGGTTTGACTGCGGAAGCAAGCCGAGTTGGGTTCACTTTGTGGAGTGGGAGTGACAATGGCCGAATCGTTGATGTTCTATCGGCTGCATGCGGAGTTGGCGGATCGGAGCGGGCCCTACCTCGAAGATCGCATCCGCGAGTTGATCCGCCGCCGGGACATTCTGTCTCACACTCCACTGAGACGATCAGATACTGAAGACAAGTGGCTGCCGGCCAGCGAGTTCTTTCCCGACGCCTTTCCGGACGGCCGAGTCGTCAATGAGGATCCGACTCCGCCACAGTCTGATCACGCGGCCTGGTATTATGCCGATGACGGCGGTGACGTACTGGGGCCGGTGACCCTGGTGCAGATGAAAGTTCTCTGCGAGGAAGGAGGCGTCACATCGTCCTCGCTGGTCTTCAAGGACGGATGGCCGCAATGGCGGCCCGCCTCTGGAATTCCGGTCGTCAGCGGGTTTCTCTCAGCATGATCCACGTTTTGCTGGCTCTGGGGGTTTCGACCGAGGGCCAGACCGGCCATCCTTGGTGAGCCGATGTCGCCTTCGGTGCAGGCCGTCGCGGATGGGCTACACATTCGAGAATCACAACCATGTCCGACTACCACCACCAGGGTGATCACGGCGACCCGACCGGCCCCTATCCCGAAACGCGGATTCGGGACCTGATCAAAAACGGAGTGATCAAGTCGCATCACAGGCTCAGGTCGCTGGGCGAATCGGACTGGGCCGAAGCCGGGCGGCTGTTCCCCGACCTGTTCCCTTCGTCCCCCGGTCCGGAGAGTGGCGGGTTCGAGCACGAACCGGATCCGATCGAGATCCCCGTGGAATCCGGTGCCGAGTGGTACTTCTCGGTCGATTCGAACCGGCAGGAACCCGAAGGCCCGGTGACGCTTATGGTGCTCCAGGGCCTGGTCCGTGATGGGGCATTTGATCCAACGGCGAAGATCTGGAAGAGGGACTGGCCCGACTGGCGAGACGCCGCGGAAGTCGGCCCGTTGGCGGATCATTGGCCGAAAGAACCTGCGAAGCCCGGCGGCCGATCGGGGAGAAACCCTCCGAGGGGCAAATCGGACGATTCGCAGCCTTCCCGCATGTCAACAAGCGCCCTCAGTTCACTCATCCTCGGCCTCACGTCGATCATGTTTGCCGGAGGCAACATCGCCTCCTTCGTTTCCAAGCAATGGTCTCTGTTGATCGTGATGGGCCTGGTCTTTCTGTTGACCAGCATCCTGGCCGTCGTACTCGGACATCTCAGCCTCGCCACCATCAAGAGACAGCCCAAGCAGTGGACCGGTCGAGGAATCGCGTTGGCCGGCCTTATCCTGGGTTACATCTCCTTGGGGGCGACGGTGATTATCGGGGTGGTGGTGGTGTTTGTCGTGGTCCTGCAGGTCGGAGCGACAACGGGGTGAGTGTCGGCACCATGATTGAGATCGGCGGAGGCTCAGGTCAATCTCGAGTGTTCGGGACATAGGGGGTGTGGATCGATGTCGACGGCACCGGAACGGATCGAGCTGGAATGGACACGGCTCGACATCGAGCAGCGGCTGGGTTTTAACGGGGGCAAGTTCACTCGCGTGAACACCCTGCTGAGCGTCATCATTGGCGGGGGAATGACGGTCCTGTTTTATGTCGTGTTGCTGGGCCTCGAACAGAATCCCTGGGCCGAGTCCTTTGTTGCGATGTTCACCCAACGGGGGCCGGTGCCCTATGCCATCAGCTTCTTCTCGTTCTGGGCCGTGGCGATGCTCGTGCTGAAGTCGAGAAAACTGGCCCTGCAGGCTCGGGCCCTGGACCACAAGATCATCCCGCCCGAGCACGACTTCATACTCGAGCCGGCGACGGTCGACCTGGTCATGGGGCGTCTGCGGGCAGTCACCGACGATCCTCGGCATTTCGTGCTCTACAACCGCATCGTGATTGCGCTGTCCAATCTCAAGAACCTCCGTCGAGTTTCCGATGTCGACGAGATCCTGAACTCCCAGGCGGCCCATGATGAGTCGGCGATGGAGACCAGCTACTCGCTGCTCAACGGATTTGTCTGGGCTATCCCCGTGCTGGGTTTCATCGGCACGGTACTCGGATTGTCCGAAGCGATCGGGGAATTCGGATCGGTGCTGCAGGGAACCGATCAACTCAGCGAAATCAAGCAGTCGCTCGAGGGTGTTGCCAGCGGGCTGGCGACCGCGTTCGAAACCACCCTTGAAGCGCTTGTGGCCGCATTGTTGATTCAGCTGTTTCTGACGTTCCTCAAGAAGTCCGAGGAGGAATTTCTTGACGCCTGTTCGGACTATTGTCTCAGGCACGTCGTAAATAACTTGCGGGTTACACCACTTGAATACCAGAATGGGGCCTAGCAGCCCGTTGAAAAACCGAGAGCCCGGGGTCAGACGCCGCCCGTGGCGGGGCCTGACCCCTTTTGTTCCAACCCCCATCGCTCGAATG
>CAUZRQ010000435.1:0-2797 GCA_963582065.1 Planctomycetota bacterium | reverse complement strand
CGGTCCCGCCGGCCAAGCAGCCCCACCTGCGGGCCCGCGAGAACCTGGTGCTGGTGCTGCTCAATCACAACGAATTCCTGACAATCCGGTGACTCCATGACACGGTCCGCATCGAGCCACCGCAGCCACCGCAGCAACCGCCGCGAGTTCCTGCTCGACACCTCTCGAGGTCTGGGCGGCGTGGCCCTGGCTTCGATGCTCGCCGACGACGGCATGACCCGCGCGGGATCGACCACCGAAGTCCCCGACGGACTGGCTCACATCGCCCCGCGTGCCAAGAGCGTGATCTGGCTGTTCATGGTCGGCGGGGCCAGCCACATGGAGACGTTTGATCCCAAGCCGGCGCTGAACAAGTATGCCGGCGTCTCGATCGACAAGACGCCGTTTTCCGAGACCCTCAAGAACCCCTTCGTCGACGAAAACGTGCGGATCGTGGTCCCCGACGACGCCAACGGGCACATCTGGCCCAAGGTCTATCCGCTGCAGGTGGGGTATCGCAAGCGGGGCGAGAGTGGGATCGAGATCTCCGACTGGTGGCCTCACCTGGGAGACCACATCGACGACCTGGCGGTCGTGCGATCGATGTGGACGACCGACAACAATCACGGCGCGCAGCTGCAGTTTCACACCGGTCGTCATTCCCTGGACGGCTTCTTCCCCACGGTCGGGTCCTGGATCCACTACGGCCTCGGATCACTCAACGACGACCTGCCGCAATTCGTCGTGATGGGTACCCCGATCGCGGATTGCTGCGGCGGCCAGGGGGCCCACGGTGCCAACTACCTCGGCCCCGAGCACGACGGAGTGCAACTGGACGTCAACCCGGACCGGCCGCTGCCGTTTGCCACTCCCCGAGGAGCACTCTACCGCGAAGAGCAACGGGGCCAATTCGAGCTGCTCAACCGGCTCAACCGGATGACCGCCGCCCTGCATCCCGACGACGCAGCCCTGCGGGCCCGGATCAAGTCGTACCAGCTGGCCTACCGGATGCAGATGGCGGTGCCCGAGGTGATGCAGTTCGACAGTGAGACCCAGGCCACCCAGTCCGACTACGGACTCGGCAACGGCACCACCCGCACCTTTGGCCAGCAGTGCCTGGCGGCCCGGCGGATGGTCGAGCGGGGGGTGAGGTTCGTGCAGATCTTTCATGGGTCAAACGGCGGAGCCGGTCGGTGGGACGGGCACAGCAACCTGAAGACCGGTCACGCCAAGGTTTGCCGCGAGACCGACCAGCCGATCGCGGCGTTGATCGGCGACCTCAAGACTCGCGGCATGCTCGATGAAACCCTGGTGGTGTGGGGCACCGAGTTCGGCCGCACGCCGGGTGCCCAGAATTCCAACGGCCGCGACCATCACCCCTACGGGTTCAGCATCTGGATGGCCGGCGGAGGACTCAAGGGCGGCATCGCTCACGGAGCGACCGACGAGCTGGGCTTCCACGCCGTCGAGAATCGGCACTACATCACCGACGTGCACGCCACCGTGATGCAGCAACTGGGCCTGGACGCCAAGCGATTGGAGATCCCCGGACGCAAGCGTCTGGAGATCGATTACGGTCGCCCGATCGACGCCGTGATCGCCTAGTAGCCCCTTGAAACACCTCAGTAGCGACCGGGCGAATTGGCTGTCGCACGCAGCCGCCGTCAATGCGCGAAGAACCACACTTAGTTTCACGATGTTGAGTTGATGAGGACGAATCCGATGGCACGGCGTGGTTTCTTTGCAGAACTTCAACATCAACTAAAACAGGCGGAAAAGAGTCGCGCCGGAGATGAGCGAGAAGGCGAAAGGCAGCGCAAACAGCTGATAGCTGAAGCCAAGCGAGCCCAAGCCGCAGCCGAACGCGTCGCAAAGCAGGTTGCACGGGCCGAGGCAAATGATCTGAAACGACTTACCAAAGAGCATCACGAAGCACACCTTGCCGTGATGGCGGCTGAGGTTGACACCCGAAACCTTGAACTCTCTCAGTTATATGACGAGATCGACTCGCTCCTTGCCGCGACCCTCGATGTCGATGATTATGTAGACTTGGACAAACTGCGTCGCACAACCGAGCATCCCCCTTTCAACCGAACCGATCTTGAGCCACCACTACCTATTCCAGAACCGCCCACCAAGCCAAAAAGACCCAGCTTGCTTTTGCCACCAGAGCCCACGGGTATCCACGCCTTGTTCGGCAGAAGAAAACATGAACAGGTTTGCGCATACGCTTACACTTCTCATCAAGTTGTACTAGAGACCCTGAAGGCCGACTACTTAACAGCCCGACATGCGTATAGAGTCGCGTGCAAAAGGCGTGAAACCGCTGAGCCCGAGCGTGTGGCCACTTTAACGGTCGAGAGAGACCGCTATACAAAAGAATGTGCCATACGACAAGCGGAAACGGTGGAACACAATGAGGCGATTGATTCCCTCCTCGCCAACTTAGGCTACGGCGCCGTGGATGCTGTGGAAGAATACATCTCGATTGTCTTGTCCAACTCCGTCTACCCGGAACATTTTCCGATTAACCACGAGTTTGAGTTCAATCCTGCTTCCGCTGAGCTACATCTCTTTGTGTTCGTCCCCACCCCTGACACGATCTCTACCGTGAAGGCATACAAATACACCAAGTCCTCGGATGAGATCACTTCAACGCCACTGTCTAAAACATCATGCAAGGACCGGTATGCGAGCGCATTGAACCAAGTTGCACTACGGTCATTGCACGAGGTATTCGAAGCTGACCGGCGCGGTATCATCAAGACAATTTCATTGGAAGTTGGGACAAAGACGAGCGACCCCGCCACTGGCCAAC
>CAUZRQ010000434.1:0-2827 GCA_963582065.1 Planctomycetota bacterium | reverse complement strand
AACAGACTGCCTTCTTCTGTTCCACGCTGAAGGTGTCGTACAGAGTCTTGACCAGCGTCTCGGGCGTTTTCACCTCCTTGACCGGAGCGGCCCCGGCTTGGCCCGACAGCAGCGGAATGCCCGAAGCTGCCAGGGCGACCGCCCCCGCCTGTCTCAGGAAGTCACGTCGATGCCCGGAAGCGTAATTGATTGGTTGTCCCCAGCCGCCGCCGCGTTCGATTGCCATCGTTCGCTCTCCGCAGGTTGACAGGATTCGCAGCGACACCACGACCGACACGGTCACATCGCACGGCGCATCCTATTCCGAAGCGACTCGCGCTTCAATTGAATCCCGAAGAAGAGAGTACCGGTCCGAGCGGTGCACTCCGGAAGCAGCAACTAGAGGCCATTGGCAAAGTGACTGATCAGCCGGTCGACACGGTCCGCGTGACCCGGCAGGCTCTCCGGGGTGTGTCCACCCAGGGGGTAGACGAAGTACCGGTAGGCGGGGACGCGGGCACCCAGGTGCCGCATCATTCGGTCGAGACGGTCGCTGTGAGCAATGTCCAGCGTCGTGTCCAATTCTCCGTGGTGCATCTGCAGGATCGGCAGGTCGTCGGCAAAATACAGTGGCGACCGGAACAACAGTGCCATCCGTGCCTCGGCCAGCGTCAGTTCGCCATCCAGGAAGGGGTCGACGACGCTGGACATCAACTCCCGCAGAGCCCCCGTGCCGCCTTCCCCGCCGCTGGCGACCAGGTCTTCGGCATCCGCCTGAAACAGAAAGAAGTCCGTCGCGCCGAAGAGGTTGACCACGGTACCAATCCGCTCGTCCCGCATACCGACGTGCAACGACACATTGCCACCACGGCTCATGCCGTATGTGACCACCCGTGACTCGTCGGCTTCGGAGATCAACTGGAACACCGAATCCAACAACGCAATCGCATCGTCGGCGTCACGATCTGCCCCACTTGAAACGCCCTCGGACCGAAACTCTCCCAGGATGCCCGCATCCAACGTCTCCGAGCGGTACGACGGTGCCACGACGAAGAACTCGTCGGCAATCACGCTGCCGGGTTGGCGATTGTCGAGATCGAAGATCCGCTGGATGTGCACTCCGTTGCCGGCCCCGTGGTTGAACAACAGCACCGGAAACGAACCCCCGCAGGTGAAGTTTCGAGGAAAACGGACTGCTCCGTAGTGGCGGTTGCCGTCGACGACGTGCGAAACGACCACGAACCGCGAGCCCTCGATCACGCCGGCGCTCTCGACTTCAACCGCGGCAGCGACCGGGTTTCGTGTCGCCCACTCCGCTCGAACCGCAGCAACCTCCGACCGGGTCGGTGGTGCAAACAACTCGGAGAGGCCGGTTTCCCCGGAGTTGGCTCGTGAAGTCAGTGTCAGGAACAGGCAGATCGACAACCCTGCCCACCTGCCGCGTCGTGTCTCCTGGCTCATTTCAGTCTCCCGGGTTCGTGAAGCGGCCGCTCGAACACGTGGGCTCAACAGGCCGCGACAAACGACTCACAGACCGAAATGAGGCCGTGATGAGAAGGTCTCGATGGCCGTGCTCAACGGTAACTACCGTCGAACCGCGCGAACCTTGCACCGATTCCAGAAGAGTTTCCGACAATCGAGCAATTTCTCGGCACCGCGGCACACTCCACGCAACTCACTTCGGCTGGAGCACTCGATTGACCAGGCCGAGCCCGCTGCGACCGGTCGTGGTGCGCTTTTCACGGCCGGGTGGATTGTGTTGCAATGACACAGGACGAATCCCCTGGACGTCACGCAGTCAGCACCAGCCCGCAAAGCAAGGAAATCCTGATGTCTCTCCGTTGGTTCGCGATTTGTGCCGGTCCGATCCTGTCCCTGTCTTTCCTGGTACTGGTTGCCACGGCGGAGGCTCCGGACGGCCCTCCTCCCTCGGTGACGACTGCCGATGTCGAGGAGATGATGACATCGCTCTCGAATTGGGGCCGCTGGGGAAAAAGCGACGAGTTGGGAACACTGAACCTGATCACCCCGAAGAAGCGGACGCAGGCGGCGAGACTGGTCCGCTCCGGCGTGTCGATCTCGATGGCTCATGATGTCGTCAAGGTCAGGATGGACGACTCGACACCCTTCGAGCACGAGGTGATGCTGGGTGCGAATACCGGTGATGTGGGGGGGGCCGGAGACCGGTATTCGGTGCAGTACCACGGTTTCACGCACACGCACATCGATGCGCTGTGTCACATCTTCTACAAGGGAAAGATGTACAACGGCTTCTCCTCGAAACTCGTCAAGCGGACCGGGGTCGGCAAGCTCTCGATCAACCGGGTCAAGAACGGCATCTTCACCCGCGCTGTGCTGATGGACATGCCAGCGCTGTTCGGCACCAGGTTTCTCTCGGGCAAACAGGCGATCTATCCGAAGCATCTCGAGGCCTGGGAAAAGAAGGCGGGGATCAAGGTGCAGCCGGGTGATGCGCTGCTGATTCACACGGGACGCTGGACGCGGCGCCAGGTCGAAGGGCCGTGGAAGATCATGCAGAACTCGGCCGGGCTACACGCATCATGCCTGCCCTGGCTGAAGCAGCGGGACGTGGCGATCATCGGCAGCGACCTGGCCCTGGACGTCATGCCCTCGGGGATCGACAAGTTCGAGCTGCCGGTACACTGCGTCGTGATCGTCAGCTTGGGCATGTGCATTCTCGACGTGCTCGACTTTCGCGCGATCGCCGCCGAATGCCGCAAGCGGAAGCGGTGGGAGTTCCTGCTGACCGTCTCACCCCTGGCCGTGGAAGGCGGCACGGGGTCCCCCGTCAATCCGATCGGAACCTTTTAGAGATTTGGCCATGGCA
>CAUZRQ010000433.1:0-2827 GCA_963582065.1 Planctomycetota bacterium | reverse complement strand
CCTATCGACTCGACCTGTTTCGCTACGGTTGGGACAAGGAACCGGTCCGTACCGTGGGCTGGTACGACGAACATGGTCCGTTGGCCACCATGCAGGTGACACCCGACGGGGACTACACCCGGACGGGCATCCGTTTCAACGACCAGGGCTACAGCAACAACCCGCACCACCGGCAGTACCTGGTTGGCCCGGAACGTTCGGGCCTGTATTACCTCCACGCTCGTTCTGTCTCCGGCGAGTTCTTCACCTTCCCGTGGATCGTGGCACCGTCCCAGCCCGAGCACGACATTGCGGTGCTGGCGGCCAATATCAACTGGAACTGTTACAACAACTTCGGCGGTCGCAGCAACTATATTCACCCGCAGGAGCTCCCCCCGGAGCCGACCGTCAACGCCCGGCAGGATCTGCATCGCTATACCAGCGACCTGCACATGCACTTCTCGGTCGAGGACTACGCCCCGCTGTCGTTCGATCGGCCCGAGTTGTTCAACCACGTCCCCGAGGGGACGAGGATCGACGATCCGCTGGAAGGCCGATCCGAATGTCACACGCTGCCAGCCGAGTGGCGGTTGTTCGGTTGGCTGGAGCGCGAGGGGTTCGGATACGACCTCTACGCCGAAACCCAGTTCCACTTCGGCCAGTTGGACCTGGATGCCTACAAGGTGCTCATCATCAGTGCCCATCCCGAGTACTGGTCCCAGGAGATGTACTTCCGGTTGAAGGAGTGGGTCTTTGAGCGGGGTGGAAAACTGATGTACCTCGGCGGCAACGGACTCAACTGCGCCGTCGAGTTCCTGGACGAGTCGACGATCACGGTCCGCAACAGTGCCGAGGGTGGCAGTTCCAGCGACATGGCCAAGATCGGCAAGGAGAGCCGGATGGACGTGTACTACGAGTCAGAGGCCAACCTGCTGGGGGTGCGATGCACGGAGGAGGGCATCATGACAGGAGCTCCCTACCGGGCCATTGACACCTCGCACTGGATCTTCGACGGCACGGGACTCTGCGACGGTGACATCTTCGGCGAGCGGTGCCTGCACATGCGTTGTCCGGGCGGGGCGTCCGGGCACGAGACCGACAAGATGTCCCCGAGTTCTCCACCGGGGACGCGTCTGCTGGCCAGGGGGCTCAATCCCGACGAGGGCGGCGCCGACATGGTTCACCACGAGACCGGGAGTGGCGGGGAGGTCTTCAGCGTCGGTTCGATCAGCTACCCGTGTGCGCTGCCGGTTGACGAGAACATCTCGAAGATCACCCGCAACGTACTCGAGCGATTCTGCCGGTGAATTCGGGGTGCTATCCCGGTCCAGCTTCTTCCGACTCCGGTCTGTTGGCCCAACCGGTCACGGGTGGATACGATGCACACGCAACAATTGATACCGATTGCTGGAGAGAGCCATGCGGCGTCGGACACATGCGGAAGCCGATTCCCACCGTCGTGAGTTCCTGAAGGCCGCGGCCGCGATCACCGCCCTGCCGCTTCTGGGTAGCCAGGTTCAGGGAGTGCTTCGGCGACGCCTGGCGTTTGCCGAGGATCCGTTTTCGCTGGGAGTCAGCAGCGGTGACCCCTCGCCCGACGGGTTCGTGATCCAGACACGCCTGGCTCCCGATCCGATTGCCGGGGGCGGTATGCCTGCCGAGAACGTCGAGGTGCGATTCGAGATCGCCACCGACGCTGCGATGAAGAAGGTGGTCCGTCGAGGCCTCGGCGTGGCCACTCCGCAACTGGGCCACAGCGTGCATGTCGAGCTCAGGGGACTCGAGCCGGATCGCTGGTACTGGTACCGGTTCACCGCCGGAGACGCCCAGAGCCGGATCGGTCGGGCTCGCACCACGCCTCGAGATGCCACCCTGGTCGGAGAACTGAACTTCGTCTTCGTCAGTTGCCAGCACTACGAGCACGGCCTGTTTACCGGCTTTGAACACATGGCCAGGGAAAAGCTCGATCTGGTCGTTCACCTCGGCGACTACATCTACGAGTACAAGGGGATCGACGGGAAAGTCCGCAAGCACAGCGGTCCGGAGATCACAACGCTTGAGCACTACCGCAACCGCTACGCGCAGTACCAGTCCGACCCCCTGCTGCAGGCGGCTCATGCTCACTGCCCCTGGCTGGTGACCTGGGACGATCACGAGGTCGACAACGACTACGCGACGTTCCATTCCGAGCAGCCCGGCGTGTCGGCGGCGTCGTTCATGAAGCGGCGGGCCAACGCCTACCAGGCCTACTACGAGCACCTGCCGCTGAGACGCTCATCGATACCCGCCGGGCCGTTCATGCAGCTGTACCGTCGAGTCCGCTACGGCCGACTGGCCGACTTCGCGATTCTCGATACCCGACAGCACCGCACCCCCCAGCCCAATGGCAACGGACTGAAACCACTCGTCGGCGAAGCTCTCAACCCCAACGCCACCATCCTCGGCGCCAGGCAGGAGGCGTGGCTGAGACGGGTGTGGCTGGAATCGAAGGCCGAGTGGAACGTGATGGCCCAGCAGGTGCTGATGGCTCGAGTCGATCGGCTGCCGGGCCCCGCCGAGGGGTTCACGATGGACAAGTGGGCCGGGTACGAGGTCTGCCGACAACGCGTGATGCAGACCCTGGCCGACCTGAAGGTGCCCAACCCGGTGGTGCTGACCGGAGACATTCACACCAACTGGGTCTGTGACCTGCCGCTGGACTACCGCCGGCCGGACAAGACGGTCGTCGGCACCGAGTTCGTCTGCACGTCGATCAGTTCCGGTGGCAACGGCAGCCAGAAACTGTCTTACACCGATGCGATGATCGCCGAGAATCCCTGGGTCAAGTTGCAGAACGCCGAACGGGGCT
>CAUZRQ010000432.1:0-2843 GCA_963582065.1 Planctomycetota bacterium | reverse complement strand
CTGGTCACACGCCACAGACAGGCGTTCGCCCGCTGACATGGAATCATGCCAGGACAGATACGGCCAGACCGTTCAGTGGTCACGCGCTAGCCGGTCGGGGCGGATGGGATTAGCGACCCGGGGGCAGACGACACCAGCTCACTCCTCCCGATTGAAGTTGCCCTGGTCGGCCAGCAGGTCCAGGATGGCAGACCGGACACTTGGGAGGAGGTGGGGCCACTGGTCGATCAGCAGTTGGAGGTCAGGGTCGGTTATTGCATCTGCTGCACTGGGTGCGCCGCATTCTGCGCCGCATTGAGGTCGGGCACTGGAAATCGCCGGGGATTCGTGTGATCGTTCGTCCCCCCTAGGGGGTACTTGGACAGCATCAGCAACCGTCGGGAAGATCATGACTTGTGACGTAACCCCCGGCGGTTCTGTTACTTCTTGCGATCCGTTGCGTTGCGTCGCTGTATCTTGCGGCGTCGGTTTTGACACGTTCTGGGGGCCAATGGCGTCGGTTTTGACACGTTGGGCCTGGGCGAAGTGGTCGTCGGTCACTTGCAGGTAATGTTTACTTGCGACCCGTTCCGTGTTACCCAACCAGGCAGTGACCACGTGCAGGGGAAACTCGTTGGCCAGCTCCGTCTCGCGAGATGCCCGCAGGTTCTGGAACAACCTCGGCCACGAATCAAAACCGGCACGCTTGATCATCCGCTCGAACTGAGTTCGCAGGTTCGCATTTTGCTGTCGGTATTTGCTGATGACGTGGACTGTTCTATCCTCAGCAATTTCTTTCGCGTCTTCTAGCAGCTGACGAAGTTCCGGGAAGATGGGAACCATTCGAAACGGCTTGCCTATCTTAAAGCGGAACCGGGAGTATAAGCGCGTGAAAAACCATGTTTGCTTTCTTGCTTGGTCCTGTTTTGGTTTTGCCATTGAAAACGATCCGCCGAGAGAAAGCGATCGTCGTAACGATGATCTTTATTCAAGCCGCCTTTCTCAAGTGTCACGAGCAAAAACGCGTGGTCTTCCACCAGGACATACCCTTGGTTCCAACTACCGGGGTTGAACGTCAACGCAAACAGCGGTGGAATGTCCTCTCGCATGTAGTGACGCCACATCTCTGCGGTTGAAGCCGGCAGCAATCACGATCCGATCCGCCTGCAACGCCTTCCGCATTCGACGGGTGGAGATGTCGATGATGCGGGCTTGGGTATGAGAAGAATCGGTGTGGATACCGATCTGGCCTCCGGTCAGGCTAATCGCCTCGGCCCCCTCGGCCGCCACCGCCATCGCCATCAGGGCCACCGATTCCTGCTCGCCGGTGGAGAGCAGCATGTCCATCTCGCGGACCGATGGGGAATCGGTGATCTCGGCCGCCAGTCCCAGCAGTTCATCGGTCTTCTTGCCTCGGGCACTGACGACCATCACCACCTGGTGGCCGGCCCTGTGGGCCGCCACCGCACGACGAGCCGCACCACGGATCTGGCCCGCGTCGGAGACGCTCGTCCCACCGAATTTCTGCACGATCAACGACACGAGAGCATCCGCCGTGCTGTCTGCGACGCGGAACCAACACGAATCGCCACGCCGGCGATCCCGAACGTCCGAGCATAGCGGGTCGCCACTCACGTGGGCAGGTTTCCGCCGGCCGACCACGCGACCAGCGGCGGCCCGGCGCACCACGCGCGGAATCCGGACCGCCATCCACGGATCTCCGAGCGGCTAGGCCGCCTTCCGCTTGAAGGGGACTACCGCCGGTGAGCCAGCCGCGGAGTCCAATAACGCCTCGAAGATCTGCATATCCAATGCACTGGCAGGCATGTTCTCGGGATGCCACTGAATACCCAGGCAGAACCACCGCTCGTCATCTGCCTCGATCGCCTCGATCACTCCGTCGGGAGTCCGCGCCGAGACCACGAAGCCGTCGGCCGTTTCGTCGATCGCCATGTGGTGCTGGCTGTTGACGCGGATTTCACCCGGACCGTACACCGCATCCACCCGAGTCCCCGACTCGATCTCCAGAACGTGACGCAGTGTCGCTTCGACCAGGTCCCGATGCAGGATTGACTTCGGCACGTCCTCGGGGACATGAGAAAACAGGCTGCCGCCACAGACCACATTCAGGATCTGCATGCCCGAGCCAATCGCCAGCATCGGGATTCTCATGTCGACGGCCATCTGGCACAGACGCCGGTCAAAGTCCTCGCGCCGCTGCGGCATCGGACGCGATGTCAGATGAGCCTCCAGGCCAAGCCGTCCGGGATCCACGTCAAACGTGCAACCGGCCAGCACCAGCCCATCCAGTTTCTTCAGCAACTGCTTCAGGTCGTCGTCCTCGGCCAATGGCGGTATCAAGACCGGCAGACCACCGCACGCCGCCACGCTGTCGTAATAACCGGTGTTGAACCAACTCAGTGCTCCCGAATCCAGCTTCGCCGCTCGAAAATCACCGTTGATTCCAATCCAAGGCTTTCCACTCATCAATCAGGTTCCTTCCTGTAACCGTGCACATCCTTGTGCACTGCCAATCATCACCAACCGACGTCCCTCGCCGGTTGGCCTTCTCCCACACCCGCTCCGTCCTGGAGCGGGCGCTAACTACCGGGTTCCATTCGCCGCAATGCCGGCGGATTGTATGAGATACCCAAGCACGCACCGACGACATCACGTCACGTGATCCGCGGCACATCAACGGCAGCCACCGTTGGGCAATAGCTGGCATTCCCTTGCTCCCTGCTCTCCGACGGCATCCCGCCGTCGACGCCACTCGCGTCCTTGCGACTGACAACGGGCCCGATGCTACCGCCGGTCGCTGAATTGTCAAGAACCTGTTTGAGGTTTTTTCTGATCACTTTCGC
>CAUZRQ010000431.1:0-2854 GCA_963582065.1 Planctomycetota bacterium | reverse complement strand
CGCAGTTACACCTTCTGTGCTCCGGGCCGGCCCGACTCGACGACGTAGCTGTGCCGGGTGATCAACTTGCCTCCCGGCTTCAGCACGTCGTCGATCACCTGGAAGTCGCTGGTCCACTGCTTGGGCGTGACCCGACACCTGACGTAGCCCCGTTCGGCGTTCTGCAACTTGACCCAGGGATTCTCGGCGATCATCGCATCGGTGTAAGACAGTTTCTGGCTGCCGTTGCCACCGGAACTGATCGACGTGCAGACGAACTCGGTGCCGACGACGGTCTTGTCGTGCCTGGCATAATCCAGCGGCAGGTCGCAGACCCAGTTGCTGTGAATGTCGCCGGTCAGCACCACCGGGTTGGGCACCTTCAGGTCGGCCAGTGTCTGCATCACGCGTTGTCGGCAGACCTCGTACCCGGCCCACTTGTCCATCGGGAACCCCTCAGCCGGACCCGGCAGCCGATCGACTCGAGCCATCAGCACCTGCTGGGCCATCACGTTCCACTCGGCCTTCGATTCCAGCCACACCCGTCTCAGCCACGCCTCCTGCCTGCCGCCGAGGATGGTGGCGTTGGGGTTGAGTGCTTCGCCGACGAGCGGTTTCAGTCCGTTGCCATTGGCCTGGGGCGTGCGGTGCTGTCGCGTGTCGAGGATCACGAAATCGGCCAGTCGCCCATAGCGGACCCGGCGGTACAACTGCATGAACGGTCCGGCGGGGATCGAAGAGCGTCTCAGCGGCAGGTGCTCGTAGTAGGCCTGGTAGGCGTTGGCCCGCCGCTTCATGAACGCCGCCGCCGACACGCCGGGCTGCTCGGAATGGAACGTGGCGTAGTCGTTGTCGACCTCGTGATCATCCCAGGTCACCAGCCAGGGGCAGTGGGCATGAGCAGCCTGCAGCAGGGGGTCGGACTGGTACTGGCCGTAGCGGTTGCGGTAGTGCTCCAGCGAAGTGATCTCCGGCCCGGTGTGCTTGCGGACCTTCCCGTCGATCCCCTTGTACTCGTAGATGTAGTCGCCGAGGTGCACGACCAGGTCGAGCTTTTCCCGGGCCATGTGTTCAAAGCCTGTGAACAACCCGTGCTCGTAGTGCTGGCAACTGACGAAGGCGAAGTTCAGTTCCTTGGGTAAAGCCAGGTTCCGCGGCGTGGTCCGAGCCCGGCCGATCCGGCTTTGCGCATCTCCGGCGGTGAATCGGTACCAGTACCAATGATCCGGCTCCAGCCCACGCACTTCGACATGAACACTGTGACCCAGTTGCGGCGTGGCCACGGTCCGCCCCCGTTTCACCACCCTCTTCATCGCCTCGTCGTCGGCAATCTCGTAGCGGACCTCGACGTTGCCGGCCGGCATGCCCCCACCCTCGGTGGGGCGGGGAGCCAGGCGGGCCTGGATTACGAAACCATCCGGGGCCGGATCGCCGCTGGTGACTCCCAGCGAAAATGGATCGTCGGCGAAGGCCAGGCGTCGGCGGACCACGCCACGGACCTGGCTGCCGATCACGGGCAACGCGGTGATGGAGACCGCGGCCTTCAGGAACTCACGACGGTGGGAATCGGTTTCCGCATGCGTCCGACGCCGCATGGCTCTCTCCAGCAATCGGTGTCAGTTGTTGCCGGTGCATCGTATCCACCCGTGTCCGGCTGGGCCAACAGACCGGCACCGGAAGAGGTTGGATCGGGACAGTGTCCTGAATTCAACGGCAGAATCGCTCGAGTACGTTGCGGGTGATCTTCGAGATGTTCTCGTCAACCGGCAGTGCACAGGGGTAGCTGATCGAACCGACGCTGAAGACCTCGCCGCCACTCTCGGTCTCGTGGTGAACCATGTCGGCACCGCCCTCGTCGGGATTGAGCCCCTTGGCCAGTAACCGCGTCCCCGGCGGAGAACTCGGCGACATCTTGTCGGTCTCGTGGCCCGACGCCCCGCCGGGACAACGCATGTGCAGGCATCGCTCGCCGAAGATGTCGCCGTCGGCGAGTCCCGTGCCGTCGAAGATCCAGTGCGAGGTGTCAACGGCCCGGTAGGGGGCCCCGGTCATGATGCCCTCCTCGGTGCAACGCACCCCCAGCAGGTTGGCCTCCGATTCGTAGTACACGTCCAACCGGCTCTCCTTGCCGATCTTGGCCATGTCGCTGGAACTGCCACCCTCGGCACTGTTGCGGACCGTGATCGTCGACTCGTCCAGGAACTCGACCGCGCAGTTCAAACCGTTGCCACCCAGGTACATCAACCTGCCGCCCCGCTCGAAAACCCACTCCTTCAAACGGAAGTACATCTCCTGCGACCAGTATTCCGGATGCGCACTGATGACGAGGACCTTGTAGGCATCGAGGTCCAACTGGCCGAAGTGGAATTGGGTTTCGGCATAGAGGTCGTACCCGAACCCCTCGCGCTCCAGCCAACCGAACAACCGCCACTCGGCCGGCAGCGTGTGACATTCGGATCGGCCCTCCAGCGGATCGTCGATCCGCGTCCCCTCGGGAACGTGGTTGAACAACTCGGGCCGATCGAACGACAGCGGGGCGTAGTCCTCGACCGAGAAGTGCATGTGCAGGTCGCTGGTGTAGCGATGCAGATCCTGCCGGGCATTGACGGTCGGCGCCGGGGGGAGCTCCTGCGGATGAATGTAGTTACTGCGACCGCCGAAGTTGTTGTAACAGTTCCAGTTGATATTGGCCGCCAGCACCGCGATGTCGTGCTCGGGCTGGGACGGTGCCACGATCCACGGGAAGCTGAAAAACTCGCCGGAGACAGAACGAGCGTGGAGGTAATACAGGCCCGAACGTTCCGGGCCAACCAGGTACTGCCGGTGGTGCGGGTTGTTGCTGTAGCCCTGGTCGTTGAAACGGATGCCCGTCCGG
>CAUZRQ010000430.1:0-2875 GCA_963582065.1 Planctomycetota bacterium | reverse complement strand
GTTCACCGATGCGTACGCCGCCTGCACGGTCTGTTCGCCGACCCGCGCGGCATTGATGACCGGCATGTACCCGGCGCGGCTGAAACTCACCGACTGGATCAACGGGATGTGGGAGAACCTGCCGCCGGCGCAGCGGGCTCGCCACCCACTGCGCCCGCCCGAGTGGACACAACGACTCGAGCGGCACCATACGACTCTGCCCGAGGTCCTGCGGCGGGCCGGATACCGGACTGCCCACATCGGCAAGTGGCACCTGTCACCTCGCTCGGACGATGCAGCCGTGGTGTCGAAGTACTATCCGAAAAACCACGGTTTCGAGGTGAACATCGCCGGCAACCAGTGGGGGGCACCGGGCAGTTACTACTGGCCCTATCGCCGTGGCAAACGGAAGAACGAGATTGGAGCCCGAGTCGCGAACTTTCCGGATGCCGTGGAGACTCGCGACAGGTACCTCACCGACATGCTGGCCGATCAGGCCGTGGGGTTGATCGAGAAGTGGAAGGACTCACCGTTCTTCCTGCACATCGCCCACTACGCCGTGCACACTCCGATCCAGGGACGGAAGGACCTGGTGGAGAAGTACCGGAAGAAGATCACACCCGGTCATCGGCACCGGAATCCACAGTACGCGGCAATGGTCGAGAGTGTCGACGAGAGCGTCGGGCGGGTGGTGTCGACTTTGGGTCGCCTCGGGCTCTCAGAAAAGACGCTGATCGTCTTCACCTCCGACAACGGTGGGTTGATCCACGTTCGCAACGGGCCCACTGACAATCGGCCGCTGCGGGCCGGCAAGGGATCGGCCTACGAGGGGGGTGTCCGGGTGCCGGCCATCGTCTCGTGGCCGGGGCACGTCAAACCCGGGGTCACCAGCAGGGAGCCGGTGATCACCTGCGACTGGCACCCGACGATCCTGGAAGTCGCCGGGGTTCCGAGAGACACGCGTCAAAACGACGGCATCGATGGGGTGTCGCTGGTTCCGCTGTTGACCCCGTCGCGCGGAGTGGTGAACCGCCGTGACCTGTTCTGGCATTACCCTCACTATCACCGCGGCGGAGCCACGCCGTATTCGGCGATCCGGTCGGGGCCGTGGCGACTGGTCGAGTTCTACGAGGACCGGCGAGTGGAGTTGTATCACCTGGGCCGCGACGTGTCGGAGAAGACCGACCTGGCGAAGACTCATCGCGAGAAAGCCAGTGAACTGCTCACTCGGCTTCACCAATGGCGAAAGCGTGTCGGGGCGCAGGATCCGAGAACCAATCCCACGTTTCGACCGTCGACAGAATGACACCGCGGCGGAGGTCCACTCGGCTTCGATGAGTCGAGTGGATCGCGGTGGCGGCAGCATCAGACTGTCCGTTGCCGAACGATCCGAGCGAGAAGGCCATGCGACCCATCCTGCACCTGTTGTCGGCTCTTGGTGTTCTGTTTCTGGTGCTCGGGGGGGTGTCGACCGAGAGTCGTGCCGACGATTGGCCCCAGTGGCTTGGCCCTCAACGCGACACGGTGTGGCGCGAGTCGGGCGTTCTCGAGACATTTCCCCAGGGAGGACCACGTCTGCGGTGGTCACAGCCGCTGGGAAGCGGGTATTCCGGTCCGGCGGTTGCTGCCGGGCGGGTGTTCGTGATGGATCGGCAGGCCGAGAAGATTGACCTGGCCCGCGCGAAGGTCCTGCACGATGGACCCCCGCCGCGGAATGTCAATTTCCTGAGAAAGCTGTTGCTGGGAAACGAGCGGATCGTCTGCATGGACGAGAAGACCGGCAAGAAGATCTGGGAGCGACGGTGGACGTGTCCCTACACGACGGTGGCCATCTACGCCATCGGTCCACGGGCTACACCCACCGTTGATGGACAACGCGTCTACGCGCTGGGGGCCGAGGGTGACCTCAAGTGTTTTTCCGTCGCAAACGGAGAACTGGTCTGGGAACGCGACTTCAAGAAGGACTACAGGCTGAAGATCCCCGAATGGGGGACGGCGGCTCATCCGCTTGTCGACGGCGATCGGCTGATCTGCGTGGTCGGAGGAAAGGGCACCACCTGCGTGGCCTTCGACAAGTGGACCGGCAAGGAGATCTGGCGGGCCCTGTCGGCCTCTCAACCCGGCTACTGCCCTCCGGTGATTCACACCATCGGCGGGCGTCGCCAGTTGTTGATCTGGCACGGTGATGCCGTCGAGTCGCTGGATCCACGGACCGGACAGGTGTTCTGGACGGTGCCGGTCAAGCCGACCTTCGGCATGTCGATCGGGCATCCGGTGGTCGAGGGCCGCCGGGTGTACGTGATGAGTTTCAATCGCGTGTCGGCCTGCATCGAGGTGTCCGAGGATGGCGGCGGAGCAAAACTGGACTGGAAGGGCAATGCTCGCCGTGGGGTCGGCGGAGTCTTCAACACCGCAGTGATTGCCGGCGGACACATCTACGCCTGTGGTCAGAATGGCCGTTATGTCTGTGCGCGGCTGGCCGACGGAAAACAGATCTGGAACACCTTTGCTCCGGCGACCGGCAGGCGGCCGGCGAGTTGGGCCAATGTGTTCACCATCAGGCAGGGCAATCGCTATTTCCTGGCCAACGATCTGGGCGAGTTGATCATCGCCCGGCTGAGTCCGTCGGGATACGAGGAACTGGACCGTGCCAAGCTGATCGCTCCGACTCACAAGGTCGGAAACCGCTTGCTGGTCTGGTCGCACCCGGCGTTCGCCAACCGGAGCATCTACCTGCGCAACGATCGGGAGATTCGCTGTTACAGCCTAGCGAAGCCGAGTGAGTGACCGTCGCGGTGGTGCGGCCATCCGTTGCTGGATCGTCTTGTTCGGGACGATGCGGTGGCCTAGACTCGCGCCTGAAATCCGGCCGGCTTCCGGGCACGGCCGAGTGATC
>CAUZRQ010000429.1:0-2884 GCA_963582065.1 Planctomycetota bacterium | reverse complement strand
AGTTCGGTCGCACACCGATGGCCCAGGGCAGCGGACGCGATCACCACATCAAGGGCTTCTCGATCTGGATGGCCGGAGGCGGCATCAAGGGAGGCACCTCCTACGGCAACACCGACGAGCTGGGCTACAACGCCGTCGAACACGTCGTCACCGTCCACGACCTGCACGCCACGATGCTCAGGCTGCTGGGGATCGACCACCTGAAACTGACCTTCCCGTTCCAGGGCCGTGACTTCCGCCTGACCGACGTGGCCGGTACCGTCATCGAACCGATTCTCGCCTGACCAGTTCTCTCACAACGCACAATTCACCACCTCACACACTCTCCAGGGAACACGCACCATGATCCGACGCATTCTCCCCGTGGCACTCATTGCCGCACTGCTGGTCTCTGTTGGTTTGCAGTCGACCGACGGCACCGCTGCCGAAAAGAAGAAGGGCTTCGTGAAGCTCAAGAGTCTCGAGAAAGACTTCTTCGTCGCCGCCGGCAAGGCCGAGAGTTGGACTCAGTCAGTGGTCGGGGTGATCGAGTGCAATGGCAAGCCCAACGGCTACATCTGCACCAAGAAGAGCTACACGAACTACATCCTCAGCTTCGAGTTCCGTTACCCCAAGCAGAAGGGCAACAGCGGAGTGCTGAACTACATCGCGGGGAAACACAAGATCTGGCCGGCGTGCGTCGAGGTGCAGGGCCACTACGACAACCTGGGGATGATCTTCGCGATGGGTGGAGCCAAGGGTCCGCGGAACAACGGCGACAAGGCCGCCCGCCTCAAGGCCCGCAAGCCGCACACCGAGTGGAACACGCTCGAAGTCATTTCGGAGAACGGCGTACTGACCGCCAAGCTCAACGGCGTGCTGATCGCCAAGAGCGGTCCCTACATCAACCGCAAGGGCCCGATTGGGCTGCAGTCCGAGGGTGCTCCGATCCACTTCCGGAACATCAAGATCAAGGAACTCTAGGTTCCTGGTCACCCCGGATTGGGGCCGGGTCCACCAACGGCGGACCCGGCCCCATTTTTGTGCCGCCCCTCACTCTACCGTCCCCGATCTTCGCCTCCCGGGCCATCGCATGCTCATCGGATACGTCAGCGACGAAAACCACTCGGCCCTCAGCGGCGCCACGGTGGAATTCCGCCAGGCCGACCGAGCCTGGACCTTGGCCTCATCCCCATCCGGAGCCCTCTACGGTGATCTCGAGCCGGGCGAGTACGAGGCGATCGTGGCCGCCTCGGGTTTCGGCTCCAAGCGGACTCGCCTCACGCTCACCCCCCAGCAGCCGCATCTCTTCCGGCTGCTCTCCGACGGGTTCCTGGGCTACATGTGGCCCAACTGGTGCCGTTCGGGCGAGACGTCCGAGTACCGGGTCCACTCGGTCGAGCAGTTCCGACTCGACCTGTTCCGCTACGGCTGGACCAAGGAGTTCATCACCAGTTACGGCTGGTGCGACGAGCACGGTCACCGGGCGATGATGCAGATCACTCCCGATGGCGACTACACCGGCAGCGGCGTCGGCTGGAACCGCACCGGCTACACGCTCGAGTTCCAAAAGCACGGCCTGACCGCACCGGACCGCTCGGGACTCTACTTCCTGCACGCTACGACGATGGGCGGCCGCTTCACCAGCTTCCCCTGGATCGTCTCACCCACCGCCCCCTCCGCCGACATCTGTGTCCTGGCCTCCACCATCACCTGGAACGCGTACAACAAGTTCGGTGGACGCAGCAACTACTTCAGCCAGGATGGCCTGACTGCCGAGCCGGTGGTCAATTCGCGGCAGGACCTGGGCCGCTACCTCCGCCCCGACACGTGGCCGTTCGAAGACACCGCGGCCCCGCTGTCCTTTGACCGGCCGGCGCCGGCTTGTGTGGTCCCCGAGTCCGACACGATCACGTCTCCAATCCGCGGCCGGATGGGATCGGCGCTGGCCCCGGGAGAATGGCGGTTACTGGGATGGATGGAACGCGAGGGATTCGAGTACGACCTGTACAGCGAAACCGAGTTGCACTTTGACCGCGTGCCACTCGAAAGCTACCGCGTGCTGGTCCTCAACACTCACCCCGAGTACTGGTCGCCGCAGATGTACCAGCGGGTCAAGAACTGGGTCCACAACGACGGCGGACGGTTGATGTACCTGGCCGGGTGTGGATTGTATGCCGAAGTCGAGTTCCCCGACGAAGAGACGATGCTGTGTCGTCGCGAGGGAGAACACTCGTTGCGGGGCGAGTCTGAAGCCCATCTGCTGGGGCTGGCCTACACGCACTCGGGATTCCAGTCGGGTGCTCCCTACCGCGTGCTGGATGCCGGCGACCCGGTGTTTGACGGCACCGGACTGGGTGCCGGAGACCTGTTCGGACACCGCAGCCTGCACGAACGCTGTCCGGGAGGTGCCTCGGGCCACGAACTCGACAAGATCAGCCCCGACTCGCCCGCCGGCATCCGTCACCTGGCCAAGGGGACCAATCCCGGCGATTCGGGCGCCGACCTGGTGGCCTACGACACACAGTCCGGTGGTCGAGTCTTCTCGGTCGGCTCACTCTGCTGGACACTCTCGATCGCGATCGACGAGGGCGTCAGTGCCGTGACCGCCAACGCACTTCGGGGCATGCTGGAATGAGCGACAGCGAGCCGGCTTCGTTGTCCGACGGCGAGACTGCCAGATCCAGAGTGCCACGGGCTCTGCGGATCACCGTGCTGCTGCTCGTCGCATTTGCCTCCAGCAGCGCTTATCTCACTCGCCATTTCCTGAGCGTGGTGAATACGACGATCCAGGCTGAATTGAAAATCAACAGCGAACAGATGGGCTACGTGTTCGGAGCCTTCTCGCTGAGCTACGCGATCTTCCAAATCCCCAGCGGAGCGTTGGGGCTGAAGATCGGGACCC
>CAUZRQ010000428.1:0-2885 GCA_963582065.1 Planctomycetota bacterium | reverse complement strand
TGGGCTTTGTGACGGTCATTCAAGAAGGCGATGACTTTCGGATGTGGTATGAAGTGTGGACCTACGTCGAGAAGATCCCGGGTCACTGGATGAGCCGGCTCTGCTATGCCGTGTCCCAGGACGGCATTCGCTGGACGAAACCCCGACTCGGACAATTCGCCCATCAAGGATCCACCGACAACAACATCATCCGCCTGGGTCATCGGGGATATGCACACGGCCATCATGTGTTCATCGACCCCAACGCGAAGAGCCCAGCCTCAAAATACAAGATGATCTTCGGCGACTTCTATCGCGTTGCTTCCAGGGGGCCGTATCCGTCGATCAGTGGAGCCGTGTCCCCGGACGGGATCCACTGGGCTCCGGTGGACACCCCCGAAGGCATCATCATGCCCGGCGACACCGATACCCAGAACTCAGCCTTCTACGACCCGAGCATCAAGAAATACGTGGTCTACGTGAGAAGCAACTGCTGGCAAAGAGACAAAACCGGTAAGCGGATCGGCAAGCCCTCGCGACGAGTCGCACGGGCCGAATCCGACGACTTCCGCCATTTCCCGCAGGTGTCGCGGAAACAGGCCGATGACTGGCGGCCACCTCCGAAACTCAACGAAATCCTCTCCGAAGACGAACACGACCCGGGCGGAAAATGGGGCAGCGGCATCTACACCTCGGCGGCGACCATGTACCCCTACGCTCCGGGTGTGTACCTGTTTTTCCCGACGCTGATGAGGTACGACACCGGCGAGTGCACGATTCAGCTGGCCACGAGCCGCGATGGGATTCACGTTCACCGGAAGTTTCACCGCCCCTATGTTCCACCCAATCCCAACGCGAAACGGGTGGGGAAACAGGTTGCCTATACCGCCTACATGGGACCGGGAATGGTCAGAGTCAAGGACGAGATCTGGATGTACGGCTGTGAAACTGATGTTCCTCACGATTCGGCCTGGTACGGAAAACGGACTCCCAGCGGCATTCATCGTTACGTGCAACGACTGGACGGTTTTGTCTCGCTCGATGTCCGAGGACAGCCCGGTGTGGTCACCACCAGGCGGTTTTTCCTGCGAGGCAAACACGTCGAGGTCAATGCGGACGCCGACCTGGCCCAGTCCTCATCGACTGGCAGCCAGTTGATCGTGGAGGTTCTCGGGGACAGCGGCAAAGTTCTTGCCAGGTCTCACCCACTCAAGTCCGACAGTGTCCGGCTCCGCCCTCGATGGCAGAAGAACACGGATCTTGCCAGGTTCATGGGTCGACCCATCCAACTGCGATTCACGATGAGATTCGTGAAGTTGTTCGCCTTCCAGATCGTGAACACCGTTCCCGGCAAGGTGAAGTCACCTGGCCCACAGTAGCCAGGCTCGGGGCTGCCGGTTCGCTCCGGGTCATGCCACGGTTGCCGTGGTTCAAGTCGCCGACATCGGCGTTGATCGCCGTCCGGTTTTACGGCCGAAACTGGAACGCATACAACTTGCAGTCACGCATGCGGAAACGGATCTTGATCGAGCGGTTGGCAAAACGGCTGATGTCTCCGTTTTGGCCCCAGGTCACAGTCTTCCGCACCGAATTGCAGCACAACGGCGTGGCCTCTTTCACGGTGAAGCCGGGAATCGGATGCCCCTGTTCGTCGAGCAATTCGACATGCACCACGCCGCCACCGCCGCTATCGACGTTCAGTTCCAATCGCTTTCCCTGAAATTTCACGAGTGGCGTGACGACTTCGCCGCCTTTGAAGCCGGCATCCGCAGAGAGGAAACCGTCCAGTCGCAACACCGCCCGGCCGATCCCCGTGCGAAACTTGTCTGAACCCGGGATCAGATTGCCGTCATGATCCGCGTTGGATCCCTGGAAGTAGAACCACAGTTCATCCCCCATCCGGATCGGGGCAGGAAGCACCCAGACCGAGCCGGAAAAGAACGTCCCTTCCGGGCCGGGGCGGAGAAAGACCCCACGGTCCGCCACCCGGCGGAACTTCCGACCGTCACGGCTCACGCACAACCGAACGTCATACAGGTTGGGGCCCACCCTCTGTTGTCCCCCCCGCGCGTACCAGTGCCAAAACGCCTGCGGGAGCATCACGTACAGGCCGTGCTCGTCAGGGTATTTGAACACACACGCGCCGTAGTAATCGACCGGGTGAACGCTGGCTGCGGATTTGTACTTCGCGAGGTCCGTTCCGTCGGCTCGCATGACCACGACTTCGTTGTTCCAGTGAACCAGGTCCTCGGAATCCAACCGGCGATGCACGCGGAAGTTGCCGGGCCACTTCCGAGTGAAAAGCAAGTACCGCTGCACCGCCGCGTCCCAGAAAGCAATGTTCTGCGTGTCGTTGTGGCCAACAGTGGCGGTGTGTGTTTTCTTCCAGCGGATCCCGTCCGGGGAACCGTAAAACGCCAGCTTCCCGGCGCCTCCATACGTCTGGAAACGATAGCGGTGTTCTGACCCGGCTCGAGGATCGATCCACACATGTCCACCCTCGACTCCCGGGATGACGATGTTGTTGGCACGGCTGCCCCGGTGCTCGTGCAACCCCAGCTTGGGCTTGGTGAAGTGAATTCCGTCGCTTGACTCGGCGTACGCCAGCCACTTGTCTGTCAGGACGAAGCCAACCGGCTGAGGCCTGAATTTCAGCGTGTTCACCTGGTACCAGAGGCGCGTCTTGCCGCCGACCCTGGCCACAGACGAGTAGCTCCAGACAAACGAATCCTCGGGATTCTTCCTCCCTTGATCGGCAACCAGCACCGGTTCGCGCATCGCATGCGGGGTGTTGATTTCGAAACGCACGCCGCGGCTCGATTCGATCAGTCGTTCGTCGAGGAACAACTGCTTTCGCGAGCCGATATCCAGGACATCGCGTCTGTCCTCGGCCACGATCGACCGGG
>CAUZRQ010000427.1:0-2887 GCA_963582065.1 Planctomycetota bacterium | reverse complement strand
TCTGGCAGGGGACTCGCGATGGTTTTGTCTTTTGGCGCGACAGGATCTCACCGATCAGCATGAACAAGGACTTGCTCCACGTGAAGACTGGAGTCCTGGCGAAGGTCCGCAAGACGGGCTACGTGACCCTCAGCCAGGCGATGCAACGGTTGCGGTTTCTGAGAGGTGTGCAGATTGGCGATCCCCGCTTCCGCGATCCAGGACAGGGAGACTTTCGGCTGCAGGCGGGAAGTCCAGCGATCGATGCGGGCGTGATGATTCCGGGGGTCAACGACCTGCGGTTTCTGGGCAAGGCTCCCGACGTCGGGGCACTGGAATCGAAGCCGGGGTCTTGAAACGACCTGGGCCAGCGGTCACCGGCGTGTCATTTCTTTTTCGCGGTGACCGTGCGATCGCTCACGCTGTCCGCCCCCACGAGGGTGACCCCGGTCACCTCGCCGGCAATCGTATTCCCCACGAAGCGATTGTGGTTCGAACTGCCGGACTCGATGAGGATGCCCGAGGGCCCGGGAATGTCAACGAGCTTCCCGGGCTCCGCTCCCGCCTTGATCATTGCGGGCGAGGGCAAACCGCGGGAGGCGGAGGAGAAGACATTCGCGGAGATCGTGCAGAAGTGCGCGTCTTCCAGCGAGATATGAGGCGCCGCCCCGATTGCCGACTCGCTCGCCGAGTGAATCGAGTTCCCGGTGATGGAAACGAGGTGTGTGCCGGCGTAGAGCTTGATGTTCTCCAGGGGAGACGAGAGGATCACGTTGCCTGCGATGACGATGTGCGCCCCGCCATGTCCGCCTCCGTTTATGCAGATCTGCACCGAGCGGTTTTGCCACAGGACGTTGTTGGCGATCACAAATGCGTTGGCCGCACCGGCCGGGCCCGATTCCACTTTGCCGTGGATCGCCTCCACATAGACGCCATGGTACGGCTGACCGTGGGTTCCGTTGTCGTTGATGCGGTTGCCCCGGATGATCCAACCTTCGATCCCCGCCCCGATGTGCACACCATGTTTTTGGTTGTAGTCGATGTGGCAGTTTTCGATGGTGCCGATCGCTGGTCGAACCTCGGCGGAGGAACCCTGGAGAAAGATGCCGGTTTCCTTGCACGCCGATATTCGGACATGCTCAATCGTCAGTCTGAGGCCGGCAAAGACCCTGATGCCTGATCCCTTCTCCTGCTTCTTACCGTTGCCGTTGACCGAGAGTTGTGCGATCCGGCCGGACGGCCAGCCCTGTTTCGTTCCGGAGCCCACGACGACGACGTCGTCGTGGGCTTCGTCCTGGAGGGTCAGTTGGGTGGAGGACATACCGGCGCCGACCAGGTTGACGACCCTGTCACGACAGTGAACCGCCGCACCGAGATGAAAGGATCCCGCCGAGAGTTCGACGGTGCCTCCACTGACTGCGAATGACTCGCCACTGTGTTCGGGCAGCGAGTCGATGGCGGCCTGGATCTCGACGTGATCATCCGTGCCGTCGCAGACGTAGTCGGCCCGCGACTTGATTCGTGTCGGAGCACCTGCTGCTGCGACGAAGAGGTTCGCCGGACCAGGTTGTGGAGTGACACGGCGGTCGTCTTGAACCAATTCCGGACCACCAGGTGCTGGCGTCTCAGTGGCCGCATCGGGTGTCCGTGCGGTAGGTGTCGCAGGTTCGGTTGCCGGGCCGCAACCGGGAATTGCCAGTAGCAGTAGAACAAGTGTCGAGGCTCTCATGGTGGCGATCTCTCAGGGATGATCTCGAACACGGCAACCGAAGACGTCTGGCTGCCAGTTGGATGACGACAGTAGTTTTGAAGCAAGTGATTCTAATCGATACAAGTGACGGCATACCCGGCGATTGGCCGCCGCGGTATGCTCGCCGGTACGTTGCTGGCGTCGTCTGATGCCGGAAGCCGGTCGTCGCGGCAGGAGTTCGCCGCCACGTTCCTCGGGCGGGCCTTTCCGCAACCGGGGATCCGGGTCAGTTTCTTACAGGTCAGGCGGTCGTGTCGTGCTGCACCATCGGGATCGAACCATGATGACCCTTCCGATGTTGCTGCTGCTGGGCGGCTTGGTCCCAGCCGAAGCGGCAGAGCCGGGCGTGCGTCCTCACGTCCTGCTGATCATGACCGACGACATGGGTTGGTCGGATCTGCATTGCCAGGGCAATGCGAAGCTGCATACACCGAACATCGACGCCCTGGCCAGGCAGGGTGTGCGGTTCACCGACGCCTACGCTGCGGCGCCGGTCTGCTCGCCCACGCGTGCCGCGCTGATCACCGGCCTGGCCCCGGCCCGGCTGAATATCACTCAGCACGGAGCCGACGGTCCGCAGTTCTGGCCCCAGGACCGGGTCATCCAACCGCCGGCGGCCGAGCATATTCTCAAGCACAACAGCGTGACGCTGGCCGAGCGACTTCTCGCGGCCGGGTATCACACGGGTTTCTTCGGGAAATGGCACCTCTCGGGGACCCGTGTCCGCAAGAACGACCCCAAGACCGGCGGACCCGGCTTCTATCCGGATCGGCACGGGTTCGAGATCAACATCGGCGGCTGCGGATTCGGTGGGCCTCCGACCTACTTCGATCCGTACCGCATTCCCACGATCAAGCCTCGCAAGACGGGAGAATACCTGACCGACCGCCTGGCCGATGAAGCAATTTCGTGGATGCGACGGTCGAAGGACCGGCCGATGTTCGTCTGCCTGTGGACCTACAATCCCCATTACCCATTTGAAGCTCCCGAGGACCTGGTCCAAAAGTACAAGGGCCGGGAAGGGCGGGGCCTGAAGAACGCCGTCTATGGCGGGCAGATCGAGGCAACCGACCGGGCTGTCGGTCGCGTTCTCGATGAGGTGGACCGGCTTGGCATCGCCAATCGCACGGTGGTGATCTTCACCAGTGACAACGGCGG
>CAUZRQ010000426.1:0-2913 GCA_963582065.1 Planctomycetota bacterium | reverse complement strand
CCGACGGATCCCGACACGTTGCTGGCCGCGGCCTGGCAGCGGCGTCGGGACGGGTTTGACAGTTGGCCGGGCAACGAGGTGAAGATCGCCGAGGGCTACGGTCGTTATGACCCGAAGGTCAAGTGGAGTGAAGGCAGCGGGCTGTACCGCACGACCAACGGGGGTCGCAAGTGGAAGAAGATCACCGCCGGGTTGCCCACCTCGAAGCTCGGCCGTATCGGGCTCGACTGGTACCAGCAGGACCCCGACGTGGTCTTCGCCCTGGTCGACTGCGAGAACATCGGCAAGGGTCCTTTGCCGATGGCCGCCTTCCTGGGGGTGGTGGGTGAGGCTGATGACAAGGCACTGCTGGTGACGCAGGTCTACCCGAACAGCCCTGCGAAGAAGGCGGGGCTTGAGGTGGGTGACGAGATCTCGGCAGCCGACGGCGAGGCGATCGGCGGTTTCGACGGGTTGCTGCAGGTCTTGCGGAAGAAGAAGCCGGGCGACTCGGTCACGCTGAAGGTGAAGCCGGTCAAGGGGCAGCGGGAGCGGAAGTCGGGGGACGTCGAGGTGAAACTGACCGGCCGGCCGGGAACTGGCCGTCGAGGGCGTGCTCGCTTGAGCCGGGTCTTCATGGGCATCCAGGGGTCCGATGCCCAGGGCGGAGCGAAGATGGACCGGATCACCGCCGAGGGTCCCTCGGAGAAGGCGGGCTTGAAGCCCGGCGACGTGATCACCAGGGCGGCCGGGAAGCCGATCGCCAACTACGCAGCACTGATCACCGCGATCCGTGCCAGGAAACCGGGTGACAAGTTGCCCGTAGAGCTGATCCGCAAGGGCAAGCCGCTGAAGCTGACGATCACGCTGGGGACCCGGCCCGGTCTGTCGGCTACCCGGCCCTACACCTTCTCGCTGGGCGGCCAACGACCCAACTCTCAGGATCAGCAGGGCGAGAACGGCTTCGAGTACGGTGGCGTCTACAAGTCGACCGACGGGGGCCGGCACTGGAAGCGGATCAACAGCCTGCACTCTCGCCCGATGTACTTCAGCGTGATCAAGGTCGATCCCAGTGACCAGGATCACGTCTACGTGCTCGGAGTCGGCCAGTATCATTCCTCGGATGGCGGAGTGACCTTCAGCGGCGACTTTGGCCGCGGCGTGCACGCCGACGGTCACGCGTTGTGGATCGACCCTCGCGACGGTCGACACATGGTGATCGGCTCCGACGGCGGCACCTACGTGACCTGGGATCGCGGCAAGAGCTGGAACCACTTGAACCAGACGGCGATCGGCCAGTTCTACCACGTGGCGATCTCGCCCCGGAAACCGTACTTCGTCACCGGCGGGCTGCAGGACAACGGCACGTGGTACGGCCCCAGTCTCGGCCGCCACGGCACCGGCCCGATCAACTCCGACTGGTACTCGGTCGGCGGCGGCGACGGGTTCATGTGCCGGGTCGATCCCGATGACCCGGACCTGGTCTACTTCACCAGCCAGAGCGGCAACATGCGTCGTCGCAACATGCGGACCGGCCGGATCGCCTCGATTCGCCCGGCCCGCAAGCGAGGCAAGCCGCCCTACCGCTTCAACTGGAACTCGCCCTTCATTCTCTCGCACACCAACTCGAAGATCTTCTACGCGGCGGGCAACCACGTGTTCCGGTCGTTGAATCGAGGAGCCTCACTGAAGGAGATTTCTCCGGAGATCACTCGGACCAAGCAGGGTTCGGCCACCGCACTCTCCGAATCACCTCGCAACCCCCAGGTGCTCTACGCCGGCACCGATGACGGAGCGTTGTGGGTGACTCGCGACGGGGGCCGCGGCTGGAGCGAGATCACCGGCAAGGTGGGTCTGAAGGGGCCACGCTGGGTGGCGACGATCGAGGCGTCCCGGTTTGTCGACGGGCGGGTCTACGTGGCTTTTGATGGCCATCGTTCCGACGATGATGACCCGCACGCGTACGTCTCCGAAGACTTCGGCACGACTTGGAAGTCGTTGAGGTCGAACCTGACATGGGGATCGACTCGTTGCCTGCGCGAGGACGTCAGTAACCCGAACCTGCTGTTCCTGGGCAGCGAGGTCGGGGCGTGGTACTCGATTGATCGAGGCGGTCACTGGAACCGGTTCGGCGGCGGTTTTCCGACGGTGGCGGTACACGAGATTGCCGTGCATCCCAAGAACGGCGAGATCGTGGCAGCCACGCATGGTCGCAGCCTGTGGTGCTGCGACGTGACGACTCTGCGGCAGGTCCGCGCGTCGCAGCTGGCCAACAGCACCCTGCTCTACACACCCGGTACGGTGGTCCGCTGGCAGCGGCATCCGACCCGGGGTCGCAACAGCAACCAGTTCCGCGGAACCAACTCGGCGACCTCGGCCCGCATCGACTATGTGCTTGGGAAGAAGGCCAAGAAAGTCTCGCTGAAGATCGTCGATGTCCTCGGCCAGGCCTTGCACGTGGTTGCGGGCAAGACCGAACCGGGTTCTACCGCGTGAGCTGGAACCTGTTGCGGACCGTCAGGCGGCGGGGCAATGCGGGGGGCAGTCGAGCGGTCGGACCGGGCACCTACCGCGTGGTGCTCGATGTCGACGGCACGACATTCGCCGACACCCTGACGATCGAACGGGACCCGAGTGCACCCTCGGACGTGGCGGCGCGGTACTGGGAGTTCGAGTCGCAGGAGCAGACACGCTCGCAGAAGCTGAAAGCGACCCGCCTGAAGGAGGAACTCGGCCGGACCCGCAAGGAACTGTAGGTTCCGCCTGCGGCGGGTGCCTGACACCACTACCGAGTGGGGGGTGGTTCGATGAGGTAGGTCTGGGTGCCGAGGTTGACCAGGACGGGTTCGTTGAAGGCGAGGTACTTGGCGAGCGTGCCGCTGTGGGCTGCGGCGAGGTCGAAGTAGGTCTTGCTGAACTGGGTGACCCGGATCG
>CAUZRQ010000425.1:0-2918 GCA_963582065.1 Planctomycetota bacterium | reverse complement strand
CGCCGGCGGAATGCTCGCCAAGACGCCCTACACGATCCCCCCGCCTGCCGACCCGGTCAGTGACGACGACCGCGATCACTGGGCCTACCGCCCGCTGGCTCGGCCCACGGTTCCCTCGGTCGCCCACCCCAACGCGGTCCTCACTCCGATCGACGCCTTCATCCAGGCGCGGCTGGAATCGGCCGGGCTGTCGCTGGCCGAAGCGGCCGACCGACGCACGCTGCTGCGTCGACTGATGCTCGACCTGAACGGCCGACCACCCACGATCGCCGAACAGGACCGGTTCCTGGCAGACACGCGGCCGGGGGCCTGGGCACGACAGGTCGATGTCACGCTCGCCTCGCCCGAATTCGGACAGCGGTTCGGTCGGCACTGGCTCGATGTCGCCGGCTACGCCGACACCATCGGCTTCGACCACGTCCCCACCCAGGTGATCATCACCGACGGCAAGTGGCGGTACCGCGACTACGTGATCGAAGCACTCAATAACGACCACCCGCTGGACCGCTTCCTGCAGGAACAACTGGCCGGCGACGAGATGGTCGATTGGCGCGGGGCGAAGCAATACACGCCCGAGACCATCCGGCACCTCGTCGCCACCGGCTTCCTCAGAACCGCTCGTGACCAGACTCACGAGGGTGTCGGTGTGATCACGCCGAACTACTACGAGGTGCTGTTCGAGACCATGGACGTCGTCGCCGGGGGACTGATGGGGCTCTCGGTCAAATGTGCACGCTGTCACGACCACAAGTTCGACGCCATCCCCCAACGCGACTACTACCGCCTGATGGCCTCGCTGATCACATCCTACAACCCCACCGACTGGCGACCGGTTTACCGGTTCAAACAGGGCATCAAAGAACGATCGTTGCTGGATGTCACCTCCGAGACCAAGAAGCGGATCGACGCCGACAACGCGAAACTCAACTCGCAGATCGCCTCGACCCAAAAGCAGATCGACCTGGCCCGCCAGGCCGCTCGGACTCGCGTCCTGAAAAAGAAGCGGGCAGGGGTCCCTGCCGAAATTCGCTCTGATGTGATCGCCGCGATCGCCACCGATGCCGGGAAACGCAACGCCGTGCAGAAGTACCTCGCCGGCCGATTCGGAAAACTGCTGGCCATCAGCGACTCGAAAGTTGCCGCCGCGTCGCTCGAAAACGAACGGACAACGATCGCCACCGCCGCACAGAGCATCGCCCGACTCCAGGGCCGCAAGCGGACCTACGGCCGCGTGCAGGCACTGTTCGACGTCGGCAAGGCCCCCACCACGTTTGTGCTCACGCGAGGCGATCATCGTTACCCGGCCGCACCGGTGGAACCGGGTTACCTGAGTGTCCTGTGTGACACGCCCGAGGAAGTGGTGATGCAGCCGGCAGCCGTCCAGGCAGCCTCCAGTGGCCGAAGACTCGCACTGGCCCGCTGGCTGACACGGCCCGGCACCCGGGCCAGTGCCCTGGTCACACGGGTCCTGGTCAACCGGTTCTGGCAGGCGGTCTTCGGAAAAGGACTGGTCCGAAGTTCCGGCGACTTCGGGGTCCAGGGGACCCCGCCATCGCATCCGCTGCTGCTCGACTGGCTCGCCCGAGAACTGCAGAGTCACAACTGGCAGGTGAAGCCACTCTTGAGACTGATGCTGGTCTCGGCGGCCTACCGCCAGACGTCTCGTCCGCCACAAAACCCGCAACTGGACCTGGCCGTGCGACTCGATCCCGACAACCGCCTGCTGTGGCGGATGCCGGTTCGTCGGCTCGAATCCGAGGCGATTCGGGACAGCCTGCTGGCCGTCGCCGATCGACTCGACCGCTCGATCGGCGGGCCTCCCGTGCCCCAGGCCGCTCACAGCGACGGTTCGATCACCATCAACACCAGCGGCCTGAAACGGCCACTCGATCGCTGGCGGCGGAGCATCTACATGGTGACCCGCCGTGGCTACTCGATCACGCTGCTGCAGGTCTTCGACCAGCCGTCGATCCTCACCACCTGCAGCAACCGGGAATCGAGCGCCGTGCCGCTGCAGTCGCTGACAATGATCAACGGCCCGTTCGTCAACGGGATCGCCGAACGGATGGCCGGGCAGGTGATCGAGAGCATCGGTGGATCGGCCGACGCGGCTCACTTCGAACCGATCCTGCGTGCCATCTACCACAGAACCCTGTGTCGAGAGCCCGATGACCAGGAGATCCGGCTGTGCCGCGCGGCCTGGGACGACAATCGGGCCGCATTTGTTGCCGGGGGAACGACCGGACCCCAGGCACGGAGACAGGCGGTGATCGAATTGTGCCACACGGTGCTCAATACCAGCGAGTTCCTGTACAGGGAATAGACCGGACTCGACCCAGATCGACAGGACACTCTGAAATGTACACCGGCCCGATCTCTCGACGCGAGGTGCTGCAATCCACGTCGCTGGGTTTCGGCTGGATGGCGTTGCAGAGCCTGCTGGCGGCTGAAGCGGCAGCCGCACGACCCGTGCGGGGCATCAACACCACCACGCGAACCGGAAGCCACCGCCAGAGGGCCCGCTCGGTCATCCTGCTCAACATGGTCGGTGGCCCCAGCCACATGGACCTCTTCGACCCCAAGCCGGCCCTGCAGAAATTCCACGGCAAGACGACCACCGGCAACTTCGAAACCCTGCAGCCGGGTAGCGAGACCAAGAAGCTGGTTGGGACCCCGTTCACGTTCCGGAAGCATGGCGAGTGCGGAACCGAGTTCAGCTCGATGCTGCCCCACCTCGCTGCGAAAGCCGACGAGATCTGCCTCGTCCGGTCGATGCACAGCGCCAACAACAACCACCCCCAGGCACAACGCTTCCTGCAATCCGGCAAGATCGTCCCCAACTGGCCAACCCTGGGGGCCTGGGTCAGCTACTCGCTGGGGACCGAAAACCAGAACATGCCGGGTTTCGTCGTGTTGCG
>CAUZRQ010000424.1:0-2925 GCA_963582065.1 Planctomycetota bacterium | reverse complement strand
GCTGGTTGAAAAGGGTTCAGGCCCCGCCTGCGTGCCGTTCTGGGTGGAGCCGGACTTTCTGTGGGCGGCGTCTGACCCCGTCGGATCCCCAAACTTGTGTTTTTCAACAGGCTGCTAGGCCCCCACCCCAGCCCCGGCGTTCAACCCGCCAGATCCGAACCACGGCCCCCGGCGTCGCTCAGCGGGGCCGTCAGCGTAATCGCGCGGTCGCCGGCACACCGTTTTGCCATCCCACCGCCGCACTGATACGCTGGGGAGCCGCGTTACCGCTCCCCTGGCCGGGCGGAGATCAATTGCTGATCCCGCAGTTCGGCTGCACCTTTCGGAGTTCGGCGGCACCGGCGTCGGTGACCTTGGTGTTGAAGAGGGTGAGCACCTCCAGGTTGGTCAGCCCTTTGAAGTGTACCAATCTCGCACCGGTGATCTCGGTGCGGCGGAGGTCGAGCTCCATTTCCGCGCCGTTGTCATTTCGCTTGATCGTCTCTTCCGGTTCCTCCAGTTTGGCGACCGGTACCCCACCCCATTGGGCCAAGAGACTCCGGTTGTCCCGCCCCGGTGCTGCGAGCATTTGAGGTCACGTTGGTCACGATGTGAACCGGTCGGATAGAATGGCCGGATTGTCCGTCAGTCAATGACTCCTGGTCGCACGACATGTCGAAGGCCATTCCCGGCGGGCTGCAGCGGGAGCACGCCCTTAGTGCCCAGCGAGACCTTGACGGCGGGATCGAGGACCACCCGTGCGGCAAACCGACGAGATACGAGCTGGTTCACGACAGCAAACGGTATCCCCCGAAAACGGCTGTCGGGATTGCCGTCAAGTACCTGAATGGAACCGTCCTCACTCACAGGACGTGCAGCGGTGGTGAGCAGGCTGGGCGGGCTGACACGAGCTCGGATTTGTCGTCGAACGCACTCCCGTCAGCTGGATCTTGCTGGCCCACGCTCCGGCCTGATTCGTGTGGTTGGTAAGACCGATTCAACACCGCAGTTCCGAGGATCGAACCATGCAAAGTCGACGTCGTGAATTCCTCTTGGGCCTGGTCGCCGGCAGCACTGCCCTCGGACCCGGCTGGCTGGGTAACCGCGGCATCGCAGCGGTCGAGACGGACGCCCTCGATGCGGCCCGCCGTCAGGCTGCCCATCGCAGGCGGCGCGTCATCTTCAACAACGACGGGGACGACATCTGGGCCAAGGGAGCTGACACGGTCGACAAGTTCCTGGCGCTGCGGCACACGCCGCTGCTGGGCACCCATGTCGACAGCATCTTCTATTCGACTACCCAGAGCTTCAACTTCTTCACCCACCAAAGCAAGGTGGCCGAGGTCTTCCGTTCCAAGGATGCCTCGTTCGCCAACAACAACCTGACCAAGTTCCTTGGACAGGATACCGACGGCTTGCGGATGTCCAGCCAGTTTGCCCGCAAACACGGAATGGAAACGATCTGGACGCTGCGGATGAACGATATTCATGACGCCTTTACGCCACCATTCCGCCCCAAGTGGAAACAGGCAGATCCCCGTCGCATCATGTCCACGCTGGTCGAGGGACAAAAACATAACGATCGCCGCCGCCTCTGGAGCCTGGTCGATTTCGAACACCCGGATGTCGAACCTCGCCTGCTGGAGATCATCCGCGAGGTCCTGCAGAATTACCCGATCGATGGTGTCGAACTTGATTTCCTCCGCGCTCCCTTCTACTTCCGCACAACTTTCGAGGGCCGGCCGGCAACCGCTGCCCAAACGGCCATCCTCACGCGGCTGGTACGCAACGTCCGCCAGGTCGTGCTGCAGGAAAGTGCTCGCCAGGGGAAGCCTTTCCTGCTCGCGGCACGAGTACCATCCACGCTCAAACATGGTCGCCAGATCGGTATCGACACCAAGGCCTGGCTAGAAGAAAAACTGCTCGACACGGTGGCACTCGGCGGCGGTTACATCACGTTCGACCTGCCGATCAAGGAGATGGTCACCCTGGGGCAGAAACACGACGTCCCCGTTTACCCCTGCCTGAGCCAGTCCGGCCTGATGTCCCGACCGCCACGGGGCAAGAGCAACAAGCAGCCTGCCGAGTCCTGGTTCGGAGCAGCCTCGCGTCTGTGGCATGACGGCGCCTCGGGGATTTACGTGTTCAACTTGTTCCCCGGACCGGGAACACCCGCCGATCGGGACTATGCCCGCAAGATCCTCAGCCGCCTCGGGTCGCCGGAGAAACTGACCTCACAGCCCATCCAGTATGCCATCTCCGATGCCGGTTTCTGGATGCCCTCGCATTACTGGGCCAAGGACGTGGCGGAATTCTCCAAGGCCCTGCCCGTGGCGATCAAGCCCAATGAGTTCCAGCAGCGTCCCTTGCACGTTCCGGAAGACCTCAGTGGCGTCGGTTTCAACGTGACCGCTGAACTGCGGCTCGATTTCACGGGGCTCAAGAAAGAGAGCACGCCGGAAATCCTCTTTGGTTCGGCCAACTTCGGACCGACCCGCGGAGGAAAGAAAGTCAACGGGGTCCGACGTTACACCTGCATGGTGCCCCTGCAGGCCATTAGGCAGGGTGCCAACCGGGTGATGGTGAAAACCAAAGAGACAGGGGCCAGCCTGATCGGTGCCGAACTCTGGATCCAGCGGTAACGCGTGCTCTACCGCGACAGGACAAAGCACTGCATATTGCCGTCGCGATCTCGGCAGTAAAGCTGCCCCCCCGAGAGAACGATATGGGGCCAGGCATCGTTCTCCATGAGATCTCTTCGGCGGGCCAATTCCGTATATTTCTTGGCAGAACGATCGGCCGTCTCGGCGAGCACCAAATCGCCACGCCGTCCCCAGATAATCAGTCGGTCATCCGACGTCACGATGCACGAGGCCGTATCTCCAAACACGCCTCCTCGCCAAATCGGTTTGCCCGTCTTGAAATCCAGGCAATAAAGTCCTCGCC
>CAUZRQ010000423.1:0-2929 GCA_963582065.1 Planctomycetota bacterium | reverse complement strand
GCCCCGGCCGCGGAGCTCGATCCGACCGACGTCGCTGCCTGGGGGGCCGTGGCCTCACTGCTGTTGAATTCCGACGAGGCGATCTCACGCGAGTGATCAGACTCCTTCGTTCTGCTTCACGTTAAGCACGCCGCCATGCAACCTCTTACCGATCACCAGCAGCAGCAGACCCGCCGTCGCTTCTTCGGCCGCTCGGCCGTCGGCATCGGCACGGCCGCCCTGGCCACCCTGCTCGACCGGGAATCGGCCGCCGAGCAGCTCGTCAGCCACTTCGCCCCCAAGGCCAAGCGGGTGATCTACCTGTTCCAGAACGGAGCCCCCACCCAGGTCGACCTCTACGACCACAAGCCGCAGATGGAGAAATTCCGCGGCACCGACCTGCCCAAGGAGGTCCAGGGCGGGCAACGGCTGACGACGATGACCCAGGGCAAGTCCCAGAAGGTGCTGCCCACCGCCTGGCCGTTCCGAGCAAATGGTGAATGCGGCACGTATATCAGTTCGCTGCTGCCTCACATCGGCTCGATCGCCGACGACCTCTGCCTGATCCGGTCCGCTCACACCGAGGCCATCAACCACGCCCCGGCGATCACCCTGTGGCTGACCGGTGCCGAGCAGCCCGGACGACCGAGTTTCGGAGCATGGTTGTCCTACGGCCTGGGTCGCGAAACCGACGAGTTGCCCACCTTCTGCGTGATGACCTCGCGGGACAAGGAGGCCTCGTGCGGACAGATCTTCTACGAGTGGTACTGGGGCAACGGGTTCTTGCCAAGCCACCACCAGGGCGTGAAGTTCCGCGGTTCGGGGGATCCTGTCCTCTACCTCTCGAATCCCTCTGGCGTCGACCAGTCATTGCGACGGGGATTGCTCGACGACCTGGCGAGATTGAATCGCCTGAGGGCTCGCGAGGTGGGTGATCCAGAAATTCAGACCCGGATCGCCCAGTATGAGATGGCCTACAGGATGCAGGCGTCGGTGCCCGAGTTGACCAACCTGGCCAGTGAACCCAAGCACATCCTCGACATGTATGGCCCCGACGTGACACGGCGTGGCTCGTTCGCTCACAACTGCCTGTTGGCACGGCGTCTCTCGGAACGGGGAGTGCGTTTCATCCAGCTGATGCACGCCGGCTGGGATCAACACGGCAACTTGCCCACCCAGTTGGCCGTCCAGTGCCGGGACACGGATCAGCCCTCGGCTGCACTGGTCAAGGATCTCAAGCAGCGGGGCCTGCTGGAGGAGACACTGGTGATCTGGGGCGGCGAGTTCGGACGCACCAGTTTCTGCCAGGGCGACATGAACAATAAGAAGCAGCACGGTCGCGACCACCACCCACGGAACTTCTGCATCTGGATGGCCGGTGGCGGAATCCGCGGCGGGATGACATACGGCGAATCAGACGACTTCAGCTACAACGTGGCCAGGGACCCATTCCATGTCCATGACCTGCAGGCGACAGTTCTGCACTGCCTGGGCATCGACCACGAACGGCTGACCTACAAGTTCCAGGGCCGGCAGTTCCGCCTCACCGATGTTCACGGACAAGTTGTCAAGGAAATCCTCACATGAGCAACAGACTCATGAATTGCTTGTCGTCGCGGGCATGGTTCTTGGCACTGGTCCTGGTCTCATCCTCGGTCATGGCCAAAGAACCACGGGATCCGATCCCCCGTGGCGGCGGTCGGCTGAAGAACCACTGGGCCACCTGTGTGATCAGCATGAAATCGGGGCACATCGCCGGGATCTGGGACAACATCTCGGGCCGGCGGCTGGTCCAGGAGAGCTACGAGACCTACCGGTTGACGACCCGCGACGGAAAAACGATCACCGTCAGCGAGAAGGACGATCGGGTTCACTCGGCAATCTCCACCGCCCCGCCTCCCAACCGTCCCCGCTGGGGCAATGCGACGGCCTATTTCGCCCGCAACCCGAAGATCCCCGGTTCAGAGATCCGCAAGAGCTACTACTTCGCGCTCGTCGGAGACGAACAACGGATCGTGTGCCGGTCGATTTCCATCACCGCCCCAACCGAACAGGCGACCCTGTTTACCAGCGTCTCGCACACCGTCCTGGCTCCCAGGTTCCGCAAGGACTCCCTCTACCACTATGTCGTGCCCCAGGGGGTCGCCGGTGACCAGCGTCCGCTGATCCGGTCCTCACAGATCACCAAGCCCCTGATTCGCCGGGACCACAGCAATGACCGCCAGGGACGTGCCGCATCGGATGTGTTCCAGCCAAGGTGGAGGATCGGGCTGTCCCAGTACCTATACCGGGTCGGTCGACACTGGGCCTATCCCGTCGGACTCCGCAACCCCACCCACTGGACAGCCAACGGATGGCAGATCGCCTCGGGAGGATTCATCCTCGCCGACAAGTCCGAGAACAAGCGGACCAACCGGCTGGAGATGCGGTACCACATATTTGGAGAGGACCGCCTGGCGATCCACGAGGAGTACCTGGGCCTGCCCGAGTTGACCAGGCTCCGGGAGGACACGCAGCAGAGGTTACGGCTGGAGCGGATCCGCACGCCGGGAACTCCCGTAAGGTTCCTGCGTCCCGGTGACCGGGTTCCGTCGGCATCACTGATCAACATCGGCGCGGGAGGCAACGGGCAGTTTCGCTACGGCGTCTACGCGACATCCGACGACAGTCAACTGGAACAGATCAGCCCGACGGACTCGAAGAAGGTTCTCCTCTCGCTGACCGGAAAACAGCTCAAAGAACGGTTCACACAAAGAAGAAAAAAGAATCCCGCGTCGATGGGCGGCATGTACATTTACCGCCAGCACGAGTCGCCAATCCTGATCAAGCACCCGGACTGGATCGCTTCACGGACACCCAATGGGCTGATCAACCTGCGACCGCTCAAGGAGGTATTCGAATTCGAGACCCGGGGCATCGTGGCCGAGTCGGATTACCTGGGCACGGAGGT
>CAUZRQ010000422.1:0-2931 GCA_963582065.1 Planctomycetota bacterium | reverse complement strand
TGCTGGAACGTGTCTTTTCGAGTCCGCAACCTGTCGTAAAGCGCCAGGAACGGTTCGATGTCGTCGCCGATCACCGGCCGACGGAACGCGCGGGTGGTGAATTTCAGCAGGATGCTGCGGACGTAGCCGCGGTCCTCGGGGCGGATCTTGCTGCCGAAGATCCGTTCGTGCCCGGGCAGTGGCCAGTTCTCGTACAGCGGCCCCTCGACTTCCATCCAGAACACGCGGAGCTGGGGGCCGTCGTAGGCGGCCATGATCGGGGCCCGGTTCTTGCGGGCCTCCGGGCCGTAGCGTTTCCTGACCAGGTTCTTGAACGAGCCGGGATGGCCGTTGGCGAATGAGACGATCGGGACCTGTCCGGCTTCGAAGCGGGCACGGACGGTGAACGTCCGGGGCTTGTTGTCAGGAACGTCGACGATCCGAATCGTCCTTCGCGAGCCGGCCTCGGCCGTCTTGCCCGGGGGTCCGACACGGATCTTCATTCGCACGGGCCCGTCGATCTGTCCGACCCCCCGGAACGCCGTGTGCAACGCGGTGGCGTGGATCCGGACCAGGTACTCTCCCTGGGCCAGCCGCGGTGCGTTCTTGCCGTCGGGACGGAACTGCTGGAACCCGTCACCGGTCCCGGTCACGATCTTGACGTACTCGTCGGTCCGGAAGACCGGCCGCGTGGCCGTACGGGGCAGGATCCGGTGCACGCGGACCTCGGGACGGGGACCGAACTTCACCCCGCGGTCGACGGCGTCGGCGGCCGCCCGCATCGCCTCGCGCATCAGCGCCGGAGAAAACACCAGCGATCCGCCGACGGTGTCGAACCCGTCGGTCCGGTTGTCATCCGGGAAGCCGCTGGCCGGGTCGTATCCTGTGTCGATCAGCAGCAGGTCACGCAGCGTGTTGTTGTATTCGCGGTGGTTGAGTCTCCGCACGGCGTCGTTGGGGCGTGTCCTGAGCTGCCCGGATTGTCTGAGTTGGCCGGTGATCCAGTCGATCGTCCTGCGGGCCGCCGCCGGGTCCGGACGCGGTCGTTTGCGAGGCGGCATCCGGCCGGACCGCAGCTGGTCGAGGATGTCGTGCCAGGTTCCAGCGGTGGACTTGGACGAGAACTCCGGCTGCAGGGAATCGAAACGTCGCTTGCCCTCCTGCTTCTTGCTGCCGTGACAGGCGACGCAGTGTTCGGCGAGGAACCGACGGGCCGCCGTCGCTTCCGGATCCGCGGCACCGGCCGCGGGGTCCGACAGCAGGACCGTCGCGGCCACCGCGGGCACGACCAGGTGCCGAAGGATTCGTCGTGGCGTCATAAAGGACTCTCAGGCGAACCCGGTCAGCGTACCGGTGGCATTGCCGAACGAATCGGTTTCGACTCCCAGCTTCTGGAGCATGGTCACGTACAGGTTGCACAGTGGGATCTTGCCGGGCTCGTACTTCAATGATTCTCCATGGCGGAAGCCACCACCGGCGACCAGCACCGGGAGATTGCGATTGGAGTGACTGCTGGCATTGCCCATACCGCTGCCGAAGAACACCGTCGTGTTCTCCAGCAGGGTGGCCCGGCCATCTCGGGTCGCCGCCAGGCGATCGAGGAACCGGGCCAGTGCACGGGAATACTCGATCTCGATCAGCTTCAACTGGGTGATCTTCTCGGGGTCCCGGCCGTGGTGACTCAGCGAATGGTACCCGTCGTTGACGCCGTCGATCTGGAACCGGCCGTTGCCACCGGGAATGTGCAGCGTGGCGATGCGGGTCGAGTCGGTCTGCAGGGCCAGGGCCAGCAGGTCGAACGTGATCCGCATGCCGTCCAGCCGCTTGTCGCCGCCCCCCCCGTCACCCCCGCCCTTGCCGCGTCTTTTCCTCTTCGCGTTCCCGTTCCCGACGGTGACCCCCTCGCCGGCCGACGGCTTGGGTTGTTTCAGCCAGTGACCGGCCCGCTTCAGACGCTGTTCGGTTTCATCGATCGCATTGAGGTACTCGCGGAAACGGTGACGATCGGCCGAGCCGAGTTGGCTGTCGATGCGACGGGCGCTGGCCAGGACCGCGTCGAGGATGCTGTTGCGGGTGTCCAGTTCGCGGCGTCGCACTTTTCGCTCGGCGGCCGAGGTCTGGCGGAAGAGGCGGTCGAAGAGCACCTGGGGGTTGCCGATTCCCTGCAGTTTCACCCCGTACCGGTTCCACGACCAGCTGTTGCTGCCGCCGACATCCAGCGACAGCGATGCGAACCGGGTTTCCGAACCGACCCGGTCGGCGGCGTACTGGTCCAGGGAGTACATGCCGCCGCGGTTGAAGCTGAACCGTTCGCCGGTCAGGAACGCCTGCACGCCCTTGTGCCCGCCGCCGACCCGGTGGTCGAGACCCTCGATGATGGTCCATCGCCTGCGATGCGCTTCGAGCGGTTTCAGCAACTCGGGCATCTCGAAGTCCGTGCCCGTTGTTTTCGGGAAGAACGCCGAAGCGTGCATTCCGTACTCGGTTCCGATGCAGACCAGTCTCTGCGGATCAGCCGCCCGGGCGGCCGCAACCCGTGGTGCGCCGAAAGACATCGCCTCGAGCAGCGGCAGACCGATCGAGACACCGGTGCCGCGGAGGAACGTCCGGCGGTTGAGTTTCAGGGAACGAAGTGACACCTGGCGTCTCCGCGTGGGACTGCTTCAGCAGGGATCGTCGAATCCCCTCGCATGACAAGGAAACCCAATCATAACCGGTCCGTCGTGCCATGGGGAACAGGCGGGGTGCCGACGGTTGACACCCACCAGGCTACAGATTGCGATGAAGCCTCACCGGATTCTGGACGAGGCCCATTTCGAGGACCCGCGAGATGTTGATTGGTTATGTCAGCGACGAACGCTACATCGCGTTGCACGATGTGGCCGTGCTGTTCGAGACGTCCGGTGGTGAACCGTTGCAGGTGCGATCGCTGGCCGACGGTTCGGTTCGAGC
>CAUZRQ010000421.1:0-2943 GCA_963582065.1 Planctomycetota bacterium | reverse complement strand
GGCAACTTCGGCACCTACGGAGAGATGTACCCGCGGTTCCTGCAGTTGCAGGACGGACGGATTCTGCTGACATTCACCGTCCGCAGCAACTCGACCGACGGTCATGCACTGGGCCTGCGAGCGATCCTCAACGACAACGACGGCAAGACCTGGGATTTTCGCAACGACCGCATGGTCATCAGTGACGTCAACTTCGGGTCCAGCGGCGGGGGGTTCGGCAACACCATTCAGACGGCCGACGGTGGCCTGGTTTCGGTCTACAGCTATCGGGACAAGGCGGGCAAGACACACATCGAAGCGATCCGCTGGTCGCTTCCCGCAAAGCGGCGTTGATGCACAACGAACCAAGTTCTCCAGAATCGACATGACCAGATTTCACACCCGGTTGATCGCCGTCCTGCTGGTCCTGTTGTCGAGTTTCGTTTCTCCGTCCCACGCACAGCAGGCGGCGGAGAAAAAGCGGACCCCCATCGAGAAAACATCCGTCTCAGGACTGGTCGTTCCCGGCAGTGAAACGAACCTTGCCCTGCGGACGCGGGCTGCACAATTCGAGTTCGAATGGAATGCCCGAACCCGAGTCGCCCTCAAGATGAACACCCGGCTTTTGCGACGCCTGAAGGGCGGTAAGCTTTCCTTCAACGTCCACTTGTCCACACAGGTTCTCACGTACCAGGTCCCCAAAGGACCGATCACCGGCATCGTTGTTCTTCGTGGTCGCCGCCAGGTCGACAAGGCCCTTGAGACAGCTCGCCGAGAAAAGTGGATTCCTGAACGCGGGCTCCGATTGGAGTTCGGCCAATCCGTCGTCGAGGGACACCTGCCCACTCCTGACGACCCGCGTTTCATCGGGACCTGGAACCCCGCCACCACGCCACGCACGCTGAGAATCGGGGCAACCGCCTACGAGATCTCGCTCAAGAGGGGGGGGCAAACCACCGCTTTGCTGTACGGCCTCATCACGGCCGCCGACTGCCGACCATTCGTCAACCGAGCCACGGTCATTGGATCACGCCGCGGCGAACAGGCGACGGCTCTCGGGCGGCTGCTGGCCGACCACGAAATCCGAGTCACTTCCAGGTGACTCCACTCTTGTGATATATTAACCCGGTGGGGGTGGACATTCGCTGTCTCGCTTCCACCGTCCTGGCTCGAACCGAAAAGGAACTCGATGAACTGGACTCGACGTCACTTTCTCAAGGGCAGTCTCGCCGGGGTGACCGGAGCACTTCCACTGCTGCCGGCCGTACACGGAGCCGACAGGCGCCGCCGATTGAAGATCGCCGCCGTTACGACGGCCTACTTCAAGTACTCACACTCGCAGCACATTGTCGATCGCTTCCTGGAAGGATACGGCTGGGAGGGGCGGCACCACCGCCCCGACATGGATGTCGTATCGCTGTACGTCGAACAGGTCGGTGAAAATGACATCAGCCGAGAACGATTGAAACGTTTTCCGGGCATGAAACATGCCGAGACCATCGAGCAGGCCCTGACGCTGGGCACCGGCAAGCTGGCCGTCGATGGGGTCTTGCTGATCGGCGAGCACGGCAACTACCCGGTCAACGAGAAGGGCCAGACGCAATATCCGCGATACGAGTACTTCCGGCAGATCGTCGACGTCTATCGCAAGTCCGGTCGGACCGCCCCGGTTTTCAATGACAAGCACCTCTCGTGGAACTGGAAATGGGCCCGCGAGATGTACGACACGGCGCGCAAGATGGACTTCGGCTTCATGGCCGGATCGGCGCTGCCGGTTGCGAGACGGATGCCGTCGATCGACCTGCCCTGGAAAGCGAAGGTCCGCGAGTCCCTGGTCATGCGGCCCGGCTGGCTCGACGGAGGCGATATCCACACCATCGAAGCACTCCAGGCCATCATCGAACGTCGAGACCATGGAGAAACGGGAATCGCATGGGTCGAAGCGCTTGAGGGGGATCGTTTCTGGAAAGCTATGGACACCGGTTCCTGGGAAAAGGGTGGATGGGATCGCCAATTGATGCAAACAGCGTTCACCCGCAGCAACACGATCCAGGTGGTCCGTGAAAACTACGGCGTCGTGCTCCCCAAGATCGCCGACCTGAAACGGATGGCGCCGGGATCCTACGCCTATCGTTTTCGATACCGGGACGGAACCCGTGCCACGGCATTGGCATTCCGGGAACAGGGCCGGCAGGGGCGTATCCTCAGCGACACTCCCATCGCCGTCCGCATGAAGAATGATGACATCTTCTCGACACTCATCTATCTCCCCTATTACTCGATGCGGAACTTCTTCAGCCCACAGGTCAACCACATCGAGACGCTGTTCCGAACAGGTAAGTCCCCGTACCCGGTCGAGCGAACCTTACTCACCACCGGCATGACGGCTGCCGGAGTTGAATCGCTGTTCCAGAAGCAGAAGCGGCTCGACACCCCGCACCTGGCGATCAGGTACAAGTCGACTCGAAAGTCAACTTTCTGGCGAACATAGCCACCGACGGTCACAGTGCGATGCGTTCACCTTCTGCCGCCACCCTCACACCGGAATCGGCAATTCGTCCGGCCTCCAGTGAATCCGGATCGCAGGCCGGATTGCTGTGGTTGAGATGAATCAATCGCACTTCGGTCCCGGTTGCTTCAGACCAGCTTGCATACTTCTCAAGGTGGTGACTGATGCGAGGGTGCGGGATCTGATCCAGGTCACGGCCGGGCAATTCGCCGTCGTCAAAGAACGTGCCATCAAGCCACGCCACGTCAACCTTTTGCACCAACGTCGGAAATCGCTCGTCCCAGGCGTCGATGTCGGGAAGCCAGAGCACTCGCCGAGATGGACCGCTGATTGGCCTTCCCCCTTCAAACTGATCCAGTCTTCATGAGAGAATCGCATCCGGGCGAAGCCCGGAAAGGATTCTTTGAAGATGAAGAAGACACGGCACACGACCGATCAGATTATTGAGAAGTTGC
>CAUZRQ010000420.1:0-2967 GCA_963582065.1 Planctomycetota bacterium | reverse complement strand
CCTGAAACTCAATCGCCTCGACAGCAACCAGGCGGCGGTGGCTGACGCCTTGGGACCGGCGCGCCTCCGCCAGGCCATTGCCGACAAGCAGGACTTTGCCTGGGGATTCACCGATGCCCTGCATCGAATCTTCCCGGATCATCCATACACGGGACCGATCGGCAACATCTGGACCCTGGATGCCGCTCGGAACGAGTACGAGAGCTGCCAGTTGGTCGTCGCCCCGATCGCCGTGGACATGACCATGGCCGAGGTGGCTGTCGGTGATTTTGTCCAGGAGTCACCGAAATCGGCAGGGTCGTCCGGGAAGCCCGCAAGGATCAGCCGCGAGGTGATGACGGTCAGGCTGGTCCGAACAGCACGCACGGGCGACATGAACTGGCCGGATCCCCTGCCAAAGACCTACCCGATTGATGTTCCCCGTGGTCGCGTCCAGTCATGGTGGCTGACCGTCCATGTGCCGCGGGACACGCCGGCGGGCATGTATGGGTCGGAGGTGACCATCAGTTCGCTGAGCACCGGTGGCCGTGAGGGCAAGATCACGCGGGTTCCCCTCCGCCTGCGTGTCAGGAATTTTACCCTGCCCCGTGTCAGCCCATTCCAGACCGTGGGCCCGGTCCAACCCGAGATGGAAGCGTGGAAGATCAGCTCCATCTCATCCAGCGGAGGCACCGTCACTCCCCGCCGCATGCTCGATCGAGAAGGCAACCTCCAGCTCGACTTTTCGGAGTTCGACAGGAAGGTGGAAGCACGCCTCGCCGCCGGCCAGACGTCGTTCTCGATCGGCATCCCCTATACCGGTGCGGGTGTCTTCGCCCCCTGGGCGTTCGACTGGCGTGTTCCCGTGCAGGGCACCGACACCACGCGGAGGATCTATGTGAATCCGGTTGCTCGTGAGGACCTGGATGCCAGGAAGCCCGAGAACAAGCAGTCTCGAAAGTGGTTCGAACAATACATCACGCAGTTCTACAACCATCTGGAGTCGAAGAACTGGACGCGGCACTGGTGGATTTATGCTGCGGATGAACCTCACCAGGCCGAGTGGAAGGAACCCCTGACCCGGTACTTCGCGATCATCCGGAAGTACGCCCCAAAACTGCGAATCATGATGACGCGAGAGCCGACCGACAGCTTTGGTCCGAATCTCGATATCGCCTGCATCATGATGAATCACCTTCGCGATGACACACACAGGACCGCCCGGTCACTGAAACAGGAATTGTGGTGTTACAGCTGCGGACACCTGAACAATCCCGGCCTGACACTGCGCGAATCAGCGGTCGACATTCGCACCTGGTTCTGGCTGCAGGAGAAGTGGAACATCCGTCGCGTGCTGTTGTGGCATGCGTCGGTCTACGGACACACGTTCGTGAAACCGGGGGCCGACGGGCGAGGCGATGGCCAGGTGTTTTATTTCAGACGCCGGGGTGATGGGCCGGACGAGGTCATTCCCAGTATCCGGGCCGAGATGCTCCGCGACGGCGTCGAGGATCGGGACTACCTGTTCCGACTCAAGCAGCTTGTCACACGATCAGCGGGTCGCGTCGGCCGGAGACTCCCGGCCGAAGTCCATTCCCGGGCCAAAGCGCTGACCGTGGTCCCCGATGCCCTGGTGCGTTCGCAGTACGACATGTCGGGAGATGTCGGCCTTTTGCTTGAACGGCGACGACACATCGCCGACGCCATCGAGGCCCTCATCGCAGTTTCCCCCGGCAAGTGACCGGATCCGCGGGTTCGATTCCCGCCGCCTCCAGTTTTCGTCCTTGGTGCCATCGGGGGCCAGGGGCGGACAAACTGCGCCAGAACCCCGTTCACCGCTGTGGTTTACGTCGTTAACGGTGGCCAGGTCCCTGGTCACCCATCGAACGCGTTTCGGGTCAGTGCCTCGGATGTGATGGTCCGGCCGACGGTTTCTGTCCTCGGCGCGGTTCTTGAAATTGATCGACTCGCACGAGTGTTTGGTGTATTGGTGAATGAGATGGAGAATTAGAATGGTCAGGGCTAAGCTGATGGGCATTCGAAGGATACGGCGAGGCGATCGCGAGGAGGCGGAGCGAAGGACATGTCGAGGGCACGGGAAATCTCGCAATTGATGCACGGGAACCATTTGACGCGCCGAGATTGGCTCTTCGGCGGGGCCGGCCTGGGCGGGGCTGGCTTGGGCGGGGCAGCGATCGGGATGCGCGGTCTCTCTGCCGCTCAACCGGTGAACTCCTCGGGGACGGCACTCGGCCGAGCGAAGTCCGTGATCGTGATATTTCTCGGGGGCGGGCCGCCGCAGCACGAGACCTGGGATCCCAAGCCACAAGCCCCCGAAGCAGTCCGTGGTGCGTTCGGTGCGATTGCCACCAAAACGCCCGGGTTGTTCGTCGGGGAACTCATGCCGCGGACGGCCCAGTTGACCGACAAGATCGCCGTGCTCCGAGCGATGGTCACCAACGACAACGCGCATTCGTCAAGCGGTTACCAGATGATGACCGGTGTGCCGCACATTCCATTGAACGCGGAAAGCGCCATCTCGAAGCCGCCCAACCTGGCCCCGCACTGGGGGGCCATGGCACAGTATGTCGATCAGCAGTTCGGAGCTCTGCCACAGGCGGTCACGCTTCCCAATCGCATCGCCAACATGGGCGTGATTCCCTGGCCCGGGCAAACGGCCGGTGAGTTGGGACCGCAATACGATCCGTGGTTGCTGACCTGCGACCCGTCCCAGGCGGACTTCAAGATTCCCGATCTCGCTTTGCCGAAAGAGATCTCAGGGCGACGTCTCGAAAAGCGACTCGCTCTGCTCAAACAGGTGAATCTCCGCGCGGGTCGCGTCGCCGACTCGTCCGCCGTGTCTGATATGAATCGTCAGGCCAAGCGGGCGATTGGGCTGTTGAGCCGCTCGAAATCCGGGTCGGTGTTTGATCTGTCGCAGGAGTCTGATGCGACTCGCGATCGTTACGGTCGGACCCGTTGGGCACA
>CAUZRQ010000419.1:0-2968 GCA_963582065.1 Planctomycetota bacterium | reverse complement strand
CCGTCGCCGACGGGGTTCAGGTCGTCGGGGTAGTAGACGGTCGCCACCTCCGGCTGCTGTCTCAGGAAATCGACCAGTCGACGGGCGTTCTCGCAGGTCAGCGGGAGCCGTCGGGCGTAGTCGCGGGAATTGCGTTCGAGCACCTCCGCGTCGGCTGCGTAGAGCCCGGCGGGGGGAGACGCATCGAGCGCGGTGGCCAGCCGATCGGCGAACCGGCTCGAGGGGTTGATCACGATCGAGCCCGCCGTGACGTCTCCGACCCCGGAAAACGACTTCGTCAGGCTGCTGCACACCACGTCGGCGACCGACAGCACGTCGACGTTGCCGAACCCCGAGATCGTCTCGTCGACCACCAGTGGCACGGTGTGGGTTTGGCAGAGTTCGGCCAGCCTGCCCAGGTCGGGCACCGCCAGCAGCGGGTTGCTGGGGAACTCGGTGAAGACACCACTGACCCGGCGACCGCTCTCGAGCGACTCCTGCAGCCGGTCCAATTCGGCCCGGTCTCCACGCGGAAGGAACCAGCAACCCGACGCTCCACACAGTTGCTGGACCTTCAGTGCATCGACGTAAGGGAACCCGAACTGCACGCTGTCGAGTCCGGGGTCGAGTTGTTCGAGTGCCCGGTGGATCGCCGCAAAAGCGCTCATGCCACAGGAAGCCAGCCAGGTGCGATCGACGGGGGCACCGGCCAGCGAGGCAACCCGCGAGGCGATCTGCTCCAGGGCCTCGTCGGCCGGATCGGCCACGTGCCCGGCCAGCAGGTCTTCGGCCTGCCGTGACGAGATGCCTTCGCCGATATGCTGCCAGCCGTCCTGGGCCACCCGGGCGTGTTCGGCCGGGAAGACCACCGCGTGCGCTTCGTGGTGACCGTTGTCTCGGGCGGCATCGGTCAACGACACCACGCCGGCCACATCGTCATCGAGTCGTCGGTCGATGAACCCGGCGACCCGATCGGCAGCCGCTTCGGTGGGAAACACCAGGCACTCCTGCCCCGACCCGGCCGCCCGTTCGCCCACCCATGCGAACAGGTCGCGGCAGAAGCGGTTGTAGACGAACCTCGGGTACCCGGTGGTCAGTTTCTCCTTGACCCGCGGCTCACCCTCCTCGTAACCGATGTTGTCGGCCCACGTCGGCAGGCAGGCCGAGACCGCATGCGGGCTGTCGGGGATCGGCCGGCCGAGATCGGCGGGGAGATGCAGAGGCATGACAGGCAGGGGCCGGTTGGGCATGTTGTGAACCGACTAGGTTAACGAAACCGGCGGCGTCGCATAGACTCATTGGTTCTCCGTCTCTCTCCCTTCGACTGGAACCGGATCGATGGAATTCCAGACACGCTGCGTCCACGTCGGCGTCGACAAGGACTCGGCCTTTCTCAGCGCCACCACCCCGATCTATCCCACTTCGACGTTCCGCTGGGACGACCTCGAAAACAACCGCGGGTTCGATTACACCCGCAGTGGCAATCCGACGCGGAGTGCCCTGGAGGAGAACATCGCATCGCTGGAGGGCGGGATCGATTGCCGGGCCACGTCGACGGGAATGTCGGCGATCACCGCCACGGCGTATCTCTTCGAGAAAGGCGATCACATCATCGCCGGCAAGGACATCTACGGCGGCACCTACCGGCTGTTTGCCGACATCCTGGCGCACCAGCACCTGGAGTTCTCCTTTGTCGACATGCTCGATCTTGATGCTGTCCGTGCGGCGGTGCGGCCCGAGACGAAGGGGATCTGGATCGAGACGCCCAGCAACCCGCTGCTGCACGTGACCGACATGGCCGCGGTGTGCCAGATCGCCGACGAGGCGGGAGCGATCACGATCGCCGACAACACGTTCTGTTCTCCCTATCTGCAGCGGCCCTTCGAGCACGGTGTCGATGTCGTGATGCATTCGACCACCAAGTACCTCAACGGCCACTCCGACGTCGTCGGCGGTTGTGTGGTGACCCGCCACGAGCAGCACGCCGAGCGGATCAGCTACATCACCAACGCGTTGGGGCTGGCCTGCTCGCCGTTCGACGCGTGGCTGGTCCTGCGGGGGATCAAGACGCTGGGGCCCCGGATGGAGGCTCACCAAAGAGCGGCCCAGGCGGTGGCAGAGATGCTCGAGGCCCATGTGGGAGTGACGCGGGTCTTTTATCCCGGCCTGCCCGGTGACGCCGGTCACCAATTGGCCAGCCGACAGCAGGACGGGTTCGGCGCGATGCTGAGTTTCGAGGTCGACGGTGGACGGGATGTGGTCGATCGGGTGCTGTCCCGCACTCAGCTGTTTCAACTGGCCGAATCGCTGGGCGGGGTCGAGTCGTTGATCTCGTATCCCGAGACGATGAGCCACGCGTCGATGGACGAGCCGGCCCGGCGGGCGGCGGGCATCACCGCCGGGATGTTGCGGGTCAGTTGTGGCATCGAGCACCCCGACGACCTCTGTGCCGACCTGTCCGACGCACTCTCGTGATCCCCCGTTTGTATTCCCGGTCCCCAACGCGGTACGCTATCTTCCCTGGCCCGGCGACCGGGCCGAACTCGAATTTGTGTGCTTCCCCATCCACTGGAGACCTCCGCCATGAAATTCCTGGCCCTGTTGGCCGCCGGAGCGTTGCTGGCTGTTGCCGTCGAATCGGCCTCGGCCGCCGCCCCGATGCTCAAGAAAGGTGACGCCGCCCCCGACTTCACACTCAAGGGCAGCGACGGCAAAACCTACAAGCTTTCCCAATTCAAGGGCAAGAAGGCCGTGGTGCTTGCGTGGTTCCCCAAGGCCTTCACCGGTGGCTGAACCAAGCAGTGCCAGTCGTTCGGTTCGAACGGCAAGTCGCTGAAGAAGTTCAACGTCGCCTACTTCACCGCCAGTTGTGATCCGGTGAAGCGGAACACCGATTTCGCGAAATCACTCAAGGTCGACTATCCGATCCTCAGTGATCCCGGCAAGAAGGTGGCCCGGGCCTACGGCGTGGTCACCGACAAACGAGCGT
>CAUZRQ010000418.1:0-2976 GCA_963582065.1 Planctomycetota bacterium | reverse complement strand
GACCCACCGGATATCGGAGCCGTCTGCCAGTACCTCGGCATGGGGCCCAGTGAATTGCCCGGCTCGGTCTGCATGCCCTGCTACCCGGGTTGGGGCGAGGCGAGCATGTACCCCGGCATCCGTCGACCCGGCCCCTACGGCGGTTTCCTGGGTGCCCAGTACGACCCGATGTTCAGTATCTGCGAGCCGACCTTCCGCAAGAAACCGGCCCGCCCCTACTACGACCCGGTCTGGCCCTACGGCGAACCGATGATGCCCGCCCTGGACGCCCTGGCCGGAATGAACCGCGACCGACTCGGTGACCGTCGCAGCCTTCTGACGCAACTCGACGACCGCTTCGAACAACTCCAGTCCTCCCGCGCCATCGACCGTCTCGACGGGTTCCAGCAACGGGCCTTCTCGATGCTCGTTTCCAGCAAAACCCGCGATGCCTTTGACCTCTCGCGCGAACCCGGCAAGCTCCGCGACCGCTACGGCCGGAACCTGTTCGGACAGAGCATGATGGTAGCCCGCCGCCTGGTGGAGTCTGACGTGCCGTTCGTCAGCGTGCACGCCGAGAACTTCCTGCCCAACGGGTCGTTCACCTACGACATGCACGCGAACAACTTCGGGCTGCTCAGGGACTACAACCTGCCGGTACTCGATCGGTGCTTCACGGCCCTGGTCGAGGATCTCGAGCAACGCGGGCTGCTCGATTCGACCCTGATCGTCGTGATGGGTGAAATGGGCCGTTCACCCAAGATTAACACCAACGCCGGCCGTGAACACTGGCCCCAATGCGGCTTCAGCCTGCTGGCCGGGGGCGGAGTCCGTCAGGGCGCGGTGTTCGGCCAGACCGACAAGCAGGCTGGCTACCCGATCGATCACCCGGTCTCACCCGGCGACGTCGTGGCCACGATCTACCAGTTGCTGGGCATCGACCCGCACATGACCGTGCCCGACCTGGATAGCAAACCGGTAGCGGTGGCTCACGGTGGCGAGCCGATCTGGGACGTGATCGGGTGAGACGGGTTTTCTCCGGATCCTGATTTACGTACCGGCGGCCGTGGACCGCAACCAGGGCTAGCACCATGAAGACGATACCGACCCGAACGGTTGTCTCGGCCTCGATCATCCTGGCCGTACTGCTCACCGCCAATGCCGCGCCACCCGCCAGGGTCTCACCGTCAAAGCGGCCGGTGATCTACAACCTGGACTGCTCGGAGTTCTTCGTCGGCACGTTCGGGCCGGTCAAGCCCGAAACGATCGATAAGTTTGTCGAGGAACACGCCAGGGCAGGTGTCACCCACCTGTTCATCAACGTCAACGCCCAGCGGGTCAATTATCGCAGCAAGGTCTGGGACGCGGCCTGGGACGGCATGGACCCCGACGCCGATGACAACCAGCCGTTCTTTGCCGGCATCGATCCCAAGCGTCGATTCGAGACCCTGTTCTTCCGAAGCCACTGGAAACTGCATGCCGGGGGCTGTAACTACCCGGCCCGGATGATCCAGGCAGCCCGCCGCCGGAAACTCGACGCCTGGATCTCGATCCGCATGAACGACGCGCACCGCCCGGCCGCGAACCACCCGTATCACAGCACCATCTGGAAAAAACACCCCGAGTGGCGACTCTCCAACCAGGGCCTCGATTACGAACGGCCCGAGGTGCGGGAACACCACCTGAAACTGGTCCGCGAGGTCTGCCAGGAATTCGACCTCGACGGACTCGAACTCGATTTTCTCCGCTTCTGGCTCTACTTCCGTCCCGGCCGCGAGCACGAGGGGGGCAAGCTGATGAACCGTTTCATCGAGCAGGCCCGAGAAGCGACCCGCGCCGCCGAGCGGCGGCTGAAGCACCCGGTCAAGCTCTCGGTCCGCGTCCCCTCGACCCCCTGGATCGCCCGCCGCCACGGACTGGACGCGGTCGCTTGGGCCCGGGCCGGGCTGATCGATCACATCACGGCCGGCTCGTTCTGGGCCTCCACCAACTCGGACATCCCCGTCGAGACCTGGAAGGGACGGCTGATCGGTACCGATGTCAGCGTGTCGGTTCACCTGGAGGACGGGATCTCGTCGGGAGCCACTCGTCGCCGGACGATGACACACGAGGAGATGCGGGGCATCCTCAGCAGTGCCCTGCACCGGGGTGCCGACGCCGTCTACTTCTTCAACCTCTTCACCGGCCCATTCCAGCGATGGCCTCGTAAGGACCACGATGGCCTGCTGGCCGACGCCGGTTCACTGGCCGCACTGAAAGCCGGACCACGACGGCATGCCGTCACGCTGGTCAGCCCCTGGTCCGAAGGAGCCGCCGCTCCGTATCGTCACCTGCCCTACAAGGGACGGCACGGAAAGTTCCGACTGCACATCGGACCCAGGCCCACCCCGGCCCAACAGGTTCACGTCGAATTGCTGGTCGCCGACCACAAGGAACCCGTCGAGGTCCGCATCAACGGTGCCCGGTGCACCTGGTCGGGCATGGTCGATCCGGAGCACATCAAGGCCTCCGGCTGGAAGGGCGAGGGAATTGAACCTCGCCAGCAATTTCGGGTCCCGAGCGAAGCACTGGTTCCGGGCTACAACCTGGTCGAGGTCCAGGCCACCGAGGACATCACCGTCAACTGGGTGGAGATCTCGATCCCGGGCCTCAAGTGAAGTCCCCGGTCCACGCCGCACTAGCCGATCCGCAGCATTTGATTCTTGGAATCGCAGCGGACCGCGTCGGAGTAGTGGTAGACGTTGATGTCGGAGGTCGTGGGAGTGACCCGCCGCACGATGAACTCGATCCAGTCGGGACAGTTGAAGGCCGAGTAGGCCAGTTCCAGGCTGGTCAGCATCGCATCGGGCTCGACGGACAGGTCGGGGAAAAGCACCGGACCCGTGTCGGTCTGGTAGATCCAGTCGCGCTCGTTGGCGTTGATCGTCTTGACGGGATGCTCGATCAGGGCGTGGTACCGGTCGTTTTCCAATTCCGTACGGGCGACCAGGTTCTGGT
>CAUZRQ010000417.1:0-2980 GCA_963582065.1 Planctomycetota bacterium | reverse complement strand
ACGACTGGGGCGGGCAACCGCGGTGGGCAACCCCGACGGTGAGGCGAGAATCGAGTGGTCTGCAACGGCAGACGGGAAGTGTGAGATCGAACTCCGTGACCTGAGGTTCGGCTCGCGAGGTGGCAGCGATTTTCTCTATCAACTCACGCTCAACGAGGCCGCTCCCGGCTTCAGCCTGCATGCCGGCTCCGACGCCATCAACCTGATGCAGGAGAAGGACGCCGGCCTCACGTTGAGGGTCAAGCGAACCGGCGGCTTCCAGGGACCGATCGATCTCGCACTCGAGGGACTGCCCAAGGGCGTCACCTTCACTCCCAAGCAGATCGCCGCCAAGGCCAACTCGGCCAAACTGGTCTTCAAGGCGACCGCCGACGCCCCCTCGCGGGGTTACCCCCTGTCGATCTCCGGCACCGCCGACATCGACGGCAAGACCGTCAGCAACCGCCTGGCATCTCGTCACATGGGTGTCGACAGCGAGGGACTCTCGGCCGACTCGCCCGACTCCAAACGCTTCCACCTGACCGTCTGTCACAAGCCGGTCTTCCGGTTGTTCTGCAACGAGGCCTACATGTATGCCCACCGCGGAACCGTCTACCAGTACGCGATGGAGGTCGAACGGCTCGACGGGTTCGACCAGCCCATCACCGTCCAGATCGGAGACCGGCAGAACCGCGACCTCGACGGGATCCAGATGATCCCCTTTGTGATCCCGCCGGGCCGGACCGAGGGCTTCCTGCCGATCTACCTGCCCGAGACAATGCACATCAACATCCAGTCCCAATCTCAACTCTACTCGCAGGCCTTCGCCCACTTCACCGACAAGACCGGACGCCGCCAGGCCGTGCTGGTGCTCTCGGAAAAACGGAACATGATCCGCACCCGACCGGTGGTGGTGAAGATGTTCGCCGTCGACCCGGCGATTTCCGGAGTCCCGGGATCGGCCGTTCCCTGCCGCCTGCGGCTGGAACGCACGACCAACTTCCCCGGCGAGATGACCGTCCGGTTGCAGGCGGTCGAGGGTGCCACGGGCTTCCAGGCCGAACCGGTTCACTTCGCCCCGGGCAAGCTCTCGACCACCGCGGTGGTCCGCCTGCCAACCGGCAAGGCAGCCTCGAAGCCCGTCACACTGGTCTTTCGGGCCACCGGGCGGATGCCCGACGGCACCGAGGCGATCACCGAGAGCCGCGTCAGGTACCTGCCGGCAGCGGCCGCTGAGAAATAGCCGGGCCGGGCACTGCACCCGACCTCGGCATTCTTCGGGAATCGATCCGATTCGATTGATCTCCGTCGACTCGATTCCGTTGGGACTGGTGTGGCCCCGGGATGATTGCATCAGGCGAGGAACGCGGTAGGCTGCTCTGACTCAAACAGCCCGTGAGAGACACACCATCGTGAAACGACAGAACCTGCCACCTGCCCTGCTGGTGATCCTGGCCGCCTGTGTCGTCGGCACGACGCCGTGCAATTCGCTCGCCAAGGACAAGATCTTCGAAACCCCCGCTCCACGCCCGATCGGCATCGTCGCGTTTGTCGAGGGCCCGGCGTGGCATCCAACCGGCAACGTCTACTTCAGCGATGGGGGCAACAACCGGATCATGCGGCGTGATCGCACCGGGGCGATGCACGTCTTCCGGAAGCCCTCCGGAGCCGCCAACGGACTGTTGTTCGACTTCAAAGGCCGACTGCTCGCCTGCGAAGGCCCCGGTGCCAACGGGCACCGCCGCGTGACACGGACCGAACCCGATGGCACGATCACCGTCCTGACCGACAACTACCGCGGAAAGAAGTACGCCGGACCCAACGACCTGACCATCGACTCCAGGGGACGTATCTACTTCACCGACCCCCGCTACGGTCCGCGGAAGGGGATGGAGATCCTCGACAAACAGGGACGGGCCGTCGAGGGTGTCTACCGCATCGATCCCGACGGGACCGTCACCCAGGTCATCACTCACGAAGTCGATCGACCCAACGGCATCCACATCACCGCCGACGATCGCCACCTCTACGTCGTCGACAACAACAACAACAACCTGGGGGTCCCCCGCGCCGTCTGGCGATTTGACCTGACGGCCGATGGAAACGTTGTCGCCAGGAGCCGTAAGAAGATGCACGATTTCGGACAGGGACGGGGCGGTGACGGAATGGCCCTGGACGTCGACGGACGTCTTTATGTCGCCGCCGGACGGACCGTGGCCAGCCCGCCCAATGAGACGACCGAAGTCGCCGGAGGAGTCTACGTCATCTCGCCCCGCGGCAAGCAGGTCGGCTTCATCCCGATCCACGAGGACTCGGTAACCAACTGCACCTTCGGCGGCAAGGACCTCAAGACGCTCTACATCACAGCCGGCCACACGCTCTGGAGCATCCGCGCCACGAGCCGTGGCTTTGTCCCATGGCTCAGCCGGCAAGCCAACCGCGAGTCCAACAACAAGAAGTAGAAACATCGCAGCATGGCAGACGGCGGCAAGAACCTGAGTTACCAAGAGGCCGCCCAACAGTTGGGGCTGACCGTCGACCAACTCCGTGATCTGCGGGCCGACGGACGTATCCGCGACCACGCCGACTACGGCAACTGGACCTTCAAGGTCGAGGATGTCGAAGCGTTGAAGGTCGAACTGGAGGCCGAGGCCGAGGAAGCGGCCGAGACCCCCGCAGCCGAACCACAGGCAGACGAACAGCCGCCCGAAGATGACCGCCACGGCCCGGGACAAACGAAGTCCTACTCGTCGTCAAAGTACGAACCCGGTGCCAGCAGCTCGAAATTCAGTTCCTCCAAGTACCAGTCGGACTCCTACACAACCCCCAAGTACGAAAGTCCGAAGTACGAAACACCCAAGTACGACAGCCCGAGCTACGTGGCCTCCGACTACGAACCGGCCGCCAGCGACACAGACGAGACGCCGGAAGCACAACCAACCGAACAACCAACCGAACAACCAACCGAACAACCGGAGACGACTGGATCATCCTTCGGCGT
>CAUZRQ010000416.1:0-2981 GCA_963582065.1 Planctomycetota bacterium | reverse complement strand
AAATGTTGGCTGATATCACCGACTGGCTAACAGTCTTACTGGCGCCCGGCGTGATCGTTGGCTGGTTCGCGGTTATCGGGCTGTTGTCGTGGTCCGGGGGGTGGAGCCGACTGGCACGTGTCTATCGGGACGAGATGTCGGAACTGACTGATGGACACACGTGGCGGATGCAGAGCGTGTCGTTGAGGGGCTGGTGCGGCTACAACAACTGCATCAATATCGAGGCGACCGCAAAAGGCCTGAAGATCGCTCCGTGGTTCATCATGCGGCCGGGACATGCTCCACTGTTCCTGCCCTTTGATGAGATGACCTCCAAGTCGAGAACAGTGCTGGGGGTCCGCCTGGAACAGGTGCGGATGCAGCAGGAGCCGGGGATCAGCATCGATTTCCGTCGGACGCTCGTTGACAGCATCCGTGAAAAACTGGGCGACGTCTGGCCCGAGGATGCGGCCGGGCAGACAGAGGCTGCAACCGGCGACTGACTCAATCAACCGCAACCGGGGGCGCCGTTTCATTCGGGGAAAAACCGTCTGCGGCTTGGGGTGCGCGATCGGAAACAGACGGGATACGCGATGCCGCTCTGTGTTAGAATACGGCCGAACAGAACCGGAGCGGCAACATGGAAATCACGATTCTCGAACGCGACGACGGCATCACGCACGTCGTTCTCGCAGGTCGTCTCGACACCACGGCAGCCGAGGAACTCGGACCGAATATTTCCGACGCGGCAACCGGACCGGATCAGCCGGCAATCATTGATGTGTCGGGCATCGAGTTCCTGGCTTCAATGGGGATCGGCTTGCTGCTGGCCAACAGCAAGAGGCTGACGAAAGCCGGCCACAAACTGGTCATCCTGAATCCCCAGGGAATGGTCGACGTCGTCCTCAAGGCATCCAGGTTGGACAAGGTGATGTCGATTGCCTACGACCTGGACGAGGCGATCCGGATCCTGCAGGCGGATCAGTCCCCGGCCGGCGTCCCGGTTCCGCAGGGCGGAGTGTCTACAGACGAATCTCGCCCCGAAGAAAACTCGGTTTCAACGGCGGCTTCGGCAACCGAGAACACCCTGAAGCTGGCGATCAAGAACGAGGTTGCCGAATTCAAGACCTTGAATGCCAGTTTGGCTGAGTTCCTTGCTGCTCACGCAGTTCCCGCCAGGGCGGCCTACACCGTGGACCTGGCGGTCGAGGAACTGGTCATGAACGTGATCCGTTACGCTTTTGTCGACGACGACACGCATTCAATCGACATCGAGCTCGAGATCGAAGGTGATCAGATCGTCCTGCGGATCGCGGATGACGGCCGGCCGTTTGATCCTCGCGAAAACCCTGTGCTCGACTTGCAGGCCGACGACCGCGAAGTCGGGGGACTTGGGCTGTACCTCGTGGTGGACATGGTGGACCTGCTGACCTACCGGCGTGTGGATGAAGAAAACCGGGTCGAAGTCCGAATCACCATGACCGCAGAGGACCTGGCCGGAGAGCTGTCCGAGGCGGTGAGTGATCTGTCCGACGCGAGCGGCGAGTAGCGCGGCCGATGACGGATCGTTCTGGTCGGCGATGTGCCTGCCAGAAGCGTCCGGGGCAAGCACGCCCAGAGGCCGCACAACCGCGTTAGAGGATGCCCGCAGATTTGACGTCGATCCCCTTGAGGGCCATTTTCAGTGCGTCCACATTGGGAGCGACCGCGAATGCCGCGGCCCGATCGATCAAACCGTCGTCGATCAGTTGCTTGAGGCTCATCGTGAAGTCCTGCATCCCCTCGGCCTCGCCGATGCGGATTGCGTCGGGCAGTTTTTGGTCTTCGCCTTCGAGGATCAGCTTCTTGACGATCGGGCTGAACAGCATGATCTCGACGGCTGGCACCCGCTCGACGCCCGGCTTGATGGATTTCAGCAACTTCTGCGAGACGATGCCTTTCGTGTTGAACGCAATCGCGCTGCGCATCGCGTCATGCATGTCCTGCGGAAACAGATCGAGGATACGACCGATGCACGTTGCCGCGCTGGAAGCGTGAATCGTCCCATACACGAGGTGGCCCGTTTCCGCCGCGTGAATGGCGGTCAGGAACGTTTCCTCGTCACGCATTTCGCCGACCAGCATGACATCGGGGTCTTCCCGCACGGCGTGCTTCATGGCGATGCTGAAATCCTTGACATCCTCGCCAATCTCCCGCTGGTTGATCACCGATTTTTCCTCGGAGTAGATGAACTCGATCGGATCCTCCAGCGTCAGAATGTGTTTGTGGTACTTGCGGTTGATGTAGTTCAGCATCGACGCGATCGTCGTCGATTTGCCTGAACCGGTGACGCCGGCCAGCAACACCAATCCCTGGTCATAGTTGCACAAATGTTCCATTGACGGCGGCAGGTAAAGGCCCTCGAAGTCGGGAACAAAGTCGTTGATTCTCCGAGCCACCATGCCAATGTTTCCCAACTGGGTGAGCAGGTTGACCCGGAATCGCCATATCGTCCCATCCACATCGCAGGAATAGCTGAAGTCAGCACCGCCATCCTCGAAAAAGATCTTCCGGTTCCGCGAGTCCATCATGGGAACCAGCAAGTGCACCATCTGTTCGGAGCTGACCGGGGGCAGGTTCATGGCCCTCACCTCGCCCCTGGTGCGAATCATCGGCGGGCTGCCAACCTTCATGTGAAGATCGCTTCCCTCCAGCTTGACCAGCGCACGGAATATCCTGTCGATTTCGAGTTCATTTTCGTGAACAGCGAGACGATCGAGCAGATAAGCACTCAAGTCATCATCGTTGTTTGAGTGTTCCGCAGCGGTGACTTCTTCAGCTTTCGTATCCGACATTCGCCATTCTCCGGTAGCGGTGCGCGTTCGCGCAGCCACGGGCTGTTTCAACCGCGCGCCGAAGCTGTCTATCGGCGCTGAAAACGTGCACGCAGCTGCCAACTCCTGGGACAGTGCAACAACCCGGTTGGCAACGCCACTCCCGAGAAGCATCGATGAGAAGCATCG
>CAUZRQ010000415.1:0-3021 GCA_963582065.1 Planctomycetota bacterium | reverse complement strand
GGAACGTTCCTTGTCGGCAAGATCCTGAACATCTCGATCAGCCAGGACGGCGGCGATCCGCCCACTCTCCGCAAACGCGGCAACCAGTGGGAACTGCTGCTGCCGGTCCACTGGAACGGCAACCGCGGCGCCATCGTTCACACCTACACGTGGTAACCCCGGGCAGGAGTCTCCGGCCCTTCCCAGAGCGTCAACGGAATCACCCGATCATGACCCGTTCCATGCCCCTGGTCCGTACGGCCGTCACCGCACTCTCGCTTGCCCTGCTGTCGGCCATGCCGGCGGTGGCCCAGGACAAGCCGGCGACCGAGAACGACTTCTACAGCATCACCACGCTGCCGATTCCCAAGGGCGTGGTGCTGGAAGCCGGCGGCCTGGAACTGCTGCCCAACGGCAAGCTGGCCGCTTCGAGCCGCCGCGGCGACATCTATCTGGTCGACAACCCGTTCTCCGAACCTTCGTCGATGAAGTTCACCCGCTACGCGCAGGGGCTGCACGAGGTGCTGGGGCTCTCGTGGAAAGACGGCTGGCTGTACGCGACGCAGCGTTGCGAGGTGACCCGGATGAAGGACACCGACAACGACGGCCGCGCCGACATCTTCGAGACCGTCAACGACGACTGGGGCATCACCGGCGACTACCACGAGTACGCCTTCGGTTCGAAGTTCGACCCCAGGGGCGACCTGTGGGTCGTGCTGTGCCTGACCGGCTCGTTCAACAGCAACACCCGCTACCGCGGGTGGTGCCTGAGGATCAAGCCCGACGGGACCAGCGTGCCCACCTGCAGCGGGCTCCGCTCGCCCGGCGGCGTCGGCATGAACCACCTCGGCGACATGTTCTACACCGACAACCAGGGACCCTGGAACGGCACCTCCAAGCTCCAGCACCTCGAACCGGGCAAGTTCGTCGGGCACCCCGGCGGCAACCGCTGGTACAGCATCACCGACGCGCTGGGCAAGCAGCCGGCCGATCCCAAGAGCGGCAGCCGGATGATGGTCGAGGCCAAACGGATCCCCGAACTGCTGCCGCCGGCCATCTACTTCCCCTACAAGAAGATGGGACAGTCGGCCAGCGGCATCGCCTGCGATACCACCGGCGGGAAGTTCGGGATCTTCAAGAACCAGATGTTCGTCGGCGACCAGACACACAGCACCGTGATGCGGGTCGATCTCGAGAAGGTCCAGGGCCACTACCAGGGTGCCTGCTTCCCGTTCCGCGCCGGGTTCGGGTCGGGGTCGCTGTCGCTGTTGATGAATAAGACCGGGTCGATGTTCGTCGGCGGGACCAACCGCGGCTGGGGCTCGCGCGGCAACAAGCCCTTCTCGCTCCAACGGCTCGACTGGTCCGGCAAGAACGCATTCGAGGTGCTGACGATGAGACTGCGGCCCGACGGGTTCCGGCTGGCGTTCACCGAACAGGTCGACCCCGAAACCGCCGCGAAGATCGACTCGTACCAGCTGCAGACCTACACCTACATCTTCCAGGCCTCCTACGGCAGTCCCGAGGTCGACCACACCAAGCCGACGATCAAGGAAGCCCGAGTGTCCTCGGACCGGCGACACGTCGACCTGGTCGTCGACGGCCTGCAGGTCGGACACATCCACGAACTGCACCTCCCCGGCCTCCGCTCGGCCGACATGAAACCCCTGCTGCACCAGCAGGCCTACTACACGCTGAATTACCTGGCGAAGTAGTCGCGACAACCGACGTCCGCCGACGATCTGCTCGCCCGCATGCCACGCAAGTTCCCGACGGCAATGGCCTGTCGCACTGGTAAGATGGGTAAGTTGACGTGCCCTCGAGATTTCGCGGTGGAATTCGACGCACACTCCACGATCTGTCGTGGGTAACGGGTTGAGATCCGCCAATTCGGGATCAGGTCCAACACCGTGGGATTCCGACTAATGAGATAACCGGCGGTGTTGTCCGAGCGGTTCTCAAGAATTGGCGAAACGGTTGAAACAAGGGTCTGTGGTGATGAGCAAACGTCATTGGTTGCGGAAGATCCAGCGCGGGTTAAAAAACCCGCATCGAACGCCCTCCTCGGCACAGTCGGCCGTGGCCGCCGAGTTGCTCGAAGAGCGACTGATGCTCAGTGGTGTCGGTGCCAATGCCCAACCCGATTTTCACCTCACCGACGTCAACACCACGTCGGCCAGCTTCGACACCGCCGTCTCTCCCCGCGACTATCTCGAAGAGGTCTCGGCCTGGTACTTCGGCCACGCAACCTGACCTTACTGCCGAAGCCAGTTCGGCTTCCTCGACCAGATGCAGACAGAGCTCGACTCGGAGAACCCCGAGCTGAACATCAACATCCTGGGTGTCAACGAATTCGGTCACGACTCCGGAAACAGCCTGGTGATCGATGGTCGTGACCTGCCCTGGCTTCAGGACATCGACGACAACGGCGACGGGGCCTCCGACACCTGGGATTCCTGGGACGTCACGTTCCGTGATGTGATGATCACCGACGCCCAGAACGAAAAGGTGGCCGTCTACAACCTGACCACCAACGACCTGGCCAACGCCGACAACTTCGCTGCGCTGAAGCAACTGCTGATCGACTCGGCCTCGACTACGAACGATCCCGTGCTGGAACTGGCGGCGATCGACAACCAGTCCCTGCTGGGCGGATCTCCACTTCACGTCCCGCTCAACGGGCTCGACCCCTCCGGCGGGCAGCTGACCTTCTCGGTCGAGAGTGACAATCCGCAGGTGTCTCCCCAGGTCCTGACCGGCAACCGCAGCCTGAGAATGGAAGTCGACGATTTCGGGGTGATGACGTTCGAGCTGTTCGAATCTCGGGCCCCCCGCGTGACGGCGAGGATCATCGAACTGGCCGAAAGCGGTGTTTTCAACGACACGATCTTTCACCGGGTTATCGACAACTTTGTGATCCAGGGGGGCGACCCGACCGGAACCGGAGGTGGCGATCCGACACTTGGCGACTTCGACGACCAGTTTCACGTCGACCTGCAACACAACAGCACCGGCCTGTTGTCGCTGGCCAAGACCACCGAC
>CAUZRQ010000414.1:0-3047 GCA_963582065.1 Planctomycetota bacterium | reverse complement strand
AGCCGTTCGATGTACCACACCGTCTTCCGTGACGGTGACCGGTACCGCCTGTATTACCGCGGATCACAGATCGACCTGTCGGACGGCAAGTACTCGATTCCCTACAACGTGACCTGCTACGCAGAGAGCCGTGATGGCATCCATTGGAAGCGTCCGGAACTGGGCCTGGTCGAGTTCGGCGGGTCGAAGAAGAACAACATCATTCTCTCCGGAGAGATCTGCCACGCGTTTGTGCCATTCAAGGACACCAATCCCGATTGTCCGCCCGAGCACCGCTACAAGGCGATCGTCGCAATCTACAAGCCAACGCGCGGACTGCACGTCTATTCCTCGGCCGACGGGATCCGCTGGTCTCCGATGAGTGACAAGCCGGTGATCACGACCGGGTATTTCGACTCGATGAACCTGGCGTTCTGGGACACCGTGCGACGGAAGTACGTTGGTTTTCATCGGGCCCTGCGAGGGGGTCCCGGCATGCTCAAGCCCCCCAGCCACGAGGCCTCGACCAAGGACGTGATGACCGCCACGTCGTCGAACTTCCTGGAGTGGTCCGAGCCCGACTGGCTCGAATACTCGCCGGAACGCTGGACCAGGTTCTCGACCAGGACAACGCGGTTTTCTCCGTTCGTCCAGCTCTACACCAACCAGGTGCAGGCGTACCACCGCGCCCCGCACATCTATCTCGGTTTCCCGACACGCTACGTCGCCGGTCGATCGAAACTCACCGGGCTCAACCGGCGGCTTTCCGAAAGTGTCGAGTACTTCGGCATCGACTACACCGACGGGGGCTTCATGGTCAGCCGCGACGGACGTCACTTCAGGTTCTGGGACGAGGCATTCATTCGGCCGGGACGACCCGACCGGGATCGCTGGGTCTACGGTGACAACTTCCAGGCCCTGGGGCTGGTCGAGACGAGATCGGGCGGGCCCGGCAGCCGGAATGAACTGTCGATGTACGTGGGCGAGGGTCTCTGGCGTCAGTGCAGGCTTCGCCGGTACACGTTGAGGCTGGATGGATTCGTCTCGGTCCAGGCGCCGCTCTCCGGCGGCGAGGTCGTGACCCGGCCGCTGAAGTTTTCCGGCAACAGGCTGGAGTTGAACGTCGCGACCTCAGCCGCCGGCAGCGTCCGTGTCGAAATCCAGGATGCAGGTGGCCGGTCGATAGAGGGGTTCCGGCTGGCCGACTGTCGCGAGATTTTCGGCGACCGGCTGGATGTGGCGGTCGGCTGGACCGCCGGACCGGATGTCGGCCGATTGGCCGGTCGCACGGTGCGGTTGCGGTTCGTCGTCAAGGACGCCGACCTGTACTCGTTTCGATTTGTTTCGAGGTGATGACACGGTGTCCCCTCCTGCCCCCGCCTCGCCCGGTGGACCGTCGCACCGGGGCCGAGGGTATTCTACGATCAGGGGAGTCGTGTGTTCCACGACAGCAACCAGACAGCAGAGGTGCAGAGCGTGATCAGCCGGACAGTTTTTCTGAGAGTGACCGCCGTGGCGGTCGGATTGACCGTGGTGGCGTGGGCGGCCGACGGTTCACTGGACGCCGCCGGCCCGCAACCGGGCTCGCCGGTTCTCGACGACGGCGCCGTGCCGGTTTCGGCCACCGAGCCGCCCCGGACCGGCGCGTACTGGCCAGGGTGGCTGGGACCCAGGCGTGACGGCTGGGTCAGCGGTTTCCGCCCACCGAAACGGTGGCCGACGACGTTGACCAAGAGCTGGCAGGTGAAGGTCGGCACCGGCTACGGATCGCCGCTGGTCGCCGCCGGCCGGGTCTACCAGCACGCCCGGCAGGGCGAGGACGAGGTGCTGTGGTGCTTTGACCTGAAGACCGGCAAGGTCAAGTGGCGTCAGAGTTACCCGGCTCCGTTCAAGATCGGGGGCGGCGGCGAATACCACGGCAAGGGACCGAAGTCATCGCCGATGATGGCCGACGGCCGGATCTTCACCATGAGTATCACCGGGCGGCTGATCGCCTGGGACGCCGGGTCGGGCAAGCGGCTCTGGAACCGCGATTACGACGCGAGGTTCAAGAAGAGCCATCCGTACTGGGGGGCCTCGACGTCGCCGATTGTCGACGGCAAGCGGCTGATCGTTCACTTCGGGACCGACGAACGGGGCACGTTGGTCGCCCTGGATGTGGCCACCGGCAAGGAGATCTGGAGCCAGGGCCAGGACGGGCCGTCGTACTCGTCGCCGTTGCTGGTCGAAATCCATGGTGTGCGACAGGTCGTCGAGTGGAACCACCGGGCGCTGGTCGGCGTCGAGAGCAGGACGGGCAAGTTCCTGTGGGAGTATCCCTTCCCGCACGTCGGGTCCGACCAGAACATGCCGACCCCCGCGTTTTACGACGGGCGGGTGTTTCTGGGCGGTGAGAACCGGGGGATCCTGGGGCTGGAACCCCGCCGCAAGGACGGGGCCTGGTCGGTCAAGGTGCTGTGGCACCAGAAGACGGTGGCACTGGACATGAGTTCGGCGGTCGTCAACGGTGGTCTGCTGTATGGCTTCTCGCACTACGACAAGGGCCGGTTGTTCTGCCTGGACATCAAGACCGGCCAGGTGCTGTGGCAGGGTCCGGGGAGAACCGGCCGGAACGTGATGTTCCTGGCGATCCCCGATCACGTCGTGGCACTGATCGACAACGGTCGGTTGCAGGTCGTCTCGGCCAACCGAAAGGCCTTCCGGCCGACGGCGACTTACCGTGTGGCGGCGGGGGGCACGTGGGCACCGCCGGTGCTGCTGGATGACGGGGTCCTGGTCAAGGACAAGGACACGCTGACCCTGTGGTCGCTGGCGAATCCCATCTCGGGGGCGCAGTGATGTCGATGCCACAGTCGCCGTCGGGCGGGAATTCCGAGATCCGGGTCTCAACCTATGACGGACCGGGCTGTGATCCGGTGATTCACAGCGTGTCGCGTCCGGACGTCCCCGATCGCGGGGCGTTGATCCGGATCGAGGCCTGTGGTGTCTGCGGCACCGACCTGCACATCCTGGCCGGACACTGGCCACGCCCCCTGCCCTGGCCGCTGACCCTGGGCCACGAACTGGTC
>CAUZRQ010000413.1:0-3050 GCA_963582065.1 Planctomycetota bacterium | reverse complement strand
CACATCTGACTAATCTGGCCGCCTACGTACCCTTTAAGCCCAGTGATTCCGAATAACGTTCGCCCAGTACGTGTTACCGCGGCTGCTGGCACGTACTTAGCCCGGGCTTCCTTTGAGGCTTTGTCAACCAAGGAGGATAACCTCCAAGGACTTCATCCCCTCTGACAGTGGTTTACAACCCAAGGGCCGTCATCCCACACGCGGCGTCGCTCCGTCAGGCTTTCGCCCATTGCGGAATATTCTCGACTGCAGCCACCCGTAGGTGTCTGGGCAGTGTCTCAGTCCCAGTCGTGGGGGCCATGCTCTCACACCCCCTAGGCATCTCAGCCTTGGTGAGCCATTACCTCACCAACAAGCTAATACCACGTAGGCCGCTCCAAGAGCGGAATCACACCAATTGCTCCCAGGACGATCATGTCCTGGGAGGTCATCCGGTATTACCTACAGTTTCCCGTAGCTGTCCCGGTCTCCAGGGTACGTAACCTACGCCTTACTACGCCGTCTGCCGCTGTCCGTCAATTACTTCCCCCGAAGGTTCCATAAAAGACTTCTCGCGCGACTTGCATGCCTAATCCACGCCGCTAACGTTCATTCTGAGCCAGGATCAAACCCTTCATATGACTGCTTTCCCGTATCCACGCCTTACTCTTCTTGTTTCTCCTTTGCAGGTCTCGAAAGACCTGCTCCAGAAAGCCGCTCGAAGAGTTCGGCCCGGAACAGGAGTATTAGCAGAAAAAAAAGTCTGATGCTGGATGCACGAGCGGTCAAACCCGTGCAATCAGCCGCATCCCGAAGGATCCAGCGACTGAAATCGCTGAACGAGGGCCACCAACCAAGTTGTCAAAGAACTGCCCGAAGGCATCGGGGACAACGTCGAAACATCATCCCCTGCACGCTGCTCAAACAAGAAGCGCGTCGGACCATCGTATCAGGACGCCCGTGGCTGTCAACCGTCGGGGCCAGGAAATTCTGAGAACCACTCACTGACCCTTCGACCGATTCCGCCGGCACCACCGGTCGGCTATCATGGCCCTCCGATCCCAAGCGGTCCCACCCGTCCCCAGACTCCAGTTGAGCCCTCAGCACAATGAACACTCTTCCGGCGCCCGGCACTCCCCAGGCCGATCTCGATACCCCCAGCCTCTGCATCAACCTCGACGTGCTCGAGGCCAACATCTCCAGCATGGCCTCGTTCATGACCGAACGCGGCAAGCAGTGGCGGCCTCACGAAAAATGCCACAAGACTCCCCAGATTGCTCATCGGCAACGTGAAGCCGGGGCGATCGGGGTGACCTGTGCCAAGGTGACCGAGGCGGAAGTGATGGCCGCGGCGGGGATCACCGACATCCTGGTCGCCAACATGATCGTCGGCGAGCCGAAGGTCCGCCGAGTCGCCCGGCTGTGCGAGACGGCCGACCCGATCATCGCCCTGGATCACTTTGCCCAGGCCCAGCCCCTGGCGGCCGCCTGTGCCGAGGCCGGAGTCACCTGCCGGGTGATCCTGGAAGTCAACGTCGGACTGGATCGCGTCGGAGTGCTGCCGGGGCGTGACGCTCTGGAACTGGCCCGGGCCACCTCCGAGCTGAAAGGGCTGAACCTGGTGGGGATCATGGGCTACGAGGGGCACCTGCTGCGGGTGGAGGATCCCGCAGAAAAACGCAGCGCGATCAACGCCTCGATGAGGCTACTCGAGGAGACTCGTGATGCGATGCGCGACCAGGGGCTGGTCTGCGACATCGTGAGTGCCGGGGGCACCGGCAGCTACCAGTACACCAGTGACTGCCCGGCGGTGACCGAGCTGCAGGCCGGGGGAGGGATCTTTGCCGACCCGGTGTACCAGTTGCAGATGGGAGTGACCGGGCTCGACTACGGGCTGACGGTCCTGGCCACCGTGGTCTCTCGTCCCGAAAAGAACCGCGCCGTGCTCGACAGCGGCCGCAAAACACTCAGCCCCGACGCCCATCTCCCGCTGGTCAAGAACTACCGCGAGACCGAGGTGGTTCGCATGAGCGCCGAGCACTGCGAATTGAACCTCGTCGGCGACGCGGTGGACCTGACGATCGGTGACAAGGTCGAACTGATCGTCGGCTACGCCGACTTCACCACCGTGCTGCACGACCACTTCTTCGCCTGCCGCGAGGGGGTGCTGGAGGAGGTGTGGGAGATCGCCGGGCGAGGGAAATTGCAGTAGGCCCGACCGCCGCCACCCGAGAAAGCCCCGTCATGAATTCCGACCTCCTGCAACGGCTCTCCAGTTCCGATCTGGACGTTCGCAACGAGGCGATTGTCGAGGCGGCTGAATCGTGTGAGGCGGAGGTGGCCGAGGCCCTGGCGGGACTGCTGATCAGCCCCGACGTGGGGACTCCGGCACGGACCGCCTCGGCCCAGGCATTGGCGCGGATGCCCGAGGAGGCCGGGATCGAGCGGCTCAGGGGGCTGCTGCAGCACGAGGAATCCGATTTCCGCGTCCTGGCCGCCTCGGGTCTCGAATTTCACCCCGACCCCGAAACCGTCCGAGTGCTGCTGGCCGTGCTGGTCGACCCGGTCAACAAGGTCCGCAATGTCGCCGAACGCAGCCTGCTGGCAATGACCTGCGTGTTCACCGACGAGTCGCATCGACAGGTTGAAGAACTGCTCGACCACCCCGTTCCGCTGACCCGCTCGCCCGCGGCGCGGCTGGCCGGGGCCGCCGCGATCAGCGAACTGGCCCCGAAACTGGCACGGATGGCGCTCGAAGACGAGGAGTGGTTGCCAAGAGTCTGGTCGTGCCGGGCACTGGGAGAACTCGGAGACCACCAGCAGAACCTGGAGGTGCTCGAGCAGGTGGCGACCTCCGACGACAAGAACCGGGTGCGGGCCGCGGCGGTTGAGGCGATCGGAGAAATGCGGGCCGAGCGGTCCGAGGAGATCCTGAGGGGGATCGTCGAGACGGACTCCGACGAGGGGGTCAAGCGGGCCGCCGAGGAGGCTCTCGAAGACCTGCAGCGGGGCGGTTTCGACGACGAGTGATTCTCGTCAATTGACAATCGGCAGCGTCCAGCAGGCAGCCG
>CAUZRQ010000412.1:0-3061 GCA_963582065.1 Planctomycetota bacterium | reverse complement strand
CGGTCGTGAAGGTCAAGGCCCCCGTGCTGATGTTCCACGGGCTCAACGATCGAGCCCTGCTGCCGGGGGCACTCAACGACACCTGGCAATGGGTCGAGAAAGACCTGACGCTGGTTACGGTTCCCGGATCGGGCCACTTCGTGCAACAGGACGCCGCCGAACTCGTCTCGCGGACGATGAAAATGTGGCTCGACCTGAAGACCCGCCCCGCGTCGACGCCCGCTCGCTGAACCGTGCCCAGGTCAATTCAAGAGCCGGGAGACATCATGCGATCAATCGCCCGCACCACGCTCGTCACTCGAACCGCCCTGGCACTGCTGGCCGGGTGCATCGCGGCCAGCGGTTTGGCAGCCGAGGAGACTCGCTACTTCGAAATCCACGTCGTCGATCAGGTGACAGGGCGAGGCGTGCCGCTGGTCCAACTGAAGACCGTCAACAACATCAGCTACTACACCGACTCGGCCGGCCGTGTCGCCTTTCACGAACCCGGGTTGATGAACCAGCGGGTCTTCTTCCATGTCAGCAGCCATGGCTACGAATTCGCCAGGGACGGATTCGGCTACCGGGGAGCCCGGCTGCAGGTCACCGCCGGAGGCAAGGCCACCCTGAAGATGAAGCGGCTGAACATCGCTGAACGCATCTACCGGGTGACCGGGGCCGGGATCTATGGCGACAGCCAACTGCTGGGACACCAGACGCCGATCCGCCAACCGGTCCTCAACGCCCAGGTCTTCGGTTCCGACAGCGTCGTCACCGCCCTGTTCCGGGACCGCATCTACTGGTTCTGGGGCGACACGAACCGGCCGTCCTATCCGCTGGGCAACTTCCATGTCCCCGGAGCCACCTCCAGGAAACCCGGCAGCGGAGGACTCGATCCGGAAACTGGCATCAACCTCGAGTACTTCGTCGGAAACACCGGCCCGGTCGGTTTCGCCAAGCCGACCGCAAAGCTGCCTGGCAGGGGACCCACCTGGATCAATGGCCTCGTCACGCTCAACGACGACGGCCGAGAACGACTCTTCGGAATGTACGTCAAGGTCAAGCCCCCGCTGTCGATCTACCAACGGGGCCTGATCGAATTCGATGCCGGGAAACAGGAATGGACCAAGGTCGTCGAGTTCGATCTCAAGGCTCCGCTGTTTCCTTTCGGACACCCGTTGAAACGGACCGAAGACGGCATCGAATATGTCTACTTCGGCGACCCGTTCCCGCTGGTGCGGGTCGAGGCCACGGCGAAGAAACTGGCCGACCTGTCGAATTACCGGGCGTACACCTGCCTGGAGGCCGGAAGCCGTAAGATGTCGAATACTGTCGAGCGGATTGAAGGAAAACCGAAATGGGGCTGGAAGCCGGACACAGTGCCGTTCACACCCGAACTGCAGGCCCGGCTCATCAAGCAGGGTCACATCAAGTCATCCACAGGGCTGTTCCAACTGTTCGACGATGACAGGAAACCGATCCTGGTCCACCGCGGCTCTGTCTCCTGGAACGACTTCCGTCGCAAGTGGATCATGATCGGGAACCAGCAGTTCGGGTCGTCGTTTCTTGGCGAGGTCTGGTACGCCGAGGCCGACCGAGTGGTCGGACCCTGGAAAGACGCTCGTAAGATCGTCACTCACCAGAAATACAGCTTCTACAACCCTCGGCAGCACTCGTACTTCGACAAGCAAGGTGGGCGAGTCGTCTTTTTCGAGGGCACCTACACCACCCTGTTCTCGGGCAATGACCAGAAGACGCCCCGCTACGACTACAACCAGGTCATGTACAAGCTCGACCTCGGTCACCCCGACCTGCATCTGACCAATCGCAGCACATTACCCAGAAACCCATAGACCTCACCGAACCTCCAGGAAACACGATCTGATGGGCAAGTTTCTCTTCGACAAGGACGTCAGCATCTCGCCTCTTCGCCGCAAGACGATCGGCGTACTCGGCTACGGCAACCAGGGCCGGGCCCAGGCACTGAACCTCCGCGACAGCGGCTGCGACGTGATCATCGGCAACCGCAAGGACCGCTACCATAAGACAGCCGTCGCCGACGGCTTCGACGTCGCGCCGATTCGCGAGGTCGTCCCGCGGGCCGACATCCTGATCATCGCGATCCCCGATGAGATCCAGCAGCAGGTCTACGAGAAGCACATCCGGGATCACCTGCTGCCAGGGCAGGTGATGGACTTTGCCAGCAGCTACGGGATCCGCTTCGAATGCATCGTGCCGCCGGAGGACATCGACGTGGTGATGATGTCGCCTCGAGCCATGGGCGTGACGGTTCGTGAAGCGTACGAGGCGGGTAAGGGGGTGCCGGGGTTCGTCGCCGTCTGGCAGGATGTCTCGGGCAAGGCCCGGCAGATCGCGTTGGCCCTGGCCAAGGCCGTGGGGTGCACGCGGGCCGGAGTGTTTCAGTGCCGGTTCGAGGACGAATCGGACGTCAACCTGCTCGGGGAACAGGGATTGTGGCCGCTGTTTACCCAGGCGTTGCTGCTGACCTACGAGGTGGCCGTGGAAGCGGGGATCCCACCGGAAGTGGCCTTGATCGAGTACTGCGCGTCGGGCGAAGCATCAGAGATCTTTCGACAGATGGCACTGGATGGCATTGTTCGACAGGCCCGGTTTCATTCACCCACCTCTCGCTATGGGTCGTTGACCCGAGCCGAAAAACTGCCCAACAAGGCGATGAAGGACCGCATCCAGAAGGCGATGGACGGCATCCGTAGTGGCCGGTTCGCCCGCGAATGGGCCAACGAACAGGCCGCGGGGTACCCCAACATGACCAGGCTGGCCAAGGACGCCGAGAACCACCCGATCACCAAGACCGAACGCAAGGTGCACGCCATCACCAGGTGCCCGAAAAACTACTCGGTCGATCCGTCCTGACCCTCTACCACTCGGCCCAACCATGATCGACGTCACCTACTACGTGCTGGCCACCCTGGCCGTTCTGGTGTCGGTCCTGCTGTGGCTCGCCAACCTGCTCTCGCTGCCGGGCAACTGGGGCATCCCCGTCCTGGCCATCGCCTTGGCGTGGCTCTTTCCCCTGGACCCCTCGATCCAGGGCCCCGGC
>CAUZRQ010000411.1:0-3079 GCA_963582065.1 Planctomycetota bacterium | reverse complement strand
CAGCAACCGGCCAACCCCGCAGCCAACCCCGCAGCCAACACCGCAGCAAATCCCGGTCTCACCGAGACACCCCCAGCAACCCAACCACCCGTTACCCCCTCCCCTGCCGATGCCGATGCCGATGCCGCCGAGGACGCAGCAGCCGCCGACGGCATGACGCTCAGGCAACTGCTCCGAGCCGGAGGCACGATCGGGCTGGTCATCCTGGGTCTGTCGATGGCGATGGTGGCGTTGATCGTCGAGCACCTGTTGACGATCCGCCGCAAGTCGTTGATGCCCGAGGGCCTGGCCGAATCGGTCTCCGCGATGGTCGCCACCGGCCGCTTCGCCGAAGCGGACCGGCTGTGCCGCGAACGACCCAGTTTCCTGGGCGAGGTGCTCGCCGAAGGCCTGGCCGAGGCGCCTCTGGGGTATGCGGCGGTCGAGAAGTCGATGGAAGATGCCAGTGCCGCACAGTCGGCCCGGCTGTTCCGCAAGATCGAATACCTCTCGGTCATCGGCACCATCGCACCGATGCTGGGACTGCTGGGCACCGTCTGGGGCATGATCGTCGCCTTCCAGGAATTCGCCAACAAGCTCAATCCCGCCGTCGCCGAACTCGCACCTGGCATCTACCAGGCACTGGTCACCACGCTGATGGGGCTGGGAGTTGCGGTTCCCGCGCTCACCGCGTTTGCCATCTTCCGCAACCGGATCGATGAACTGGTGGCCGAGGCCAGCCTGAGAGCCGAGCACGCCTGGGCGGGGTTCAAGCGGGCCAGCCTGGGCCGAGGCGGGCGGAAGAGCGTCGCGGGAGACGACTCGGGACGCCGTGAACGACGCGTGCCGCCGGTGGCGATCGAGCGGCCTGAACGACCTGAACGACCTGAACGACCTGAACGGCCCGAACGGACCGAACGGACCGGGGAAGCCTCGGAATGAGAATCCCCATTCGAGTGCGTCGGCTGGGCATCTCGCTCAACCTCACGCCGCTGATCGACATCGTCTTCCTGCTGGTGATCTTCTTCCTGGTCGCCAGCCACACGGCTCGAAGCGAATCGACCGAACCGGTCGAATTGCCAATGGTCGGTCCCGTCCAAGAGGGCCTGGACGGCCAGGAACAGGTGCCGGGTCGACTCGTGGTCACGGTCACCGCCGACGCAGCCCTGCACGTCGGCGGACGCATCGTCACGCTCGAACAGATCACGAGTCTGCTGGCCGAGGCTGCAGCGGGGTCGCCCTCGGGAGGGTACGAAGTGCGGATTCGAGGCGATCGCCGGGTTCCGTTTCGTGCTGTGGAACCACTGATGGTCGCCTGCGCCCAGGCCGGGATCACCCGCATCGGCTACGCCGTCCTGACTCACTGACTCAACTTCAACCACACCGCTCAACACCACCCAGACGGCAACCCATGAAGATCCCCTCGGCCCATTACGACCGTCAACTCGACGACAGCCAGGCGATGACGCCGTTGATCGACGTCGTGTTCCTGCTGCTGATCTTCTTCGTCTGTGCCTCGACCGACCAGGTCCGTGAGAGCCTGCTGCCGACGGAACTGGCGGGAGGCTCAATCGAATCACCCGCGACGAACCCGGGGCCACGACCGCTGGGTGAGGCGTGGGTGCGGGTCCGGGCTGGGGATGGGCGTGGCGAACGTGTCGGACGTTTCGGAAAAGGTCCGTGGATCGAGGTCGAGGGGCGGTCATTTTCCGGTCCCAATCGGCACCAGTTGCTCTCGAGATTCCTCAAGACGCTCGCCACGGCCGCACCCGAATTGCCGGTGATCCTGGACATCGATCCGGACGTGCCCCTGGGTGAAGCCCTGGCCGCCTACGACGCGGCCCGGGCTGCCGATTTCGATGCAATTCACTTTGCCGTGGACCCCGCCACGACGACCGCTGCCGCCCCGGCAACGGCTCGCTAGGGCAGCAGCGGCAGCCCGCCGGGCCGCTTTGCGGTTCTCTTGAAGTCCCCGTACCCATCTGGCATAGTTCAGCCTTGAGCCGGGGTCCACGTGGGTTCCGGACACATACTGCGACGGTCCCGGGTCCCGCTGCGGCCCTCGTCGGATTCGGCGAAACTTCGCCTGTGTCGGCCCGGGTCGCGTTGGTCTGTGTGTGACGACCGACCCGGCAGGACGCCGGGAGCCTGGACACCAAGATGATCCCCACACTGGCCGACACCGCGACGACGATTCAGTCGACTCTCGAGGGATGGGAACTCAGCGAAGGCTGGGCCATGTTCCTGGCGGCGGTGATCCACGTGTCGCTGGTGGCGGGGTTCTTCGGCCTGCCGGCGGGCATTTTCATCTGGGCCGAACGCAAGGTCTCGGGCCGGATCCAGGACCGGCTCGGTCCCACCCGCGTCGGCGGCAAGTTCGGCTGGCTGCAGGCTATTGCCGACGGCGGCAAGCTGATCCAGAAGGAAGACCTCGTCCCCGCGGCCGCCGATGGACCGCTGTTCCGGGTGGCCCCCTACGTGGTGGTCGTCAGCTCGCTGGCCGCCTTGATGTTCCTGCCGTTCTCCGACGGCTGGATCGCCGTCAGCCTCGACATCGGCCTGTACCTGATGCTGGCCGTGATGTCGCTGGAGGTGATCGGAGTGATCCTGGCCGGCTACTCCAGTGGTTCGAAATGGGCGCTGTTTGGCGGCATGAGAGAAGCGGCGCAGATGGTCAGCTACGAGATCCCCATGTCGATTTGCGTGGTGATCCCGGTCATCACCGCCGGCTCGTTGAACCTCAACGAAATCGGAGCCATGCAGAGTGGCTGGGCGGCCAACTGGATCCTGTTCAACGACCCCTTCACCTTCTTCGCCTTCTTCATCTACTTCGTCTGTGCCACGGCCAGCTGCAAGCGGGCTCCGTTTGACCTGGCCGAGGCCGAGAGTGAACTGGTGGCGGGGTTCCTGACCGAATACAGCGGGTTCCGCTGGAGTTTCTTTTTCCTGGCCGAGTACGCCAGCATGTTCGCGGTCTGCGGCATCGCGGTGCTGCTGTTCTTGGGCGGCTGGCACACCGGCATCCCCGGCCTCGACCCGCTGATCAACGGACTCCGCTACACCTCCGAGAGCTGGGTCTTCAGCTGGCTGGCCAACCTGC
>CAUZRQ010000410.1:0-3094 GCA_963582065.1 Planctomycetota bacterium | reverse complement strand
AGCAGGATGAACTCCTCCTCGGCCTTCGGGTCAATGGCCCAGGGCACATCAACGGCCACCTTCACATAGTGATCGATGTTGATGTGGTGGCCGTGGTAGGTCAGAGGCTGACATTCGGCGACAAACGAAAACGGAAAAACCAGGTCTTCTCCGGCTCTCAACTCGCTGTCACCGGCCAGCATCTCTAACCCATCGCCACCCGAGTCGGTGTTGCCGTAGCCGTGAGTCTTCCAGTAGTGGGTCAACTGGATGCCGTCGCTGGTGGTGTCCTTATTGACCCGAACGTGGACCTCGCCCGACACGGTATCACCGCCTCGATAGGTTCGATCCGGCTGGTCGTAACTGATGGAAATATCGCATCTAGACATCGCGAATCCCGTCGTTCATGTCCTGGAATGTCATGTAGAGTTCGAGCTGGATCCGTCGGATGTTGGGGCCAAACCGCTCGAGCATCCCGGCAGCCGTCTCGTACAGCACGCCGGGCACCGGTCCCCCGCCGCGACGGACCCACTCGATCCGGCTGTTGAGGATCCGGGTCAACCGTGTGGCATTCATCCGGTCTTCAGCCGCCACGGTCCGCACCCGTCGTCCGGCTCGAGTCAACTCGCGAGTGAAATCCCGGTGTGTCCCCAGCACCAGCGGCACGCTCGACCGAAACACCTGCCGTCGCTGCCGCCAGGTCAGCCTCTGGGCCTCGTCGATCAGCAAAGGATTCCCACCAGGCACCTCGGCCCGTTCCCCCTCGGGGATGTGCACGTAGCCGGACCCGGGAAATCTCACTCCGATGGCCAGCAGGTGAGTCGTCTTGCCGTAGCCCTTGTCACCAACAAACTGCAGCACCGATCCCGGCTCGGCCAGCAGTTCGTCAAACTCGTCCAGGTCCACGTCGGCCAACCGCGTCCAGTCCTCGACCGAAAACTCACCAAACGGGTTGCGGCGGAGATTCAAATGAGCAAACGGAAGCAGAGATGAGCTGGCCCGTGTCGTCACAGTCGACTCGCTGAATGCGTTCCCGTCGTCTTGATTACCCGCTCGAAACAGGCCGTCCTGAACGCCGCATTGCTCATCGGCTGTGTCAGTGCAACGCTGATCAGGGCCGTCAGGTGAAACGAACCGCATCTCGAACCATACCTAGCAGCCCGTTGAAAAACACAGGTTCGCTGCCCGGACGGGGTCTGACGCCGCCCGTGGCGGGGCCTGACCCCTTCACTCGAGCGATGGGGGTTGGAACAAGAGAGTTCAGGCCCCCCGCAAAAGGCGGGGCGTCTGACCCCAGGCTCCCGGTTTTTCAACGGGCTGCTAGTGCTGGTAGATGAACTCCTGGGAGTTCAGCAGCGTCCAGAGCACGTCCTCCCAACCCTGCCGGCGGTCGGAACTGGAGCTGACGTGAGCCAGCATCGCGGTGCGGGTCTTCGGCGACGGGCGTCTCGAAAGCGACCGCAGGTAGAGGGCGTCGAGAATCTGGGCGTCGCTCATCTTCGAGTCCATCAACCGGCTCAGACGGTTTTTCGGCTGAACCAGCCGCCTCGACATCATCTGGCCAATGATCAACTCCAACGCCTGCTTCCGCCCAAACGTCTGCTCGCGATCACACTCACACGTCTGGGTCCGCGACGGCTGCCCAAAAGCCCGCAGGAACGGGTGAGACTCGTAGCGGACATACTTCGATCCCTGGTTGATCAGGGTCACGATGTCGTTGACAGGCAACTGAACCGCGCGAGTGCCGATCGGCAGAGTGATCGTGCCGGGCGGTAACCCGATCGTGTAGTCCTTGGCGATCTCATACACCTCCGGCACACCCGTCACCTGGCACACCGCGTCCAACAACACCTCCGCCGGCAAGGGACGCGAGTGCATGTGTGAGAAGTACTTTCCGTCGGACTGGTTGCTCGGATTGGAGATCGCGCTGAGATGGTAGGTCCGCGAGTTGACGATGGTCCGGATGAGTGGCTTCATCCGGTAGCCGCCTTCAACAAACTGTCGTGCCAGGGCCGCCAGCAACGGATCGTTGGACGATGGGTTCGAATCCCGGAAATCGTCCACCGGCTCGACGATGCCCTTGCCGTTGAGGTGATACCAGATCCGGTTGACGAAGGCCCTTGCGAAAAATGGGTTGTCGGAGCGGGTCAGCCAGGCGGCCAATTGCTGACGACGATCCTGGTCCGCTGGAATCGCCTTGGGCTGCTGCCCGATCAGGCTGGGCACAACCGCAGAGCCGTCCGAGTCGCGAGTGAACTCGGGGGACTTCTTGTCGATCGTGATCTCGAGCTGGCGACGCTCGGCACGGCCACCAGGACCAGCCTTCCCCATCCGGGTTCGCTTGACCTGGTTGAAGTGAGCAGCCAGGCCCAGGTAGTCGTTCTGTGTCCATCGCTCATACGGATGATTGTGGCACTTGGCACATTGCAGTCTCACACCCAGGAACAACTGGGCGGTCGCCTCGGCGAGGTCCTTCTGCAGGAACTGCTTGTCGGTGACCGTCTTGGGCGTCAGCGTGACGCAGAAGTAATTCACCGGTGCGTCGCGGTACGACTGGCCGACGGAGGTCAGCAGCTGACGAGCCGTCTCGTCGAACGGCTCGTCACTCTCGATCCGGCCTCGCAACCAGGCCTGGAACTTCTGAGATCCCTCGAGATTGATCGCATCGCGGGTGACCCGCAGCACATCAAACCACTTCTTCGTCCAGTAGTCCGAGTACTCGGGCCGCTGCAACAACTGCTCGATCAACCGCGTGCGACGATCCGGACCCGTCGTGGCCAGGAACGCCTCGGTCTCGGCCGGAGTCGGCAGCACACCGCAGAGGTCGATGTGGATACGACGCACGAACTGTTCGTCGGTGCACAACCCCGAGGGTGCAATGTGGAGTTGCTTCAGCTTGGCAAAGACGTGCGTGTCGACGTAGTTCGCTTCCGGAGGATCCGGCCATGCGTAGTCCGCCGCCGGCTCGGCAATGTGCATCAGCCGCATCGACTCCATCCGGCCCATGAACCGGCACAGGATCGCCACCTCGCCCTGGCGAGCGAATTCCACCTGCCCGGTTCGATCGACGTTGGCGATCGCAATGTCGCTGCTGGAATACGTCGTCAAGCGGGTG
>CAUZRQ010000409.1:0-3104 GCA_963582065.1 Planctomycetota bacterium | reverse complement strand
CTGGTTTCCCATCCCGACAGGTCGCCTGTTTCAAAGGTCCCGTTGGTCAGCAGGTTGTTCCGTTCCGGGTGGCTCAACATGAACAACTGGGTCCGTGCCGACTGGTGCAGCGGAGTCCCGCGTGTGAACTTCTGCCAGAAGGCCTGAGCATCTGCTCTGCCGCCTTGATCGAGCAGGTGCTTTGTTATCCGGTCGCACAATCCGTCAAGCATGGTGCGCATATCGCTGAATTCAGTGACATACGCGAAATACGACATGTAATTCGTCGTTGTGACGACCTGGTTTACGCTGGGGTATGCGCGCAACTGCCTCTTGAATGAGTCTTTCTTGTTCTGCAGTCGGGCCAGCTCTTCTGCCAATTCCGTTGCGCGTTCAAGCGATTCGGCGGCCTGGCTGAAGATCTTCTCGTGTCGGAGTGTGTACTTGAACCTGCCCAGCAGGAATGTCCGGTAGTACTTCCATGCGTCTGCCACACGAGTCAGCCGGAATTCATCTGCTTCCGTGCCGACCGCCTGTTCTGCCGCCGCAATCTGTTTATCCAGAAAGCTGACGTCTTCGATGGAGTAGTGGTCGAATTCATCGTGGTCTTCCAGCCAGCCAACCCACTGGTAGCCCAAAAACCTGCGCTCGGCGCCCCTGCGTTCATAGACTTCCTCGAGCCGATCCCAGAATGCCTTCATGGGTTGAGCAGCAGCTCCGAACCAATCTCGGCAGTAAGCCCACATGATCTCATCGGGGTCGGCATTCACGTTCCACATCAGTTCCTGCATGTAGCGATATTTCGGCCCGTCAAACGACCAGTTGCCGCCGACTTCGGAAACATGGGCTATGGCTCCCAGTTCGTCGTGTCCCCACTTCAAAAAATCGCGCATCGCGTGCGGGAAGTGGCGAAAACCGACGAACGAGTTGCCGTAGGCATAGGAATACAAGCTGACCGAATCGGTTTTCTTCTGCCATTGCCTGACCAGGTCCAGGTGGCTCTCGAGGTAGACGGTGACCATGACGGAAATGTTCTTTTCCAGCCCGAAACGGGGCAACGCCGCAGGCGCCCCGTACGCGAGGGTCGCAATCTTCTTGTCCGGATGGGTTCTGGCCACCTCCTTGGCTACCTGGTTGACCCAGTGCCAATATCGTTCCGATACCGTGTAGGGCGGGTCTGCGGTAGCAGCGAATCTCCTGCACAAGTCGCACTCGCACCAGCCGGATGAATCGTTGTGGCCCATGGACACCGTCGGGACACCGGGGTGCTTGGCAAAGTACTCGCGCGCATACGTGACCGCGTGTTGAACCGTCTGCGAGTTCGACATGCAGATCTGCCAGCCGTTGCCGTAGTCCCAGTGCCATCGTCCTTGTCGTTGGCCGCGCTGGAGAGCTTCCCGCAACCTGGCGTGCTCTGGATGGGTCCCACTCATCAAGCTCTTGGCCCGGCTGTCAGATACAGTGAAAAATGCAAACCACTCCGGGTGCTGCTGGTAATCCTGCCTGCTGAAGATCGCCTGGAATTCGTGGCTCCCGAACGATCCGCCACCCTCAGGTCTTCGCCTGAGATACCGGCGGTTCTTATCAAAGTAATACATGCCCAGGTTGCCGCGGCTGAGGTAATGCGGCTCGTGCTTCTGGCTGAATTCGTAATCAACCCGGATTGTCGGCACGGAGGGCACAATCTCGCCGTAGACGGCATCGGGGAAAAGCCATCGCACGCCGGCAAATTGCATCAGGAATTCTTCAACCGCCCAGCGTGAGGATTTCAGTCGGATACCGGACAGAACAACATGCTGCTTTCCATCCACTGCCAGGTGCTTGAGCAGAAACCCGTCGGCATACAACTCCTTGATCTCTGGCGCGTGCTTCAGAACAAACGCATCAGGCCCCACATGAATTGTCACCGCGCCATCAGCCGCCCGGCGGCCGGAAGCGATTTCCCGACCGGTAACCCGGGAGAGGTAATCGCAGAGATCGGCAGCCGCATCCACATGGACCCGGCCCTTTGCACTTACGACGCTGGGCAGGGGGCTGCTCGGAGAAATGACGGTAACAACCGCTGCACCAGAAACCACCGGCACAACAAAGCTACAAAAGCCAACTGCTACCGGAAGCCACTGCCATGTGACACGACGGTCTGCTGGTCGATCCATTTTTGTTTTTCTTGCTCTTTCGATTGCCAGATTGCATCGACCATTTGTGCCCGGCAACAGTCGATTTCGCCGAGCCCCTCCCCAGGTGACTCCGTTCATAGTACCTTCCGCCGCCAATTGTCGGTGGCTGCCACAGTCTCCCCACCCCAGCCCCGGCGTTCAACTCAGGGGCGGTAACCGCCAGATCCGAACCACGGTATCGTCCCTCGCTCGCGGCGTGGCTCCGGTTATCGCGGGGTCCCGGAAACGCCGCACACCGCCATTGCGTCTGCTCCCCACGGATCCGTAGCGTCTCTCACGTGGGCTGACGCTTTCGCCTTGAGCGGGGAGTGAGGTGCCGAGCCAGGCGTCTCCTCCCCGTCTTTCTTTGCGGCCACCCCAGCCCCGGCGTTCAACCCGCTGGGCGATGCTCAGGCCAGCCGGTGGCCCGTGCACTCTGGGGCCCCAGTCGTCCAGAAACCGAACCGACCCCCCCACCCCGTTTGGGTGGGACTCCTTGACTTATCCCGTGTTCGCCGCGACGGCCGCCGCCTACTCGTCTTGGTAGCCGAGGTGCCAACGGAGGATCTCGAAGGATTCAGGAAGTGTGTCCGCGTCCAGGTCGAGGCTGAGCGACCCCTCCTTGTGCTGCTTTTCGAGGCTCTCGGCCGCCGCGAAGGACAGGCTCGTCAGGCCGTTGAGGTCGAGCCATTCCCCGTCGTAGTTGCCGAGGCTCGCGGCTGCCGCGTCCGACAGGCTTGTCAGGCCGTAGAGGATGAGGCCCCCCTTGTCCTTGCTGAGCCTCTCGGCCGCATCGTCATCGAGTTCCGTGAACTTGTTCAGGTCCACGGACTCGTCATCCGCCAGGAACTGCTCAGCGATCTCCTTGGTCAGTCGTTTCTCAGCCATCGTCGGTCTCCTGGAACCACCCCAGTCTCCCCACCCCAGCCCCGGCGTGCAACCCGCCAGATCCGCCCGTGCGTCACTGCG
>CAUZRQ010000408.1:0-3118 GCA_963582065.1 Planctomycetota bacterium | reverse complement strand
CGCAAGCGGGCCGAGGACCGGCAGAAGCGGATCGACGCCCGCACCGCCATGGCACTCGATTCGAAGAACGGCAAGGAGCTCTGGAGACAGCCGGTCGACGTCACCGACACCAGCGACATCGGTATCGGCGGCGGTCGGCTGACGATGATCTACAAGGACGGCGTGTTGCTGCTGGGTGGTGCCAACGCCAATGGTCACTACTGGAGGCAGTTCATTGCCGGCGAATTCAAGAAGCGGCGGCTCGTGGCGCTCTCGTCGGTCAACGGCTACAAGCTGTGGTCCAAGGACGCCAACTACCGTCACCGGCCGATCATCGTCGGCAGCCGGATCATCGCCGAACCGTGGTCCTACGAGCTGAAGACCGGCAAGCAGATCACGCGGATCCATCCGCTGACAGGCCAGGAGGTGCCGTGGAGCTTCATGAGACCGGGGCACCACTGCGGCATGAACACCGCCGCCCCGAACATGCTCTTCTTCCGTTCAGGGTTCACCGCCTTCTACGACCTGCAGTCCGACAGTGGCACGCGTCACTTTGCCGGTCACCGCCTGGGATGTTGGATCAATGCGATACCGGCCAACGGGCTGGTGATGATTCCCGAGGCGAGTGCCGGGTGTGTTTGCCTGTTCTCGATTGCCTCGACGATCGTCATGGAACCGCGTGCTCCCAGGCGGCCGTGGGGGATCTACAGTGGTGTCGGCACGGCGACGCCCGTCAAGAAACTGGCGCTGAACCTCGGGGCTCCCGGTGATCGCCGCGATGCTACCGGGAGGCTCTGGCTCAGTTACCCCCGGCCCAAGTCCAACAAGACGACCGGCCTGGAACTGAACCTCGACCTGGGCGAAGCGTTCGTCAAGGGCGGGAAATTCGTGAGTGTCGACGGAGACGCCAGCGAGATCAGCTCGAGTCCTGCTGCGTGGGTCTTCTCGTCATCGGCCCACGGCATCATGCGGTGCGCGGTGCCGTTGCGAGGCAAGGGCGACCAGCCGAGTCGCTATATCGTGCGGCTGTATTTCTCGTCCGGATCGACCAAGCAGCCCCAGGCCGGACAGCGGGTCTTCGACGTCCGTGTCCAGGGACAGGTCGTGCTCAAGGATGTCGACGCCGCCAAGGCCGGCAAGGACGGGACGGTGGTGCACGAGATCCCCAACGTCTCGGTCAAGGATCGGCTGACGATCGAGTTGGTGCCCAAGACCGGCAAGCAGCCAATGCTCTCGGGGATCGAGGTCTCGGAGATTTCCGCCGGGCAGTGACGCAACAAGCATGAGCACGAACTCACGATCCGGCTCCGGCTCCAGCTCCGTCTACGTTGACGTGGATGCGATGGAGTGGCAGTCGACGCCGTTCCCCGGGATCACGATCAAGATCCTGTTCCAGGAACCCGATGGCGAGGGTTTCACGGCGCTGTTCCGTGCCGAGCCGGGTGCGAAGCTGCCGCTGCACCGGCACTTGGGTGTCGAGCAGACCTACATCATCGAGGGAAGCCTGGTTGATGAGGAAGGTGTCTGCACGGCCGGCAACTTCGTGTGGCGACACCCCGGCAGCGTGCACGAGGCGCATTCGCCGGACGGTCTGCTGGGAATCGGGATCTTTCAGCGGCCCAACGAATTTCTCGAGGCGGACAACGATGATGACTGAAGCGGTTCTCGGGAAGATCGACGGCGAATGGATCGCGGATCTGACCGAGGAGATGGTGAAGATCCCCAGCGTGACCATGGACGAGACCGAGGTCTGCGGGTACTACGAGCGGCAACTGGGGGAGCTGGGCCTGGAGGTGGATGTCCGAGAGGTCACCCCGGGGCGCCCCAATCTCTACGCCTGCCTTCGCGGCCGGGGCACCGGGCCCACGCTGATGCTCAACGGGCATCTCGACACGATTCCCAACCAGACCGATCAGCCGTGCTACCGCGACGGGGATCTGCTCTACGGGCGGGGCACCACCGACATGAAAGGTGGCATGGCCGCGGTGCTGGGAGCCACGCGGGCACTGCTCGAATCGGGAACCACGCTGGCCGGCGATCTCTGGCTGACCGCGGTGGTCGGACACGAGGAACCCGAGGCCGAGAAAGACGGGCCCAAGGCGTTGATCGACGACATCAACGATGGTCGCATCGCCGCCGAGCGGATCATCATCGTCGAAGGTGACGACGAACTGTGGCTGATGAGCATGGGATCGATGGTCTTCACGATCATGCTGACTCCCTCCAACGGCGGTCGCCACACGCAGTACGTCGACTTCAAGGACAACCCGATCCGGTTCGCCGGTGACCTGGTTGCCGCGGTTGCCGCCCGGCAGGACGAACTCGACAACGGCGATGTCCATCCACTGGCCGGTGCCGAACGGATCGACCTGGGCATCCTGCACGCCGGCGATTACTTCAACCGCACGCCGGTTTCGTGCCGCTTCACCGGCACCCGCCGCTGGTCGCCGGGCAAGGACGCCGGCGAGGTGCTCGAGGAACTCCGGCAACTGGTGGCGCCGATCGCCGAGGCGGGGGGATTGACGGCGGAGGTGACGATGGAGCACGAGCGAGAACCGTTCGAGACACCCGTGGACGATCCGCTGGTGCAGGCCGTCAGTGCCGCTCATCGCGACCTCTTCGACGAGAACCCGCGGGTCATCGGGCGGCGGATCGTCGGAGACGCCAATCTCTATGTCCACGGCAGTGGCGTGCCGACGATTTACTACGGGCCCAGCAACGAAACGGCCCACGCCGACATCGAGAACGTGTCGATCACCCGCGTGGTCGACTCGGCCCGTATCTACGCACTGGCGGCGATGAACTTCTGCGGGGTGGCCTAGGCCAACTCGGCAGCCGTCCCGCGGATCGCCGCCCAGGCCCGTTCGACGTGTTCGAGCCGGGTCGAGGTCTGGCCGATCGAAAATCTCAGCGTCAGCCGGTCGTCGAGCTGGGTGTGAGTCAGAAACAGGTCTCCCGAATCGTTCAGGGCGTCGGCCAGTTTCTGGTTCATCTCGTCACCGCCCACGTGACGGAAGCAGACCAGGTTCAACGATCTGGGCGCCGCCAGTTCGAAGTCCTCGTCGGCCTCGACCCATTCGGCAAACCGACCGGCCCACTCGACGTGCGAGCGGATCATTTGCTGCAGGCCCTCGACACC
>CAUZRQ010000407.1:0-3133 GCA_963582065.1 Planctomycetota bacterium | reverse complement strand
AGGTACGACTGGTAGTGCACCGGGTTCCCCCGGTCGCCTCCGTCAATCACGAACTCGTCGGGGAATTCCTCGACCACGGCCGGATCCGGACCACCCGGCCCGGCCGGATCGACCTGCTGCTGTCGCGGCAGAGCCGGCAAGTGGACCGGCCGGATCACCGGCGCCTGGGCCACCACCGACGTGGTTGCGATTCGTACGGTGCCGCTTTGCGACGCTGTTCTGATCTCACCCGCCTCCGCGGCCTGCTCCACCGCGGGCGGCTGCAGGCCGAGGGGAACCGAGGCGCACCCGGCCGATAGCAGCGTGCCCAGCACACTCAGCAACACCGGCGTGACCCGTGCCGGCCCTCCAGATCCCTCGCTTCGCAGAGAATGACGCACAGCAGCAACCAGCAGCCTCACCGGACACCTCCCGCCACCTGCAGCAACCGGCGGCCGGTCGAGCGGATCCTGGCGGTTCCCGTCGCCGTGGGTTGACTCGGAGCAGCGGCCCGTGAAACGGCCTTCGTTGCGGCCGCCCGCGTGAGCTCAATCGGCTGTCGGCCCATGTTGAAGAAGTCGACCGATTCGAGAGACCCCTCGATGGGGGCCGTCCGGCTTCCCAGCCGCAGGATGACCATCGGACGACCCACCCGATCCGCCTCGGCCAACGCGTTGGCACGAGGGTCGAGGTCGCGGACCATCATGGGTCGAGTCTGCTCGTTGCCCGCGGCCAGCCTGGGCTCCTCGAGAAACACCACGCGAGTCACCAGCTTGCCCTGCAGAGCCAGCCGGATGTCCTCACCGGTCAACTCGACCGGGATTGGGAACTCGTAGCGTCGCCCCAGGGGCGGATGCAGGCGGTCGATGACCTCGATCGTCGGATAAACCGTCACGCCGGGAAACTCGGGCATGTCGCTGATCCCCACCCGGTAGGTGGCTCCGACCAGCAGACCCGCGGCATACGGAGCCGCCTCGCTGACGCTTTCCCTGCGGCCTCGCCCCATCGCGAACCAGGTCACCCGGCCGCCTCCGCTGGGACCCGTCTCGACCAACCTCACCTCCACCGGCTGGAAGTACATCTGCCGAGGCGATCCGGATCGGCCGGCCTGGGCCGACCAATTGCCGACCACGCCCGGCGGCATGCGGGCACTCAGCGGCGAGTAGGCCGCCTGGCCCGAGGGCGGCTGGGCCGACGTGGGTGCCGTCCACGAGAACAGCAGCACCACCACCACCATCATCGCGCCGCGAATCACGATTGTCTTCCGGAAGCCCTGGAGCATGGCTGATGCAGTCTCGGCGGGTCGGTCCCAGTGGCGCGGGGTGGAGGTTGAAGTGGCAGGGGTGGCAGGGGTGGTCGGGAGCAAAGGCTACCTATCGTCGAGGTCCCGCCCACGCCGGTTGACTCAACGTTCCCGGAGCAAACGTCGGGTGCTTCTCGGTGTAAATCACCTGGTTGACCGGCTTGGGAGTCCGGATGCCCGGCTCGTGCTTGATCACCACCCGGAAATCCTTCACCGGATCGTGCCGCTCTTGGGGAGTGTTGTTCTGGATCGTGTAGCTCTGCAGACCGGCAGGTCCGCCCAGGGGCAGGTGCGGCGGACCGGGGAGCCCGATCGGGGTCGGGGTCCAGGGCATTCCCCACTGGGGCGTGCCACCGGTACCGGCCACGGGGTTGATGCCCGGCATACCGGGTCCGCCCGGCATTCCCATCAGCTGTGGCCCGGGAATGCCCGGCATTCCCTGGTCCATGATCGCAATCGGGGTCGGCGGCACGTACTGGCCCTTGGCACCATCGGGACCCACGGCGGCGTGGAAGGCCACCGGCAGGATTCCACCGGGCATCAGCATCGCCGCACCTCCGGCAGGACCGGGACCGCTGGTGGCCGTCTCGAGATCCATGTTGCCAACTCGCAGCACCACCATGATCGTCCCGCGACGATCGGCTTCGGAGACCGGATCGACACCGGGGTCCAGCCGAGTCGAGACCAACATCTCGACGCCGGCTACCGCCAGCTCCTGGTGCTGCGGATCCGGCAGGTAGATCACCTTGGTCACGAAGTTGTTACTCTGGATCTGGTCCAGGTCCTCGTCGGTCAACTCCAGCGGGACACTGTTGTGAGCCAGGTAGGCATCGGTCGTGGCGTGAGCCGGGTAGACCTGCATGGTCGGATAAAGCGTCATGCCCTCGCGGCCGGAAATCTCGGTCAGCTTCAGCCGGTAGGTCGCGCCCTGGACAAAGTCGTAGGTCGTCGGAATCACCCGCTGGTTGTCGGCGTAGACGGCGCCCACCTTCCAGCCAACCTTCATCCCCACCGGGCGGATGAATCGCAGCTGCGTCCGCCGGGTGGAAAACGCTCGGGGGGCACCCCCCTGCATCATCGCCGGCATCACGCCCGGACCAGGTCCGTCGACCATCGGTCCGGGACGCTGCATCGAATGAGCCGGCGGACCGTGGAAATCTCCACTGTCGCCGAAACTGCGACCGTCGACGTGGCAACCCACGCAAACAACCAGAAAAGTGCCAAGTGCCAGAAAGTAGTATTTCATTGCAGAGTCCTCGTGACTCGCCCGAATTCCCATCGACGGGTCCGGCGGGATGTCCCTAGAATGGTCCAGAATCGGAAACGGCTACCGGTCAACCTGATCACAGGGCCCGGCTTCGCGGAACGAATCCGGACCGTGCCTCTTTTGACCTGTGTCCAACTCTGGTTTCGACCAATACAGGTCCGGATCTTTGGCATTTTCCGTATTTTCCGGACAACATGAACACACCCCGCAGCTTCTCTAATCGCTACATCGAGACGACTCGCATGACCCATGCCCGCTCATCCCTCAGGACCCTGGCCAATCTGCTGGCCGCCTGCCTGATCGTCGCCGCCCCCATCGCACTCACCGCCCAGGACCAGGCGACCGCTAAAAAGACAACCCGGAAGGCAGTCAAGAAGACGTCGCAGCCGACCGCGAAGAAGGCCGCGAAGAAGGCCGCTGGGGCCAAGGGCAAGAAAGCGGCCACGCAACGTCAGAGACCTGCGGATGCTCTGCGGCAGGCCCGCGCGAAACTCAAGGACCTCGTCCCGTTTCAGGCCGAGATCGTTGAGACGATCGTCGTCCGCGGCAAGAAGTTCCGTGCCACCGGCAAGTACATGCAGGGA
>CAUZRQ010000406.1:0-3149 GCA_963582065.1 Planctomycetota bacterium | reverse complement strand
GGGGTCGGGGTCGGGGTCTGGGGACGTGACTACCGGTTGGGGGCATTCGGGCTGCCGGCGAAGATCAAGACGCAGGGTGCCTCGATCCTGGCGGGGCCTGTCAGTTTCAGGGCCGTCATCGATGGTTCCGACGTGAACTGGACGCCGGGAAGACGGCGTATCACAAAACAGACCAGGGCCGAGGTCGTCTGGGAGGGAACGTCGCACAGTGGACTGGGCGAATTGAGTTGGCGGACGCGGGCGGAGTTTGACGGATTTCTGCTGCATGATCTTTCGCTGGCACCCGCCCAGGGGGCTGCAGTCGAGTTGATGGAGATACGGATTCCGATCCGCCGGGAATTCGCCCGGCTTTTTTCTCGAGGATCGAGAACACGAGGTTTTCTGCCGAAGGGGCCGGGGAAGATTCTTGGTGCCGGAGGGTACTGGTGGATCGGCACCGACGACTTCGGGCTGTGTGGTGCGACCGAGCACAACGGTTCGCTGATCGACGGCGGCGACGGTGCCTTCTCGATTGTCCGCGAGCCCGATGGCAACATCACCGTGATCTACCGGTTTGCCGCCAAGCGGACCGCGGTCGCTGAGCCATGGAAGCTGCGGCTGATCCTGGAGGCGACGCCCACCAAGCCGCTGCCCTCCGGCTGGCGCACCTGGCGGGACGCCTCACCGTTTACAGGTCCTTCGGCCGACTACCGCAAATGGCGAAGCGACGTGAAACTGTGGATCGCCTATCCCTGGCCGCACGAGGCAGCACACAGGCACTTTGCCTTTCCTGTCGTGAAGGACCCGAACTGGTATCGCGATCATGTCAAGAACCTGCACGCCGGCGGACCGGGGATGTGGCGAGACGACAAGGCGTTGCCGAAGAAGAAGCCGCCAAGCCTGAAGTCCAAACGACTCGGGAACCGGGTACTCCCCTACAGCATGTTCGCATTCATGGCGCCCGGGATGCCCGAATGCGATTTCTACTGGAGAGAGTGGTACAACCCGCTGGGCTTCTCCAGCCTCGGACAGGGACTCTACAAGTATGCCGCCGTGCGGCCTGTTCCGTCCTATATCGACTTCATGGTCTGGAAGCACCGCGAGCTGATCAGGGAGTACGGGCACGATGGGCTCTATGTCGATTTCGCCGGCTTGTGTCAGCCGGTACTCGACCTGAAGCACGGCCTGGGATACGAACGCGGCGGCGTCAAGCGTCCTGCCGAACTTCCGATTGTGGCCAACCGGGAGATCTGGAAGCGGATGTACACGATGCTCCGTCAAGAAAACCCCGGTGCGCTCATCGTCGGCCACACCTCCGAGAACTCGTGTGCGCCCCTGCTGTCCTTCCTCGATATCTGGGAACCTGGCGAGGGCAATTGGTTTGGACAGTTAAGAGACAACTACCTGGAGGTGCTGCCGCTGGACGAACTGCGAGCGGAGTTCCGTGCACAGCATTTCGGCGGCATCCCCTGGTGGCTGCCCGCATGGCAGAGGGCAGCGATTCTCGAAGACAAGGACGTGGCCGTTCGCCGCGAGGACGGCAGTGTGGGGACGGTCAGTGTGGAAAAGACCCATCATATGCTGGGAATTGGACTGCTGCTCGACATCTACGTCTGGCCGATCACCGGAACGAACTATGGGGCGGTCAGGCCGCTGTATGCCGTGCAGGACGAGTTCGGCATGGGCGACGTGAAGTTCTTCGGCTACTGGAACAACGCCAGGCTCATCGGCGGGCAGACGCAGGAGATCAAGGCGAGCGTGTACCGGAAACCCAAGGGCGGGGCGCTGGTGGTCGTCTACAACACCAGCCGTGAGACCACGACCACGAAGCTCGCCATCAACTGGGATCGCCTGAAGTCAGACGGCCCGCTGAGAGTTGTCGATGCCTTTACAAAGAAACCTCTCACCGTGAGCGGCAGTCACCTGGCACTCGAGGTGCCACGTCTCAACTACCGCCTGCTGTGGATTCGCTGATCCGCCGAATTCAGCCGAGCGGGCAACTCTGGGCACTCTCTGTCCTGGCATGCCAGGGCTCCTGATGCCGGATTCCTGACATTTCAACTGGATCAAGGTTGGGGAGAACGTCACATCACCGATTTCGATCCGTGCCACCATAATGTCCTGAGTTTACTTACTCAATAACAGGACATAAACTCGGCTGCAGGGCAAGGGCCGCAGGGGGACTCAACGATGAACCAAGCTCCCACGTTACGATCATCCGCCGAAGCGACGCTTGGCGGATTGACTTGAGGACCGGGCAGTTCATGGACCGGCAACCCGGTGTCCGGCGACGATCCGTCCCAGGAGTGAGGTGATGGCAGTGAAGGCGGCAGCCACCAAGAGAGACTATCGGGTATTCCTGCTCGACCGATCCAAGAAGCGAGCGTCGAGGTTTGCCACTCTTCACCCGCAAGTCGTGTCGTCTGTGACCGGGCTGCGCCGTTCGGTGGTTCATGCCTCGAGAGAGTCGCTTTGGGTCAGCTACGCGAGCGATCTGACTGCAGCGCTTGTGAAAAACGTCTCGCCGGCCTCCCGCTCGTTGGGATTCGGGTTGTTCATTCATTCCCTCGACATCCAGGCGATCCCGGCTCTTTCGTCGTGCTTCCGACGAATCGCGTTCACGACAGAGGGAGGGTTCCTGCCGGCAGAGGAGCTTGCCGTCGCGCTGGATGCAGAGAACCGGCCTGACCTGTTCCTCGGTGGCAGCGTGAGTGAAGCAACTGAGACGATCACATTTTGGCGAGGCAACCTGATGCCGTTGACAGTGCCGTTCTCGGCCTTCGAGACATCCGGTGACGGTACCGAACCTGTGTTCAGTGAGTTTGCGATGATTGACTGCGGGCAGACGGTTCGGCTGGGTGCCTACGAAGCCGCAGTGGACGCGATCCTGTACGAAAACGACCGGGAATACCGAAGACGCCTCTCGAAACAGCGATTGCAGGCGGAACAGTCGTTTGGTGCTTCTGTGCGTCGTCTTCGCAAGCAGCGTGGTCTTCGGCGAGAGGACTTCGAGCCTGACCTGTCGTCAAAGACCATTGCTCGCATTGAACAGGGCAAGGTCAAACGGATTCGCGCGAAGACGCTCGGTGCAATTGCCGAACATCTGTGCGTGGCGCCCGAGGAGCTCGCGACATTCTGACAAGGGGATGGTGGTTTCCGTCACACCGTTT
>CAUZRQ010000405.1:0-3150 GCA_963582065.1 Planctomycetota bacterium | reverse complement strand
TCAGGCCGACGACGACCGCCAGCAGGGTCGTCGAGATGTAGTAGACGATCGCGGTGGCGCCAGGCCGACCGAGCTTGCGCACGTCGCCCAGCCCCAGGATGCCGTTCATCACCGACAGGACGACCAGCGGGACGACCAGCATCGTCAGTGCCCGCAAGAAGATGTCGCCGCCGACGTCGATCGTTCCGAACAGTTCCAGGGCTGCGTCATGAGACACCAGTGCGGGCACCAGCAGCGACACGAGAATCGCCAGCCCAATGGCCGCGACGATGTACAGCGTCAGCCGATGAGAGTGACCGTTGCTTTCGGGATCGGTCGAGGTCGTGGGGAAATCGGCCATTGGTCACTTCTCCGGTTCGGACGGTCGACAGCGTCACGGGCATCGTACTCGGATCGACTCGCTCTTGTCGCTGTCTCGATCAACGAAGACTGCGGTCGAAAGTTCACACCAATCTCCCGATTCGGTCGTGTTTTTGCGACCGATTCGCCATTCCAGCGAAACGGATTGCGGTCCCGGCACCCATCCACGCGTCTTGGTTTTCCACGCATCATCACAAACCCTTCTTTTGGTCACCTCCTGCGATCCATCGGGCACGTCGACCAAAAGAACCGCCGCCTGATCCACGCCATCCGGCTGCAACCGGATTCAACCGAATTGATCAACGTCCGTTGATCTGTGTGGCCGAAACTAGGAGAATAGGGGATCTACTAGAAGACACCGGGTCGGATCGCATCGGCCCGCGACACTCCATAGAAGGAGCGAACAGCATGCTGACGATTCAAGGCAAGAAGCAGCGATTCTGTGACGGCATGACTCGCCGCGACGCATTGCACATCGGCGCCGTGGCCATGGGTGGCATCGGCTTCGGACTCTCGGACCTGTTGCGGGCCGAGGGCGAAACGGCAGCCCGGGCCAGCGGGAAGAACCTGATCAATATCTTCCTGCACGGTGGTCCGACTCACATGGACACCTTCGACCTCAAGCCCGAGGCTCCGGTGGAGTACCGTGGCGAGTTCCGTCCGATCGCGACCAACGTGCCGGGCGTGGAGATCTGCGAGTTGATGCCCGAACTGGCCGGCGTGGCCGACAATTACTCGATCATCCGCTCGACCCGCGGCATGAACAACGAGCACACGACCAACCAGAGCGACACGGGTTGGAGTGTCAACGCGATGCGTTCGATGGGTGGACGTCCCGGCGTCGGCGCGGTGATGGCCAAGCTGTGGGGTCCCGCCCAGCAGACCTCCAGGGGAATGGCCCCCACGGCCATCGACTTCGGCGGTTCGCGGCCCGGCTTCCTCGGACAGACCTACGCCCCGTACCGTCCCGACACCACGGGTCGGCAGAACCTGGTGCTCAAGAACGTCACGCTCGATCGGCTCGACGACCGTCGCAACCTGCTGACCGGGTTGGACCGATTGAAGAAGGGCATCGACCGCCGCGGCATGTTCGATGCCGTCGACAGCTACACCGGTCGCGCGCTGGACCTGGTCGTCTCGGGCCGTATCGCCAAGGCCCTGGACACCAACCTCGAAGATCCCAAGACCCGCGAACGTTACGGTGACAGCAACCTGCTGGCCGCCCGTCGGCTGATCGAAGAGGGTGTCCGCTGCGTCTCGATGACCTGGGGCGGCTGGGACACCCACGGCAACAACTTCAACGCGATGCGGAGCAAGCTGCCGCCGATCTCGCGGAAGTTGACCGCCCTGATCGACGACCTCCAGACCCGCGGTCTGCTGGATGACACGATCATCATGATGTCGGGCGAATTCGGCCGGACTCCGCGGATCAACGGCGGCAAGGGCCGTGACCACTGGCCGTCCGCCGCGTTCTTCTTCATCGCCGGCGGTGGCTTCAGGCACGGCCAGGTGATCGGTGCGACCACGCCCAAGGGCGAGCGGCCCAGGGACAACCCCGTCACGCTGCAGCAGATCTTCCACACGCTGTACCACCAGCTGGGAATCGACTGCAACACGACGACGCTGATGGACGCCAACGGGCGTCCGCAGTACCTGGTCGATGACCGCAGGCTGATCAAGGAACTCGTCTGAGTTCTGAAACGGTGAAACCAACAGGGGCCGGGTTCCACGGGAATCCGGCCCCTGTTTTTTTGTCCGGTCCGCACCGACGGTTCCTACTGATCCTCCGGACCCCGCGTCGACAGGAACACCTGTTCGATGGCCTCCAGGTCCTGGCCGTCACCGGTCTCCAGGCGAGCGTGCACTCCCACGAAGAGATCCAGCTCCCACAGCTGCTCGCTCGCCGACCAGCCGGGCCGCTCGGGCAACAACATCGCGGGCAGATCGTCGCTGAAGGGCACCGTTCCGGTCATCAACAGGCCGCCCTCGATCGGTGCCGCGTCGGCGAGCGAGAGTTTCAGTTCGGTGACCGGCCGGCTGTGGACCAGCTGCGGCTCGCCGCTCTCTGGATCCGCCAGGCACGACTCGCGAAGTTCCAGCCGCAATTTCAGGCGGGGCTCGGCCTTCGTCCTGCGAGGATCCCAGTACACGAAATACAACAGGCGATCGCGGCCATCGAGAAGGTACACGGCATGGCATCCCACCGCCGGATCCAGTGACCGTCCCTGGTCCGACTTCATGTTGCGGAACCAACGTCGGATCAGCACCAGCAACATGCCCGCCCCGATCCACGAGGGACATACCAACCCAAGGCAAAAGACGACTATCGATGCCATGTCGATGGCGTTCTTTCCCGGGTCGTGACCGGGGTCCAACATGGGAATCACCGCCAGCATCGGAGCCAACAGGATGCAGGACCACTTCAACAGCCTGCCGAGCGACCACTCCTGGGTCGTCTTGATGAGGCCCTGCAACTGTTCCTGGAGCTCCGCCGCTCGTTCTCCAAGCTGCTCCTCGGAGTCTCCTGACGAGTCTCCTTCCAGTTGGATCGGTGCCCAGCAGTTCCCCTCGGCCCAGTCCACCGGGTCGCCGTCTTCGCCGGATCCGACACCCATGTAGAACATGGCAACCACGGCCGGACGACAACCGAACATCTCCCCGCAAAAACTCGGCACATCGTCACCGACACGCTCGGAAAACCGGATTTCCCCCGTCTCACCCGCTTCGACAACCAGGGGCTGGGGCTGTTCCGCGTCCGGATCGTATGGTTCATCCCGCATCATGGTACCG
>CAUZRQ010000404.1:0-3157 GCA_963582065.1 Planctomycetota bacterium | reverse complement strand
CGCGTCACGAAGCTGTCGCCGCGGGAGGCGACTCGGGAGGATCTGCTGGGGCTGTTTCAGGACTCGATGCAGGCGTGGTAGGTGATGCCACCCCGTCAGCCAGACCGTCCTCATCCGCGTCCCCGTTTTCGTCCTCATCCCCGTCCTCATCCCCGTCCTCATCCCCGTCCTCATCCCCGTCCTCATCCCCGTCCTCATCCTCTTCGGCCTGGAACGACTTGATCACCAGCATGATGGCGCCGGTCACCAGGAAGGCATCGGCGAAGTTGAAGACCGGGTAGTGGTACCTCTGTCCGATCTGAGTCTCGGGGTCGCCGAAGGTGAACAGCAGGAAGTCGCGGACGGCGTAGCGAATCTGTCCGGCCCGAACCGTCCCCTCGGGGTAGACCTCCCCGTGGCAGCCGGCTCGGTCGTAGAGATTTCCGAGGGTGCCAGCCAGGATCAGTCCCAGCGCCACCGTCAGCCAGGTACTCGAACGGCCTCCCAGCCAAAACAGCCAGAAGAAGACCCCCGCCACGGCCACCAGCGACAGCAGCGCGAACAGCCAGGTCCAGCCCTGTCCCACGCCGAACAGTGCGCCCTCGTTGAAACTGGTCGTCAACTCGAACGTCGCCCAGCCGCCGGCGATCGGTCGTCGCACGGCCGGGATGAACTCGGGGTCGAACGCGAGGTGCTTGCTCCAGAGATCAGCGACGAGCCCGACAATGGCCAGAATGGCGAAGACGACGATGGCTCGAGTCTGCTCGGTTCCCGCCCGAACCGCACCATCGTGCACGCCGTCCCCGCCGTCCCTGCCGTCCCTGCCGTCCCTGCCGTCCCTGCCGTCCCTGCCGTCCCTGTCTTTCATGGCGTCCCTGCCATCCCTGTTTTTCATTGCGTCTCGGATTCGCGCAACCGCTCACACTCGATGCAGCACCGTGTAAAGGGAATCGCCCGCAGCCGTGGCTTTTTGATCCGCGCCTGAGACGGGGTCTTGCCCAGCTCGAGACACTTTTCGCAGCCGCCGTAACTCCCCGCGTCGATCCGCTCGAGTGCCTCGGAGATTTCCCTCAGAGTCTCCTGCTCGTTCTCGACAAACCGCAGTGCGAAGTCCTGCTCGTAGTTGTCGGTGCCGACATCGGCGATATGGGTGGGGCTTCTCGAGTCACCGCTCGCGTCGCCCTTGGTCAGCGCCCCGTCGGTCAATTGCTGCACGTCGCCGCGCAGGCGGGCACGCAGTCCTTCGAGCAGCACGCGGAACTCCTTGAGTTCCTTCTTCGAATACACGCCCATCGAATCGCTCTCCGACACCATCCGCATGACCGCCCGGGGGCCGTCAAATGGGCGCGGCATTATGATGCGGTGGTCGCGTTCGGTCAAGCAACGCCGCCGGGCCCGGATCAGGCAATCTCAGGCAATCTCAGGCAATCGCCTCGAATACCGGTTCCCCGCCATGAGCGATATGCACAGGTCGGCCGCTGAGGTCGTCGACGGTCATCGCCGAATCGACCCCCAGCTGGTGGTAGATCGTCGCCACCATGTCTCCGGCCGAGACCGGACGGTCGGCGGGATAGGCGGCCTGGGCATCGCTGCGGCCGACCAGGCAGCCCCGCTTGATGCCGCCTCCAAACAGCAGGCTGAACCCGCATTGCGGCCAGTGATCGCGACCGGCCTTGGCGTTGATCCGCGGAGTCCGACCCATCTCGCCCATCAGCACCACCAGGGTCGTGTCGAGCAGTCCGCTGGACTTCAGGTCGCTGACCAGCGCGGTGACCATCGCGTCGAGCACCGGCAGGTGACCTCGCAGCATTCCGAAGGTGTTCCCGTGCAGGTCCCAGTGGCCTCCCCGTTGAGCCTCCCAGTTGACCGTCACGAAGGTCGATCCCGCCTCGACCAGCTTGCGGGCCACCAGCGTACTATTGCCCCACAGGTTGTCGCCATAACGGTCGCGGACCGACTGAGGCTCCTTCGAGAGATCGAAGGCGGCCCGGGTCTTGGGCGAGGTCAACAGGCCGAAGACCTGCTGCTGGAACTTGGTCATCCCGTCGACTGAGCCGTTCTTGTCGATTCCACGCAAGCGGGTGTCGAACTGCTCGAGCAGGCTGCGGCGGCGGTCGAGACGATCGGCGGTGACCGACGGCAACTCGTCCAGCGACGGCAACAGCGGTGCCCCGTGAGCGAGCACCGGGTCGTAGTCCCCTTTCCCCTTGCGGTCCCACTTCGGGTCGCAGACGGTGAACAGCGGGTCGTAGCGGCTGCCGAGGTACCCGCCGTAGGGTCCGGCACGACGCAACGACTGGCCGTAACCAGGAAAGGCCGGCATCAAGACGTAACGGGGAACGTCGCGAGGTCCGATGTCCAGGTGCTGGCAAATCGAACCCATGCTCGGATGATCCGACCGCTTGGCGAAGTAGTTCTCCGCGTCGTTGCCACCGTCGAAGCCGGTCAAGACGTTGTAGGGGTTGTGGCTGTTGTACTTGTGAGAGTAGCTCCGGATCAGAGTCGCCTCGTGCATCAAACCCGCGATGCCCGGCATCAGGCTGCAGATCTGCAGGCCGGGAATCGAACTGGGAGTCCCGATCATCTCGCCCCGCACGTTGGAAGGCGCACGGGGCTTCAGATCGAACATGTCCATGTGAGGCGGACCGCCGAAGAGATTGATCAGCACGACGCTCTTGGCCCGCTGCCTCAGCTCGGTCTGCTGCTGCCTCGCGTGAAGCAGCGTCGGCAAGGAGACTCCGCCGAAGAGTCCCAACCCTCCCACGCTGATCGCCTCGCGACGGGTCACCCCGTCGCAGGCCCGTCGTCGCTCACCAAGCACGCGCAACATCGTCTGGATCTCCCTTGAGCTTCAATCGGTAGATTACCAGCAACCAGCCACCTTTCTCAAGAGGGCTCAGGCTGGGTTGACGTGACGCGACATGACGCGAGGCATCTCGACCTGACGCGAGGCGTATCGAGTCCACTTCACCGGCGTGCGATCCCGGACCCAGTGCGGTACGGTGTCGGCCATCTCAAGTTCGCTCCCGCTGCCCGCTCCCCGCACCTCGGACCTCGCCGTGAAACGCCCTCGCATCGCCGCGGTTGTCACCGAATACCGCCGCTACTCGCACGCCCAGCACATCCTCGACCGCTACCTGTTCGGCTACAGCTGGAACGGTCGTCACCACGTCCCCGA
>CAUZRQ010000403.1:0-3161 GCA_963582065.1 Planctomycetota bacterium | reverse complement strand
GCACCCTGACTGGCTTAGCGGAAAATGGACCGTTTCCGTCTGTATTCCAGGTAACGAACTTCGTGATCTCATCACTCTCAAGCGGATCGCAGTCATCCGCCGAGAAATTGGCCAGTGGCCGGCCGTCGGCGTGCTGGATCTCGACCCGCACGTGGCCGCCGGGACGGACCAGGTAGTTGATCTCCAGTCGTCCGCCCGCCACCTTCAGTGGCCGGGTGGTGAGTTGCCCGCCTCGCGTGCCTCCGCGGAGGGCCACAAAGCCGTCGACACGGTACGTGAAACGCCGCAGCCGGGTGTCAGTCCCGGAGAGATAAGACTCCGAGGCGTAGACGGAGTATTCGCGGTCGTTGCCGGGCGTCGGCACCAGCCCCCAGGCCAGGTAGTTGCTGCGGTTGCCCTTCCGATCCTCTGGCGCATCCTCGGGAATCACTGGCTTGTTCCACCGCTTGAACTTTCGACCGTCACGGCTGGCCATCAGGATCGGCTCCACGCGGTTGCCCTCCGCGGGCAGCAGCCGCGTGGGAAAGCCGATCAGGATCTGCGGCGCGCGGGGACACGGCATCACCGCGTTTGTGTAGAGGTGCTGCTCGCCGATGTCGTCTGTGTATTCGAGCAGTTGCGGCTCGGCCCAGCTTGTCCAGTTCAAGAAGTTCTTCGACGTGCCGGTCATGATCGACCGGAATCCCCCGTAGGCGGGCCGGCCGCCAACGACAACCTCTCCGCCCGGCTTTCGCAGGACGCGGACACGGTGGTACTCGCGGTACAGCCCCGCGTACGGGTCCCAGAACGCGGCGTTCTGGGAATCGAAATCGCCCTTGGTGATCAGCGGACCGTCGCTGATTGTCCAGCGGATGCCGTCAGGCGACTTGAAAGCAAAGACGGTCATTTCGCCCTTCACGGCGTAATCCGGCCTGCCGGTCCTGTGGACCTGTGAGAGAGCCTTGTAACGGGCCTCGGGCGGGCAGTTCGGATTGGTGTCCTTGAAGGGAGTGAAACAGTGGGCGCCGGCCCCCTCCCACACTATGTTGTTCTCTCTCGAGCCCCCGAATTTGACCAGCCCCAGTTTCGGCTTCGTCCAGTGGATGGCGTCTCGGCTCTCGGCGTAGCAGACCACCTGCCGATGTGTCTGATCACGGAGCTCATGGCTGTAGTTCGAGCCACGGTAGTACATCCGGAAGATGATCTTGCCGGAAGCGTCGGTGTCAGCAAACACCGTGTAGTAGGCACACGTGTTTCCCTCCCACGGTTTACCGGTAACCAGGGCTACCTCGCGCGGCACCGGTTGCTGCAGCTCAAGCCGGGCGTCGCCTGAGATCTTCTCGATGATGTGGTCATCCACAAATAGCTCTCGATGCGAGCCCATTTCGACCGGTTCGGCAGCGATGGAGACAAGAGAGACACAGCCCACCACACAAAACGCCGGCAGAAATCTACGCAAGAACCGATTCGACATGTCCTGGATCCTGAAGCCTCTCCATGAATGACGGTGAACGTGAAACCAACCCACGAAAACCAGATCCTGACAACAGATGATTCCAGTCCGGATGAGGAACTTCAGTGGACACAATTTGTCCGCGTGATGCAGATCATCACCGGAGCGTTGGTTGCCGGTGTGGGGGCCTATTTCGCGTACGCGGTGATATCGGCTGAAGAATTCAGTGATTCTCCGGGACTGATGACTTCAATTGCAATTGGACTGGCCGTTCTCGCGATTGCGGCGAAGCTGATCGTCCCAGGAATGATCGGCAGTGGTAAGGACGCCAAGTCTCCGACGGACCTGATCGGGATCTACCAGACCCGGCTGATCGTTGGGCTCGCATTGCTTGAAGGTTCAGCCTTCCTGAACATCACGATGTTCACCCTGGAACAGCATTGGTGGCTTCTGGCGGCGACGGGTGTCCAGATCATCCTCATGTTGGCCAGTTGGCCGACCCGATCAAAGGTTGAGTTCTGGATTCGTACTCAGCAGGAAATGGCCACGTTGGAATCCAGATGATGCCAAGCCGCGACATGATCTGGCTTCGGTGCTGCTGCCTCCCCGTTGCTGGACCACTGCCCAGATCGGATTGACGTGCTTCATGACCCACGAAAGCACAACTTTGGAGTTGCAGAGATTGTCCGACCATTGCATCTGGTGTTCGCCTCGAGTTCCCTCCCCTTGGTCTTTACGGCTCTTTGTCGGTTTTGCGTAAACCGCTGTTCCGGAAACGGCTTCTGAGGTAGGATTACTCGTACAGTTGCAGCAGCGCCGGCAGCATGGACGCTTGTTTTCCGGTTTTTTCCTTTCCGTCCAGGTTTTCGCCATGCACGTGACCTTCGTGTCACTGGGATCGGAGCTGATCGGGGTCGAATATCTCTCGGCCTACCTCAAGAAGTATGGTCACAGCACGAGCTTGGCGCACCACCCGGCGCTGTTCAACGACCGCTTCCAGCTCAACATGCCGATGCTGGCGAAGCTGTTCGACCAGGATGACCGGATTGTCGAGTACATCCTGCATCTGGATCCCAACCTGATCGGTTTCAGCTGTCTGACCAACACGTTCGAGTGGTCGATCGAGATCGCCAGGCGTGTCCGCGAGCAGAAGCGAATCCCGACCATCTTCGGCGGCGTGCATCCCTCGGCGATTCCCGAATTTGTGCTGGGATACGACGAGGTCGATTATGTCTGCGAGAGCGAGGGTGAGGTGGCGTTGCTGGAACTCTGCAACGACCTCGAGTGCGGAGGCAACGGCACCGGGATCAACAACATCTGGGCCAAGCCCGACGGCGAGATCACTCGTCCTCCGATGGTCAGCAGTTTTCTGCAGGATCTTGATTCCCTGCCGTTTCCTGACAAGGAACTCTACGCCGGCGCCACGCCGTCCCGGAGCGTCTACCGGACAATGACCGCTCGCGGCTGTCCCTACCGGTGCACCTTCTGCTTCAACAACTTCTTCGCCAACCTGCCCGACGACGGAATCGCGAAGGACTATGTTCGCCGGCGATCGGTTGACAATGTCATGGAAGAACTTCACCAGGGCAAGGAGCGGTTCGACTTCCGTCAGCTCGAGTTCCACGATGATATCTTCACGATGCACAAGGACTGGTTGCGGGAGTTCCTGCCGCGGTTGAAGAAGGAAATCAACGTTCCCTTCTATTGCGAGACCCATGCCAAGTTCATG
>CAUZRQ010000402.1:0-3170 GCA_963582065.1 Planctomycetota bacterium | reverse complement strand
GTGATACGGATGTCGGTGGTTTCGGTGCGAATCACGTTCGGATGTGCCAAGGCCACCGGCTTCGTGCCGACCAGCACCACCTTCTCGTCGACTACTTCCATGCCCTCGACGGTGTTGGGGTCTATTCGCAAAAAGGCGCCCGCATGCCCGAAGCTCTGCAACTGCGGGATCGGCTCGATTCCTAGACCGCGACAGTACGCGAAAAGCTCCTCGAGCCCGCGCCGATTCTCGGGGTTGTCCAGGTGGAAGTAGTCTTGTTCGATGACGATGGCGTTGTACCTGAGCCGCGCGTAACGGTCCATGCGTCGCTGGTCGCCCATGGCGTGCATACCGCGGAAGGAGATGTCCGGCGCGTCGTCGATGTCGGCGGCGAGGAAGATGTTCTCGCCACTGGGCGTCTTATAAATCAGTTCGGCCAGCGTCAACAAGCCATAAAGGGCGCCACGCCCGTCGGCACTGAGGATCGTAACGCGGTCACGGCTGACCCGCAGGGTGTAGCTCTCCGGCTTGCGCTGCATACCGTCTTCGGGGGCCACGACCAATTCCACGCCCGGCTCGTCCGCTCCCAGCGCGTCTTTGGTCACGACAACGGTCCCCGTTTTTTTCTTCAGGGATTCGGAAAAGAGCCGGATTCCCGAGGCGGCCACCGCCCCGGACTCGCCCTTAACGCTAATCGACAGGTTTTCTGGAATTGAAAAGCTCTCATCCAACGGCAACCACTCAAGTCGCTTCGGCATAGGTGTAATCGTTGCCGGCCCGATAGTGACGTTGTCCACATACATCAGGGCCGCAGGTCCGTGGTCCCCACTCGTACTGCCCCAATCGGTCGCTTTCACGTGTATTGCGATCCGGGTATCAACATCGTCGGGGACAAAGTTCACGGAGAGTTCTTGCCATCGGCCGTCCGCCCGAGTTATCTTCTTCACCAACGTCGATTCGGACTTCGTGCCGTGCTCGACCGAGAGAGCGACCGAACCTTGGCTGAGTCGAGAGACGCGGACCTGGGCGCTCACTCGCAAGGGGCGATTCCGGTCCGCCGTGGACAACTCTATTCGCTGCGAAAGGCCGGTCTCGCCCAGTGCGGGTAGCGACAGCTCAGCGACGCTTTTGCCGAACTGTTTGGGCGGGAACTTGGAGACAAGTGGCTTATTCGGTAGAGCCCGTCCGAGTTGGCCGTCGGCCTCCACACCGTAGACTTCGACGTCGACCTCGCCGTTAAGATCCTCTGCACGCCAGTTGGAACGCACCACATAGTTCATGTTCGGCTCACCTCGGCTACCAACGACGGGGACGACGTAGTCCACTGGCGATTGGCCTAGGCCAACGATGGGAACGTCTTGCCAGATTTGCGACGTTTTCCCGTCGGTGCTGGTCACGCGGGCGCTGGCGCCGCTGCCGCTTTGACCCGGGAACCGCCTCCACACGCTGGTATCGCGGAAGGTGCGATCGCCGGTGCCGTCTTGTCCCCAGCCGATGAGCGTCTTCCCGTCCCCTTCCTCGAAGCTCCGGTTGACTATCTTCAGCGGTGCGAATTCGTAAGATTCTCCTACATGTACATTGTCAAACCAGATGGTGCCCGTGCCTCCCCGAATGCCCAGGTAAATGCGGACGACTTTGTACTCAGCAGCGTTGAATACCGTCTCTATGCGGTTCCAACCCACGCTGACGAATGGCTTGACGCTGACGCCCGGCCCCAACACCTCCCAGCCCACGGGCCGGTCATCGCGGGCGCTCTCGAAGTCGCCGTTTTCCACGATTGCGTCCGAAGCTTGGACGCCGCCAATCGATACCACGAGACAAACAGCCATGAGTAGAAGTCTTACTAACATCAAACACCTCTAGAATTCTTGCTAATTCATCCGACATTTCCCATTTGGAATTGCCTGGAACCGCCCCAGGCTCGGCCGCCCCAGGCTCGGAATGTTGCCTATTGTAACATCATGCGCCCCCCGTGCCCAGAACGCCCTACGACGCCCTCAGAGCGACTTTCGCCGCATCCGGTCCCTGGTCGCCCAGAACGCTAGCAGGCCGTCAGAATTTCGCACAGGCGTTCACATATGAACGGACTTACAGTGGCTGTTTAAGGCCGACGCCGGGCGTAGGCGAGGCCGAGTAGGGCGAAGGCGGCCAAGAGCAACGTACTCGGCTCTGGCACCGCGTTGGCACTAGCCGATCCACCAAAGCAAGACGGGAAGCTACAAACGGCGCTGTCAGCCATGTGGAACCAGACAAAGCCAGCTGACGAAGACACGGGGAGCGACGGCTGATGACGACGACCAGCAATCCGCCACGACTCGACGGCTGCGACGTGCTCCCACCGCTGGTCTCTGGCGATCACAGACAGTCCGATGCCATAGAGCAACAGACCCCGAATCGAAAGTCGAACAGGCGCAAGACGGCTAACCGATTCGCCGTGCTAAACAACTTCGTGGATTTCACGATGGGCGAGCTGCCGCGGGGGTGCGTCGTCGTCTGGCTTGTGTTGTACCGCGACACGAAAGATGGAACGGCCCGCACTTCGCAAGCTGACATTGCCCGCCGGGCAGGGCTGTCCGTACGTGGCGTGCGAGACGCCATCCGTCGGCTTGAATCCCTGGGGCTGTTGAAGACCGTTTATCGAGGCGGACTGAATCGAGGCCCGTCGAGATACCGGGTTATTCCACTTACACAGGAGGACTCACTGCGGAAGCGTGCTTCCGGTTAACTGCGGCAGTTTTGCGTCGCTCACTGAGGAAGCGTACTTCCGCTATCCCATAAGGGACCATAAAGCGGTCGCCTTTTTGTTCCCCTCCGGGGAAAGGCTCCCGCACAAAAAGAGAAAGAGCAGACAATGACAATCGATACTGCCTTACTGGCTCAGTTGCAAGCGGCCTGGCAAGCCGTACCATCCCCGGTCGCGGTAACCGCCGAGGTGCCTGACGCCCCAATGATAATCCCTATCGGAGAGGAACCGACCGCACCGCCACGCTGCCCACAACACATCGACCCCGCCAATTGGCTCGATGCCCCAGTCGCCGGTCGCCCGGGCTGGATTCGCACGACCTGCCACAGGTGCGAGGCGTTTGTCGGCTATCGGCCTGGCAACAGCCAAAGCCAGGCCACTTGACGATACAGTGCAAGATGTGTAATAATTCGGACATGTCTGACAAGCAAAAGGCGTACGACACGAT
>CAUZRQ010000401.1:0-3199 GCA_963582065.1 Planctomycetota bacterium | reverse complement strand
CACCAAGATTCAGGTAACAGCAATTCCGCTCGCGACCGCTCCACGACCCGCCCGTCTCGATCAGATTGGTGATCCGGGACCAGCCGTCCCGGTAACGCGGATCGACCGGCTTGCCGGCAATCCGGATCGGCGAATGCGACACGACCTGTCGCCAGAAGAAACTTCACAGGTCGTTGGTGTCTTCACCGGTGATGTACCCGTTGGCCACCAGCAGGTCGGGACGGCCGTCGTTGTTGATGTCAACGAAGGGTGACCCCCACGCCCAGCGTCCCATCGTCACGTCGCGATCGACACTGACATCGCGAAACGTGCCGTCACCAACGTTCTCGAACAGGGTGTTTCCCCGGGCGTGCCGCTGGAACTGTCGACGCACCTCCCGGTCGGCCTCCGGCTGAAATCTCCGCTGGTAGGCAATCCGCTCGCCGGCCGACGAGAACATGTTGCCCACGTAAAGATCGGGGCGGCCGTCGCCGTTGTAGTCGCACCACGAGACGCTCATCCCCGCTGCAATGTCTTCGACCCCGGCGGTCGCTGCCACGTCGGTGAACCGGCCCCCGTCGTTGCGATACAGACAATTCCGTCCGTAGTCGTTGGCGACATACAGGTCGGGGTCGCCGTCGCCGTCGTAGTCCGACCAGCCCGCCGCGAAGCTCCAGCGACGGTTGTTCATCCCCAGCCCCACCTCGTCGGTCGCATCGGCGAACCGCCAGTCCCCGTCGTTGCGGAGCAGCAGGTTCGGGCCCCCGTTGTTCGCGTCGTGATACGGATAGGGAATCGACTCGCCGAGCACACCCTTTCCGGCCGGGTTGGACAGGAAGCCGGCCCCGTAACCACTGACGAACAGGTCCAGGTCGCCGTCGGCATCGAAGTCGGCCGCGGCCAGCGCATACGGATCGCCGGTCGTAAATGCCACGTCCCGCTCGGTGAACCGTCCGCGGCCATCGTTCTCCATCAGGACCAGGTTGATGTTCAACACGCACGCCAGGTCCTGGTCTCCGTCGTTGTCGAAGTCGACCAGCAACGCGCTGCGAGAGCGGTCGAGCCAGTCGACACCGGCAGAGCGGGCCCGATCGCGGACCGTGCCGTCGGGTTGCTGGACCAGCAACCGGTTGGGCATGCCACCCGGCTGGCAAAGGTAGACGTCGTCGAGTCCATCACCGTTGACGTCACCGACGGCCAACCCCTGGTGCCCGTGCAGCGCCACGCCCAGTTCGGCCTGCAACCGCCCACGCCAGTAATCGACACTGCGACAAAGCTGATCACTGACCTCGGCGGCCGGTTTCAGCACGCCGGCGGTGGCGTCGACATACAGCCGTCCTCCCGGCCATGACCCGGTGACCTGTTCGAGCAGCTCGCTTCGCAGCGAAAGCAACCGCGGAGGCCGTTTGCCGTCCAGCTTCCAGCCGCAAAGCCACCGACTCTTCAACTGGGTGAACCGGTCGCCCTGTCGGGCCCCGGCCTCCATCAACACCCTCGTCTCGGCGAGATCGTCGCCGAGTTCGACCGAGGTGATCTTGAAATGCAGGTGGACATCCGACCGACCCGCCCAGCCAGAGACCAGTTCGTCGAGCGATTCGACCAGGCTGCCGGCCACCCCGTGTTCGCCCGGTGAGCCGTCGGCGACGGCCGTCGTCTGTCGACGAATCACCAGCCCGCCCGATTCGTGCACCACCGGCATTTGTTCCGGACGCAGTCGATCGCCGGTGAAATCGGTCGCGGCGACCCGAGCGAGGATCTCGGGATCGAATCGCCCGTCACGCTGGAGATCCTCGACCAGCAACTGCAACTGGTCGCCGGCGGCCGCCTGGAACTGCTCGGTCTTCCATGTCGCCGAAGTTTCGGCCGGAGCGGGTTCGCGACCCTCTCCGGAATCGCCGACCGTTCCGCCAGCAGGATCGGTGTCCGCCCGCTGCGACGGCGACGGCTCGTCATCACCACAACCGCACCACGTCACCACGCCGACGGTCAGCGCGACCAACACCCCCAGGGTGCCGGTCGTGCGGCCCCGTCGGCAACCTGCCCGCGACTGGTCACTCATCAGGTCCCCGTGGTCCAGAAATGGAGGATGAAGATTCCGCAGCGAGAGAATTGCACCGGCTCGATTATCACACACCGATTCCGGAACGGTAAAGAGGCCGCCGATGGTCAGGCGTCAGTCTCGGTGGTCGCTGTTTCCCGCACCCGGTAGACTCGGCACCATTGTCACAAACGGATCGGCTGCGAGGGGGCTGAGATGCACGCGACGGCGAGGTTGTTCACGATCTGTCTTGTCACCACGCTGATCGTGGCCGTCGTGGATCTGTCGACCGCAGACGCCGCCGAACCGACAGCTGCGGGCGGACATCCGGTCCTGCCCGCATTCGCCCGTTTTCATTCCACCGGGGACAAGACCCTGGTCGGCGGCGGTCGCCTGCTGGTCTCGGAACTCAACTGCACGAGCTGTCATGCCGGAGGCGTGTCGGCAACCGGCGTGAAGACCAAGCCGGCCCCGGTGCTCGATGTCGTCGGCGCCCGGGTCCACCCCGAATGGATGGTCGAATTCCTGGCCAACCCGCACCGCACGAAGCCGGGCACCACGATGCCCGATCTGTTTCCGGGCCTGGATCCCCAGTCCGAATCCGCCCAGGTCCGGGCCCTGGTCAACTTCCTGGCCTCGACGGGCACGCCGAGACCCTCGGCACCGCAACCCCAGGAAGTGGCCCGCGGTGAACGGCTGTTCCACCAGGTCGGTTGCATCGCCTGTCACCAACCGCGCCGGGACGCGAAGGCCAAGGTGCTGGCCGCCTCGGTGCCGCTGGGCGCCATCGAGAAGAAATACACCCGCGACAGCCTGGCCGCGTTCCTGAAAAACCCGCTGGCCGTCCGCCCCGGTGGCCGCATGCCCAGCCTCAATCTCAACGACCAGGAATCCCGCGACATCGCCGGCTACTTCTTCCAGGCGATCCAGCTGCCGCCCAATCTCAACTTCGCCTACTACGAGGGCAACTGGTCGAAGATTCCCGACTTCGGCAAGCTCAAGCCCAAGAGCACCGGCAAGGTCTCGGGATTTCAGCTTGGTGTCGCCGCCCGCCGTGACCGGTTCGGACTCCGGTTCACCGGGTTCCTGCAGGTGCCCAAGGCCGGTCGCTACACCTTCTTCCTGGGCTCCGACGACGGCAGCCGGCTGCAGATCGACGGCAAGACGGTCGTCGACGTCGAC
>CAUZRQ010000400.1:0-3204 GCA_963582065.1 Planctomycetota bacterium | reverse complement strand
CCTGACCGGCCTGCCACCGCACCCGGGAACGTCGGCCAAGTTTCTGACCGACAAGCGGCCCGCTGCCTTCCAGCGGCTGGTCGATCGGTTGCTGGCCTCTCCGGCTGCCGCTGAGCACCGGACCCGGTTCTGGCTCGATGCCGCCCGTTACGGTGACACCCACGGCATGCACCTGGACAATTACCGCGAGATCTGGCCCTACCGGGACTGGGTGATCGGCGCGTTCGCCTCGAACATGCCCTTTGATCGGTTTGTGGTCGAGCAGATCGCCGGTGACCTGCTTCCTGGGGCCACACTCGATCAACGGATCGCCACCGGTTTTGGCCGGTGCAATGTCTCGACTGCCGAGGGAGGATTGATTCCCGAGGAGATGAATGTCCGGTACATGGTCGATCGGGTCGAGACCGTCTCGACGGTCTTCATGGGGTTGACCGCCCGATGTGCCGGGTGTCACGACCACAAGTACGACCCGCTGAAGCAACGTGACTTCTATCGCCTGGCCGCGTTCTTCAACAACACCACCCAGCCACCCAACGACGGCAACCAGAAGGACTCGCCCCCGGTTGTCGTCCTGCCGTCCGGCGAATACGAGGACGAGTGGAACAGGCTGCGGTTGCGGCGGGGCAGGCTGTTGGCCCAGCAGAAGCAACGCCCCACCGCCGATGTTCGCACGTGGTGGGAGACCACTGCCGAGCCGTCCGCCGACGTTGTCTCCGCAGCCGATCTGATCTTCTCGGATTCTCTCGTTCGGCCCCAGGACAGGGATGGCGAAGCGGCCGACTGGCCCGAGGGAGTCCGACCGGCCAGGTCGCATCCCGGTGGCGCACGGGGAGTGCGGTTCGCCGATGAGGCGAAGGGGTTGCAGCGACCGTTGAAGGGGCTGACCACCGATCGGGCGTTTTCGATCAGCTTCTGGCTGAGGACCCCTGAGAAGCTGGTCAGCACGACGATCCTCGAGCATCGCCACACCGATGACAACAAGAAGACGTCGGGTTGGAAGATCACCAGCAATCCTCGCGGGTCGCTGTCGTTCGAGCTTGCCGATGGCAAGGGGGGGGCGATCAAGGGACTGTTGCCCGGCGACCAGGCCCTGGCTCCATCGGCGTGGCAGCACGTCTGCGTGAGGTATTCGGGTGGCCGGTCGAACTCGTCGATCAGCATGCTGGTCGACGGCCGGGTGCGGCGATTGCGGAATGCCAACGAAAGCCTGGTCGAGGCGACCGGTTTGCACGATGGCCCGCTGGTGATCGGCAGCAGCCTGCCGACCGGCGGGATTAGTGATGTCCGCGTCTGGTCGCGGTGGTTGAGCGAAGACGAGGCTCGGTTGTTGGCTGCGGAGTTCCGGATCCGCGGCCTGGTGTCCGACAAGCCGGACTGGAAGTCACTCCGGAACGCCGACCGGGACCTGGTGTCGACCTGGTACTGGTCGGCCGTCGACAAGCAGCAGCAGAAGGTGGCCGTCGAGTTGGGCACGACCGAACGTCGACGGGATTTCATCTACTCCCGGTCGATCACCACCTTGGTGATGCAGGAGCGGACCGATCGCAGGCCCCGGGCGTGGGTGTTGGAGCGTGGGGAATACGATCAGCGTCGCGAGGAGGTGACTCCGGGGGTGCCGGCGATGTTCGCGGGCCTGGCTCCTGGGGCCCCGGCCAATCGGCTGGGTCTGGCCCGCTGGCTGGTCGACCGCCGCCATCCGCTGACCGCCCGGGTCACCGTCAACCGGCTCTGGCAATCCGTCTTCGGGGTCGGGCTGGTCAAGACGACCGAGGACTTCGGGGTGATGGGTGATCGGCCGACTCATCCCGAGTTGCTCGACTGGTTGGCCGTCGAGTTCGTCGAATCGGGTTGGGACGTGCGTCACATGCTCAAGCTGATGGTCAACTCGGCCGTCTATCGCCAGGACAGCCGGGCGACCGCAGCGAAGCGGGCCGCCGATCCGGACAACCGCCTGTTGTCTCGGGGTCCCCGACATCGGCTGGATGCCGAAGTGTTGCGTGACCAGGCGCTGGTCGTGGGCGGTCTGCTGCAACGTCGGGTCGGAGGTCCCGGGGTGCGGCCCTACCAGCCCAAGGGAGTCTGGAAGGACGTGGCATTTGCCGGCAGCAACACCCGCGAGTACCAGGTCGACAGCGGCACGGCGTTGTATCGCCGTACGCTGTACACGTTCTGGAAACGGACGTCACCACCCCCGTCGATGGCCGTATTCGATGCTCCGACCCGCGAGCAGTGTACGGTGCGTCGTGAGCGGACCAACACGCCGTTGCAGGCGCTGGTGTTGATGAACGACCCGCAGTATGTCGAGGCGGCCCGCGGGTTGGCGCAGCAAGCGGTGAAGCGGGCCGATGTGGATGCCGAGCGGGCCAGATGGATGTTCCGGCGGGCACTGGCCCGCGCGGCCTCCGATGTCGATGTCGAGCAACTGGTGGCCGCCGCCGGAGTGTTCCGCAAGCAGTTCACCAGGGATCCGAAGGCGGCCGACAAGCTGCTGGGGGTGGGGGCCAGCCCGAAACCCGACGGACTCGATGCGATCGAGTGTGCCAGTTGGACGATGGTGGCCAATCTGCTGATGAACCGCGACGATTTTCTCAACGTGGAATGAACCATGTCCTGGTCGTTTTGTGACAACGTCGACAGTTCCAGGCGGACTTTCCTGGCCGGAGCCGGACTGGGGACCGCGGCGTTGTCGACGATGTTGGCCGAGGACGCCCTGGCCGACCGGTCGACGCACTTCTCGCCGCGAGCCAGACGGGTGATCTGGCTGTTCATGGCTGGTGCACCGTCGCAACTGGATACGCTGGATCACAAGCCGGGACTGCAGAAGCTGTTCGACAAGGATCTTCCCGCCTCGATCCGCGGGGCGCAGCGTCTGACCACGATGACCGCCTCGCAGCCCCGTTTCCCGATCGCTCCATCGGTGTTCCGGTTTCCGCGTCACGGTGATTGCGGGAAGCCAGTCAGCGAACTGTTTCCGCGTGTGGGGTCGATGGCCGACGAGTTGGCTTTCGTCCACACGATCCACACCGACGCGATCAATCACGATCCGGCGATCACGCTGATCCAGACCGGCAACCAGGCGGCCGGACATCCCAGCCTCGGGGCCTGGCTGAGCTACGGGCTGGGGACGATGAACCGCAACCTGCCCAGCTTCGTCGTGCTCAATTGCGAGCCCCGCGGACAGGCGCTCTATTCGCGGCTGTGGGG
>CAUZRQ010000399.1:0-3207 GCA_963582065.1 Planctomycetota bacterium | reverse complement strand
CACTTATAATTCCTCGGCGGTCCCATTGACTTGCGGGGTGACAGGATGTCCAGACACGGCCGGACGATTGACGTCCAACTGAAGGACCGGATTCGCCAGTGTGGCAAAACTCATTATCGAATCGCCAAGGACGCCCACATCTCACCCGACATCATCGACAGGTTCATGTCAGGTGAACGCGACATCCGGCTGGTGACGGCGGCAAAAATCGCTGAAGCGTTGGGCCTGGAGCTGCGACCGATGAGTGACAATCAAGGGAGCTGAAATGGGACGACTCTTCAAACCAACGATCACCCGGTACGTTGATGCCGATGGCAGCCGCTGCCGGAAGGGTGACCCCGGGGCACGGAAGAAGCGGGTCAAGTCCAAGACCTGGAGGGGCGAATTCACCGATGCTGACGGGAACAGGAAGAGCGTGGGACTTTGCTCAAACAAGGAAGCCGCCAGACACCTGTTGCACGAACTCGAGACAAGAGTCGCCCTTGGCAGAGCCGGCCTGATCGATTCATTCGAAGAACACCACAAGCAACCGTTGTCCGAGCACCTGGCCGATTTCATTGGAACACTACGAGACTCCGGTCGCAGTGGAGACTATCTGCAGCCCGTTGAGGCTCGTGTGCGAAAGATCATCGAGGGCTGTGAGTTTCGCCTCATCTTCGACATCTCGGCGAGTCGTGTGCAGGCTTTCCTGGCTGACCTGAAGAGAAACGGAATGGGCCAACGGACCGTCAACCACTATCTCGCAGCAGTCAAGCAGTTCACGAAATGGCTGATCGAAGATCGAAGGACTAACGACAACCGCCTGGCTCACCTGAAAGGTGGAAACGCAAAACTGGACCTCCGCCGAGAACGTCGCGAACTGAATGGTGCCGAGATAGCACGATTGCTCGAAACGGCTCGAAACTGCAATCGCCCCGGCTTCTGTCTGAACGGCCGACAGCGGTTCAGGCTGTACGCAACGGCGTTAGGAACCGGTCTTCGAGCCAGTGAATTGGCTAGCCTCACTCCGGCTCATTTCGAGCTGGATTCCCGTCCGCCAACAGTCCGAATCAACGCGGCCGACGAGAAGTCACAGCGAGGTGACGTGATTCCCATTTCCACCGACCTCGTGGCGTTGCTGAAGCCCTGGCTCGCGACAATGCACCAGGATGCCCCGCTATGGCCCGGCAACTGGGCCAAGAACAAGAGAGCCGGCAAGTTCATGCAGAGCGATCTGAAGCAGGCTGGCATCCCTTACGTGGATGTGGAGGGTCGGTATGCCGACTTTCATGCGTTACGGCATACCTACCTCTCTCGACTGGGCCGCTCGGGAGCATCACCGAAGGCAATGCAACGACTGGCCCGACATACGACGGTTGAACTGACACTGGGCAGGTACACACACGCGAACCTGTTCGATCTCGCATCTGCTGTCGACGGAATGCCACCCTTGCCGGTCGCGACCAGCACGGCTGAAGCACAACAGGGTCCGCCCATACCGACGGACAACGAGAGTGGACAATCGAGCGACCAGAACATGGTTGCCGGTTTGGTTGCCGGTTTTGGCGACAACCATTGCGATTCGGTGAGTTCGATTGAGACACGGCCAGCACCCAGGAACACTGACGACCGTCATCGATCACCGCCCAATGACTCACCGCAACTACCTGCCGTAGCAGGCAGTTGCGGGTCATTGCGGCCCGATGAAAAAGAAAGCGGGAGTGGATGGGAATCGAACCCACCTGGCGACTTTTCAGACGCCACACTGGGTTTGAAGCCCAGGGCGGTCACCAGATCCGCGTACACTCCCGGAAAACCAACAGTTGCGACTGGTCTGCTCGATCGTAGGGGCCGCGAGGAGTCGAGTCAAATACGCGGGGCCACCGGCGTAACCGGGGCTACTTCAGCCGTTTCTTCGCTCGTGACTTCGCCTGCCGAAAGATGTCGGCGGCTTCAGGCTTCGGTGCGGCCGGCTGGACGGGTTCCGGTTTGGCTGCGGTGGGAACCGGATCGGGAGCGACGGTCGGAGATGGGGCAGGAGTTGAGCGACGGCGCGATCGGGCCGGCTTCGGCCGTGGGACAGGCAGTTGCTTCGCCTTGGCCGAACGGGTGAACCGTTCGCTGGTCCTGGTCCACAGGTTCAGCCGCCGACCGCCGATCTCGGTAACCAGCACCACCACGCTGGCAATGAACAACCACGGCAGCAAGCTGACCCGTTGGGAGCTCCGCGGCGGATCGTCGTAGACACTCGTGACGTCGGTCCGCTGTTCGCCTCCACTGATCGCCGCCACCTCCGCGAGGACATCCACACCGGCCGGCTGATCGGTCCGCGGCACGAACTCGGGGGAATACGGCAACGTCACGATCGGTCCGCGGACGAACTCCCGCTCGGCCCGGTTCCCGCTGCGGACCAGCGTGCGATAGGTACCGGTGCGGGCCAGGCGAACACGAGCCTCGAGCGAGTTCGGCCCCGTCCACGACAGCAACGGCTCGATCGGTTCCTGACGCTCGTCGCCGGGCGGCAGCACCAGCACCCGCGGCGGCCGCACCCGGTAGCCGGCCGCCCGTTCGGGATCGAGTTCGACATTGATCACCGCGTCCTGGCCGTCCCGAATCATCTCGACGAACACCCCGTCCAGGTCCGCCGTTCCGCTGAGCAACCAACGGGCGTGCGTGACCAGGAAGTCGGCGTAGCCGTCCCAGTCGCCGAATGCTCCCGAGTGCTCTCCGTCGACCTCCAGCGTGATCGCGGCCGCACGGCCCAGGCCCCGATACCAGGCCGCCGACCACGGTGCCCGGTACTCGTCCCCCGACGCCACGGCCATCGTGGCATCCGGCTTGAGGTAACAGAGGTTGTAGCCGCCGGCCGTCGGAAACGACTCGCCGCTGCCCAACTCGCCCAGCAAGCGGGCACCCGCCTGGAAAGCGCCGGGGATCCCGTCCGGCTGCGTCTCGAGGTTCTTCTTCACGAACGTGTTGCGGGCCACGCTGAGCGTGTCCTGGGCGAAGAGTCGAGGCAGTTCCTGGGGATCCATCGAGAACATGATGTTCCCCCGACCGCGGTCGGCGATGTCCTTGAGCAGTTCCGCGTCCGGATCGCTTTCGCTGCCCAGCCCGATCACGCTGACAGTGATGCCGCCCTTCTCGAACTTCTCGAGCAGTTCCCGGTAATTCTCGGGCTGCTCGCTGTCGGCCGCGTCGGAAAACAACAGGATGTGCCGGGTCGAG
>CAUZRQ010000398.1:0-3223 GCA_963582065.1 Planctomycetota bacterium | reverse complement strand
TCCGACGAAGTGGACCTCGGCGGAAAAGTCCAACTCGACATCGCCCCCGGCGATGTGCTGACGATTCTCACACCCGGAGGTGGCGGGTTCGGGGAGGCCGCAGACGACAGCTCCGCGAGGTCGTAACCTGACTGGCGAGCCTGCTGGCGGACCCCTACGATACGCCTCGTTGCCCCCCCCTCACACCCACTCACCCCGCAGCAAGCGAGATTCTGATGACCGAAAACCGCCGAGCCGAAGTCGACCAGGCGACCGAGACGATCGATTTTGAAACCACCAGCTACCAGGTCGAATTCCAGACGTCACTGGGGGGGATCACGCTGGATCTCTGGCCAGAAATCGCTCCGGGCCACTGTAAAAACATCATCGGCTTGACCAGCATCGGCTACTACGACGGAATCATCTTTCACCGCGTGATCGCCGGTTTCATGGCCCAGGTCGGATGCCCTGAGGGGACCGGTACCGGCGGTCCGGGGTACACGATCGACGCCGAGTTCAACGATCAACTGCACGAGGCGGGAGTGTTGTCGATGGCCCGCACCAGCGATCCCAACTCCGCCGGCAGCCAGCTCTTCCTCTGCCTCGACCGGGCCCCACACCTCGATCGACAGTACACCGCCTTCGGCAAGACTGCCGATGACCAGAGCCTGGAAGCGCTGCTGACGATCGGTCGCCTGGCGACCGACGGCCAAGACCGGCCGTTGGAGGAAGTGCGGATCGAGACGGGACGGGTTATCGAGTCGGCTCGCTGACGACGTCCCCGACCCGAACGGTGCCTCCGGACACCACCCGGGCACAGATCCCGCCATGTCCGTTCATGGCGTTGTAGCCGCCGGTGCCCAGGTTCTGCTCCATCCGCTCGCACGGCACGCACGGCCCGGCTCCCTCGAGCACCACGTCGCCCAGCCGAAACGTCCGCTCCTGCAATGCCAGCAGGTTGATGCCGCTGACGACGATGTTGCGACGCAACAGCGCAGGGTCCACTGAGTCCCGGCCCGTCAGCGACGCCACCGCACCGAGGTGCTCGTGCTGGATCAACGTCACCTCGCGATGGGTCTCACCGCCGCTGGCATGGTGCTCACCGTCGATCCCCGCCCCCGGCTCCAGGCGGCACTCCTCACGAGAAACCATCTCGCCCTTTCGCTCGACCGCTCCACCAATCCATTCAACCCGTCCGTCTCGAGGAAACTGCTCTTCCATCGTCAATCCTCTCCCGTCCCATCCTTACTCACTACTTTCTACTCTCTCAATCGAGCCACATCCTAAACCGACCCCTCTCACGCCGAAAGCGTCCACAACAGGGGACAGGCACCTCGGATGGTCCGCCGGTGGCGGACCATCCGACGAGCCAGTCCCCATGTCCCGTCTGCTAGACTGGCGACATGCAGGACGAGCCCATCACGGAATTCCAGACACCCGAGGAGGTCCGGCAGGCCTGCCGCGAGGGTGCGTGGACCGAGCACACCGCGGGGCTGGCCCCCGGCTTCGCCCAGGCCAACCTGGTCATTCTGCCGTCCGAACATGCCGACGACTTCAAGCTCTTCTGCCAACGCAACCCCAAGCCCTGTCCGCTGCTGGACGTCACCGAACCCGGCATCCCTATCCCCGCTCTCATGGCCCCCACCGCCGACATCCGCACCGACCTGCCCCGCTACCGGGTGTGGGAACAGGGCGAGTTGGTCGACGAACCGACCGACGTGATTCCCTTGTGGCACGACGACCTGGTCGGATTCCTGATCGGCTGCTCGTTCAGTTTCGAGGCGGCGTTATTGCGTGAGGGTCTGGAGGTGCGGCACCTGGATCGGGGGACCAACGTACCGATGTACCGCACGTCGATCGCGTGCGAACCGGCCGGTCCCTTTTCCGGCCCGATGGTCGTCTCGATGAGACCCTACAAGCCCTCCGAGGTGGTGCGTGCCGTGGAAATCACCTCGAAGTATCCCCGCGTCCACGGCTCACCGGTCCACGTCGGTCTCCCCAAACTGCTGGGCATCGCCGACCTGGCCGATCCCGACTACGGCGACCCAGTCCCCGTCGCTGACAACGAGCTCCCGGTCTTCTGGGCCTGCGGCGTCACCCCGCAAGCGGTGCTCGAGTCCGCGCGAGTCCCCTTCGCCATCACCCACGCCCCCGGCTGCATGTTTCTCACCGACACCCCCAACGACGAGTTGGCAACGGGCTGACCCCGGCCGCGGCGGGCGGGCCGCATTTTTTTGTTCCGCACGTTTGAGTCCCGGGAACGGCGTCGGTAGGATGCGGGGCACTTTCGGGAGACTCGGGAGCGAGTCCGTGTTTGGCAACTGTTGAGGAGAGTGAAGTCCATGTGGGACCGAAACGATCAGAATCGCAGCGGGCCGGACTTCAGTCGTCGCGCTTTTCTGAAGGGATCGGCTGCGGCCGCCACCGCCACCGCGGTGGCCACGCAGGGACCCGAGGAAGCGGCGGCCGCGAACCTGAAGACCAACGTCTTCGCCGCGGCCGCTACCAGCGTGACGCTGAACGTCAATGGCAAGAATCACACCGTCAAGGTCGAACCGCGGGTGACGCTGTTGCACGTCCTGCGGAACACCCTGAACCTGACCGGTTGCAAGGAGGTTGACGAACGGTCCGCCGACGGCGCCGACACGGTGATGATCGACGGCAAGGCCGTGTTGGCCGGCAGCCGGTTGGCGATCGAGTGCGAGGGTAAGAAGATTCGTACCGTCGAATCTCTGCGGCAGGGCGAGAAGGTCGACGCAGTCGTCGCCGGATTCGTCAAGCACGACGCGATGCAGTGCGGGTTCTGCACCCCCGGCTTCGTGGTCGCCACCCGAGTTTTTCTCGACAAAAACCCCAAGGCATCTCTGGGAGAGATCCAGAAGGGTCTGGGCGGCAACATCTGCCGCTGTGGCACCTATCAGGGCATCACGAGCTGCGCCCTGGAAATCTCGAAGGGGGGGAAGTGAACCATGGCAGAACGCAAAGTTGCTTGGAAAGCCCGTAAGGACAACTCCCTGATCGGGAGTGACATCACGCGGATCGATGGCGTCGAAAAGGCCTCGGGCCACGCCAAGTACGCCGCCGACATCAACACCGCCGGCACCCTGTTCGCCCGGCTGTTGACGTTCAAGGGCGGGGCCGCGGTCGTGAAGACTCTCGACACGGCCGATGCCGAAAAGACTCCCGGCGTCCGCGCCGTGCACGTCTTCAACGGAGTCGGCAAGGAAGTCCGCTGGGACGGCAC
>CAUZRQ010000397.1:0-3226 GCA_963582065.1 Planctomycetota bacterium | reverse complement strand
CGGCCGGAAACGGAGATTCCGGTGCCAGACGATAATCGATTGAGACGACCACAGCAGCACAGGCGTTTGCCAAGCGACGACAGGTGTCATCGTGTGTCTCGATGCTGCCGATCACCCAGCCGCCGCCATGAAAAAACACGATCAGGTTCGTCGGCTCATCCGATGCGAGCAGCGGTTGATAGCGTCTCGCACGAATCGCACCCCCCGGACCCTCGAACGACTCCTCAACGATCGCTGCCACTTCCTGCAAGGGGCCCGAAGGCGGCTCGAGACGCAGTCGCGCCTCTTCGGCCGTCAGAGAGGAAATCGGCGGCAGGTCCAGCGCGGTCAGTTCATCCAGCAGCCGCTGTGATTCCGGGTGCAGCGTCATTGCCGGCAGGTCTCCAGAGCTTCGGGCGTTGTCGGACCATGATAGAGTTCCCATCGGCCGGCAGACCACCATCGGCTTGTGCCCGCCTTCCGCCTGACCCGGTACCCTGCTGAGCCCATCGGTGGCCGAGAATGGCGTAGACTGGTGCTCAGAGCGGTCCACCGCTTCTGAGACCACCTGCTGAAGTCGATCCAGGACGGCACTCAATGGCTCGATTGGGACTCCTGCTGCTGATCGAGACGATCTGCCTGTCGGTCTCTCTGGCGGCGAATCCGCCACCACAATCCCCCGCCACAGCCTATGGTCAGCACCAGGACCTGATGCGAGTGCTTTCGGCTGCCGGCCACCCAAGACCGATCCGATCGCTGGACGACTGGCACGCGCGTCGCCGCCACATCCTCTCGGGCCTGCAACAGGTCATGGGCCCGCTCCCCGACCGTTCCCGCCGTGTCCCCCTGGAAGTGCGCACCATCGAGACAGTGCAGTTGAAGGGCGTCTCCAGACGGAAACTCACATTTCGCTCGGATCACTCGCAACGTGTCTCGGCCTACCTCTTTGTTTTCGATACGGATCCCGATCCCGATCGCCGGGCCGCTCGCAGACCGGCCGTGCTGTGCCTGCAGCAGACCCATCGCGACGGCAAGCGGGAAGCAGCCGGCCTGGCGGGGAATCCCGACCTGGCCCACGCCCTGCACCTGGCCCGTCGCGGCTATGTCACGTTGGCACCAGACTACCCCGGCTTCGGCGACTCGACGTTCGACTTCGATCCGAAACACGGCTACGCCAGCGGCACGATGAAGGCGATCTGGGACAACATTCGTGCGGTCGACCTGCTGGTGAGTCTGCCGCAGGTGGATGCCAGTCGAATCGGCGTGATCGGCCACTCGCTGGGCGGACACAACGCGATGTTCACCGCCGCGTTCGAGCCTCGCCTTCGGGTCATCGTATCCAACTGCGGATTCACCCGCTTTCACAAGGACGACGTACCCTCCTGGACCGGGCCACGCTACATGCCCCGCATCCGCACCCGGTTCGGCAACAGCGCCGATCGCGTACCGTTCGACTTTCCCGAGATCATCGGCACCTTCGCTCCCAGGCCGTTCCTGGCGATCGCCGCCAAGCGGGACCGTGACTTCGACTACACGGGCGTGCTCGATTCGATCGACGCCGCCCGGCCCGTCTACGTACTCCATGCCGCCGCAGGATCGCTCCAGGCCGCCTACCCCGACATCGGACATTCGTTCCCGTCGTCATCCCGCAGCCTGGCTGACCGATTCCTCGACAGGCACCTGAAGCACGTCCCCTCTCGGTGACATTCGCACCTCCCTCGTCGTAGAATCCCAACCAGCAAGCCCAGTCCACACCTCCTGGCGATTCTCGGAGCCCCGGCCATGACATCACCCACCCGCCGACAGTTTCTGCAGTCTTCCTCCACGGCCGCCGCCTCACTGTCGCTTGCCTCCTACGTGCACGCCGGAAACGCCGATGCCAGGAAAACGCTGCAGGTGGCCCTGATCGGCTGCGGGGGTCGAGGCAGCTACCTGGCCGGAGTCTTCCAGTCGAACCCCGGCGTGCGACTGACCTGGATCTGCGATGTCGATACCCGCCGGCTGCAGAACGGCCAGAAGCTGGTCCGTGGCACCGTCAAGACAAGCAACGACATCCGCAAGGTCCTGGCCGACGACACGCTCGATGCGGTGATCGTCGCCACGCCCGATCACTGGCATTCCCCCGCAGCGATCCTGGCCTGCGAGGCCGGCAAGCACGTTTACGTCGAAAAACCCTGCTCGCACAACGTCCGAGAAGGCCGGTTGCTGGTCGAGTCGGCCAGGCGGAACAAGAGGGTTGTGCAGCACGGCACCCAGGTCCGCAGTACCACGATGATGATCGACGCGGTCAAGTTGCTGCACGGTGGAATCATCGGTGACGTCAAGGTCTGCAAGGCCTGGAACATCCAGAAGCGGGGCAACATCGGCAAGGGCAAGCCCGGCACACCGCCCTCGACTCTCGATTACGACAACTGGGTCGGACCCGCCGAGTTCATCCCCTTCCAGGCCAACCGCACCCCTTCAGGCTGGCACTGGTGGTACCACTTCGGCACCGGCGACATGGGCAACGACGGTGTGCACGACATCGACTACGCCCGCTGGGGACTGGGAGTCGACACTCACCCGTCGCTGGTTTCTGCCACCGGAGGCAAGTTCTTCTTCGACGACGACCAGCAGTTTCCCGACACGCAACTGGTCTCGTTCCAGTATCCCGGCAGCGGAAAGACGGGCGACCAGAAGATCCTGATCTACGAGCAGCGTCTCTGGTCGACCAACTATCCGCACAACGTCGACAGCGGAGCCGAGTTCTACGGAACCGGGGGGCAGATGTTCCTCAGCCGCCGCGGCAAGATCGCCGTCTACGACGCGCGGAACCAGAGGATCAAGGTCAAGGTCACTCCCGAGGCGCAAAACGCCCCAAAGCACGTGGCCAACTTCCTGCAGTGCGTCCGATCCGGAGCAACACCCAACGGCGACATCGAACTGGGCCACCTGACCACCTCGTTGTGTCACCTGGGCAACGTCGCCACCCGGCTGGGACGATCGTTCCAGTTCGACCCCGAGACCGAACGGGTCGTCGGCGACGCCGAGGCCGATTCGCTGATGTCTCGCCCGTACCGCGATCACTGGGGCAAACCCAGGGGAGCCTGATGCACCGTTGTGTCGCCGTCATCCTGCTGGCACTTTCTGTAGCGCCTCTTCCCGAGGCCGTGGCCAAGGACCGTCCGAACATCCTGTTCATCTATACCGACGACCAGTCGTACCGGACGGTCAGCTGCTACCCCGAGGCGTACAAGTTTGCCAGCAC
>CAUZRQ010000396.1:0-3286 GCA_963582065.1 Planctomycetota bacterium | reverse complement strand
TGAATGAGGGATTTTTACTCGTAGACTGGCGGAAATCAAAATTCCTATCAGTCACCCTACCCCCCCGAAACGGATTTTCTTCGTAACCTGTTCGGGGTGCATACGGGATAGCTACCGCATCGGTTTGACATGGCTGTGAGATCGAGCTTCGCCAATACCGAGGGTCGCGCTAAACTGATCGGGTTGCAAGCAATGGAGGGACGGATGAAGACACGAATCATTGAAGCTTCGGCGGCCGCGATCTTTCTGACCTTGGCAGGTTGTTCGCCGGCCGGGCCGGTGGGAGGTGAAGGAGAGACGGCAATGGTGTCTCCAGCCGTTGAAGCACTCACACAGTCACTCACCTTTCACGCGCCGTTTGACGACGGCCCCGACGCTGCATTTGCCCAGAGCGACCGGCGCATCTATACTGCGCCGAGCTATGACGAACAGGACCAGGCGATACTTGGCATTGGTAACCCGGACGTAGAGATCGTCGAGGGCGGCCGTTTCGGTCACGCACTCAAGTTCAGCAAGAAGAATGTCCACGCCGTCTTCTACCGTGCCGCCGGTAACGCCGGCTTCACCGAAGGCAACTGGACCGGCTCCGTGTCGTTTTGGCTGAGTCTGAACCCGGATGAGGATCTCGCGCCGGGCTACTGCGATCCGATTCAGATCACCGACGCGGCATACAACAACAGCGCGGTTTGGGTAGATTTCACGAAGGACGACACGCCGCGCCATTTCCGACTGGGTGTTTTCGGTGACTTGAAGGCTTGGAACCCCAAGGATATTCCGCCGAACGACAATCCGGACTTTCTGGGTCGTCTGGTCGTGGTGGAGAAGCTGCCCTTTGCCAGGGGCAAATGGACGCATGTCGTGGCGACGTATTCCGGCCTCGGAACGGCTTCGGGCGTGGCGAAGTTGTACATCGACGGGGTATTGCAGGGCGCGTCCGAAGGGATTGGTGAAGCATTCACCTGGGACATGGAAAAGGCGGCGTTTCGGCTCGGCGTGAACTACGTAGGGCTGTTCGATGAAGCGGCACTGTTTGACCGGGCCCTCTCGCAAGAAGAGGTCACGGCACTGCACGAATTGGAAGCGGGCATCGCGGAACTGCATCCGTAGAAAATCGCGGTAACATTCAATACGGCCGCAAACAAACATCGGCAGGAGGAATCAAAACCTTGGCATTGCAGGAAAATCGTTTCAAACACGTGATCGTCTATCAGTAAGTGTTGCGTGGCCGCCTCGGCACACACGCAACACTTGAATGAGGGATTTTTACTCGTGGACTGGCGGAAATCAAAATTCCTATCAGTAATTCATCAAGGCACCAGATACCTTCCACAAGCTGGACCTGCAGTGTGCGCAGTTCACTCTCTTTAGAGAAGGTCTACAGTACTCCTACCACTTCACCGCAAGCTTCACTCACGTTGACCCTTGCGACCCTCTTCCCGGAATGGCAAAAAAGAGACAAGAGACTTTCCGGAACACTCCTGAACAACGTCATCACATGCTCGGACACGGCCATCGGTGGATCATATGTTGCCTGTTGATGATTGCCATCGACGGGCCATTTCCCGACGCACAGGCCGCTGATCCACACCGCTTCGACGTTCTGCTGCGCGGGGGCCTGGTCGTCGACGGCAGTGGACGGTCGCCCTTCCGCGCCGACGTGGGGATCATCGCCGGACGGATCGTCGCTGTCACACGACTCGACGATGCGGGTGGAGCTGAAGTGATCGACATGAGTCACCGCGTGATCTGTCCCGGCTTCATTGATCTCCACAGCCACGCCGATCGGAACATCCTTGAATTCCGTGGCGCCGAGAACTACATCCGCCAGGGAGTCACCACGCTGGTCTGCGGAAACTGCGGCTCTTCCCCGACCGACGTGAGCACGTTCTTCAAGCAGTTGCGTGCACAGGGGACTGGTCCCAACATCGCGTTGTTGATCGGCCACGGCAGCGTCCGCGAACAGGTCATGGGCCGTGTCGACCGCGCCCCGACCGCGAAAGAACTGGAAGAGATGAAGCGTACGGTACGGGAAGCCATGAAGGCCGGAGCGGTCGGTCTCTCGAGCGGACTGCGGTACGGCGCGGGAGCCTATGCCCGGACCGATGAAATCGTTGCGCTGGCGAAGGAAATTGCACCGCAAGGAGGCTTCTACGCGACACACATGCGAGACGAGGGGACCCGGATCCTGGCCGCCCTGGAGGAGGCACTGGAAATCGGACACAAGGCGGGAGTCCCCGTCCACGTCTCGCATCACAAGATCTCCTCGGCCTCCGTCTTCGGCCTGACTCGACAGACCCTGGCGAGGATCGACCGGGCACGCCGGCAAGGAGTCGACGTCACGCTGGACCAATATCCCTACGGGGCCGGAAGCGGCAGCGTCGGGCTCTACGTACCCCAGTCTTCTCTCGCGGGAGGGGTGGCCGCATTCCGTCGCCGCATCGCCGACGTCCAGCAAAAGGCAGCCATCGTGTTGGCGATCGAGGACCTGTTAGTCCGGAAACTCTACGAGGCCGATCAGAGTCCCGCCGACGCGGAATACACCGCCGCGGCACTGACCCGTATCCAGATCGCCCGGGCTCCACACGACACGAAGCTCGAGGGGCTGAACCTCACCGAGATCCTGAAATCTCGCAAACAACCGGTCTCGTTGCACAACGGGGCACTGCTGCTCGTCGAACTGGTTGCTCTCGGCGTTCGCGGGATCAACCACACCATCGATGCCCGCCCCGGAGGCGATGTCGACCGGGTCATGAAGCACCCACAGACCTGCATCGCCTCCGATGGAAGCGTCTTCGGGTTTGGCGAGGGGAATCCGCACCCCCGTTCCTACGGCTGCTATCCACGCGTACTGGGACACTACGTTCGAAACCGGAAACTGCTGACGCTCGAACAGGCCATCCACAAGATGACCGGCCTGCCCGCCCGCCGCCTGGGCTGGAAAGACCGTGGCCTGGTCAAACCGGGATACTGGGCCGACCTGGTCGTCCTGGACACGACGACCGTCACCGACAAGGCGACGTTCCTGGCTCCACACCAACATTCGGTAGGAATCGACCACGTACTGGTCCGCGGCCGCTTTGTCATGAAGAGTACAAGCATGACCGGCCAACTCCCCGGCCAACCGACCCGAACACCAGCGACAGACTAGTCGGCTAATCATCCCCGACGCAGGTCGGCACGAGGACGCTGCGCCCCCAGCAGCGGGATCAACGCGTATTTTGCACCGATCGGCCGGTGTTTTGTGCTCCGGCAGGCCCCCATCTGCTCACCATCGCCAGAAATGGCC
>CAUZRQ010000395.1:0-3287 GCA_963582065.1 Planctomycetota bacterium | reverse complement strand
CTGTTCTCGAGACGAATTGAATGAACTGGAGTCACACCTTCGCGAGGAAATCGATGTGCTCATTGGACAGGGCGTCACCGAATCCGAGGCGTTTGCCGAGGCTGTTGCGCGGATGGGTGCCGCTGAGAAGATCAGCGACGAATTCGCGAAGGATGGGCGACTCATGAAGAACAGCATCGGTGGTGGCGTAATCGTGAGTGTGATTATGTTTTCCGTGCTCTTCAGCGGATTCCCTCTCTACGGGGGGCAGATGGACTTTGTCGGTTGCCTGGGAGTTGCGTTTGGCCACGGGTTCGGTTTTTCGTGCTGTTTTTTAGCAATGTCAAACAAACGAAAGAACGCACCAACCCCTGATAAAACCCCAGAGCCCCGAACTGGCGGATGAGTGACGTGTGGTCTGCTGCAACCTTCCCACGGCATCTGCCAGACCACTGTCACAGGCGTGACTGTAGACCTTCAGCGGGCATGACCAACTGCTATCATTTCCTGTGTCGCCCATCCAGATTTTCCCGTCATGAAACGCCCCGTGATCCTGTGGATCTCGTCCTGGTGCCTGCTTTCTGGTAGCGCGCTCGCACAGTCGTTCCCGGAAGCTGTCACACCACTGGTCAAGGCCTCGTGCATCGGCTGCCACGACGGCGACACGAAAACCGGCCTCAATCTGGGCGACATCAGCCACGATCTCTCTGATACCAGGACGTTTCGCCGGTGGGAGAAGGTTTTTGACCGCGTCCGCAATGGCGAGATGCCACCCGAATCGGAGGATCGTCCCGATCCCGGGCAACGGAAAACCGCACTGGCCTCGCTGGAGACGGGATTGCGTGCCGCCAGCCTGGCCAGGCAGAAACAGGTCGGACGGGTCCCGACTCGCCGCCTGACCAAGCTCGAATACGGCTACACGATTCGAGACCTGTTGCTGATCGAAGACGACGTGACAGCCGACATTCCCGGCGAAAGCAACTCCGGCAGTTTCGACACGGTGGGTTCCACCCAGCGGATCTCCGCCGTTCACATGCAGAGCTACCTGAAGGCGGCCGACGCGGCTCTCCAGGCGTCGTTCAACCTGAACCGGCGACCGTTCCGAAGCCGGCAACTGGACTTCCTGAACAACGCCTTCCTGAACGAGTTTCACGACAAGCCGCTCAATCTCGGTGGGAGCGTCTCCAGGAAGCTCCCCGACGGCGTCGCCGTCTATCGCGACGTGGACTACCTGTTGCGATCCGACATCCTCGGATTCGCGGTCCCCGCGGCCGGGACCTACCGGATCACGTCGCAGGTCGAAGCATTCCAGTCACCCAAGCCGATCACATTCAAGCTGATCCGGCGTGATCCGACCGGCGGCGCCAGCCTGCTCAAGTCCTTCGACCTGCTTCCCGGCAAGCCCGAGTCGATCGTGGTCGAGACGTACCTGAAACCTGGTGACGCCTTCTACTCGACGTTCGAGTGTGAAGTCGAACCCTTTGCCCTGCTCGCCGTCACGGGTCCGAAAAAGTACAAGGGCCCGGGCCTGGCCATCAAGGGCCAGAAGATCGAGGGTCCCCTGTCGAAATCCTGGCCACCGCCCAGTACCCGCTCGTTGCTCAAGGGCGTCGAACTGAAGCAACTGCCCGTGCCAAACGGGGTCGCCGCGTTCTTCCGAAACCTGAACCCGAATGCACCAAGCCGGCCCGGCTATTCCATCAAGCTGAACAAGCCGCCCATCGAACACGTGGCCCAGATCGCCAGGGAACTGGCTCCGCGGGCCTTCCGACGCCCGCCGGCCGACGGCGAACTGGAGTCATTTGTCGACCTCGCCAGGCCGGCAATCCAGGACGGCCGACCGTTCCTGTCCGCGCTGAGGGTGACACTGCGTGCGATGCTGAGTTCCCCACAGTTCATGATCTTTGCGGGCAAGCCCGGCCGGTTGAACGACTACGCCCTGGCCAACCGTCTCTCGTATTTCCTCTGGAAGAGCATGCCCGATGCCGAACTCTTCGCGCTGGCCGGCAAGAACCGGCTCTCGGATCCCGAGGTGCTCGCCGGACAGGTCGACCGGATGCTCGACGACAAGAAAGCGGCCCGGTGCATCACCGACTTCCTCGGCCAGTGGCTGCGGCTCTACCAGGTCGACGCCACCTCGCCTGACGAAAAGCTCTACCCCGAATACGACGAACTGCTCGGCAACGCGGTCCGACGCGAACCCGGGCTGTTCTTCACCGAGTTGGTCCGTGAGAACCTCAGTCTCACCAACCTGGTCGACTCCGAGTTCGCGTTCCTGAATCGCCGGCTGGCCGAACACTATCGCATCCCCGGCGTCGCCGGCCAGCACTTCCGCAAGGTCACGCTGCCCAAGAACAGCCCACGAGGTGGCATGCTGACCCAGGCGGCCATCCTGAAAACAACCGCCAACGGTACCGTGACATCACCGGTGACACGGGGCAACTTCGTGCTGACGAGCATCCTGGGCACTCCCCCGTCACCCCCACCACCGACGGTCGGTTCGATCGAACCGGACACACGTGGCAAGACAACCATCCGCCAAATCCTGGCAGCTCATCGGGACAACGAAACCTGCAACAAGTGCCACCGGGAAATTGATCCGCCGGGATTCGCGCTGGAGAGTTTCGATCCGATCGGAGGTTTCCGGACCAAGTACCGTGCCAACAAGAGCAACCAGGCGGGTTTCTTCGGATTCCTCAACGCGAACTCGTACACGACCGGACCTGCTGTCGATGCCAGCGGCGTCACGGCCGACGGCAAGAAATTCTCAGGGATCAGGGAATTCAAGACTCTTCTGCTGGCCGACAAGGAACAAATCGCCCGTCACTTCGTATCACAACTCGTGGTCTACTCGACAGGCGGAGAAATCCAGTTTGCCGACCGGGATAGCATCGAGGCGATTCTGGATCGAACGCGAAAATCCGACTTCCCGGTCCGGACCATCATTCACGAAGTCGTCCAGAGCCCGTTGTTCAGGAATAAGTGACCGTCGATCGTCGCGTGGTGCGACGGCCAAACAGGTGAAACCCATGACGCGTCCCCTTGATCGACGAACGTTCCTCCGGGCTTCCGGCGTCTCGCTGGCACTACCGTTGCTGGAATCGATGAACCCCGCACTGGCTGCTGCCGGCAACCGGCCACCCAAGCGACTGGTCTTCGTCTGCACCACGCTCGGTCTCCATCCCCCCTTGCTGTGGCCCAAGACCCCCGGTGCCGTTTACGAATCGACCCCGTACCTGGAACTGCTCAAGGACCACCGAAAAGACTTCACCCTGTTTTCGGGTCTCGCGCACCAGAACCAGACCGGT
>CAUZRQ010000394.1:0-3288 GCA_963582065.1 Planctomycetota bacterium | reverse complement strand
CCAATGTTGGCCAGGTAGGCCGTGGCGTAGTTCACACCGTGTTCGAGTTGCCCCAACGTCCCGTAGTGATAATGCAGGCCGACCCCGCCACCGATTTCCACTCCGACATGTGAGGTGGGAATGTACTGGGCCAACGGATCGACGTCGGTGACCGCCCTCTGCCCCACGCTGATGGCGTACATCCGGGGCCGCAGGTCCATCCCCCAGATGGTCTTGGTGCACAGTTCCCCGATGTAGAACCTGAGCCTGGGGAGCTCGAGATCGTGACGCCATCGGGCCAAAAAGTTCTTCAGGTTCCGCCCATAGTTGGGCATGTAGTCCTTGTTGAACATGTCGTTTTCGCCCTGGTGCCACATGAACCCTTCGACCCGGTACGGGATTCCCTGCTTGTCGAGTTCCGCAAGCGAACTGCGGACCAGGTCCAGCGCCAGCGGGTACATCTTGAAGCCGATCGGTTCATCGGGATTCCAATCACCTCCCAGGTGAGTCCCTCCCGCTGCGACCTTGATGATCGCAATCGGAGCCTTGATCGCCGAGGTAACTGCCCGGGCAAAGCTCAGCTCCGGACCGACGACTCCATTGACCGGCTGCAGTGCCACCCAACCGTCGGACCGCGTCTTGTTCTCACGTCCGATGCAGTAGAAAAACCGAACGTGGTCCTGGGGCTTCTCGAGGCCGACAAACGGTGGAAACCGCCCGATGTCCTTCACCTTCGAGTCCGAGCCAACCATGTTGGACTGGCCGGCGAAGATGAACACGCGAAGCGTCTTGTCGTCACCTGTTTCTCCGGCTCTCAAAGGGGCGGCAACTGCCCACACGGCAAGCAGGCCCGCCTGGAACAACAACCATCTTCCCAGATGCACTCGACACGGCATTGTTGAATATCTCTTTCAGCGAACCGGGCCAGGCGGCCTCGAGGTCGTACGACAATGAAGGAGGCGGTTGCCACCCTGTAAGCCACGTCGGGGTCGGCCGCCTCGTCAACCAGCGACCTTGAACCTGCGACTGACTTCTTTCCAGTCAATGTGATCCATGAATGTCTCGATGTACTGCGTCTTGCGATTCTTGTAGTCGACGTAGAATGCGTGTTCGTAGACGTCAATGACCAGCAGCGGCGTGGCCATCCACAGTGGCCCCATTGCATGTTGATCGCTGACCACGTTGTAGAGTTTTCCGTTGAGCGGATGAAACGCGAGCATGGCCCAGCCGGCGGCAGACTTGGCGCTGGCCTGGAAGTCGGCGGCCCACTTGTCGAGCGACCCGAATCGCATTTCGATAGCTTTGCGAACTTCAGCTTTCGCATCATCGGCCCTGGGGACCATTGCGTCGAAGTACAGTTCATGCAGCAACACGCTGTTGCCCTTGGCTGCCCTGGCACGCTGGATCGCTCCGTATGCGTTGGGATCCACCTTGCTGCCTTCAATGATGCTGGATTGCAGTTTTGCGTCGGAAGCAACGTAGCCGCGCAGGGCGCCGCCATAATGCGCGGTGTGGTGCGGTGCAATCTGTTCGGCGCTGAGGAAGCCGGGAATGGACTTGTAGCGAAGTGGTTTGGGTCGGCCGGTGATCAGGCCACTCTTGTGAGCATCAACCTGCTCGTCGGCTTCAGCGAGACCGGGGACAACGAAAGTTCCAGCGGCTGCGCCGGATGACGCGAAGAGGAAACCGCGACGTGAGAGGCTATCCATGAATGTCACTCCTGTTTCGGCGTTTGACGTGTTTTCGCTGGCTGACAAACAGAAGACCGGTTTCGATTCGGTCGAGAACTGTCGCCTTTCGGTGACCTCCCCAGCCGAGAAACTGCACCAGGGAAAACGAGAGACTCGAACCGAGCGAAGAACGACTACTTCCAGGTGTTGTTCTTCAACGGTTTTCCGTTCGTGGTCAGGACCTGGAAGTGGTGAAACCCGGCGTTCATTCCCGAATAACGCCAGACCACCTTCTTTTCGCGGGTGATCTCGAACAGTTTCACCTGTTGCCCCTTGGCGTGATAACTGGAAATGACCGTGTTTCCGTTGGGCAATCGCTGGGCGCCACAGGCATCATCAAACAGACGCTCCTTCAGGTCCTCGTTGGTCACGCTCCAGACGATCTTCCCACCGGCGTCGACTTCGATGATGCGGTTTCCGTTGGTGCAGGCGATCAGGGTGTTGCCGTTCCCAAGACGGATGGCCGTAAACGGCCAGTCCCGCTTCGCACGACCTCGATCGTCGGTCGCAAACGAACGCACCACCTTGCCGGTGGCCGGGTCGTATTCCTTGACGGCGAAATCGAGAAGATGCGGCGCGAGGTAGTTGCCGTTGGGCAGCATCCTCAGCATCCGCGTCTGCATGTGGAAGTTCTGTTTCTGGCACTGCAGCGGAGTGGTCTTCAGGACTTCGCCCTTGCGGTTGATCACCAGCGCCCGTGGCTGCGGACCCAGTATGGCGACAAGAAACTTGCCGCCTGGCAGTGGCTGCACCGTGCTCGTTTCCTTTTGCCGAGCCTTGTACCCGAAGACGATCTTGCGGGTCTTCCGATCCACTTCCACCACTCCGCCGTTGGGAAACCCTTTCGTCCCGTACAGGGCCAGCAGCACGTTGCCGTTAGGCAAGACCCACCCGTCGCTGGCCGGCATGTCGAACTTCCAGGCAATCGCCCCCTGCTCGTCAACGATCACCGCCCGGTTGGCCTTGCCGACACCCAGGAATGAGTGCTTCACGATGGCATCGGCCGCCATCACCTGTTGCGACCAGGCCGAGCAGGCCAGGCACGACACGACTGCGAACCATGTCAAACCGCGACTCGACAACTCCAGCGACCGAACCGGCCTGTTGATGAACTGCGGCATGACTGGGGGACTCCTGCTGATCACTCGACGAAACTGGCTGTGCAGAGAGACAGTCTATCCGCAACCAGTCTCATCGACGACCGACATGCACCGGCACCCAGGTGCCGGGGCTACCACCGGCAGTGCAAACCCATCCCAGCACCAACCGCGGCGAGCGTTCGACTCGGTCAACCGGTCGACAGGTCACGTCGTCGAGAAAGAACATCGTCTCACCATCCACGGTTTGTGCCCCGACGTAGGGTGTCGAGCCTTCGACAACCGAAAACGACATCGTCATTCTCTTCCACGTCGGACCGGTAGCCGTCGTCCCGTACTTCAGCTTCTTCCCGTCGAACACGATGAGACGGACGGTGCCCCTGGCGACGTAGAGCCAGCCACCGAGGTGGAAACGTTGGCCGGTCGTCGTGCCCGGGAGGTACTGCCGCACCCCTGCCCCGCCGCTGCCGATCACCTTGAAG
>CAUZRQ010000393.1:0-3293 GCA_963582065.1 Planctomycetota bacterium | reverse complement strand
GAAGCTGAAACCGTTGCGCGACAATTCTCGAAGCGGGCCTGTGGTCTTTGTCCAGTGGACCAACGATACCGGCCAGAATGTGGTTCGCCACTATCTCTGGGGCAAAGACGACAAGGGCCAGCCGCACGGCAAGCTGATGCGGGAGGGGAGCTATCCCTGGATGGGTGACAGCGGCAAGGCGGTCGCCCCGGCAGGGGCCAAGCGTGTCCGTTTCTTTTTCGGCCTGCGCCAGTGCCAGGGCATCATCAAGTACCGCGACCTGCTCATCGAGGGAAGTTGAAGCCGAGGCTCCGATGACAAACAGCAGGGCTTTCTCGCGGATCTCCCACCCCTTTCGGAGTGGGGCCCGTTGGTTATCCCGCGTCCACGGCGACGGACTTTCGGAAGGAAGCTGTCTCCACGGTGATCGGTTGAGAACCTCTGAGCTAATTGATGTCCGCGGAGCGACCTGCTGTCCCACCTGTGCAGACGTTCGTACGCGCGAGGGAAACGGAGGTTCAGGGTCGGTCCCGCGGTGGAACTGCCGAGGACGCGTTGAACGACCTGGCAGCACGTGCCGGCCTGTTGACTGAAACGATCTGGCGGGAAGACGTGGACACGCGGCGACCCAAGTGCATTGAAATCCTGAAACAACTCGGCCGGCGTCATCTCAATCAAACTTGATGAGCTGCTCCATCGCGTGCTCCAAGTGCGTGCCACACGACGCCATATCCAACCCTTGGCCCTCGCCGGGACGCTCTACGCAGTATCCCGTTGCTGATCTGCAGCGGTGGATCGACGGGCGGATGAAGGGGTCGGTCAGGATCACTCGCTCACTTCTGACTGGCCGTGTAGGTCAACTCGTCGAAGTAAATCCGCTGACCATTGCCATCGATCCACGTGGTGATGATCCCGAAACGGTTGAAGTGGGTTGGGGCAAAACGATGTGACTGTCGCAGTTCAAGAACGGTTTTCTCGCGATCCAAGGTGACTGTGATCTTTCCTCGTCCGCCCGCCCCGGTTGGGGTGTATCGGAAGGTCCAGTCGTGAGATTTTCGGTTGGGTAGGATCAGGGGGCGATCCGTCCCCCTGGCGACTCCACTGAGGTCGCCATTGAACCGGTAGAGTGGGTACAGAAAAAAACCGTCACGGCTGGGGCCCTCGATGGCGAGGCCGAGGAAGTCGTCCGGTGTTCCAGAGGACTGCGAATCGCTCGGCTTCATGCTGCGAGTCGAATGAAAGAACCCAATCAGCGTGGTGCTGTCCGAAACGGCGCGGTGGAGGGAGATCTTGCCGCCGGCCGCAATGGGCTTTGCGAGCGAAAGTTGGTCGAGTCGATCGGCACAGTAAGCCATGCGGTCGGCAAAGCGGCAGTCACCACGAAAGACCAGGCCGCCGAGTTCTCCTTTTCTGCGGCCTCCGGAAAATCGCGTCGGACTAAAACCGAAATCAAACCGGGGTCGCACATCGGTGGACCAGTACTTGCGGCGGTTCTGGTGGGATTCCCATTCGGGGTCGTGATCAAAAGTCTCGGTCCGACCGTTGATCGTGATGTCGTCCAACCACAACTCGCCGCCGTCGTCCCAATGCTTCATGACGGTCATGAGCCCACAACGATTGAAGATGGCTCCGTCCTGCTTGTGGTGCGGGTCGAGGTGGCAGACGGCCGTGGCATCGTCGATCGTCGCAGTCACAGTGCCGTCTCCACCGTTTCCCAGGGGATCATAGGTCAACGACCAGCGATGAACTGTGTTGGCGGCGAATCCCTTTTGTTGACGTCTTCCCGTTTTGGGGTCGGAAACAAATGGGAAGGGGCGGGGATTGTCTCCTCCGGCCCGCCAGCGGGATGTGGCGTATTCAACATACGCGTAGAACACGTTCCCCCGTCCGTACAACCGCAGCGAAATCGTGTTGGGCGTTCGCCACTCATTGAGCGTGTTGCTGTTGAAGAAGCCGACCACGACATGAAACTGGCGGCCCGTGCAGTTCACGGTTCCCGACGCCGTAAGGCGATGTTCGAAGGTTCTCGTTGGAATCCGTTTTGCGTAGTAGGCTGGTTGAGCAGATGGGTGGACCAATCCTCCCAGTTCGCCCGGCCGCTTCCCGCGTGCGTGATGCGTCGGGCTGAAACCAAAATCCTGCTTGACGAGTTTTCGGGGTGCGACGGATGGACGATTGTTGTGTGAGTCCCAGCCCGGGTTCTTGTCAAAGGACTCGTGCCGATCTTCAGCAACCAACGACACACCTGTCACCAGGACAAATAGCGTTGTGATCCCAAGTCGTTGGCTCATCGGGTTCCATCTCCTGTTCGGCTCTGGCTATAGCAGACGCACTCGATGAGTTTCTTGGTGGGTGGCTGACCTACCCCCAGATCTTGTACCACTCCTAATGAGAGAGTTTCGGGTCAGTGGTCGTTCTGTGTTCTGGTGGGTGGAGCGTAGCGGAATCCTCCAGAACACAGTTGGCCGCGAACGCGGCCGGGGTTTGGTAGCCGAGGGTACTATGTCGTCGCCGGTGGTTGTAGTCAAGACGCCAACGGTCGATCACCCAGCGAGCGTCCGCCAGCCCGAGGAACAGCTCCCCGTTGAGCACCTCGTCGCGGAACTTGCCGTTGAATGACTCCACGTAGCCATTCTCCCAAGGACTGCTCTTGGCAATGAACAGAGTGGTGACGCCAGCCTGGACCAGCCAGCGTCGAATGCCCTTCGCGACAAACTCCGGCCCGTTGTCGCTACGTATGTGCGCGGGAACACCGCGAATCGCGAACAGGTACTGCAGCACACCGATCACATCATCCGACGTGAAGCTCCGACCCACCTCGATCGCCAGGCACTCGCGGGTGAATTCGTCGATCACCACCAGCATTCACAACCCGCGACCGTCCTCGGTTCGCTCGGCAACGAAGTCGTAGCTCCACACGTGGTTCCTGCGCATCACCCGGTGACGCACACAGCTGTTCTGGCTGCCACCGAGTGACAGGCGACGCTTTCTGTGCTGTTTTCTCGGGACTTGCCTGCTTCCACAGGCGGTGGACCCGCTTCGAGTTCACTCGCCAGCCATCGGCTCTCAGCTCCCTGGAGATCCGAGGAACTCCGTAACGGGGATTCGCTCGACTGATCCGACGCATCTCCAGCAGAAGACGCCGGTTCCTCGCTTCGCCGCTTCTTGAGCGACAACTGTGGCGGTACGAGCTGCGAGGTTGCTCCAGAACCCGACATGCACGACGTTCCGACACCCGATCCGGCCCCAAACGACGACGAACTTCCGTGACCGCCGCAACTCGCCTGGGGCCTACCAGTTTCCCTGGGCGGCCT
>CAUZRQ010000392.1:0-3316 GCA_963582065.1 Planctomycetota bacterium | reverse complement strand
TCCACCACCAGCGACCCAGTCGGTTCTCCGTGTCGTCACAATCGAAGTACAGGGCTCCGAATCCGAAGAAGACCGCGTAGTAGAGCAGGATGTGGGGCGCGGGGATAAAGCCGATGGCCGTATCGGGACCGAATTCCGAGGCGCCCGGCAACAGGCCCATCAAGGCCTGGGGCACCATCGTCATCGGCACCAGCCACAGGTAACGTGCCGGCGAGGAAATCAGCCAGCGAGGCGGGCCCCGCCACTGCGTGGCATCGGCAATCCGCGCATAGATCGCAAACAGGGCGACCAGCCAGCAGAGGTACCAGAGAAACCACAGGTGGTGGAAGATCGGCAGGTAGCTGATCACCATGTACACGATCCAGAGCAGACCGGCCAGGTCCTCGGGTTCCCCCTTCTCGTCCTTCTGCTCGTCCTTCTGCTCGTCCCCTTTTCCGTCCTCCTTCTGGACCTCCGGAACCGTGGCACCGGCCAGCAGGCCGGCAACATCGATCATGGGAATGATGGTCGCCACGCCGACCAGGCACGGAAGCAGGACTCGTGTGCACCGATGCACGATCAGTGCCTTCAGGCCGCGACGACGCCACAACATCGCGGTGAAGAAGCCGCTGATCATGAAGAACAACGGCAGCCGGAACCCGTGAATCATCGCGAGGATTAACGCGAACGCTTCGTGTTGTTCGGGGTCGTGAACAGCCCATCCCCCCTCGGCACCGGGCATGAACGAAATCGCCGCATGCAGGGCGATGCCCAGCAGCATCGCACCGGATCTCAGTGCATCCAGGTCGTGGCGTCTCGGAAACGGAGCCAACTCCGGCAGATCGGCTTTCGGCTCTTCCGGCCGAGCGACGTCGTCCTCCTGGATCCGGCGACGCAACTTGAACAACTTGACGAGCAGCAAGACCAGCAGCACGACGGGCACCACCCGTCCTACCCTGGTGCCGATCCAGTCGAAGGCGCTGATCGCGCTGACAATGCAATAGCCCATTGCCAGGTCGACGGCTCCGTCGGCATCCGAGCTTCCCTGTGACCGGAAACAGGCGGCAAATGACCGGGCCAACTTCGGGAACACGAAGAAGTTCCAGCCCAGGTTGAAACACGGCACCAGCAGCCACCACGCATGCTGCATTTCCAACTGCCGGTGCTCTTCGGGCAGAGAATTCAACAGCGATTTGATCATCAGACAGACGGCCGCCATGAAGATCGTGTGGAACACCAGCCCGATCAGGACCGCCACCGCAACGATCCCGATGACCCAGCCAATCCACTCGGTCTCATCTTTCTCTTTGGCGCCGTGTTCCTTGAGCAACTTGATGGTCGCCTCGCGGCCGGTCTTCAGTTGCTCGTCATCAATGACCACCGCGATCTTCGGGAGAACTTCCCTGGTGAACTCCCAATCGATCCGGGCCGCATCCAATGCCGTCGACTCATGCTTGTTCCTGACGTCGATCTCGGCGCCACGCTCGATCAGCAACTCGACGATCTCGGTTCGTCCCAGGAACGCCGCAGAAATCAACGCCGTTCCCTCGTCGGCGCCGCGGACATTCACGTCGGCACCCCGGTCGAGCAGCACGCGGACGGCATCGACGCGACCGTGCAATGTGGCAACGATCAGCGGAGTGTTCCTGTGAGCCGGATGCCGGGCATCGATATCGGCTCCCGCGTCCAGTTGCCGCTCGATGGCATCAACGTCCCCGGAATAGGCGGCAGCCCAGAGATCGGTCGCGCCGCCACGGGTCTCCGTCTCGTCGGTTCCCTCGGTGACTACCGGTGACGATTCGACCGGCTGATCCTCTCCCTGGGCCAACCCCGGGACCGAGCTGCCCACCAGCAGCATCGAGACGACCAGGGCCGAGTGAAACATCCCCAGGCCGTAGCGTCCTGGAACGAGGGTGATCGGAAACTCGGACAAACCGGGCCCTATGCAAACAGCGATTCGATCACGGATCCGTTTCGAACCAGCGTGACCGGTCGTCCCACGTTGGTCTGGAACTCGGTCTTTGGATCGATCCCGGTGTTCCGGAAAAACGTCGCCGCCAGGTCATCCGGCGAGAACGCGTCGCCACTGGGAGCGCTGGCCGTCGCATCGGACGCACCCGCCACGCGACCGCCTCGGATGTCGCCTCCGGCCAACAACGAACACATCGCCCGGGCCCAGTGATCCCGTCCACCGCCAGCGTTGACCCGCGGGGTGCGACCGAACTCACCGGTAACGAACAACGATGTCGAACCCAGCCGGCCGCGGTCGTTGAGCCGATCGAGCAGGGCCGAGAGGCCGCGGTCGAAGGGAGGCAACAGGGTGCGGAGCTTCGAGAAGTTGTTCGAGTGCGTGTCGAAATCGAACTCGGCCGGCCTCAGCCTGACCGTCACAAAGTGCACGCCCGCCTCGATCAACCGGCATGCCAGCAGCAGCGTCTGGCCGAACTCGTGCTTGCCGAACCGGTCGCTCTCGGAGTTCTTCTCCTTCGAGAGATCAAACGCGGTCCGCGTGCGGGGAGAGCTGATGATCTGGTAGGCCTGCTCGGAGAAACGGTCCAGCGACCGCACCTCGTCGTCGAGCTCCTCGAAGCCGCGGAAGGCGGTGTCGAGATCGTCGAGCAACTGCTTTTGACGGCCGTAGCGAGCCACTGTCAGGCCATCGTCCAACGTCACGCCACGGACACGGTAGGGAAAACCGTGGCGAGGCTTCTCGGCCGTCAGCGCACTGTACTGCGTGCCCAGGTAACCCGGCCCGACGAACGCTTCGTCGATCGCCACGTAGGTCGGCAGGTCGCGGGCCGAGGGATACTGACGTGCGACCACGCTGCCGTACTCGGGATACTGCAATACCGGTGTCGGCAGGTTGCCGGTCAGCACATACTTCTTGCCGATCCCGTGGTCGGCCAGGTTGTGAGTCACACCGCGAACGATCGCGTACCGGCCAAAGTCCCTGGCCAGCATCGGCATCTGCTCGCAGATCTGCACACCCGCCACCGAGGTGTCGATCGGGGTGAACTCGCCACGGAACTCGGCGGGGGCCTCGGGCTTCAGATCAAAGGTATCCTGGTGAGACGGTCCGCCTTCGAGGAAGACGAAGATCGCCGAGCGGAGGCCACCATCGGCCTTGCCCGCGGCCTGCAGTTTCAGGCCCTCGGCCAGTGTCAGCCCGGCGCCCAGCGCGCCGACCTGCAGCAGCGTACGGCGTGAGAACCGTGAATCGGTCGGGAAGGTCATGGTCTTCATCCTGCCGGGTACCCGAAACCGCCCATCGTGTCGACGACGGCCGGATCAGTGATTCAGTACGAATTCCTTGGTGTTGATCAGTGCCCACATCAGG
>CAUZRQ010000391.1:0-3320 GCA_963582065.1 Planctomycetota bacterium | reverse complement strand
GGTTCGGGTATGACAGTGGCGAGGACCTGGTGGAAGATGCCACCGAGAAGTTGATCGCGTTCGTCCAGAAGGAGACTCCGAAATCGGAAGTCCATTTTGTGGGTTTCAGTCTCGGCAACCTGGTCATTCGCCAATACCTGCAAGCGATCCGGAAACGGAAACTGGGACTGAAGATCGGACGTGTCGTGATGATCGCTCCGCCGAATCACGGATCTTTGTTTGCACTCAAATATAAGGGCGGGATCGCGGGCTTATTTTTAGTGGGCCCGGTCTTCGAGCAACTCGGACCTGGGTTTGCCAAGTTGGAGCCGAGCCTGGACACTCCCAGCCACTTCGGGATCATTGCCGGTGGCAAGGGGGATGGTCAGGGGTTCTCCCGAACGACCCTGCCAGGCGACGATGATGACTACCTGACGGTGAAGACGACCCGGCTTCGCGGAGCCGCCGACTTTCGCCTGGTCGAATTGGAACACGAGGAGCTCGATGACGATCCGCTCGTGCACAAGCTGGCGCTCAAGTTCCTGCAGGCAGGATTCTTCGAGTCGCAGGCAACCCGTCAGCCGATCCGCTGACTTCAGGTCCCGCCGCTGACGGCGTGGTCGGTTGCTTCCGAGCGTGCCGTGGGTTCTTCTGGGGCGTGTCGTAACCTGTGGCCGACGCAACCAGTGCCGAAATAACACACTCTCGAGGAGACGAGTCCGTGGTAACCCGTTCTGTGATGATCCTGGCTGTCCTTTCGCTTCTTCTCGCTCCGGCTACGGACCTGTCGGCGGAGATCAAGGCCCCCAAGGGCTTTACCTCCCTGTTCAACGGAAAGGACCTCTCGAACTGGTACGGATGGAGCACCAAGAATCCCGAGATCCTTCAGAAGATGAGTGCCGCGGAGCAGAAGGCCTACAAGGCCAAGAGCCGTGAGGACGTTGCCAAGCACTGGAGCATCGACGGCGACGTGATCGTCAATGACGGCCACGGACTTTATCTGACGACCGAAAGAGAATTCGCCAACTACGAGTTGTTGATCGATTACAAGACGGTCCCCAAGGCCGACAGCGGCATTTACCTGAAGGGCAATCCCCAGGTGCAGATCTGGGACTACACCGATCCCAACACGTTCGGGAACGGTGGCGACAAGGGGTCGGGGGGTCTGTGGAACAACAGCAAGGGGGCCAGGGGAAAAGATCCACTGGTCCTGGCCGACAAGAAGATCGGGAAATGGAACAGGTTTCGGATCGTGCAGATCGGCGCCCGCACCTCTGTGTGGCTCAACAAGAAACTGGTCGTCGATCACGCTGTCATGGAGAACTACTTTGACCGGAAACGGCCGCTGTTTCATCACGGGCCGATTCAACTGCAGACCCATGGCGGCGAGATCAGCTGGCGAAAGATTTTTGTTCGTGAGATCGGCAATGAAGAAGCCAACAGGATTCTTCGGAAGAAGTCGTCTGGCGGTTTCAAGTCGGCCTTCAACGGCAAGGACCTGAAGGGTTGGGCCGGTGCGGTCGACAACTACGAGATTGTCGATGGCGCGATTCGCTGCAAGAAGGGCAAGGGCGGCAACCTGTTCACCAGCGAAGAGTACGGGGATTTCGCCGTGCGTCTGGAGATCAAGCTGCCGAAGGCCGGCAACAACGGGTTGGCGATTCGCTACCCGGGCAAAGGCAACCCCGCCTACGACGGCATGTGCGAACTGCAGGTTCTCGACACCGGCTATCCCGGCAAGCTGGCACCCTACCAGTTCCACGGTTCCGCATACGGCATGGTTCCGGCTGCACAGGGTTACCTGAGAGCTGCCGGGGAGTGGAACTACCAGGAAGTGACCGTCAAGGGGGCGACCATCAAGGTCGAGTTGAACGGGTCGATCATCCTGAACACCGATCTCAGCAAGGTCACCGATGCGAAGACGGTCAAAGCGCACCCAGGGAAGGACCTCGCCAAGGGGCACTTCGGGTTCGCCGGGCACAACGATCCGGTGATGTTCCGCAACATCGAGATCAAGAGGCTCGACTAGAAAGTCCTGCCGGCGTTGACCCCGGAGTCGCCAGGTGATGTCACACTCCGGTCCCGCGGAGTGTGATGCCCACCGTTGGAGATGAACTTGCGTGCCTGCGTGCGGGCACTGACGGAACAGGATGGGCCCGGTGATGAAGCAACTGATTGTGACCGGGGTCAATCAGGCGGAATTCGAGGAGGTCGAGCTGCCCGGGTGTGGAGCCACGGATGTGCTGGTCCGGGCCCGGGTCACGGCCATCAGCACCGGGACCGAACTGCGGGTGTACCGGGCGATCCCTGTCGACGACGAGGGGAAGTATCTGCACGAACGCGTGCCGTTTGTCCTGCCTGCCGAGAACGGATACTCGATGGTCGGCGACGTGATCGAGACCGGGCTGGAGGTCGACGGAATTTCGACGGGGGACAGGGTGTTCCTGCCCGCTGCTCATCGGCAGGTGGCCGCAATGGACGCTTCGCGGGTGACACCGCTGCCGGAGTCCGTGCCGGACGATGAGGCCGCTCTGCTGAGTATCCTGGAGGTGGCCCACCGGGCACTGCGGGACGGCGAGCCACCGGCCGGTGGCAACGTGGTCATTGTCGGCCAGGGAGTCATCGGATTGTCGGCGTTGGCCTATTGCGTGGCTTTCGGGTTGCGGACGGCGGTGGTCGATCTGGAGCCGACCCGATTGGAGATCGCTCGCCAGATGGGGGCTGATCTCGCCGTGTCTCCGGCTGACGGCGATTACCAGCAGCAGGTGCTCGAACTGTTCGACGGCGAGGGCGCGGATGTCGCCCTGGAGGCGGGGTCGAACTGGACCACGATCCGGACGGCGATGGAACTGACCCGCACCGATGGCCGAGTGGTGATCGTCTCCAGGCACACCCTGCAGCCGGACTTCAATCCGTTCGGACAGGGGTTCCTGGGAAAGAGGTTGAGCCTGGTGACCACTTACGGATATCCCCCCGAGGGGAGTCGCTGGGACCAGCGGGCTTCGGTCGGCCTGACGGTCGATCTGCTGGCACGCGGTCGCTTGCCGGTCCGTCCGATGCTGACACACAGGTTCGCGTGGCACGAACTGCCCGAGGTGTACGCCCGACTGGACCAGGGCGACCGGACAATCGTGGGAGCGGTCCTGGACTGGAGCCAGGACGAGGCGTGAGCGGCCGGTGCCGGTCGTATGATCTGGCTATGGTTCGGGCCTCGCCAAACCGATACGATGTCTGTGTACCGGGGTGGTTTCTACTGAAACGGTTGGCGTGAGCGTGATGCCGCAGGGTCCAGACCGTCGCGAGTTCTTCAGGATGGGGGGGCTGTCGCTGGCGGCGATCTC
>CAUZRQ010000390.1:0-3320 GCA_963582065.1 Planctomycetota bacterium | reverse complement strand
GGTCAACTCGATGAACCGCACACCCCGCTCGACCATCCGGCGAGCCACCAGGCACAACCGGCCGTACTTGCGGGTGTTGGCAAACGAATCGTCCATGCCGTACAGCTTCTGAGTCGCCTGGGTCTCATCCGAGAGATCCATCAGGTCGGGCACCGCCAGTTGCATCCGTGCGGCCAACTCGTAGTTCGCAATCGCACTCTCGACCTGGTCCACCCGGCCCAACCGACCCAGCAGGTTGCGATCGAGTCGTTTCATCAGGGCCAGCTTCGCCGACTGCAGGTCCGGCTGCTTCTCGCGTGGTGAGATATTGGCCACCGGGCTGCCTCCCGACTGGAAGACCGAGCCCTGGAAGGACGCCGGCAGGAACCCGCTGCCAAAACAATCGAGGCCACCCGAGGGGATCAGGCCTCCGTTGAGCACCACGTAGGCCGGCAGGTCCTGGCACTCGCTGCCCAGGCCATAGGCGACCCAGGCCCCGTGAGCCGGACGGCCCTGCAGGCCGGTGCCGGTGTGCAGGAAGAAGTTCGCGTTGGTGTGTTCCGAAAACGGAGCGATCATCGAGCGGACCACGCACAGGTCATCGGCGCAGTAGTCACCCAGAGTCGGAAACAGTGAGCTGATCGGCAGGCCACTCTCGCCGTATCGCTCGAACGTCCACGGCGACTTCAGCACCTTGCCGATGTTGTTGAACTGGGTCGGTTCGACCTTGAACACCCGGTGAGGGTCCTGGCCGTTGAACCTGGCGAGGGCCGGCTTGGGATCGAAGGTGTCGACCTGCGATGGGCCTCCATCCATATAAAGGAAGATCACCCGCTTGGCCTTCGGCGAGTGATGAGTCGATTGGGGATCCAATGGACCGGCCACCGCCGTCGAGCCCGACTCACCGGCGAGCATCGCTGCCAGGGCGACTCCGCCGAAGCCGTGGGCCGCCTGCATCAACATCTCGCGCCGAGTCGTCGGAGGTGGCAGGTACTGGTGACAGTGGTTCATGGGGCGACGCCGGGTCGAGTCAATTGATGTAGATGAATTCCTTGGCGTTGAACATCACGTGGCACAGGTCGCTCCACGCTCGGGGGTCGGCCGTTCCCTCGTCATTGTTCAGGCCGTACCTCCGTCCCTGCTCGACCAGGAACCCGCCCGCGGCGGCCACTTCCTGCTCACTCGGCCGCCGGCCAAACGCCTGGCGATACATCGATTCGATCCGACCGGGGGTGTCGAGCTTCTGCTGGGCCAACAGCCGCTTGGCCCACAGGCCGGCCTGGGCGACCACGAACGGGTCGTTCATCAGGATCAGGGCCTGGGCCGGCACGTTGGATTTCGTGCGGCGACCGACTGTCGAGAAGGGCTGAGGGGTGTCGAAGGCGAGCATCATCGATGAGAGGAAGTTGCGGCGGACGCCGATGTAGATCGTCCGTCGCCCGTTCCCGTCCAGCGGACCGCTCTTGGGGCGGCCTCGGCCGATCATGTGCGGCGACAGGAATACCGGGACACTCTTGCCGAGATACGCTCGATCGAGCCGCCCCGAAACACTCAACATCGCGTCCCGGATCGCCTCACCCTGCAATCGCCTGACCCTGGTGCTGTGCAACCACACGTTGGTCGGATCGACCGATCTGGCCAATGGGCCCGCACGGCTCGACATGCGGTAGGTCCGCGAGAGCACCAGCCGCCGGATCATCGTCTTGATCGACCAGCGTTCGCGGCTGAAGCGGTCGGCGAGCCAGTCGAGCAGTTCCGGATGTGAGGGCGGTTGGCCCTGGATTCCGAAGTTGTCGACCGTCGGCACCAGGCCGCGGCCAAAGAGGTGATGCCAGAGCCGGTTGACCAGCACGCGGGCCACCAGCGGGTTGCGACCACGCACCAGTTCGACCGCCAGCGACAAGCGGCCACTGCCCGGCTCGGTCACCCCGATCGGCTTCCCGCCCAGGGCCTCGAGCATCCGCCTGGGGACCTCGGGGCCTGGCTGCTTCGAGTTGCCGCGGATGAACAGACTCTGGTTCTGCGCCGAACCATCCCACATCGCCATCGCCAGGCGAGACGACTTCTTGACCGAGCCGATCAGTCGCTGTTCGCGGGCCAGCACGTCGCGGGTGGCCTTCGAGACATTCTCCCTGGCCGCTTTCGGATCGGCGGCCAGCAACGGCACGTGGCCGACCAGCCAGGCAAGAACTTCGGCCTGGGCGGGGGCGTCGTTTTTGGTCCGGTTCCTGGACCAGGCCACCGCGGTTTCGAACACCTTGCCCAGGGCCGCCGCGGTCGTCTCGAGCGTCACGGCCTCCTTGACGCCCAGACCCGCAGCCACCGCAGCCACCGCAGCCACCGCCGCCACCGGATCACCGGCGAACGGATCGCCGGGGGCCTGGTCACTCTCGACCACCAGGAACACCTGCAACGGCTTGTCGCCTCGGGTTGAGAACTCGATATGAGCTTCATGGCCGGCCATCCGGCTGAGATCCTGGTGGACCCAGCGTGGGCGGTTGTTGCCGGCATCCCAGTTGATCACGGTTCGTCCGTGCAGGGGTCCGTGGAGCAGGCGGTGAGAATTGACCGAAGCGAAGGCGTGACCGCCTCCGGCGACCAGGAACCACAGGCGGCCGGTCTTCATCGAGAACGTCGGCGTACGGATCGTCCGCCCGGCCCTGATCCAGCCCGAGAGTTTCCCGTTTTCGTTTTCGCTGCCCGGGGCGACCGCCAGACCCGAAAATGCCCGGTCCCAGGCGGCTCCGCCTCGAGTGAACACTTTGAGGATCGGGTGGGAGGGGTCGGCCGACGTCACCAGGTCACCCGGCTCGACCGGCCCGGTGCGAAACGACGCCCCATCCTGACGCCAGCGACGACCCTCGAGCCGGCTGAAATCGACCAGTGGCCTGGCCTGCTCGAGCGCCTTGCCGGCGGCGGCCTGCCGCTGGGCCCAGTTCTTGCGCAACGGATCGAGCACCCCGGCCAACGCTTCGGCTGTTGGCTCACCCGCGGGCAACCGGCACAGCTTCGACCAGGCGTGCAACGGATCGTCTGGCGTCTTCTCGGCGGCGACCAGGTGAGTGATGATTCGGCCCAGCCGCTGGACTCCCAGCTTCCGCCGGTTGGCCGCAGCGACCCGGGCCGCCGCGTCGTCGGGTGCACCGGCGGCGATGACTTCGCGAGCCGAGAGCAGGTAGGCCGGCAGGTCGGGGAGTCCTCTTTTGAGTTCCGCGGTGAGGGCCGAATACAGCGTGCGACGAGACCCGGCTCGCAGTACCGCCAGATCGACGGCGACCTGGCGGTTGTGGTCGATCGTCTCGTACCGCACCAACCGGAACCCGCTGCTCTTGAGGAACCCC
>CAUZRQ010000389.1:0-3327 GCA_963582065.1 Planctomycetota bacterium | reverse complement strand
TCGATCTTTGTCAGCCGATGGCAGACATAATCGAGCGAGCCGCAGATGACCCACATCGGCAGCAGGACAAACTGGATCAGGCCCAGCGTGAGAGTATCGACGGAGGGTTCGGTCATGATCTGGACTCGCTACGTGGGGCAACGGACCTGCCCGGACCTCGATTGCACGTGATTCCTTCAGTGGATGCAACTCGTTGACTGACACCTTCCCGCCGTACGACTCGAGGCTTCCGACTCGAGCCCGCTACGTGGTGATCACGGCCATCTGCATGGCGGCCGTCGTGGCCTACATGGGCCGCAACTGCCTGGGGGTAGCATCGGAGGCGGTTCAGGCCGACCTGGGGATCGGCATCGGGCAGATGGCATGGGTGATGAGCGCCTTCTTCTGGGCCTACGCCCTGGCCCAGGTCCCGGCCGGCTGGCTGGCTCATCGATTCGGCACCCGCCTGGCACTGGCCTGCTACGCCACCGCGTGGTCGGTTCTGTGTGCCGGGTTCTACCTGGTCGGCGACATCTGGGCCCTGCTGGCGCTGCAGGCCGGATTCGGCCTGGCCCAGGCCGGCATCTTCCCCTGCTCGGCCGGGATGATCCGCCACTGGATGCCCTCGACTCACTGGGCCCTGTCGGTGGGGCTGATGGGCGGCTTCATGTCGATCGGTGGAGCCCTGGGCTCGGCGATCACCGGGTATGCGATCGAGGGCGTCTCGACCTCGTGGCTCTCCACCCCGCCGGTCTCCTGGCGATGGGTCTTCGTCGGGTTCTCGATCCCCGGATTCGTGTTCGCCGCGTGGTTCTACAACTGGTACCGGGACCGCCCCGAGATACACGCGGGGGTCAACCAGGCCGAGCGTGACTTGATCCGCTCATCGAGTCCCCAACAGTCTCGTGCTCCGTCGGGGACCAGTTGGCTGCTGGTCGCCGGTCAGCCGGCAATGCTGTTGCTGTACGGCCAGCAGTTCTGCCGCGCCGCCGGCTACATCTTCTTTCCCACCTGGTTCCCCGAATACCTCCGCCAGACGCGTGGTGTTTCGACTGGCGAGAGCGGCCTGCTGACGGCATTGCCGTTGCTGGCGGTGGTGGCCGGCAGCATGCTGGGCGGGGCACTGGTCGATTGGCTGTGGCGTCGGACCGGCAGCCTGCGGATCAGCCGACAATGGACCGCCGTGGCTGCGTTGGCCGCGTGTGCCGCGTGCATCGGGGCCGCCTACTTCGTGTCGAATGTCTACGGAGCCGTCTTCCTGATCTCGATGGGCACCTTCTGCGGCACCCTGGCCGGGCCACCGGCCAGTGCCACCACGATCGACAAGGCAGGAGACCACACCGAGCAGATCTACGGCATGATGAACATGACCGGCAATCTGGGTGCCGCGGCCTGCCCGTTGGCGATCGGGTTCCTGGTCGAGGAAACCGGGAACTGGGACCTGGTTCTGCTGGTCTTCGTCGGCATCTACGCCGTGGCGGCACTTTGCTGGGTGTTCCTCGATCCGCGAGGACAGGTGGCAACCGAACAACATGTTGCCTAGTCTGGATATTGAGTTGAAATGACCGTGGCGTGCGGGAAGGGGTCGTGCCCCGTCCGCCAATTGCGGAGCGGCGTCTGACCCCGGGAGAAACTCATGCGAATCATCCTCGCGACAGCCGCCACCCTGCTCTTGCTCTCGGCCCTGCTGAGTGCTGGTGAATACAACCCGGTGCGTGAGATCGGCGACAAGGCCCCGGCCTGGAACAAGCTGCCGGGAACCGACGGCAAGACCCACTCGCTGTCAGACCTCAAGAACAAGGACGCCGTCGTCGTCGTCTTCACCTGCAACAGTTGCCCCTACGCGGTGGACTACGAAGATCGGCTGATCGCCTTCCACAAGAAGTTCGCCTCCCGCAACGTCGCCCTGGTCGCCATCAACGTCAACAAGGTCCCCGAGGACGCGTTGCCGGCGATGAAGAAGAAGGCCAAACAGAAGGCCTTCCCCTTCGTCTATCTCTTCGACGGATCCCAGAAGATTGCCAAGGACTACGGAGCGTTCTTCACTCCCGAGTTCTTCGTGCTCAACAAGCAGCGGAAGATCGCCTACATGGGATCGATGGACAACAACCCCGACCTGAAGAAGGTGACCAGGCACTACCTCGAAACCGCCGTCGAGAGCGTGCTGGCCGGCAAGAAGGTGGGCAAGCCCGAAACGATCCCCTTCGGGTGCCAGATCCGCTTCGACAAGAAACGTCGCAAGCGCAAGAAACGCAAGAAAAAGACGTGACCCGATGCTCCGACGACTCTCACTGACCAGCCTGGTCCTGATCGCGGCAACCGCCCCGACCGCGGTCCGGGCCGCACCTGCCAACCTGCTGTTGATCATCGCCGACGACTGCACCTTCCGCGACATCGGCTGCTACGGCGGCCAGGCCCACACGCCTCATATCGATCGCCTGGCCACGCAGGGAATGCGGCTGACCCGGTGCTTCCAGGCGGCCCCGATGTGCTCGCCCACACGGCACAATATCTACACCGGACTCTACCCGGTCAAAAGCGGTGCCTACCCCAACCACGCCTTCGCAAAACGGGGAACCCGCAGCGTGGTGCAGTACCTGAAACCGCACGGCTACCGGGTCGCGCTCTCGGGAAAAAAACACATCGCACCCCGCGCAGTCTTCCCCTTCGAGTACTCGGGCAAGAAGAACCCCGACTTCGAGGCCATCGACAGGCTGATGGCCCAGAGCAAATCTCTTGGCACTCCCTTCTGCCTGTTCGCCTGTTCCAACGAACCGCACTCACCGTGGAACAAGGGGGACCGATCACGATACGACCCGGCGAAAGTCAAACTGCCGCCCTACTTCGTCGACACGCCGGAAACGCGAAAGAAACTGGTGGCCTACCTGGCCGAGATCACCTACTTCGACGGCCAGGTCGGCCGTTGCCTGGAACTGCTCGAAAAACACGGGCTGGCAGAGAACACCCTGGTCCTGGTGCTCAGTGAACAGGGGTCGAGTTTTCCCTTCGGCAAGTGGACTTGCTACGACACGGGCCTGCAGAGTGCGTGCATCGCTCGCTGGCCCGGCCAGATCAAACCCGGCACGACCAGCGACGCGATGATCGAGTATGTCGACATCCTGCCGACGTTCCTAGACGTCGCCGGAGTCGATTCGCCGAAGGAACTCGACGGCCGCAGCTTTCTGCCGGTGCTGAGAGGAAAACGCGACTCGCACAAGGAGTATGTCTTCGGCCTGATGACCACCCGCGGCATCATCAACGGTTCCGATCACTACGGGATCCGCAGCGTCCGCTCGGACCGCTACAAGCTCATCGTCAACCTGACCCCCGACGTTCCCTTCCGCAACG
>CAUZRQ010000388.1:0-3329 GCA_963582065.1 Planctomycetota bacterium | reverse complement strand
CCAGAACGAGATGCTGTCGGCTCCGTAGGTGTAGAAGTTGGCCGCGGCTCCGCGGGCCTCGGCCGTGTTCAGCAGCATGCTGAGGTAGCCGGCCGCGTGTTTTCTGGATTGCGCGGTTCCGCGATCCTGCGGGATGGGTGGTCCGGCGGAAATCGAGCCGATCATGTTGCCCATCGTCACGATCGTGTCGACACCGGCCGGGCGGGTGAATCTCGAGAACTCGTCGATGGGCAGCTGCGGGTCGGTGTTGTTCCAGGTCGAGACGACGACGAAGTCGATCCAGCCCTTCTTGACCCACGTCTCGATGTCGACCCCGGCCAGCCAGCAGGTGTGCAGTGACTCCGGCACGCGGACTCCCAGCGTCAGTCTCTCCCCGTTGTTTCTCCTGCGACCCGACTGGTCCATCATCCGGCGAATTCGCTCGACGAACCGTGTCATGATCGGGGCCTTTTCGCGGCCCTTGTCTCGAGGGAAGTGCTTGGCCCAGCGTACGAAGTTCAACTCGAGACCATCGACCGGGTAGCCGGTGACGATCTCCTTCATGATCCCCATCCGGTGGTCACGGACGGCGGCGATCGAGTAATCCAGGGCGGTTTCATTGGTTCGGCCGTCGGGCTGCTTGATGACATACTCGGGATGGTCGATGGCGAACTGGGGGCAGAGATCATTGGAGGTGTCGAGCCGGGTGTGGTGCGTGTCGCTCATCCGGATCGCGGCCAGCACCTCCTTGCCCTTGGACTGCATGTGCTCGGTGACCAGTCGCAGTGCGTCGGTGTTCTGTTGTTTCAACGCCCGCATGGCCCGGATGTAGAGGTGATCGCTTGTTTTCCGCCTCGCCCCGAATTCTTCACCGGCCCTGGTGTCGTAAAAGCAGATGTCCGGCATGGCGGCCAGGAAGACGAACGTCGAGAACGGCACGGCCGCCGATTCCCGGTCGAGCCACGCCTTGATGAACGGGGCCGGGTTCTTGGCCGGGGCCTCGCGGAGCACCTGCGCATCGTCGTTGAAGACCGTGCGTGGCGTCCGCTTCGGCGGATCGGCTGCCGCGGACAGGTTGACCAGGATCCCGATGGCCAGGCTGGCGGCCAGGACCGGTCGATTGGCCGGGCGAACTTGTCGAACGGTGTTCATGCGGTTGCTCGATTCGGGCGGGTCATGTTGGTGGTCCGGTTTACCGTTTCTTGCCTGCCGGTGGTCCCAGTCGATCCCGGGGATCGACGATCTCGTTGCGGCGGCCGGCATGGCCCGACCGTTGCCGGACTTCCCGGATGATCCTCTGTTCATCGGCATCACGGACCCGGGGTCCAACCTTCTTCAGGACCAGTTCGTAGGCTTCACCGGCAGGTTGGGAAACGACCGGTGGCGCCGCGAACGGCCGAGTGGCCTGGACCGACTTGTTGGCCGGGAACTGCCGGCCGGCCTGGACGGCCAACAGGGGGTTCTCCTTTCCGGTCCTGGTGGAGGGTGTGATGTTGCCGGAAACGAAGATCCGCGGACCCGGTGTCTTGCCGCTCAACCAGATCACTCCGCCGCCCCCGGATTCGGCACCGGCGATGATCGTGCAGCCGACCACGTTGGCCTTCGACCCGTTGGTGAGCTTGGTGGCGTTGCTGCCGCCGCTCCAGTTGTAGATCACGTTGTTGACCAGGTCGAAGGTGCCGCCGGAGAGCAACGGGTTGCGATCTCCGTTGTGAGCGAACAGGCAGTGGTGCACGGTGAAACGGGTGTTGTTGCGTCCGCAGAGCCAGCCCATGCTGTGTCGTCCCTTGGCGTGATCACCGTAGACCTGTCCCTCGGCGATCAGTGTCCACTGGCAGGTCAGGTCTCGGACACGGCCCCAGGTGTCGAGGTTCTCGTCGGTGGCCCACATCAGCGAGCAATGATCGATCAGCACCCGCGAGTTGTTTCCGTTGAACAACAGTCCGTCACCGTTGGCTCCCCCGGTCGTTGCCCGCACCCTGAGGTGCCGCAGGATGATGTCGCTGCTGTCTCCCAGGAACCAGATCCCGTGCCTGGTGACGGTGATTCCCGTGCCGGGGGCCGTCGACCCGTCGACCGTCAGGCGACCGTGGTGGACCGTGATCGGCTTCTTCAACTTGATCGTCCCGGCCACCGCAAACGCGATGATCCGTGGCCCGGTTTCCGCCAGCGCCGACCTCAGTGATCCCGCACCGTCATCGGCCAGCGTGGTCACCGTGATTCGTTTTCCGCCCTCGCCACCCCGGGCGGTCGCACCGAACCCCTCGGGCTTGTCGGCGGCCATCGAGATCCGGCAGCACATGAGCACCAGGACGGCCAGCGACAGTCTACCGAGCCACGTGGGCATGGGGTGGTCTCCTAGCGGCGGGAACCGTTTGATGTGCGGGGGCTGTTCGGCGTGGTGGCCGTGGCTGCGGAGGCCGGTGCGACAAATTGGTCACTGGCAACCACCAGCCGGATCAGGTCGGCGAGCTTTGTTCCCCGCTGTTTTGAGTCACCGGCGATGGCTTCGGCCTGTTTCGGATCGATCGACTCGGCGCGGCTCCCGGTGGCATAGACCAGCAATTTCTCGATCAGGCAGTCCAGGAACCGGTCCCTGTCTTCGAGCAGCAGCCGTTTCAGTTCGGTGAAACCCCGGATTGGTCGACCGTCTTCGAGAACACCGGAGGTTTCGATGGGTTGCCGCTTGTCGTAGCGGGTTCGCCATTGGCCGGTGGGGTCGAATTGCTCGAGGGCGAATCCCAGGGGATCGATGCGGCGGTGGCACACGGCGCACCGCTTGTTGGATCGATGTCGGTCGAGTTGTTCACGGATTGTCGTGGCTCCCCGTGTGTCGGGTTCCAGTTCAGCGACGCCGGCCGGAGGCGGATCGGGAGTGTCGCCCAACAGGTTGCCCAGCACCCAGACACCGCGGACCACCGGGGAGGTGACCGTGCCGTTTGAGGTGAGGGTCAGGATGCTGGCCTGGCCCAGCAGGCCGCCCCGGGGAATGCCCGGATCCAGCCGCACGCGGCGGAACGCCGATCCCTCGACGCCGTCGATCCCGTAGTGTTCGGCCAGTCGCTGGTTGAGGAACGTGAAGTCGGCATCGAGGAAGTGGGCGACATCGAGGTTTTCCTCGAGCAGGTGAGCGAAGAAGCGGCGGGACTCCTCGCGCATCGCCGACTCCAGTTCACCCCGGTAGTAGTTGCGGAACCGCTTGGGGTCGGGGGGCATCTCGCCCAGCTGGTCCAGCCCGAGCCACTGTCCGGTGAAGCTGTCGACGAAGGCCCGGCCGCGGGGATCGGCGAGCATGCGGGTCGCTTCCGCCTGGCGGACATCGCCGCGGCGGAGCTCTCCCCGTTCGGCCA
>CAUZRQ010000387.1:0-3336 GCA_963582065.1 Planctomycetota bacterium | reverse complement strand
AGACCACATGTTCCTGCTGATCCAGGAAGCGGTCCACCGCTACGATTGCGACGGCATCGAACTGGATTTCAACCGGTTCCCGATCCTGTTCAAGAACGGCACGACTGCCGAGCGGGTGGCCAAGATGAACACCTTTGTAGGACGTCTCCGTGTCATGTTGGACCGCGAGGGCAAGAAACGAAAGCGGCACCTGGTGATGGGCGTCCGGACTCCGACGGAAGACTATGATGTCGCGGCGACCTACCAGGGTTCGCTCAAGGTCGGATGCGACCCGGTCGCGTGGGCAAAACACGGCTGGATCGACTTCGTGACAGTCTCACGATTCCTGAGCGTCACGTTTGATCTCCCCGTGGCCCCATGGAAGAAGCTGATCACGAACATTCCCGTCTACGGGTGTATCGAGATCGTCGAAAAGAAAACCGGCAAGGCCCTGACACCCCGTCAATACCGTCGCGCGGCCCGACACATCTGGAGTGAACGGGCCGACGGGATCTACCTGTTCAATTTCCTGATCACCCGCGAGGGCTCCACAGAACCGGCCTTCGAAGTCCTCAACCAGCTCGGCAACCGGCGTCGTCCCCTGATCGAGAGGCATCATGTGGGTCCATTCTGGACCCTCGGCAGCTTCGCATCGGAGTCACCCAGATGAAGTTCCTGACCTGCACAATTGTCGTCATCCTGCTGTGCGAGGGTGTCGTGTCGGCTGCAGAGTACACGGTCCGGGAGGGCCCCAATCAGATCACGGTTTCCACGCCGCTGCTCGAAGCGAGCATCCGCAAGAAGGGCTATGTCAGCGGCGTGTACCGGCAGACGTTTCTCGACCGGACGACCGGTTTTCGCGACGCGGGATACGGGCTCGACATCGCCGACTGGATCATGGAACCCGGCAGCGATACCGCCTACCGCGATCGGCTCGATAAGGAACTGATCTACCGCTTCGGGAACGCCTACCACGGCAAGACACCCAAGCGGAGTATCGAGGGTCCCCAAATCTGTACCCAGGCCAAGGAGCTCAAGCCTCGGATCATCCGTGGCAGGGACTTCGTGGCGATCGAGCAGACCTTTCGCTACCGCACCGCCGCGCCGGGCCACAAGACCGGATCACTCTGGACCCAACGGATCGTTTTTCCCACCAACACGCGGTACTTCATTTCCATGGACCGCATCGATGCCGTCAATTCCAGCGACGCCATGTTCCTGAGGCTCGACATGCCGGGCCACATCAAGCACAGCAAGGGCGACTCGTTCAGCGAGATCTATCTCAGTTATCACGGCCGCATCCCGGCCAGCGAGTTCTTCAAGAACTTTGCCCCCGACGAGAAGTTCAACTACCGCCGTGACCGGGATCGAGACAAGCCGGTGAAGCGGTTCATCCGAGCGTATCGGCTGCGTGATCCGAAGACCGGCAAGTCCGGCCCGTGGCTGGCCGGGATGACTCTCGATCCATCCGTGGTGCACGAAGCGTGGTGCCACCAGCGTGGTTACGTCTGCATGATCCACGAATTCGGCGGCCGACCGGTCAAGGCCGGAGGCCATTTCCAGGCGGCGTTCATCGTCGGCTACTTCGATTCGATCGCCGAAATGGAAAAAGTCTACGACCGCTACGCCGGGCACACCGGACTGGAGGTCCGCAAGACAGGCTGGAAACTGACTCGGTGAATCAACGAACCTCGTTCCTGGCTCAACTCGTCCGGGTGCCTCGATACGACCAGTCGCTGCTACTTGAGCCGCAGCTGAGGCTTCACACGGCGACTACACCGGATCCATCTCGCTCGCTACCGGGCCTCGATCATCCTCGTGCCCCGAGCCACTGACCGGCTCTTCGGCAACGGTCTTGTTTTCGCGAAACAGGACCGCGAACCCGATCAGGACAACGACCAGGAACCACACCGGCGTCATCCAGAACGCTTTCCAGGTGGCGAGCGAATCGTCCTGGGCGATCAGGGGCGTGAAGACCTGGTTCACGAAGATCTGTGAATTCAGGAAGAACCCGATTGCCTGGGTAAATACGACCAGCAACCCTTGAGCCTGGGCGCGGACATCCTCGTGAACGTGGCCGTCGACGTAGAGGTATCCCGAGCTGATAGTAATTTTGATTTCAGCACTGGAACTCACTCTAGATGGAACAATCGCTAATTCAAGGGATGCAAGTGTGCAAAGGCGGCCATGGCCGCCTTTGCACACTTGTTGACAAGGCGCCTCGCCGCTATCGCATTCGTGCCCAGATGGCCCACTTCGGGTTACGTTACACCGATTTAATTCTTGTTATGTTCCGACACATTTCCGCCGGCTCATGCAGACCACCATGGCTTTCCCTTCCATGGCCTCCAGTCGCTTCTCGTAATGCTCCACCAGGTCGGCCGCGATCAGCTCCAATCGGTCGTCGTCCCCCACCACCGCCTCCAGCGCGGCCCACTTGGTCTTGAGCTTCTCCTTGCGGTCGGTCTCCTCGCTCTCGGTCACGTCCTCGAACTGGGCGTCCAGTTTGGTCAGGTCGGGGTAGGTAAACGCCAGCCTGGCGATCCGGCTCTCGTAATAGATCGGGACGGTCGCCTGGTCTTCGCCCGCCCGCTGGATGTCGTACACCGACACGTAGTCGCCGAACACGGCCCGCGTATTGGCGCGTTCTTCTCGATCGGTGTCCCGGTGAAGCCGATGAACGAGGCGTTCGGGACGGCGTTCCGCATGTGTCGGGCGAGTCCGTCGATCAGGTCGTACTGGCTGCGGTGCGCTTCGTCGGCGATCACGATCAGGTTGGACCGCTCCGAGAGCGTCTCCATCGCCGCCCCTTTTTCCTCGGGCATGAATTTCTGGATGGTGGTAAACACCACCCCGCCGCTGGCCACCTGCAGCAGCTGTTTGAGATGGTCGACCGATTCCGCCTGTACCGGCATCTGCCGCAGCAGCTGATGGCAACGCTGGAACTGACCGAACAGCTGGTCGTCCAGGTCGTTGCGGTCGGTCAGCACTACCAGCGTGGGGTTGTTCATCTCGGGGTGCAGGATGATTTGCCCGGTGTAGAACAGCATCGACAGGCTCTTGCCAGAACCCTGCGTGTGCCAGACCACACCACACCGCTGATCGCCCTGCGGACCGGAGGCGACGATCGTGGCCCGTACGGCGCTTTGCACCGCGTGGAACTGGTGGTAGCCGGCGACGATCTTGTGGATCCGGTCGCTGTCGGTATCCTGCTCGAACACGATGCAGGACCGCAGTGCGGCGGGCCGATGAAGGTCGTGGCGTTCATCGAACGGCGGGCACCAGAGCGGAGCAATGGTCGGGGCGAGGTCATCGAAGAGATTCTGAGACACTGCGGCCTGTGGCAGGCATCGGCAC
>CAUZRQ010000386.1:0-3345 GCA_963582065.1 Planctomycetota bacterium | reverse complement strand
GTCTCGTTCCAGATCAGCCAGCACGGTGCCGAAGCCCACCTGCACCGCCAAGTAGTCGCTGAAGCTCACCACTCCGTCGCCGTTGGTATCACCTTCTCCGTACGCACTGACCACAGATCCAAAGTTTGCATTCACCGCCGCGTAATCGCTGAAGCTCACCACACCGTTGCCGTCCACGTCACCTGACAGTTTGGAAAACTCAAACGTGTGTGTCTGTGCGGGGCCGGGCGTCGTTCCCGCAACCGGAAGTTCGGCCGTGTACCGCCCGTCCGGCAGGACCACAGACGATAAATCCCAGATGATCGATGATGTACCGTTGTTCTGCAGCGTGGCCAGACTCAAATCGATACTTTCGCCCGTCGTGTGATTGAACAGGTTCAGCGATGTCGCCGAGGCAACGTTGACCGGGTGTGAAAAGCCGAATGTCAGTTCCCCGATTCCGGAGCGATTGGAATTACCGCCGTTGACGGATGTCGCGGTCACGACGGGATCGTCCGTGATCGCAAACGAGTCGATCACGGCCCCGTCGTCAGCGGCGATGTAGCTGACGGTCAATTGGGTCTGCGTGACGTCGATCCGGGAAAAGCCGTCTTCAACCAGGGGCGTTGTCTCGGTGGTGAATCCAGCCGCCACGAACGGGAACTGGGAATAATCACCCTCACGAAGTGACTTGCCTCCGGGACCGGAAACCAGTTGAACCAATCCGGCTCCTTTCGCGTAGTCCTTGTCGGTATCGAGAACGAAGTCAGCCACTCCGCCCGTTTGTCCGAGCAAAGGATACGTCCAGCTATAAGTGTGCGAATGGCCGACCACCAACATATCGGCACCGGCGGCCCGCAGTCGCGAGACGACCTGTTGGTAGTAGTTATCGCCCGGGGCTTGGCTTTTGTCCGGCACGCCGGCAACGGGGTGATGTCCGAAGACGAGGTTCCACGTGGCCGTGCTGGCGGCCAGGTCCGCTTCGAGCCAAGTCAATTGGTTGTCGAGCCGGGTCGCATCGCCGAGGCTGTTCGTGTCGAACGTCACGAAGTGGACATCGCCGTAGTCGAACGAGTAGTTATGTTCGGCCATTTCGCCGACCGGTGGCGCCACCGGCGAGGTGACCCCTTGCACCGGTATGGGTGAAGAGAAATTCTGCTCGCCGGGCAGTCCCCCAGCCGTACGGACGTCGTGGTTGCCGAAGCTGTGGTAATCGATGTGCCCGGCGATCCAGTCGGCCGCCTCCGGGTTGATCGTCGGATCGAACCGCGTGTCCGCTTGCCCGTGCGATCCGTCGTTGTAGACGTTGTCGCCCAATAACAGCGAAAACGCCACGTCGACCGTCGGAGACGCATCCAGTAGGTTGATCCGGTTTTGTACCGACCGAAAGCCGCCAATGTTGGGGAGGTAAGCGGAATCACCATAGGCGGCGAAAGTGAACGACGTCGTGTCGCCGGCCGGCAGCCGGGTGTGGAATGTGTCCTGATAGGTGTTCACCAGCACGCTATCGCCACGTCGATGCTCGATGCGGTACTCGTAATCGCTGTCGTAGTTCAAACCATCGATTTCGACCGAGTGAACGACGCGGCTCCCGACGCCGGTGTTGATGGTGCTTTGCGCGCCGGCCGCTGTCCAGGTCGGTGCACCAACGGCCCGATACTCCACCGTGAATGAATCGCTGCCGTTCGAACCCGTAGGAACGGTTTGCCAGAGAATCTCGATCTGATCGGTCCCGCTGCCCATATAGCCGTCGAGAGGGGCATCCCCCAGTTGCAGGCGAGGGTTATGCTTGACGTCGTACTCCTGTGGCACAAACGTCGCAGCGTCCCACTCGACGTGCAACACCGGTGGCGTCGACGCGGTTTTGTCGAACGACTCGGCCACGCGGCTGCCGGTTCCTGTGACGATCAGTGCCAAAGAATTGTCCAACGACCATCCCGGCCGATCGACAATTTCCTGGATGACGGCCATGAGATCCGGCGTTTTCTGATCCGGCCCTGCCTCGCCGATCGTGTTCCACGCCGGCGGATTCCAGGCCACCGAAGCCAAGGTCGTCGCACGCGAGGAAATATCGGAGGCGGTCGTCGAAAACGTCGGCGCGTCGTCGATGTATTGGGCCAAGAGCGTCAACGACGCAATCCCTGTACTGACCTCGTCGACGAGAAACTGCACGTACGCGCTTGTGATGTCCGCGCCCTGTGGGATGGCCAGGTTGTTGAACCGCATGCCGACGATTTGCGCGTTGCCGCCGTCCTCGGTCAGCTCCAGGTCGCTGCTGACGAGATAGACTCCGCCGCTGCTGTTCTCTTCGGCGTCATCCGTGCTGGAGGTGATGGAGGCCTCTTCGACCGTGTCGATCTCGAAGTCAACGTGCAACAGCGGCGCCGCGGTTGATTCTCCATTGAACGACTCGGCCGTTCTTTTGTTAGCACCTCCCTCGCCGGAAATGAACAGGGCTAGCGAATTGTCGGCAGTCCATCCGGGCCGGTCGACAATTTCCTGGATGATGGAGGTGAGGCTGGGCGTTCGCTGGTCGAGGCCGGTTTCGTTGACAGTATTCCAGTTCGGTGGAGCCCAAGGGGCTGACGCTGATGTTGTGGTGCGCGATGAAATGTCGAACGTGGCGGCCGAGAACGTAGCCGCGTTATCAGTGTCCTGGCCTTCGATCGTCAGCGCCACCGCCCCGGTGTGGATTTCGTCGACTTCGAACTGAACGTAAGCATCAAGAATCGTGGCTCCGTTGGGAACGCCGACGTTGTTGAATCGCATCCCGACCGTTTGCTCGGACGACGAGTCCCGGTTCAGTTCAAGGTCGGTGCTGGTCAGGTTGATTCCGCCGACCGTGTTTTCTTCCGCGTCGTCAGTGGGTGCATCGACGCGAACGTCAAGCAAGAACTGCACCGCGCTGAGCATCAAGCGATCTTCAAGTTGCACGATCCGAGAGGCGGACTCGCACAGGCTTCTGCGGTGAGCGCGGGAGCGAGGAGAGGCTGTCGTCAACCAACGAAACCAGGAACCCATTAACATCGAGTGCTACTCTCTGGACGAACTGCCGGTCCGACCGCAAGGGCCCCCGCTGCAACGACTCCAACCGCCCAGAATGTCCTGGCCTAGGGATCATCTGATTGGCGTTCTTGGCTCGACTCCCGCAGCATCAATCTGCGCTTACGATGATCGTCCAGTATGAGGATGTCAAGCCAAGGAAACGAGACACAGGCACGTGAGCTGAAGACGGGACTGTGGTCGGCCGTGAATCCGGCTGAGGGCGTGCTGTCCGTCCGCCGTCCGCTGGAAGAAGTGGCTGGAGAGTTCCACACAAAGGAGCCAAAGACAGCCACAGGACGTCGTGTCGTGATGCTGGGAAGT
>CAUZRQ010000385.1:0-3357 GCA_963582065.1 Planctomycetota bacterium | reverse complement strand
GTCTCACGGATCGCGCCGATCGCACGCGAATCCACCACCCGGGCCGGTCCCGACGAATCGGCCTCGAGCACGACCTGTTCGGGTCTCAGGCACACGTCTCGGTCACCCACCTTCCAGGCGATGGCATCGTCGGGTTCGAACCAGTTGACCGGCCCCAGGCATTCGGCCACCTCGCGGCTCGGCGGTCTTGCGTACAGTGAGGCCACGTCCCCCTCGGCGGTCACTCGTCCACCGGCCAGCACCACTACCCGATCGGCGTGACGCAGGACCTGTTCGGGTGCGTGGGTCGAGAAGACCAGTGACGTGCCGGATTGTCGTGTCGCTTCGACCAGCGACTCCCAGTCCCGATCCAGCCGTGCGGGATCGACATGGACCAGCGGTTCGTCGGCGACCAACACGCCGGCTTCAGCTGCCAGTCCTCGTGCGACGGCCAGCCGAGATCGCTCGCCGGCCGACAGTTGACCCGGACAGGCGTTCCGAAGTTGGTCGAGTCCGAATCGTGCGAGTGTGTCCCGGGCCGACTGCGGGCCGTGGGGCATCACCGCCCGCAGGTGTTCGTCGACGGTGCCCTGGGGCCAGAGACCTCCGTCGGGGGGGATCCAGAACAGTGGCAACCGGCCGGTTTCGGCGGGGAGGTGATCATCGATCCGACCGTGCTGCGGCGACTCGAAACCGACCAGCAGATTCAGCAGCGATGTCTTTCCGGCCCCCGAGGCTCCCAGAACCGCGGTTCGCCCCGTGGTGATGTCGAGGTGATCCACCTCCAATCGCGGCCCGACCTCGCCGTCGAGGCGGACGCCTTGAACAGTCCAGAGTCTGGCCTGTGTGTCGACCATCAGGCGTCCCCCGGTGGCGGGTTCGAGAGTGTTCCGGGGGCAGGACGGGAGCCGACGAAAATGGTTGGTACGGGCATCATGCGTCCGAGGGCCACCAATAGGCAGACAACCACCAACGGAACCAGAACGACCACCAGTGTCGTGCTGGACAACGCCGCATTCCGGCCGAAGTGCATCTGCTGGTACATCCGGTGTGCCACCGAGAGCCACTGGGGCGGGGCCAGCAGTTCATTGAGCGTCAATTCGAGGTATCCCCACCAGCACAGCAGGCCGACCATCCAGGCGGCACGGTGTCCGAAGTTCTGCCACACCATTCGCCAGCCGGCGATTCTCTGGGGGCCGGGCGGAGCGTGTTGCAGCAGCCGCGACAGGTGCATCGACTCCCGGCGGGGCAGCACGGCCAGGAGGACGACGAGCAAAGCGGCTCGGGGCAACAGCCAGAGCGACTGACCGATGATCAGGGCGACGATCGAGTGCCCGAAACCGCCCGGAGCCGTGATCAGCAGGGCCCAGGTCAACAGCAGCCCCAGCGAGAGGCTGCCCATCAGCCCGGGAAGCGAGAGCACCACCAGCAAGCCGAGATGTCGTCGTCGCAGCAGCCAACCGGCCGACACTGCGGCCACGACCGCGATGACGACCGTCGGCAGCAGGCTGCGGCCGGCATGGATCAGTGTCGGTCCCAGTCGGTGTCCGCCACGCCACGCGGACGACCAGCCCGGAACTCCGTCGAGGACCAGGTTGCCCAGCGGGATCGCCGTTCCCACTGCCACCGCCATCACCAGCCAACTCGAAACCACCCACTCCCTCCAGTGGGATTGCCGCGTCATCCCTGTTGGCCGCCATACGCCGGGATTTCGGCGAGATGTCCAGGCGAGGACCAGCAACGGAGCCAACAGGCAAAGTGAACAGGTCAGCGGCAGCCAACCGGATCGCCACAGGTCCCAGGGCGACTGCTGGCCGAGGCTCTGCAGAGCGATCAGTTCGAACAGCGCATTGGACCAACTTGCCGGAGTGAGCCTTTGGCCGGCGATCACGCGGAACAGGGACGCGATCTCGAACTCGTGGAATACCAGCAACGCCATCAGGCCGAAGGCAGGAACCCGGTTGCGGGCCGGGCCGTACCAGAATCCGCGCGGCCAACCGCAGGCGGCGACCCGGCGAAGGCGATCGGGACCGGCCAGCCGTCGGCACCAATCTGCTGTCGGGCCCAGCGGGGCCGGCGGGGCCAGCAACAGCACCAGCGTGCCGACCGGAACGATCCCGATCAGCAGCAGCAGGTCGTAGAACAGCTCGTTGAGTACCGGTTGCCGGACCAGGTCGAGGGTGATGTTGGAATAGGCGTAGCCGACCACAAAGCCGGGGGTGAGAAACGGAATGGCCAGTGCCAGCAACCGCCGCCGCCGTTGACGGGGACTGCCGGTCTCCAGGCCGCGGGCCAATACCGCGGCCAGAGGCGTGGCGATCAGCGAGACGGTGATCGCCCGCAGCAGGGTCCAGCCACATTCGATCTCGAGACTCATCTCGCATACTCCGTCCGCAGCCACTCCAGGCAGGCCGTCCGCGAGGCACGGAGTCCTTCGAGCCGGATGCCGTCGGCGACCCAGGTTCGGAGCCGACGGACCTCCGTCGGCAGGCTCTCCTCATCGATCGCTCCGAGTGGGACCTGTCGAGACGGTGAGCGGGCCAGCGCCAATTCGGTCTCGGCGCTCAACAGGAAATCGACCAGCCGCCGGGCGGCAGCCAGCCGATCGGTTCCCCTGACGATCGACACGCTGTTGGGCACGCAGACGGTCTTGCCGCCGGGCAGCCGGATCGGCAGCATCGCGACCGGATGGCCGTCGTCGAGGCCGACGAAGAAGTCGTCGGTGTCGGTCCATCCCAGGTCGCACGTGCCGCGGGCGACCAGGTTCTTGACCGTCGCGTTGCCGGAAACCTCGATCAGACCTCGCCGCCGCCGCTCGGCGTGCCGGGCCTTCAGAGTGCGGCCGTTGTCGGCATGCCACAGCAGGCAGTAATGCGTCAGCGTGGTGCCGAACAACGGCCGCGCAACTGCCATTCGCGAGAGGTCCCGGGCGGCAGCCGCTCGCTCGACCGATTCGACGGTCGCCGACAGCTTCTCGGTGTTGACGATCCAGACCCTCAGCCTTGCCGCGAATCCGCACCAGCGACCGTCGGAGTCCTTGAACGCGTCGGGTATCCGTCGCCAACCACTGCCCTTGTATTCTGCCAACAGGTCGTGGGCCAGCAGATCGGTGGTCCCCAGCACCTGGTTGTTCCAGAACACGTCGCAGACCGGGGCCGATTTCTCACGGATCAGCCGGTTGACCAATCCCAGCGACTTGGTGGCCTCGGTGTCGTGACGCACCTGGACGGCGATGCCGGTTTCGCGAGTGAACCGTGCGAGGATCGGTTCGGAGAACAACTGGTCATGGGAACAATAGACGACCAGGGGGCCGGATGCGGCGGTGACCGACGATCCGGCGACGGTGGGCTGAGTCGACGGGGTGCAGCCGTCGCAGGC
>CAUZRQ010000384.1:0-3363 GCA_963582065.1 Planctomycetota bacterium | reverse complement strand
CGGTTGCTTCCGTATCCCGGTAGGTCGTCACTTCAGCCTGGGGAACCACAACCGCCTGGCCGTTTCGCCCAGGACATTGCGGCGGTCCTTCTCGGCCAGTGGCAACACCTCGGTGAAGATCTTCAGGTGCTGTCCGTAGGTCATCTTCGGAGTCCAGAGCACGTTGGGGAAGTTGCTGCCCCAGACACAGCGTTCTGATCCGTATGTGTTGATGATCTTCAACGCTGCGTCATGCAGGTCGACGCCGGGGAACCCGATCTTCGTGCCGGTGCTGATGAAGTCGACCTTCGCGTAGAGGTTCTTGTACTTCGAAAGCCTGAGCACCTCGGCCAGCGAACGCTCGTAGAGCGGGCCGGGCTTGATGTCCATGCAGTGGCAGAAGGCCACCGTCAGTTTCGGGAACTCCCGCAGCAGCTTTTCGGCGGTCGGCACCAGGTCCGGGTGCATCAGGAAGATGTCGACGGTGGCCCCGACCTCGGCACACGTCTTCCACAACTGCCGCACCCCGTCGTGATCGAACGTCCGGCGGTTGTTTCCGGCGGTGCTCCGCAGCGTACGGACGCCGAAGTCCTTGACGAACTGCCGCAGCAACCCGGGACTGTGCGGATCATCGGGCTCGAGCGTGCAGACGCCCGAGACCCAGTCGGGGTTCGCCTTGGTGGCATCGCAGAGATAGCGGTTGTCGTACCCGTAGAAGGACACGGTCTGGACCGCACGGACGGCCGAGACACCCTTCGAACGGCTGATCTGCCGCAGGTCCTTGATCGAACCCTTCCCGCCGGGAACCCGCAGCGGCTTGGCCACCGGCGGGTACTTCTTTTCGTCGGGAGAATAGATGTGGGCGTGGCAGTCGATGATCCGCATGCGAGATCCCACGGAAGACGAGTGGCTGACCGGTTCATGATAGTTCGTGGTTGGCTCGCCAACCACGTGGTGAGGTTGTCACAATCTGCGGTTTGTCGCTGGCCACTGTCCACCGTCTGTCGGGCGACTGCCACCGACGGTCGGTTTCGAGGTATTCGTGTCGACTGAACGACTGTACGACCGCAACTTCAACTGCGCGTTCCTGAGCCAGATCGGTTTCGCGCTGGTCAACACTGCGCTGTTGGCACACTACCCCCGTTGGATCGCTCACCACGGTGGCGAAGTGGATGTGGCCGGCTGGATCACCGGCACGGCCACGATCGCCGGCCTGGTACTGCGGCCGTGGATCGGCCAGTGGATCGACCGCTTCGGCGCCCGCACCATCTGGCTTTGCGGTTACGCGATCTTCGCGGTCGGCGCGCTGTCGAACCTCTGGATCCACGATCTCGGCCCGGCCATCTACCTCTGCCGCAGCCTGCTGGTCGTCGGATCCGCCGTGATCTTCTCGAGCAGCCTGACCTATGTCACCCACCTGGCCCCGCCGGGCCGCAAGGCCGAGGCGATCGGGACCCTGGGAGCGGCGGCGTTCCTGGGAATCGTCTTCGGGCCGTTCCTGGGGGAAATGGTGCTCAGTGCCGAACGGACCCGCGAAGAATTCGAAACCCTGTTCGTCGGCGGCGTCGTATTGCTGATGCTGCCGGTCTCGATGCTGATGCTGGTCCGGCCCGCCGACAGCGAACCGGGTCACGGCTCGACCCGGCTCATCGAGTTCTTCAAGACATCGCGTCGCCACTGGCCGGGAACCGTGGCGCTGATGCAGATCACCTTCGGCCTGTGCATGACCGTGCCGTTCGTCTTCCTGACCAAGTTCGTCGACGACACGGGACTGGCCGGAGACGGCTTCTCGCGGGTCAGCCTGTTCTACATGTGTTACGCCGGCTGGGGGCTGACACTGAGGATCGTGTTCCGGCGGACACCCGACCGGTTGGGGCGTCGCAAGGTGCTGCTGATCGGTGCGGTGATCATGTCCCTGGGAATGTCCAGTTTCCTGCTGGTCGATCCCGACAGGAGTCACCTGATCATCATCCCGGCGCTACTGTGCGGCACCGGGCACTCGCTGATGTATCACACCTGCACGTCTCTGTTCCTGGACTCGTTCCCGGCCGATGTCCGTGGGGCCGGATCGGGTCTCTCGATGGTCGGGCTGGATGTCGGCCTGATCGGCGGGGCACAGGTGTTCGGCGAGGTGGCTCACCGCTACGGGTACAACCAGATGTTCCTGACCATCGCGGGAATCACGCTGATTTCCGCCTCGATCTATGCGTTCTCGAGTATCCCGGTGTGGCGGGCACGGCAGCGGGAATCGACCTGAAGAAGGCTTCTGGCCGCAAGAACGAGGCCCCGGACTGGAAATCCGGGGACTCATGGCAACCTCTGGCTAGCCTTCAGCCGGTGCATCACCAGCATCAGCCGGTGCATCACCAGCATCAGCCGGTGCACCACCAGCATCACCGCCACCGGCCGGCGCATCACCGGCCAAGGCCGTGGGACCCTGATACTCTGCTGAACCGAAGGCCAGAATCGGCAGGAAGATGGGAGGCAACAGAATCAAGCCGGCAGCAAAAGCGTTGTCCTTGCCGTACGACTTGGTCAAGTCGAGGATCACGATGATTCCTACGATCGCGTTGACAAACGGAATGCAGAGCAGGAAGACCCACCAGGCCGGACGGCCGACAATCTGTAGCAGCACCACCGCGTTGTAGATCGGAATGAAAGCCGCCCACCCAGGCTGTCCCGCCTTGGAGAACACCTTCCAGTAACAGACCATGAGGAAGAGGCTGAAAATCCCAAGAATCAACGCGAAACCGGAAATGAACGCGATCAACGCCGCAACGACGCCACCGGCCACCTGCTCATCTGTCATCTGTGCCAGCAACTGTATTTGTCCCATCAACACGTTATCCCTCCCATGATGAATCGAATTCGTTTCGCATTCCGCCGTAACCTTCAGGACAACCTACGGACTCCTGCCATCAGGAACGGTAACGGTAACGGAAAAAGGAAACCAGAGATTATCCTGATTCGGCTTTTTCGCGGGAATCCGGAAATTCCCTGCCAGAATCAGCCGAACGCTCACCACTGACTCACCCTCAAAGGGCTCAGACCGCCGCTCCGGTGAACAGCGAATCAATGCGTTCGCCGCGGTTGAGGTGCACGGGCCGGTTCAGCCGGTCGCGGACTGCCGAGTGCGGGTCGATGCCCAGCACGCTGTAGACGGTGGCACCGACGTCGTTGGGCGAGAACGCCCGCGTGACGGGGTAGGCTCCGGTTTCGTCCGACTTGCCGATCACCTGCCCGGGCAGCACGCCGGCACCGGCAAAGACGGCAAAGAAACAGGGACCCCAGTGGTCACGGCCCTTCTTGTCGTTGATCTTCGGCGTGCGGCCGAATTCGCCGAGCATCATCACCAGCGTCTCGTCGAGACGACCCGACTCGTAG
>CAUZRQ010000383.1:0-3388 GCA_963582065.1 Planctomycetota bacterium | reverse complement strand
TCCAGGACCTGGTCGACAACCACCTTCTTCAGGCGAGCATTCTCCTTCTGCAACGCCTTCAACTGCTTGGCCATCGCCGGCTGCATGCCGCCGTACTTCTGACGCCAGCGGTAGTCGGTCTGCACGGTGATCTCCAGGGCCCGGCAGGCTTCTTCGACGGTCTTGCCCTGGCCCAGTTCCACATCGGCCTGACGCAGCTTGCCGATGATCTGGTCCACGCTGTGACGTCTTCTGGACATCTCGAGAATCTCCTTTCCGGATCAGTCAGATCCGGCTGATTCTCTCATTTCCACTGGTACAACGGGAGGGGGTAAGGTCAACATCGCCCTGAACTTTGTGATGGCCGGCCTGGCCCGGATTCCTCAGTTGGCAGCGACTCTGCAAGGTGACACGGCTGTTTGGAGTCCGCTCGCCATCGGAATCCTGGCAGGTGAAATTGTGGTTGTGCTTGTCTTACTGAGCATGTCATTTTACTTCCAGGCCAGAAAAAAGGACTTCATCTAGCCTCAACGGTCCCCAGGAGAGCAGTCCCTGGGAGAACCGCGATGCCGCGATGCCGCGATGCTGCGATGCTGCGATGCTGCGATGCTGCGATGCTGCGATGCTGCGATGCTGCGATGCTGCGATGCTGCGATGCTGCGATGCTGCGATGTGGAACTCCGTTGGGGTTCGCGGAGGGGGGGACGCCCTCCCCACCCAGCGTAGCCCGCCTGACGGCGGTCAACACTGGGCTTTGGGATGGAACCGCTTCGCGGTTCACTGGCACAAGTCAGTTCAGGGAAAAACGGCAGGGGTTCTACAATTCCTTGAGTCCACCATGTCCGCTGCGGCCCCTACTTGCGGTTGGGCCCTGGCGGCGGGGCGGCTTTGATCGTCCTCACGATCCGTGACGTATTTCCCTGTCGGTCCTTGATCGAAACGTCGATGGTGACCGCATTGGTCAGTACGAGTGGCTGCTGAAGTTGCCATTGGTGGACACCGGGGGATTTCGGCTGAAAGTGGGGCGCCAGATTGGTTCCCGCCGCCAGTCCATCGATGTCGCAACTGGCGGTGACGCGAAATGACGAGGCGTCCAATCCCGAATCGTAGTCGTGCATTCCGACGAGCAGCTTGCTGATCTTGCGGAGAGGACCGCGTGGGGGCAGTACCAGCGTCAGCACCGGTCGATTGTCGTCGAGCATCCAGCCGAAGCCGCGTCGCTGCGGTTCCCGGGGAACGAAATCGAGGTCGATCGGGCAGCCGAGATCGATCCATCGAACCAGTGTGCGACGATCGTCGTCGGTGAGTGGTTGGACCTTGCCGGAGCGGACAGCCTCTGGGGGAGGCATGCGGCTTCCTCGGAAATCGAGATCCCAGCGGGCGCGGAATCGCCTGGGGTCAACCGGCTTGCCGGCCTGGAGCAGTGACGTGACATCTCCTGGTGTCGCCGGAGAGGGGTGGTCGTCGTTATGGAAACCATCCATCCGTTTGCCGAAGACCTTCCAGACGATCAGGCTGCGGCGCGCCTGGAACTTGCGGATGTAGCGGGAGGCGTTGGGGTATCCCCACGAATCGTAGCCGAATGGCTTGTGGCCGAACTTCGCCTCTGCGTCCAAGGCGATCCGAAAGTACGTTCCTGGAAACGTCCCGAATTGACGGAAGCGAACGGATTCTTCATCGGCATCGAGCACCAGGTTGCCGCCGGGTTGCTTTGATCCGGTTGAATGGCAGGCCACGCAACTCCGCAAGAGAATCGGCCGGATGTCACGGAAGTACTCGACGTTGACGATTTCGGTTGGTGCGGATCTGAGCGTGACGGTGTTGCCAACGTCGAGTTGAGCCTGCGAGCTGACCTCGGGCCGTGAGGCGAGCAGTGGGGTTGATCGGGTGAGATCCCACAGTTGATAGTCGGGACGGGCCGCGAGGGTGTCCTGGAACAGGGTGGGTTTCTGGCTGTGGGCGTGGCATCCCCCGCAGTCGTGTCTCACTTCGCCGGGCCGCAGCTGGTGCCATGTCTGTGACATGTTGAGCACCAGTCCGTGCTTGTCGATGGTCTGAAACGTGAAGGCGGTGTCGGCCGGGATTTTTGCCAGGAAGCTGGTGTCGGGGTTCTGGTCGGGGTCGAGTGGCTGGGTGATCTTCCCGGTCTGCTTGTTCCGCAAGAACTTGCGAACCGGAATCTCGCCCAGGATCCTCAGTCGCTCGGACGCGTGACTGAAGAATTGTCGCCCCGAGTTGGCACCTCGATGACGGTCGGTGGTTGGCTCCATCGCGAGAATCCTCACGGCGACGATTTCACTGTTGTCATAAAGTCCGACGTCTCCCCCCTGGTTGTGCCAATTCAGCGGCATGCCATTTCCGTGGCTGGTAAACGCATCGAGTCCCTTCCACGGATCGCGATCGGCCACGCCGGGTGCAGCGACTGCGGTGACCTCTCCGGCCGGCACGACCCCATTGGGATAACTCTCGCGCTTGTACAGGCTGGAGGTCCCGACGAGTCCGAAGGGGGTTCCGGCCGGCAGGTGATCTGAGAGGCTGCCATCGTTGGCCAGTGGCTTCAGATCAGCCGGTTCGGGGATGCCGTAGATCCGGGAATACGGAACAACGGCCCGCGGCCAACTCTCGTTGTAGTTCGGGTCGTTCTTGATGAGTCGCAATTGCGAGGGTTCTTCTACGATCTCGCCGTGCTTGAGCAGGTACAGGCCTCCGTCGAGTTGAGGCAGATGCCTGTACTGGTGATTCACCGGTCCGGGCGAATACACCGTCAGCAAGTGGTTGTCGGGGGCACCGCTGGGGTGAGTGAACTTGCCGACGGCGGCCGAGTTCTTGTCGCCCAGGACCGACGGATTGGCCGGGCCTTCGCGACCATGAGAAAACGGGGTCAGCGATTGTGAGCCGGTCGTCATGAAGGGCATTCGGTACCAACGCCCTTTTCCGTTGGAATGCCGGCCGTAGCGCCAGGGTCTGTTCCTGGGGTCCTGCATGTAGGCGGGACCGAACTGCGACTTGCCGGCGGGAGCCCGGGGAGGCAACTTGATGTAGGCTCCAAAGCCGCTGTTGTTCTGGTTGTAGTACTCCTCGATGACCAGCATGCTGTCGGAGAGCTGCGTCTGAAAATGGAATCCGTTGGATGCTCCACCCGGATCGAACGCACTGACCAGCGGAGCCCAGTTGGTTCCGTCGGGGTGAATGGTCCAAATGCCCCACGAGATACTGCTGCGAATGCCCTGGGATTCGAGAGAACTGAACATGATGCGGCCGTCGGTGAGCACGACGGGGTGCAGTGCACCCGAGATATTCAGGTGCCCGATTTTCTCGAGGTTTTGGGGTGTGTCGTGTTCTCCGAGGCTCGTGTCACTGTCATCCATCACGAACAGCTGCAATGCGACAACCGGGTAGCCCTTGGCCG
>CAUZRQ010000382.1:0-3404 GCA_963582065.1 Planctomycetota bacterium | reverse complement strand
GTGGTGTCGGAAGGGTGCCCGCTGATCAACCGCACGATCCGCAGCGGACGGTTCCGCAGCCGCTACGCCGCTGCGGTGATCGCGGTGGCACGGCACGGAGAGCGGATCAACAGCAAGATCGGAGACATCCGGCTGCGTCCCGGTGACACGTTGTTGCTGGAGGCACACCCCAGCTTCCTCGAACGGCAACGCAACAGCCGCGATTTCTACCTGGTCAGTGCCGTAGACGACTTCACGCCGCCACGGCATCATCTGGCGTGGTTGGCCCGAGCCGTGATGCTGGCCATGGTCGCCGCGGTGGCACTGGAATGGTCGGGGATGTTTGAGGCCGCTTTGGTTGCGTCATTCGTGATGTTGATCACCGGTTGCCTGAGCGGAGCCGAGGCCCGGCAGGCGATCGACTGGAGCGTCGTGCTGGGAATCGGAGCGGGGCTGGGGATCGGGGAAGCGATGCGGGTCACCAACGCCGCCAAGATCGTGGCCAGCTCGCTGTTCGATGCGGCCGATGCCGGATACGCGATGGCCGGCGATACGATCACCACTCATCCCCAGGTCCTGCTCGCGCTGGTGGCCGGAATGACCCTGATCCTGACCAACGTGATCACCGCCAAGGCCGCCGCCGTGCTGATGTTCCCGATCGCCACCGCAACGGCCGACGCCGTGACAGCCAACGCCATGCCGTTCGTCGTGGCCGTCGCCCTGTCCGCCGCCTCGAGCCTCGCCTCGCCGATCGGGTACCAGACCAACCTGATGGTCTACGGACCGGGCGGTTACCGGTCCGGAGACTACCTGAGGTTCGGGGGGCTGCTGAGCGTGATCATCTGGATCATGATCGTACTGCTGGTCCCGTGGGCCTGGCCGCTGTGAAACCCGGATGTCACTTCCGGTCCCGGATCCCCAGCCTGATCTCGTCCGAATTGGCCTTCAACTCCGGGGCGTACATCGCGCTGCCGAGAGTCGGCAGGGCGCTGAAACTGCCGGGAATCTCGGCCCGCACCCGGTACGAGACGCTGTGGCGACCGCGAGCAAGAGTCCTGAAGAAAAACGACACCCGGTCGTCCCTCAGTTGGCGGTACACCGACGGATACCCCCCCGTGTAACCACTCTGGCGATCCACCGGCTCGAAACCGGCGGCCTTCGGATCCTCGAACACCAGGTACTCGTAGTCGTTCTTGCTCTCGATCTCCAGTTCGATCTCCACCAGATCGCCGCTGGTCAACTCGCCCAGGTGAGCGACCCTCTGGCGGTCGTAGACCAGCCTGGCCTGCTTCAGCGCCTGGCCCCGGCCTCCGGGCACGTCGGCGGTGGCATCCTTGCGCTGGACCAGCCGGTAGTATTTTCGCTGCACCTTGATCTCCAGGCCGGCCCTGGTGATGAAGTCCTCGGTCGTGAAGTACGACAGCCAGGTGCTGTAGTACACCGGCCCCCGTCCGCGACGACGGACCTCGATGGTGTGCTTTCCGCCGGCCACGTCGGCCCCGTCGAGCACCACGGCATTGTCGAAGCTGAAGAGGTTCTCGGCATTGACCTTCACCGACTTGGCCACCTTCCCGTCGATCACCACGTCGATCGTGACGTCGGGAACCGATTCCCCGCTCCGCTGAAGGAACTCGGCCAACGACTCGATGCACAGTGCCGTGTCGCGGGTACTGTTCCAGTACGTCGCGTGCCGACGATTGTTGATCAGGTACTTGGCCAGCCGCGACGCGCGGACGCCCTGCGGATCGGTCAGGGCCAGCAGCTTCAGGTAGATCGCATTCGCCTCGATCCCGTTCCCGTACCACCGCCACCACATCACCGAATCGGGCAGGTGCAGCCACGCGGTCTGGTTCTCGTCATCCTGCTGCAGGAACTGGTCGATGTTGCGGACAACCATCGCCAGCCGCTGCTGCTGGCCGCTGGCGTGGAAGGCCAGTCCGATCAGCCCCTTGGCATAGACGCTCAACTGGACGCGGTCACGGTACAGGAAATCTCCCATCGCCTCGTCGAGTGCGTCGGCTTCGACCAGCACGCGGAAGACCAGTGCATCGAGGTTGTCGACACGGAGCTTGTACGGCTTGGTCTTGGTGGCCGCGTTCTTCAGCTTCTGCACCTCCCTGACCTGGTGTCTCTTCAACCAGGCCACGCCGTTCCCGTGAACACCCGCCGCCACGGCCGCACCGTTGGCCCGGGCCAGGGTCAGCCCGTGAACGACGGTGGCGGTGGTGTGAGCACCGGAGCGTTCTCCCGGCCCGGAGAACCAGCCCCAGCCTCCGTCGGAAAGCTGCATCTCGGACAGGGCCTTGACGCCCTCCTTGACCAGCCTGGCCACCTCGGCGTTGTCGAACACCGGGTTCCGCTTGAACCGCTTCCACCGCTTGGCCCGTTCGCCCGCCTCGCCCAGCTCCCCGGCATTGAGGTTGGTGCGTTTCTTGCGAACGGCCTCGAGATCGATCTTCATCCGCCTCAGCAGGTTGTGAGTGACCAGCGTGGGCAGAAACCGGTTGAGCGTCTGCTCGGTGCAGCCGTACTCATAATCGACCAGGTAGGGCAGGGCGTCGACCAGCGATCCCGCCAGGGTCGGCGAGTAGCGGATCTCCAGCCGCGAGCGATCGGGGCGACGCGCTTCGGGAACGGTCAACTCGAAACGTGTCGTCTGCCGGTCACCACGCAGCACCCCCGTCGTCGAGACGGTCTTCTGCATCCCGTGGACGCGGACCGGGAACGTCAGTTCCATCGCATCGCTTTCGACGTCGGTCAACGCCGCCATTCTCACTTTCGCCACGCCCGGGGCCGTTACCTTGACCCGCCAATCGACCCGCACTTCACCGCCGGCCGGCAAGCGGACCCGTTGCTCCAGCGGATCGACCGCCGCCAGCGTGCCACCCTCGAGTGCCAGCCGGACCACGGCGGTCTTGTCGTCGTCGAGATAATTGTGGACGTTGGCCGAAACGACCACCTCGTCCTTTTCGGTGAAGAACCTCGGAGCCTGCAGGCGGACCAGCACGTTCTTGGTGGTCAGCACGCTGGCCGTGCCCTCGCCGACGTTGGTCCCATGACCCATCGCCCAGGCGCGGACCGTCCACGTCGTCAGGTTCTCGGGCATGTCGAGCTTCAGCTGCGCGTGTCCATCCTTGTCGGTGGTCACCGATCCGACCCACAGGGCGGTGTCGGCGAACTCCGAGCGAACCGTCGGCGTGGCCAGGCCACCGCCGGGTCGCCCGTCGCCGGCATCGGCGACAGCCTCGTCCATCGCCATCTTGGGCGCGCCGCGCATTGCCATCGGTGCACCAGGTCCGCCCCCCCCCGCGCCGAGCATTCTCCGACCCCGGGCCATCTCCTGGACGACGAGGTTCCCGAAGACTCCCAACCGGGACATCGACGTCTCACCCTGTTTCACCAGGTTGCCGGTCGAGCGGGTGAGG
>CAUZRQ010000381.1:0-3409 GCA_963582065.1 Planctomycetota bacterium | reverse complement strand
TACCAGCCGATGGGGAAGAACGGCGAGAAGGTGTCCTTGACGGGATTCCAGGCCTGGACGGGCTTGATCGAATACGAGGACCGTCGGGGTGGGGTCTTGTCCGCGGCGGCGACCGGTCCGGCAACCATGGCAGCCATCGTCGCCGCCGCCAGGAACTCCCGCCGGCCCAGGACACCCGTAGCATCTCGGGTCATCTCGCTCTCACTGGTAATCGTGTGGGGTCAGAGTTCGAGACGTCCATCATAGGTGCAATGTTCGGTTTCCTCTGCTCTGCCTGGGAAAGGGACTTCACAGCCGAAGCTGATTGCGGGTCACTGCGACAACCGGACACCGGTGCGGTATTCTCGGTCGGACCTGAAGCCCGGGTGATTTCGTCTCCCTGAATCCTCGATTGAAGAGCCCCGATGCCACGCTATCCACAAAACAACCTGGCCGCATGCATGTTGCCGTGGACCGAGGATTTCGAACTGGATGTTCCGGTCTTCGAACGTCACATCCAGTCGACACTCGACGACGGATACACGTGCCTGTACCTGATGGGCACTGCCGGCGAAGGGTACGCCCTGACCGGCGACCGCTTCCGGCAGGTGGTCGAGATCTTCGCGGGGCTGACAGTTGGCGACGGCATCGATCCTCAGATCGGTGTCATTGGCACATCGATGGAACAGTCGATCGAGCGGATCGAGGTTGCCTACGACCTGGGCATCCGCATGTTCCAGATCTCGTTGCCCAGCTGGGGGACACTCGACGAAGCCGAGACGATGATGTTTTTCCAGGCTGTCTGCGGCCGGTTTCCCGACTGCCGGTTCCTGCACTACAACCTGCCGCGGGCCGGGCGGATCATCCGGGGCCGCGAGTACCACCTGATCGCCGAGGCGGTCCCCAACCTGGTGGCCACCAAGAACAGTTCGACCGACTACGACCGTACGGCCGACCTGCTGACCCATTCGCCCGAGTTGCAGCATTTCCTGCTGGAGGGCAATTTTGCGATGGGTTGTACGTTGGGTGAGTGTTCTTTGCTGTGCAGTTTCGATGCCCTGTTCCCGAAAACGACCTGGCAGTTTTTCGAGGCCGGCGTGAACAAGGATCTCGAGCAACTGTTCCGGATCACGCGGCTGTTCCGGGATGTGGGCGAAGAGATGTTTGCCGGCTGCGGGCGTGAGATGATCGACGGGTCCTACGACAAGACGTTTCTCTGGATCCGCGATCCCTCGTTTTCCAATCGCCTGTTGCCGCCCTACCTGGGCATGTCCGAGGCAGAGTCAGCCGCGTGCCGCGCTGTGTTCGACGAGCACTTCGCGTCGATTCCCTAGTCGTCGCGGCCGGGGCATGAGCGGCGGAGTCGAGTGACTGGCAGGTGGGGGATCCAGCAGCCCGGCCAGCGACTTGACCGTCGCGAAGGCACAGAAGTGGTTGCCGAGCGGGTTGTAATGCCCGACGAAGAACCGGCGGACATAGTTCGTTGTCGAGATTCGGAACTGGCGTCGGTCGAGAGCGTGGGCCTTCAGGAGATCCACGTAGGGAACGCCGAGCTTCTGGAGGTGATCGACCATCGGCTGGTCGAAACGACGGCCGGTGTCGATGAACTGCTGAACGATGTAGCCTCCGTAGGAGAGCACGAACAGGATCTTCTTGCCGGTCTTCTCGCCGTACTCCTTCACGCGGTCGATGACGGCGTTTGTTGCGAACAGGCCGTAACGGTTTAGTGCATCGTCGTCGTAATCGGTGGCAGGTACCTTCTTGCCGGCGTTCTTGTCGATCATGCGTTGCAGCCGGCTGGCCAGGTAGACGTTGTCGCCAAACGTCCGACGGACCCACGCCAGGTCGGTGAGCCGGTTGATCGACCGCGGAGTCGGGCAGGGATTCTCGCGGTACAGGACCTCTCGCTTGTCCGGATCCACCACCATGTAAGGGACCGTGGGGTTGATCGAGATGTCATTGACCCCGAACTTGAATCTCTGCCATCCCAGGATGTTCCGATAGTGATCGTCGTCGAAGATGTTGAAGACGATCACCCGGGCCGGTGCTCGCTTTTCTTCACGAATCATCCGCAGGTACGACTGGTAGACCGAGTACCCGCCGATGCCATAGTTGCGAACCGGCTCGCACAGGTGCCTCGCCAGCACCTCCTGCCACGTCTCGCCATCGCTGACCTGCTCGCAGCTGGTGAAGCTGTTGCCGTAGGTGTTGATCCGGCAGGGTTGATCGGCGTGGGCGTGCATCTGCCGTGCGTCGAGCTTGTCGTATCGGTAGCGGCAGACCGCACCGCCCAGGCCCTCCTTGAAGTCCCGGTCGATGTGCAGGTAACCCAGTTCCGAGTCGTACCTGCAGAACGGGTAACGCCGTCGCTTCAACCAGGCATCGACGTCGTCGGAGCTTGGCTGGATCGACTTCAGGTACGTGTCGAGGAGTCGGGATCGGTCATCCTTGCGGTCGGCGGCCGCCGTTGGTGACGCAAGGGCCGCGGCGCCCACCAGGGCGGTTCCGGCCGACAACATCTCGCGCCTGGGGATCACCGGTTCCATGGTAGAGGTCCTGTGCTGCTGATGGCCTTGATCGGGTCGCAGCATCAGAGGGCAGCGGGTTGCGATTGTCCAATTGGGAGTCTATTCGGCGTCGACCTGCTGCAGGGCAAACGAGGCACGATTGAGATAACTGCAGGTGCAGACCGTGCCATCGGGGACCAGCACCAGCCCACCGACGGGAATCGCATTGATCCAGCAACCCAGCCGGATCCCTCCGAAATTCTCGACTCCCGCCTTGCGGGTCAGATCGAAGTAGCCCAGCGTGGCCGAGCGGAACAGCATCAGGCTCTTCGAACTGGAAATCTGGCCGCAGCCGTACGAGCGGGACATCGTGAAGGGCCGATCCTTGCCGGTCACAAGGTCCCAGGCCCCGCCCTGGGCGTAGACGGTTGAGTCATTGATCACGGGTCGGGTCGCGTACTTGACCTTGCGATCCCACAGTGGCTTTCCAACAGAAGCTCGGAACGCCATCAGGCGTCCACCTCGTTCCGAGGGCAGCGCGTACTGCGTCGGCTGGAAACTCATCACCAGCACGTCGTGACGGCTGCTGAGCGCCAGCAACGTGCCCCAGCTGTCCTGGGCCTTCCAAAGGATCTTGCCCGTCTTTGCATCCAGGCAGATCAATTCGCCCGTGGCATGCACCTCGCCGGGTTTCAGCTTCCCGCGCCGCAGCAGATCGACCCGAGCACGGGGCCGGTCGATCAGGTAGACCCGCCCGCTGCCGATCGCGATGGAGTTGTGACGGATCGAGTGTCTGGCCGTGTAGGTCCATTTCAGGCTGCCGGTCTCCGGATGCATCGCAAACAGGATGTCCGATTCGGGGTATCCCTGCCCGGCGTTCGCCCGGTTGTAGGTGTTGACCACGGTGTAATCGGTGTTCGATC
>CAUZRQ010000380.1:0-3417 GCA_963582065.1 Planctomycetota bacterium | reverse complement strand
GAAGTGTCTCAACTACCGGACGCCTCGCGAAGTTCTGAATGATCTCACCGAGGATCCGTGACGTTGCATTTCGGATTTGAATTCACACGGTGACAATCGAGCTGGTCACTTGCGGCGAGCAGACCGGGGTGAAGTCCCTTGGTTATCCCATAGTCGACTGCTGACACTGAGGTGGGACGGGCAGGGGATTCGTCATCCAAGATGAGACTACTTGAACTGAAAGGCGTAGAAGCTCGCATTCCTGAAATGGAAACGCAGCTTGATCGGCCTCCCCGCCAGTGCACTCAGGTCGCGGCGTCCCTTCCATGAGACGACCCGGTTGAAACCTCCCTGGCTCAGAGGGTCACAGTCTCTGAAACCAAAGCCCGGTATCACGTGGTGGGTCGTATCAAGGACCTCGACACGCATCTCGCACGGACCCGAGACTCCCGCTCCCGAATACAGATTCGCCTGGAGGTTCAGATGAAGCTGCTTCCCTGAAAAGGAGAACGTACGGGTCACCACCTCGCTGTAGGGCTTCCGGCCGGCTTCATCGGAAAATCTGGCACCTTCAAAGGAAACGAATCGATCCCGGGGAGTCGTCGCCAGCCCCACTGCGAAAGTCGTCTTGTCCCCCAAAGCTCTCATGGTTGCATTGTCTCGGTAGTTGCCACCGGTGTAGTAAAAGAGGATCCGATCGCCGTGGACGATGGGGTTGATCGGGTAGACGACGGCGGCGTCAAACGCCCCCTTGGCTCCGCGAGCGATGAAGGGCTGACGGTAGCTGCGGTTGTAGTGGATCCCATCGCGGCTGAAGACGATCTGGGGAACGATCGTCGTACGGATCGTACGAAATGTCCAAAGGAGGCCCACGTACAGGTTTTCGTAGGCCATGGCTGGCATGCAATAAAAGTCCATGTCAGAGGGGTCTTGATCGTCCGGGGCAATGATGGTCTCCGCTTCGCTCCAGTGAATCATGTCCGGGCTCTCCGCCCGACCGATCAACCGCCTTCCCGCTGGTGACCACCGGTGCAGGCTGTTTTCATTGTGCACTGCGTAGACCTGGCGGATCGGATCCCATCCCATGAACACGGTCGGCCCCCAACGGCCTCTACGAGGTGATGTGTCGATAACCGGATTCTTCGAGCAGGGCGTCCAATCAAAACCATCGGGTGAATAGAACAGTTCAAATTGCATCGTCGTGGATAGCGAGCCGTGTCGCTCGAGCCCCTTGTATCGCCTGGCGGGATCCGTCTCGTGCAGATCCTTGAAGAAATAGGTTTTGACTTGTTCGGGTGGAAGGAGGTTGTTCTGCTTCGACCCCTTGTACTCAACCAGCCCGAGGACCGGCTTGTCCCAGTGCACGCCATCCTTGGACGTGGCCAGGCAGGCCCCGGAATCGGAGCTGTACCACATTCGAAAGAGCTGGTCCCGCTCCTCGAAAATCACCGCATCGACCCGCACCTCACGCCCTTCCCAGGGTTTGTCCGCCCGCAGGACGGGATTGACATCCGCCTTCTCCGCCGGATTCAAGACTCGCGTGGTGTCGCGGACGCTTTCGAGCAAGTAGTCGTCGACGAAGAGTTGCCTGCGGGACCCGATGCTCATCAGGGTCGGTGGTCGAACCCGCGGCCGAGCCGCCTGCTTCTGTTTCGCGGCCGCACTGACGTAGACGCTGGTCGTCGCTGACGACGAAATCGCCGCCAGCGGCTTCCCGACGTCACTCGTGTTTTCGCTCGCCGTCCACCCCATGCTGCTGGCCGTCGGCTGACCGCGACCCGACAGGATCATCAGGGCACAGAGGCAGCAAATGAGAGCGCAGAATCTGGTGTGAAGTTTGAAACGCATTTCTCATGCCCTTCTCTGAGGAAGTTGTCCGTCAAATGGCGCCGGTCGTATTAGCGTCAGTCTTGTTTGCAACGTCAACGCGCCGGGCCAGGTTCGACGTTCACAGCTTGGACAGCCGGCTCAGCCCCACAGTCGACCATCCCCATCACCATCACCGGCAGCCAACCCGCCAGATCCGCACCACGGTCAACGGCGTCCGGCAGGTCCGATGGCGAACCGTGGTCGCCGCGGCATGTCGAGCGCCGTGCGGCGAAAGAAGTGATAGGTCCCCATCTCCGGACAGGCCAGAAGATCCGGCCGGCCGTCTCCATCGAGATCCCCGACTCCGTAATAGGGCCCGTGCTTGGCAAGACCCGAGAGTTCCTCGCCAAAGCACTTCAGCCGTCGTGGAAAATCGAAACGGGGCTCGGTCCGGGTCCCGATGTTGCGGACGAGCGCGGGTGCCGTATCCAGAGTGGCCCCATGATTGATCACCAGGTCCAGCAGTCCGTCACGATCCCAGTCGACGGGAATCAACTGCGCCGGTTGACCGACGACGTTGGTCAGCGGCTTGCCGTCCGGCAACGTGACCACCTGCTGTTTCTTCAATCGCCTCTGCCCTCGCCCGTCCCGGTACTGGACGAAAATCGCCGAATGGGCCGCGTAGCGATTGGTGTCGGGTGGCCCCTGGCCATCGGTGGTGACCATGTCACACAACCCGTCACCGTTGAAATCTCCGAAACCACCGCGGCTCCGCCAACCGAACGGTGAGTGCGGATCGGGGACCCGCTTGGTCCATTCCTTCGTGTCGGCCCCCAGCAGGCTGGCCGTCGCACTCAGCGTTCCGGCGGTTTCGGCAAACCCGTCACAGATCACCTGGCGACGGGGTCCGAAGCGGGGTTCACCTCCAGTGCCAACGTTGCGGTACCAGAACACCCGGTTGGTGATGTTGGGCAGCATCAGGTCCCGCAACCCGTCACCGTCCCAGTCGACAAACGAGGGGTGTGGGTACCCCATGTTGTGACCGTACTCCTCCAGCCCCGGGAACACGTTGCTCATGTGAACCTCGATCGGTCGGCCATCGGCCAGCACGGGCCGGGCCGTTTCGAATCGAGGCTGCAGGGTCGTGCCCGAGTTGATCACGATCCGCACGTCGCCGTACCCACCGCCAACCAGCAAGTCCCAATCGCCATCGGCGTCCCAATCGCAGGGAAACGGTGTCGCCTGGTCACCCAGGGCGATCGCCGGCGAGGGAGCCACGAGCTTGCGGGTCACGAATCGTCTGCGGCGGGAAGATGACCCCTCTCGGGACGGCGGCGAGACCGCCTCAAGAAACGCCGCGCGTTGCCACGAGCGGTAGGAAACGACCACGCCGGGCCGTGGCCCCGTCGTGACCGCAGCAGTGGTGTAACAGTGCTTCAGATCCACTTCCTCGAGCACCAAAGCGGAAGCGAACCGTGGAGGAAACTCACCCCGGTTGCGTCTCCATCCCAAACGACTGGAACGGTTCAACCGCTTCGTCCGCGAATCGGCGACCAGGCAGACCGAATCCAGCCTCCCGTCACCGTCAACGTCGAAAAAACAGGGCCGGCGGCCCACTGAAATTGTCAC
>CAUZRQ010000379.1:0-3430 GCA_963582065.1 Planctomycetota bacterium | reverse complement strand
GCAACTTCTTCCGCAGCCGCTTATTCTCGTCTTGCAGCTCCCGAAATGTCGCATCTTCGCCGCACGCTTCCGGTTCGGGAACGTACTTCTCGTACCATCCTCGCAGACTGTTGGAACTCACGCCAACAGCCTGAGCCGCCCGATTGAACGAATAGCCTTCAACCGCGACAAGATTCACAGCGTCTCGCTTGAACTCCTCGCTAAACGATCGACGAGACCGCGTCTCTGATGTCTTCGGTTCCTTGCTCATGGTTTCCTCCTGTGAAGATTCTCCGGTAATCTCCAGGAGTCCGCCAGTGGTGGGCTACCGCAGACCGAGGCAATTGTCAGTGTGATCACCAGCATCGACAGCAGAACTCGCATCACATCTCCCCAGCCTCGAACGCGGACAACCCGTCCACTCTACCTGACAACGCATTTTGACCGCCGAAGATCACGGAGATCCGAAAGTCTCCCCACCCCAGCCCCGGCGTTCAACCCGCTGGATCCGAACCACGGCCCCCGGCCTCGGGAATCGGTTCTCACTCAGTCGCGTCAAACGAAGCTTCGGCCATGACGTCCGCCGAGCGCACAATCGCCAGGATGGCCTGCCTGAGGTCGTCAGAGAGCATTGACCCGGCAGTGATCACTTCAGCCAGGTCTTCGTGCTCGAGTGCCATCGGTTGACGATTGGCGTCATCTTTCCACTCCCAGGACACTCCCACGTCCTGGAGCATGTCTCATAACCGTTGAGCTACTTGGGAGTTACAAGAGTGGACCCGAAATCTGTTGAGTTTCAGCGGGTGCACTGCCTTTACGTGACAGGATGCACAGTTGTTAAGAAGCGAAGTTCCGGGCGTACCATGAAAGAACTCGTAGTTGTCGAAAGCCTTGCCAATGCCGTCCCGTTTCCGGGCACCCTTCGTATCCCCAGATCCGACGTGGCAGGCCGCACAGTTCTGCCACTCTCGTTTTCCCTGGTAGCCATGGAAATGCTGGAATGCGTCGAACCCTGTCGAGCCGACCGTCACCCTGACGGCCGTCAGCACAGCTTCTTTGACCGCCACGGAGCCTTCTCGAATTACCGTGAGAGTCACTTTGTCTCCCGGCTGGCGGATTCTGACCAGAACAGCCAGTTGATCAGAATTGATCAGCAGTTGATCGTCGAACTTGTGGAGTACGTCATATCGCCGTAAGCCCGCTGTGGCCGCTCCGCTGCCAGTCACAACATGGTCGACGAGGAGCCCCACCCCCTCAGGCAATTTGAGTTGTTTTTGTAGTGCGCGGCCAACTCGGTCGACATGAACGCCGAGCGTCGTCTTCATCACCTGCCCGGTAGTCGGCGAAGCGGTTCCATTGTTGCCCTGCTCGCTGCGTCTGAGCGCTTCACGAACGCGTTGCCGAATCGCCGCGGGCAGCTTGTCGATCTCTTTCTCGGTGACCGACCACTGCTTTCCATTGCGTTTCACCTCGATCCGAGCGGGCTTGTCGTTGTCTTTGCGAATCTGGATCTCCAGGTCCTCCGACTCGGCGGTTGCTTTACCGGTCGCCGGGTCGGCTGGTTGATCAGATTTGGGCGCTTGCCCGAATGAATCCGTTTGAGAATAGAGAAAGAGGGAGCCAGCGAAGCAGGCGGTTCCAGCGAAAGCCAAGGTACGCTTGGTTATTGACATGGCATTTGTCTCACAAGTGGTTCAGGTCGCGGAGTCCTTCTGCAGAAAGATCGTTAGATCTCCTGCTAAGGGATGACAGCCGTTTTGCGAACGGGCAATGTGCGGTCTCGTCGCAGACCGCTTGATTTCTGCAACCGGTAGGTGCGAGATGGACCAATGTCATCGCGCAGATGAAATCCCTCGTACGTGACTTGGGCTGCCTGGCCATGTAGTGGCGAGACATCACTTTCACGCAACGACGAGCGAGCGGAAGAGGATTCGGTGTCCAATGCGGGTGTCCCGGCAGAAGCCGCGGATGTCTGTGAAAGTGAGTTTGGCACAACGGGGGCAGGTGCTTGGCCATTCGAAATCCATCAGCCGATCGATGTGCCAATCAATACACTCACCAACGAGGTTACCGCGAGGGCCTGCCAACCAAAACCCGTCACCGTTTCGGCAGCGGGACTGTCGTCCGATCGCCGTCCAGTCATCTCGAGAATCACGCTGTCCAGCTCGGTGGACGGCTGGTCCAGCAGAGTGCCATGGCGGTTGAGTCGTACCCGCCCAGCAATAGCGTCAAGGACTGGTCGCGGATCTGGGTGAGGTCAAACGTCTGGGGCTCTTTGCGATGCAGGGCCAGCAGGTGATCCAGCAGACCGCCTGTTGCCCGGCCGGCCATTCGTCGTTCGACGGACCGGGCCAGGGCGAGATCCAGTGTGTCGATTGCACGGGCATATCGCCGATTGGCCGAAGTGGGAAACCAAGCTGGGATGGGCAACAGGGAAAAGTTCTGCGTGGCCACGTGGCCCATGGCGATGTCACATGCGTTGAGGATGGCCGCGGATTCCGAATCCGGTTCATCCGAGAGCCGTGTCGGAAGGTAGTTGTCTCCGAGGATTCCCTGGCTGCTGATCGCCAGGGCGAGCTCCAGGACGTTGCTCTACAAATCCAGTGAGTCGCCACTCGACCACCGATTCAGCCAGCATCGGGTGATCTGAACCACGGGGAGAATCAGGCAGTCCGCGGTGTGTTGGGAACAGACGGCTCCGATGTGTTTGACCTGTTGCCGGTGCTCCTGGCCCTCGCTGACCAGCAGGCTGTTTCCGTACAGGCGGCGGCCAAACCGGAAGACGCGTCCCTTGGAGTAGGTCGATTCGCTGTTCTCGAGCACATGCAGTACATCGTGCGGCTCGAGGACCAGCCAGGCAGTTTTGCCAAGTCGCAGCGGCACCACCCCACCGGAGCATCCGTCCAGCAGTGTCAGCGGGTCCTTGGCCAGTTCCCGGGCATGGCCCAGGAGCCAGTGCCCTCTGGGAGCCTGGTCATTACGAGGTGGCATCGGCCTCGGCCGGATGGGTCAGGTTGCCGCCCATCTCCACGGTCAGGAAATAGTCCGCGTCCCTGGCGTAGCTCTTTTCCAGCTTCGTGTAGAGACCAGCCCGTCCGAAGGACCACGCCACGTTGTATTGCGGGGTGGCATTCAGTGTCGGTGCCACGTGTCGAAACTTCTGTAGCCGTTCGGGCAGATCGGGCAGGACGGTGGCGGTGGTGGGGTGATCATAATTGATGTTGAGTCCATACAGGCACCATCGTCCCATCGAGGTCTCGTCCCAATAAAACGTCGCTCCGACCCCGGTCGAGACGGCCAGCGAGGCAATCATCTGGGAGACCGCGGTTTCATCGGGCGTGTCACCGGTTTCCTCGGCGAGCGCTCGCAGCCAGGCTTCGTTGCGACAGTCCTCTTCCAGCCCGAAATAGACATTCATGGAGTTGCGTTGAAAGTCCGAGCCGACAAAGAA
>CAUZRQ010000378.1:0-3444 GCA_963582065.1 Planctomycetota bacterium | reverse complement strand
CACACCTGGATGCATTGGCCGGCAACGGTCTGCGATTCACCCAGTTCTACAACACGGCCCGGTGCTGGCCGACCCGGGCGGCATTGCTGACCGGGTACTACGCCCAGCAGGTCCGTCGGGACATCATCCCGGGTGTTCCCAAAGGGGTTCGTTCGGGAGGCCGGGGCCAGCGGCCGACCTGGGCACAACTGCTGCCGGTCATGCTCGGGCCGGCCGGGTACCGCTCGTACCACTCGGGCAAATGGCACATCGACGGTATGCCACTGAAGAACGGGTTCGATCGTTCCTACTACCTGGGTGACCAGGGGAGGTTCTTCAGCCCGCGGGTTCACTACGAGGATGACAAGCGGCTCCCCGCGGTCGAAAGAGGCACGGGTTACTACGCCACCAATGCGATCACCGATCACGCCATCAGGTGCTTGGAGGAACACGCCGAGCAACATGCCGGGCAACCGTTCTTTCATTACCTGGCCTTCACGGCTCCGCATTTCCCGCTGCAGGCACTGCCCGAGGACATCGCCCGCTACCGCAAACGTTACCGCCGGTCCTGGGCGAAGGTTCGTAAGAAACGCTGGGAACGCCTGCAGAAGATCGGCATCGTCAAGGGACGACTCTCGGACGTCGAACGAGATCTTGGCCCCCCGTATCACTTCCCCGAGGCCCTGGAACAACTGGGGCCGGGCGAGGTCAATCGTCCCCTGCCGTGGAAGGACCTGACGGCCGAACAACGGGAGTTCCAGTCGACGAAAATGGCGATCCATGCCGCGATGATCGATCGCATGGACCGGGGGATCGGGCGGGTGCTCGATCAACTGCGAAAGATGAAGGCCTTCGACAACACGTTGATCCTGTTCCTGTCCGACAACGGCTGCAGTGCCGAGATCATGGTCCGCAATGACGGACACGATCCGAAGGCTCCGTTGGGGTCGGCCGCGACACACCTGTGCCTGGGCCCCGGCTGGTCCACGACCTGCAACACGCCATTCCGGCGGCACAAGACCTGGGTCCACGAGGGTGGCTGTGCCACGCCGCTGATCGCGCACTGGCCCGGGGGGATCCGGACCCGCGGCGAATTGCGGCACACCGCCGGGCACGTGATCGATATCGTGCCGACCATCCTGGAACTCGCCGGGGCGAAACGGCTCCCCGCCGATGCACCAGGGGCACCGGGCAAGAGCCTGGTGGCGGCACTGGGCAAGGATGTCGCCATTCAACGAGACTCGCTGTGGTGGTTGCACGACGGCCATCGCGCGATCCGCAAGGGCGACTGGAAACTCGTCGTGGCCAAGGGCGAGCAGCCCGAGTTGTTCAACCTCCGCGAGGACCGTACCGAAACTAAAGATCTCGCCGCCAGGTACCCCGACAGGGCCAAACAACTGGCCGCCGAGTGGGACAGGCAACTGGTCGCCTTCCGCGAGTTGGCCCTGCGAGACCGCAAGGACCGCCCTGCCCCGGAACGCTCGAAGACGACACCCAACGTGGTCCTGATCTTCGCCGACGACCAGGGGTACCAGGACCTGGGAGTCTTCGGTTCACCCAACATCAAGACACCTCACGTCGACCGGATGGCCGGGGAGGGGATGCGGTTCACCGACTTCTACTCGGCGGCGTCGGTCTGCACGCCCAGACGGGCGGCACTGATGACCGGCTGCTACCCGGAACGGGTCGGCCGCCTCGGGGTACTGTTTCCTCGTGACAAGATCGGGTTGAATCCCAGCGAGATGACCATCGCCGAGTTGCTCAAGACACGCGGCTACGCCACCGCCTGCATCGGCAAGTGGCACCTGGGTCACAAGCAGAAGTTCCTGCCGACCAACCACGGTTTCGACACCTATTTCGGCATCCCCTACTCCAACGACATGGGCGCCGACCCGGCCATGCAACTCGCTGAGAGTATCCGCTGGCGAAACGGGTTCACCGAGGAGAAGTTCCGGCAGTTGACGCCGAACAACCGCCGGGCCGGACCGCCGTTGTTTCGAGGGACACGGGTCGTCGAGTTCCCCGTCGATCAGAACACGTTGACCAGGCGGTACACCGAGGAGGCAGTCCGGTTCATCACGGCCAACAAGGACAGGCCGTTCTTTGTCTACCTGCCACACACGATGCCGCACATCCCGCTGTTCGCCACGCCCGAGTTCTCGGGTAAGTCGGCCGCCGGCCTGTACGGGGACACGATCGAGGAGATGGACTGGTCGGTTGGCCAGATCATGGCCACGCTGCGGAAGCTGCAACTGGATCGGAACACGCTGGTGATCTACACCTCCGACAACGGTCCGTGGAACCTCAAGGGCAACGCCACCGACAAGGTGAAGGGCAACAAGAACCGCCGCATCGGCGGCTCGGCATTGCCCTTGCGTGGTTACAAGTTCCAGCAGTTCGAGGGGGGCATGCGCGAGCCGACGGTCATGTGGTGGCCGGGGCGAATTCCAGCTGGTTCGGTCTGCCGGGAACTGGCCGGCACGATCGATATCCTGCCCACGCTTGCGGCCATCACGGGTGCCGCGCTGCCGAAGCAGAAGATCGATGGGCACAACATCCTGCCGCTTCTTGAAGGCCGCAAGGGGGCCCGCAGTCCGCACAAGGCCTATTTCTACCAGTCGAAGGGGGTGCGGATCGGGGAATGGAAGCTGCTGGAATTGGGAGCCCGCAACAAGCCGAAGCGGCAACTGCTGTTCAACCTCTCCAGCGACATCGGGGAAAAGAACAACGTCGCCGCCGAGCACCCCGACATCGTCAAGCGGCTCTCCGAGGCCCTGTCGGATTTCAAGGCCCGGATGAAATCCGAGGGCCGCCCGAGAGGCAGTCTCTGAGACGACCCAGGCCCGAACCCCGCTTCCCGGCGTCGGGAATGGTCCAGCCGATGTTCGGATCAATCGTAGGATTGCAGGTAGTGGTTGTGCCGGATGCCGGGCTCGAATGAATAGAGCTTGGCGTTCTTGAGGTGGAACCGCAGTCGAATCGGACGCCCCTGCAGCAGGTGGCAGTCGGTGTCGGCCTTCCAGGTCACGACGTGGCGGACGCTGTCGCCGGTGATCGGTTTGCAGTCGCCCCGGGCGAAGCCCTTGATGACGGTTCCGTTCACGTCGAGAGCTTCCACGACAAGCGATCCACCCTTCGCGTTGGCGTTGACGACCAGCGTGTCGCCCAGGAACACGATCGGCCTGGTCGTCAGCGACCCCTGCCGGGCGGTTTCCACCGAGACGAATCCGTCGAGCCTCAGAGTTGCCAGGCCGATGGCGTGGTCGGGCTTGTCCTTGTGGGCAGCGGCCCAGTGCCGGGCGCTGATGCCGGCGTAGTAGAAGCGGATCTCGTCGCCAACAACCAGCGGTGGGTGGTGAGGGTAGATCTGGCCCCAGTCCCAGTCCTTCTTGAACCTGCCGTAGGGCAGAAACGTTGCGGATTCCGCCGCGCGTTTCCAGTCTCGATCTTCACGAAGCTGGCTGG
>CAUZRQ010000377.1:0-3448 GCA_963582065.1 Planctomycetota bacterium | reverse complement strand
CAGGCGAACGGGGGATACCAGATAATATCTTGGCTCAATGGGCACCAGACGATAAACGAGGGCCAACGATGCAATTCGCGACATATTCCCGACCGGTCTCCTGGCGGATCCGCCGGGTCTTTTACTACTTGATTTTCGGCGTGGTCAGTGGGTTCCTGACCTCGGGCACCCGGGCCCTCGCGGAGCGGGCCCCGGCACTCCAGATCGACAAGGGCGACTGCATCGTACTGGTCGGCAACACATTTGCCGAACGGATGCATCTGTTCGGCTACTTCGAGACGTTCCTGCACAGCAAGTTTCCCGACCACCAGCTGAAGATTCGCAACATGGGCTGGTCGGCCGATGAGTTATCGCTGCAGCCGCGTCCGGCGGGGTTCGGCGACCGGCACGGATACCTTGAACGGGAACAGGCGGACGTGGTCTTTGCCTGTTTCGGGATGAACGAATCTTTTCAGGGACCGGAAGGCCTCGAGAAATTCGCACACGACCTCGACGCGCTCATCCAGGACCTTCAAGCGCAGCAGTACAACGGCCGGTCCGCGCCCCGGATCGTGCTCGTCTCGCCCATCGCCCATGAAAACCTGGGCGGGCTGCTGCCCGATGGTGAAGGACACAACGAACATCTCCAACGATACACCCGGGTGATCGCTGACTTGGCCCAAAGGTATGAACTGCCGTTTGTGGACCTGTTCCACCCGACGCAGGAGGTAATAGATTCTTCACCTGAGAAGAAGTTGACGCAGAACGGCATCCACCTGACCGCGTACGGGTATTGGATCACCAGCCAGATCATGGCTCGGTCCCTGGGCCTGGCCGGCGACATATCGCCGCCGAGCGCCGCGGGGAATTCTGCCGCGGAAACGCTCCGCCGCGCCGTCTACGACAAAAACTACTCCTTCTTCCTCCATTGGCGCCCGCCCAATATGGAATACATCTACGGCAGCCGCCAGGACATGCCGGGTGCGGAACGATTGGCTGAGGAGCAAGTGCAGCTGTACGACATCATCGGCCAGCTGGACCAGATGATCTGGGAAATGGACAAACCCGTGCCGGAACAGGTGTGGCAACAACTCCCGCCGGCCAGGCCGCTGTGGTCCAGGCCTCCCGACTACCCAGGGATCACGATTCCCGATATCGGAACCGTAAGACTGACGCGGCGTCAGGAAGACATACCCAGAGTCATCCTCACGCCCGACGAGGGCCTCGAGGCGCTCGAGGTGTCCGCTGGCTACGAGGTCAATCTCTTCGCCTCAGAAGAAGAGTTCAGCCTGGCCAACCCCATGGCGATCAAGTTTGACGCCAGGGGCCGCTTGTGGGTCGCCAACACACCGACGTGGCCGCACCCGTTCCCCGGCAAACCGCCGCGGGACTCGATCGTGATCCTGGAAGATACCGATCACGACGGCGTGGCCGACAAGGAAACAGTTTTTGCCGACAAGTTGAATATGATCCACGGCTTTGCCCTCGGACATGGCGGTGCCTACATCGCACAGACGCCCAACGTCATTTTCGCCAAAGACATTGACGGAGATGATCGGGCCGACGATTTCGAAATATTGCTGCACGGGTTCGGGGGTGAAGATGTCGAGCACTCAATCAACAACTTCAAGTGGGGTCCGGACGGCTCGTTGTATTTCATGGAAGGGACGTTCTTTCACACTCAGGTGGAGACGCCGTACGGGCCACAGCGGTCCAAGTATGGAGGGGTCTTTCGGTACAACCCGCGGCGCCAGCAGTTTCGAGTCTTTGTCACTTATCGGTTCGCGAATCCGTGGGGCCAGGTGTATGACCGCTGGGGACAGAGCATCATTCTGGATGCTTCCGGTCATCGCTTCTTCAACATGAATCTCCTCTCCGCCGAAGCGGCCTATTTCAGCGACAGGAGCAACGCCCAATCCTTTGCTGTCGGAGATGTCGCCGCCGGTGGCGGGATTGAGCTGATCAGCAGCCGCCAGTTCTCGGAAGAACATCAAGGGAGGTTCTTGTCGAGCCAGGTTTGTGGAAGGTTCCGCGGCATCATCTGGTGGGACATCGAGGAAGAGGGGACCACCTACAAAGTCACACGAGTGGAGCCGGAGTTGCTGATCTCCAACGACGCTCACATGGGGCCACTGGCGATGACGTTTGGGCCCGATGGGGCGCTGTACCTGGTCGACTTCTACACCCCGCTCGCCGAGAACACTTCGCAGCCCAAGCGGTTCAAGGGCCGAGATCACACACACGGTCGGATCTGGCGGATAACCAGCAAGGACCGACCGCTGGTAACGCGGCCCAGGATCGCGGGCGAGCCCGCGCCGGTGCTGTTGGACCATCTCAAGACTTACGAAAATTCCACGCGCCAGCTCGCCCGCCGCGAATTGCAGGAGCGTGACCCGGCCGAAGTGATCCCCGATCTGGAAGCATGGGTTGCCCGGCTCGATCCGGAAGATCCCCATTACGAATCGCATCTGCTGGAGGCGCTGTGGGTGTACCAGGGTTTGGAGGTTGTCGAGCCAGAATTGGTCAAGCGGTTGGTGAGAGCGAAGGATTACCGGATACGCGCATCCACGGCCCGCGTGCTGCGATTCTGGCAGGAGCGTATCGACGGCTCGCTCGATCTGCTCAGCGAGCTGGTCGAAGACGACCACATCCGCGTGCGCATGCATGCCGTTTTGGCGCTCAGCTCCAGCTCTTCGGATCAGGCCCTGAACATCGCCCTGCGGGCGACCAAACATCCCCTGGATCCCGGGATGACCAAGGTGCTCGAAGACACGTTGGACTATTTTGAAAAGAGCGGTTCGCAGGATTGAGCGGTGCGGCGGTGGAGTTCTGCACGAATGCAAGCCATAATCCAGTATTCCGTTACAACGATCGAGAGAATGGATGATCAAACTGCCACATCGTTGGGGGTATCCCCCCAAACCCCCACTGAGGATGTCCCCTCGAGTGCAGTACTCTTGCGCGCGCTGATCCTCATTCTCTTCCTGGCGCCCGTTGCCTCCACCACTGAAAGACCGCAGCGAGAAAAGATCAATCTACCGGGCTTCGAGCAGGGTGATCTGTTCGTTTTGAGCAGGAAATCAAACGATCAACTCGTAAAATACGAACGTAGCGAGTGGGTCTGCGTCGCCATCCTGATCCGCGAAGGACTGGAGCTCTCCCACCGCCAGGCGGCCATCGCCGAGCTGGCCAGGATTCGAAAGACCGATGAAGTGCCACAGATCCTCGACGGGATCACCCGCGCCGCACACAATCCCGGCGGTCAGTCCGGGGCGCTGGACGATCTGGTTGAGCTGCTGGTGCAGGCGCCCAGGAAAGAGCTTAAGGAAAGCCGAGAAACCTTGATACAGCTCGCCACCGACACCGACCATCCGCGCGCGCGTCGAGCCGGCTATGCGGGTCTGATTCTCGCCGACGGCGCCGTCGACCCTGGCTGGGAGCTGGCCGAAGAGTCGGCAGAGGGACTGGT
>CAUZRQ010000376.1:0-3455 GCA_963582065.1 Planctomycetota bacterium | reverse complement strand
TGGCCATGCGGGTCAACAGCGAGATGTTGCCGTTGGAAAGTGCCGCGACGATGTAGCGGCACTTCAGGCGGTTCATCCCGCCGATCACATCCGGCCAAGGTTGGAGGCGATGCCAGGCGAGATTGAATTCGGCCCGCCCGGCTTCATCGAGATCCTCCAGCCCGTAGTCGGCCAGCAGTTCGTCGAGGATCATGCGGTGCAGGGGATCGATGGGCGTCCAGGGCAGTTCCCCCGTCCGCACGCGGTGCATCGCCGGCTCGTAACCACCCCGCCACCGGTCGGCGAACTCGCCCCAGTCCACCTCGGGCCAGTCCCGCGATTCGGCCAGCCGCCGACCCTCGTTGATGATCGTCGAACGGAAATCGGTGACCGTTCCGAACACGTCAACCGTCAACGCCTGGACTTCAACCGTCATCGCGACAGGCCCCCGCTTAGCCCGCACCCGGAAAACGAAACGCCTACGATAACGACCCGACACTTTGTCCGCGAATCGGGGTTTATTCGATTGGCTCGCCCTATCAGACTTGAGCCCCGCCAATGCAAACCGACCTGTCTTTACAACGGATCATCATGACCACACGTCACCGCGCCTGGCCCGCCGTGCTCATCGCTCTGCTGGTCCTCGCCCCGATGATCGCCTCACCGGGTCTTGCCGAAGACACTCCTTCCAAGAAGGCCGACGAGAAAGCTGGCAAGCCGTCGGGTCGGGTCGGCCAGACGGTGCCCAACTTCATCCTGCCCGACCACGCCGGCAAACAGGTCGCCCTGGCCGATCTCAAGGATGCCAGGTTCGTGGTCGTCGTCTTCATGGGCACCCGCTGCCCGATCGGTAATGCCTACGTCCCCACGCTGCTCGACCTGCAGAAGGACTACGCCGACAAGGGCGTGCCGGTGATCGGCATCAACCCGAATCTCTCAGACAGCACCACCGACATCAGCACGCACGTCAAAAAGTTCAAGCTCACGTTCCCGGTGCTCGTCGACAGCCAGCAGCGGGTAGCCGATCTGTTCGGAGCACAACGGACGCCGGAGGTGTTTGTGCTCGATTCGCGGCGGACGATCCGCTACCGAGGCCGGATCGATGACCGCTTCGGGTACCTCTACAAGCGCGAAAAGTCCCGCACCCGGGAACTCAGGGTCGCGCTCGACCAATTGCTCGCCGGCAAGCCGGTCAGCGTCGCGACCACCGAGGCGGTCGGCTGCCTGATCACACGAAAGGACCGCCTGAAAGAGCAGGGCACGATCACCTACGCCCGACATGTCAGCCGGATCCTGCAGAAGAAGTGTGCCGAATGTCACCACGCGAACACCGCGGCTCCGTTTTCGCTGGTCAACTACGACGAGGCGAAGAACTGGTCGAGCACGATCAAGGAGGCGGTGGTGCAACGCCGGATGCCGCCGTGGCACGCAGACCCGAGGTACGGACACTTCAGCAACAACATGAGCCTGACGCAGAAGGAAATCGACACGCTGGTCGCCTGGATCGATGGCGGTACGCCGATGGGCGAGACGTGTGACCTGCCGCCGAAACAGGAATACGGCGACGGCTGGTTGATCGGAAAGCCCGATGCGGTCTTCAAGATCCCCCGCGAGTACACCGTCAAGGCCAAGGGCACGGTCCGCTACCAGTACTTCGTCACCCCGACGAACTTCAAGGAAGACATGTGGATCCAGGCCGCTGAAGCACGGCCGGGGAACCGCTCGGTGGTGCACCACATCATCGTCTACTACCGGGAACCCGGCTCACGCAAGACCCGGGGACTCAGGTCGGTCGTGGGGACGGCTCCGGGTGAGGATCCCGAGATCTGGCCGGTGGGGACCGGCAAGAAGATTCCCGCCGGGTCCGAACTGGTCTGGCAACTGCACTACACGCCGACGGGAAAGGTCGAGACCGACCGGTCGGAGGTGGGGCTCGTCTTCTGCAAGGAACCGCCGAAGCGGGCGGTGAAGGGCAAGGCGGCGATCAACTTCCGGTTCCAGATCCCGCCAGGGGCGTCCAACCACCAGGTCGTCTCCAGCACCCGGTTCTCACGAGATGCCGAACTGCTCTCGCTGATGCCTCACATGCACCTCCGCGGCAAGGACTTCCTCTATAGAGCCCATTACCCGGACGGGAAGAAGGAAATCCTGCTCAGCGTGCCCGGCTACGACTTCAACTGGCAGCATCGCTACCGGTTCGCAAAGCCGTTCCGGGTGCCGGCGGGGACGAGGATCGAGTGTGTGGCCCACTTCGACAACTCGACCGACAACCCGGCCAATCCCGACCCGAAGAAGCCCGTCCGCTGGGGCGACCAGACGTGGGAAGAAATGATGATCGGGTTCATCAACTACGTCGACGCACCACGCCGCTCACGACGAAGATAAGTCGCGAGGCCAACGACTCAATCAGCGGATCACGCTGGTGGGGACGTCGAGCAGTTGCGAGTTGGGCACCGAGTTGCCGAAGTCGGCAAAGCGGTCCAGCGTCCAGACGACCTTCTTGGTCTTCGGGTCGATCTCGATCACCAGGGGGTTCTTCGGCCCGGCGTGACAGTTGCCGATCACGTAATGCCCGTTGGGCAGCACCTCCAGCGTCGTGACCCACGCCAGGGTGATGCCGGGCAGGTCCTTCTGCTCAAGCTTCCAGACGATCTTCCCGGCGGGTGTCACCTCCAGCACGCTGTGCCCGTTGCCGGTGGCGATCAGCGTGTTGCCGTTTTTCAGTCGCACGGCTCCAAAGCACTGGTTGCCCCACGCCTCGGGTCCGTGACCGCCTCGGCGTGGCTTGCCGAACAGCGGCACGTCGAATTCCCAGACCACCTTGCCCGACTTGCCGTCGTACTCGCGAACCGCCCCGTCACCCTCGTGGCAGACCAGGTAGTTGCCGCTGGAGATCTTGCGGACCAGGCGGGTGTCTCGGTGAGGGTGCGGCTTCTTGACCTGCAGCTTGACCGTGTGGTGAATCTTCCCCTCGCGGTCGATCTCGATGATCCGCCGTGCCCCCGACTCGGCGATCATGATGCGTCCGTTAGCCAGGGGCTGAAAGGCATGCACCTCGATCCGCTTGCCCGAGTTGCCGTTGGCGGTGCCCGAGTCGTAGGACCAGACGACCTTCTTCGTCTTCGGGTCGATCTCGACAACCTTGCGGCTGCCCTGCTGGACCATGATGTGCCCGTTGGGCAGAACGTGGATGTCGTGGATCCCGCCCCACTTCATCTGCCACTTGATCTGGCCGTCCTTCTCAACGATGGCCAGCTTGCCGTTGCCCTGCAGGGCAACCCGGTGAGCGGCCTGGGCCGAGCCGGCCAGCAATCCGAGCAACGTGACGGCAATCAGGACGCGAATGGGGCGTTTCATCTGGTGCTCCGGGTGAATCACAAGCGGGAGGTCGATTGTAGCCGAATCGGCCGCGAGTCAACTCCGGCCGGTATCAAACACCATCTCCCGCTCGGGCCACCTCAGAGCCGCCAGCCGAG
>CAUZRQ010000375.1:0-3462 GCA_963582065.1 Planctomycetota bacterium | reverse complement strand
TCCCTTATCGTTCAACCGCGTGTAGAACTCGTCGAACTGGAAGCGCGGGTGATTCGGGTAGTGAAAAGCGGTGATGATCGTGCCTTGCAGCTCGGGCGACAGGTACTCGGCAAATCCCATTTCGCGCATCCTGGCCACGAGCGCTTCGTAATTGTCGCGATACCGTGCGGCTCGGGCCTCGACGCCTCCTTCGGCCTGCAATTCGCGGAGCGCCTGATCGAACGCCAGTATCACGTGCGTTGGCGGCGTGAAACGAAACTGCCCGTTTTGTTCCAACCCCCTCCATTGTGCCAGCAGGTCGAGGCTCAGCGAGCGAGCCCAGCCTTCCGTGGCCTGGAGCGAATCGCGACGGCAGATCGCAAACGAAAAACCCGGCACACCCTCGATGCACTTATTGGCCGACGAAACCAGGAAATCGATTCCGCATTTCTCGAAGTCAAACAGGACAGCACCGAAAGCGCTCATCGAGTCGACGAAGTACGTCTTGTCATGATGCTTGACCACGTGACCGATTTCTTCAATGGGATTGATGATGCCAGTCGTCGTCTCGCAGTGAACGACGGCGACGTTGCTGATCGCCGGGTCCGCAGTCAGCATCCGGTCGACGTCTGCCGGAACGGGTACCACGTTTGTGGCGTATTCGAGCGTCGCGATGTCGATTTTCAGAACCTGGGCGATCGTGGCAATCCGTTCGCCATAGGAACCGTTGATGATCACCAGCAGCTTGCCGTCCGGGGGAACCGTCGAGCCGATGACAGACTCCAGGCCGAACGTTCCGCTGCCCTGCATGAGGACCGCTTCATATCCCGTCTCCCGCGACACGCCCGCCAGGTCCAAAAGCGTTAGTCGAATGCTGCGCAGCGTCTCGATGAACTCAACATCGCGCGAGCCCAAGTCCCGCAGCATCGCCTGTTTGACGGTGTGACTGGTCGTCAGCGGACCAGGCGTGAACAACGTCTTGTCCTTCGCAGCAGCAATCTGGGCCGGGCCGGTCATGTGTAGCTCCTAAGAATCACGAAGCTACAAGATATTCTCTGGGAGGCTACTTGTCGATCTGATGATCAACGGCCAGGAGCGGACTCGACGAATGCGAGGATCGCCGCGAGGGTCTCCGGAGACAGCGCGGCCCAAGCCTCGATCACGTGGGTCAGATTCGAGTCTGGATGAGGATTGACTCCGACCGTACCGGATATCGCATTCCCGGATTCCGGTTCGACCTGTAAGTCGTGACCAGACAAACGGTTGTCATCTTCCGCTCGATTCCCATCCACTCCCGCTACCCCTGCCAACGCAGGCCGAAACGGCTCTGGCGCCTTCTACAAAGGGGTCGGGGCCGTCTTCGTAGGCCTCTCGGATCTGGCCAGTCCAGGCTGTACAGGCCGCCGTTGACATCGACCACCTGCAGCCGCAGCGGGCCCAGGAGACTGGCCTTCTCGACTATCCTGCCGGTGGGCAATAACAAGGAGCCAGGGATCATGAGAGACCGTGCAGGCTACGTTGGTGAATTTGGTGTGAGTCTCGGCCGGGTCCCGGTGCGTAAACGCCGGGCCACCACCATCCCGATTTCTCATCTCTCCCAAGGACCAAGCCCGCCTGCGGCGGGCGGCATGCCTTAGCCCGGGGTGTAAACCCCGGGTCACCGCCGCGCCCTTGCGCTCTTTTGTCATTTTCCAATTGCCGAGCCCCCGACCTTGGTGGGGGCGGCATTTGCTCGTACCGCTACGAGACCAACCGCCGTTTCTAGATTGCCACCAATCTGCACTCGACAACCCTACCTGACGAATTGCACGGTTGGTCGCATCATGAGATCTGTCGCTACGTTTCCGGGATCGGTAGACGGCTCGATGCGCAGGTGGTTGCCTGCGATGGGATGGCCGATCACATGGATGTCTTCGCACCCCTTCACGCTGACACGGCTGTGTCGGCAAATGCCGCCCCCACCACGGGCGGGGGCTGGGCAATTGGAAAATGACAAGAGAGCGCAAGGGCGCGGCGTCGACCCGGGGTTTACACCCCGGGCTATGGCATGTCGCCCGCCACAGGCGGGCTTGGTGTTTGGGAGAGATGAGGGAAGGGGGGGGACCATGAAATCATGAAGCAGGGATCCCGGGCTGGGGACCGATGATGCGGCCGACGTCTTGACGTGTCGCGCCAAGCATCAACAGGGTCCGCACCAACAACTCCAGAGAGACTGTCCGGTCGGCTGACTCCATCTTCGCGACTCGTGATTGACTCGACCCGATCTCCTTGGCCAATTCGACCTGGGTCAGTTGATGTGCCAACCGACGCTCCTTCAGGTCTTGCGCCAAGGAGAGCTTCATTTCGATCACGGCCGCTTCTTCATCGGTCAACCCGAGGAATTCACGGGATGTCCCGATCTTCCAGCCCGCCTTCGTCAGCTGCTCTCTTTTTGAGTTCTTCATTGTCGATGCCTCACCCAAGTGCGTCGTACGCCTTTAATCTTGGGCAGCAAATGGCGGTGTCTTGATCTCACCCTCGAGCCAGACGAGCGGTCTTCCTTCACCGTCCATCCAGTCAAGAATATGTCACATGTGACATATTATCAAGTAGTGTCGTGGACGCTGGCGATGCGGTGATCGCTGCTGCAGCAGCCCGAACCCCTGCCACACGAGAGGGATTGTGATGGCTACCCGAACAGGTCCAGCACCGGCTCGCCGGTTGTCAGCGAGCGGGATAGGCCGCTGGCGTCTTGCGGGTCGTTGATCGGGATGTCGAGGGCGTGATAGACCGTCGCAGCCAGTTCCTCGGGGCGGACACGGTTCCTCGTCGGGTACTCGCCCTTGCGGTTCGACTTGCCGTAGACGTTGCCTCCGGCAATGCCTCCGCCGGCCAGGATCGAAGAGAAGCACTTCGGCCAGTGCTGACGACCGGGTGGGTTCTGCTTCAACACGAACGGCGTGCGGCCAAATTCTCCGGTCACCACCACCAGCGTGTCTTCCAACATGCCTCGTTCGCTGAGGTCCGAGAGCAGTCCGGAGAGTGCCTGGTCCAGTCGCGGCAGGCAGAACCCCATGCCGTAGGAGCCGGTGCCGAACGCGTTGCCCATGCCCATGTTGCCACCGTGCATGTCCCAACTGCTGCTCGGCGGCCCCTTCTTGTCGTGATCGGCCTGCCCGGTCCAGCCGTTGACCGTGACGAAGCGGACGCCCGACTCCACCATCCGACGTGCGAGCAACAGGTTTTGCCCCAGGGGATGCATGCCATAACGATCACGAACGCTCTGCGGTTCGCGGTTCAGGTCAAACGCCTGTCGGCCCTCTTGTCGGGTCAGTGCGTCGTAGGTCTGATCCCTGAGGTCCGACCAGTCCCTGACCTGCTGGTCCTTGTCCAGCTTGGGGGATTCCAGCCGTGCCAGCAGCGACTTGCGTTCTTCGAACCGGACCTCGTCGTACGAGTTGTAGATCTGCGGCGGCTCGAAGTTCTTCATCGCCGGGTGGTTCT
>CAUZRQ010000374.1:0-3473 GCA_963582065.1 Planctomycetota bacterium | reverse complement strand
CTCGGGAAGGTTCCGCCCGCGAGTTCAGGCCGCTCATGGCGACACTCGAGACCATCCGCGCCGTCGACCCTCACAACTGCCCCGACACCTGCGGCATGACGGTCCGCCTGCTGGGGGGACGACCGGTGGCCGTGGACGGGGAACCCGAGCTCGACATCCACACCGACGACGCGGTGTCACGGGGGATTACCAACCGGGTCCTGCTCAGGGTCCACAACGATCGCGGTTGGTTCAAGCCGCGGGCCATCGTCGGCGACTCGGTCCGCGACGGCGTGGTCGTGGCCACGGGGATCTGGTGGAACAAGCATGTCGAGGGCAACCGCAACGCCAACGCGACCACGTCGACGCGATTGGCCGATCTCGGCGGCGGATCCACCCTGTTCGACAACCTGGTCGATGTGGAGCCACTCGAGTCGTGAATCAACTCAACGACGAGGACATCCGTCGCGAACTGGAACTGGAGACCGGCAAGATCGACGGCCCCTGGCGTCCGGTGATGGGGTCGCTGCTGCTGTCACTGGCCACCGCCATCTGCTTCCTCGCGGCAATCGCCGGAACAGATCTCGTCCCCGCCGTGTTTAACCTGCCGATGGCCAAAGCCTACGGCCTGATGACGGCGCTGGTCCTGGTGGTGCTGGCCGTGATCCTGCTCCGCCAGCCCCGTGAAGCTCGGGATCCGAGATGGCAACCCGATCTACCCGGACTGCGATTCGATTCGGTCGTCCTCTACACCCGCGCCGAGTGTCACCTTTGCCACCAGGCCCTCGACACGCTGCTGCTGCACGCGGAGTTCCTTTCGGAAATCTCGGAGGTCGATGTCGACAGCGATCCGGAACTGGTCGAGCGGTACGGCAAATCGGTCCCGGTGGTGGTGATCGACGGACGCGAGCGATTCCGCGGACAGGTCGACGCGCTGCTGCTCAGACGCCTGATCGACGCCACCACCCCACGCAGTCAACTCCAGTAAGTTTCCTTCTCAGCCCCGTTCGCCAACCGGCCGTCCGCGATGAACACCCTGGTGATCATGGCCAAGCACCCCGTGACGGGGCAGGTGAAGACGCGGCTGGCCGAATCGGTCGGCGAGACCGCTGCCGCGGAACTGGCCACCGCGTTTCTCGTCGACCTCGTCGCACGCCTCGGCAACTGCAGCCACCGCCGGGTGCTGGCAACCTGGCCCCCGGGCGATGCGGCCGGGACATTCTTCGCGGACCTGGCACGAAATCACTTCGAACTGCGGACGCAACCGGCCGGGTCGCTTGGCGATCGACTGGCCGGCGTCACTTCCGAACACCTCGGCCCCGGCAACCGGGTCGTCGTCATTGGGAGCGACAGCCCGACGCTGCCCGAAGAAACGATCGAGATGGCCTTCACGGCGCTCGACCAGGCCGATGTCGTGCTCAGCCCGGCCGACGACGGGGGCTACGTGTTGATCGGACAGCGACGCGAGGTGCCCGGGTTGTATCACGAAATTGACTGGAGCACGTCCCGGGTGCTCAATCAGACACGCCAGAGACTTCAGGCGGCGGGAGCATCGTACGTCGAATTGCCTGGCTGGTACGACATCGACACGCTCGATGACCTCAGGCGGCTCGACCGGGAACTCGCCTCCGCCCGGGCAGAATGCGGGGCAGGGCAGGGGCCGGCTCCGGCCACCGGTCACCGGCTCGACACGATGCCACGGGACTGGGATTCCCGACCGCTGAGCCGTTGACTATACTCTCGCCGTTCACCTTCGCTTCCTCCCCGTTTTGGCCGAAAACGACGTCCCCGTGCCTCCTTCGTCCCCGTCATCCGACCGGCCGGCAAGATTGCTGATCGCCGATGACAACCAGCAAAACCGCGAGCTGCTCGAAGCCTATCTCGTCGAAGAAGGATACGAGATCGCGATGTCGACCGACGGGCAGGAGACCCTGGACCAGGTGCAGGCGTTCACACCCGACCTGGTGCTGCTGGACATCATGATGCCCCGGTTGAGCGGCTACGAGGTCTGCCAGCAGTTGAAAGAGGGGGAAACGACCGGGTCGATCCCGATCCTGATGGTGACGGCACTCAACGAGATGGGCGACATCGAGCGGGCCGTCGAAGCCGGTTGCGACGACTTCCTGACCAAGCCGGTCAACCGTCTCGAACTGACCACCCGGGTGAAGTCGCTGCTGCGGGTGCGACAGTTGACCGACGAGCGGGACCGGCTGCTGGCGTACCTGGCCGAGGTCGACGGGTTCAACGCCGACTCGGTACTCGAGTAGCCGCCTACTTCGACGACTTCTTCCGCTTCTCGCGGACCAGGCGGATCACCAGTTCGTCAAGCTGCCTCAGGCCCTCGTCGGCCTTGATCCGGTAGAAGCCCACCTTGTAACCGGCCACCTTGCCCTCGGAGTCGATCACGACCCACAACGGCAGCTTGGCATCCAGTCTCCTCGGGTCACCGAACGACTCGAGTACCTTGCCGCCATCGGTGGCGACCGGGTAGTCGAGGTTCATGAATTCCCTGAGCTTCTTGACCGATCGCAGCGCGGCCCGTGCCGTACGCGGGTTCTCGAGTGCCGGGTTGACCGCCACCCCGATCACCACGACTCCCAGCCGACGACGTTTGCCGTGCAGAAAATCGAGATACCCCACCTGTCCGTAGGGCTCGACCAACTGGTCGCCCTTGTAACTCCAGAAATGCAGCACGACGATCTTGCCGGCGAGACTCTTCGAGTCAATCGTCTTGCGATCGATCGTCGAGAGCTTGATGGGGGGAGCCGGCTTGCCGATCTTCTGCCTGGCCAGTTCACCCACGCTGGCGGCTCGCTTGGACTGCCCGTTGAGATCCTTCTGGATCACCGCAACCAGCGAAGCAAACGGGGTCGATCGAGCTTCGCCGCTCAATTGGCCGATCTTCGTCTGGGTGGCCTTGATCTGGGCGGCGGTCAGTTCGGGACGGGTCGAATTGGGCTTTCGCTTCAGGGTCTTCTGGATGCCCATCAGGGTGGCCCAGGGTTTTCTCAGGGTCGCCAGACGCTTTTCGTCGACGGGATTCTGCGAGGCCAGTTCGATGTCGAGCACGAACTCGTCTCCACGACCCATCACGATCCTCCGCGAGGCGGCGATGACCAGGCCGGTCGACTTCTCGACCCAAATCGACCCGCTGCGACCCAAACGGTTGGTCAATTCGACTCGCCAGCACTGGCGGTTCTTCTTCGATTGCGACCCGGCCACGCTGTACTTGATCCGCTCGACCGTCCAACTGGTGCCGGGCTTGAGCTTCTCGGGGTACTCGAAAACCGGACGCTGCAGGACCTGGGGATAAAGTGTGCCGTCGTGGTCATACAGCACCCGGATTCCCGGCTTGGTGGCCCCGACGAGTCCGACCTTGCCGAAACGTTCGGGCCAGGCCCAGCGACCGGGACCCTGTTCCTCGATCACGTAATCCGCCGTGGCCATCTTGAGATCGACCAGGCAGTACAGGGTGAACTTCTTTTCGGGAGCCT
>CAUZRQ010000373.1:0-3481 GCA_963582065.1 Planctomycetota bacterium | reverse complement strand
GCGAAGCCGAGTGAGTGACCGTCGCGGTGGTGCGGCCATCCGTTGCTGGATCGTCTTGTTCGGGACGATGCGGTGGCCTAGACTCGCGCCTGAAATCCGGCCGGCTTCCGGGCACGGCCGAGTGATCCGGCCGTCCCGATCGTGGAGTCCATCATGACCATGCGTTCCGCCAACCCGACTCTGAAGGAGTCGACATTCGAGCAGTATCGTGGTTACGAGTCGTCGACCACGATGACGCTGGGCGGCACTGTCAACAAGACGTTCATGCTGCTGCTGTTCCTGGCGGCGACGGCGTCATTTTCGTGGAACCTGACCGGCGATTGGCGTGAATCCGTCGCGGCGGCCGAGGGAGCCGCGTCCTCCGCTGCTGCCGAGGGCGGTGTGCATCCGGGCGCGTTGATGTTCGGGGGCTTGATCCTGGGACTGATCTTCGCGTTGGCGACAGTCTTCAAGCCACACTGGTCGCCGGTAACCGCTCCGCTGTACGCCCTCAGCGAGGGAGTCATGCTCGGGGCACTCTCGGCCCTGGCTGAACTCCAGTTCCCCGGGATTGCTTTCCAGGCCACCTGTATGACGTTCTGTACGCTGTTCGGTTTGCTGGTTGCCTACAAGTCGGGCCTGATTCGCGCCACCGAGAACTTCAAGCTGGGCCTGTTTGCGGCGACGTCGGGCATCTTCATGATCTACATGGTGACCTGGATTGTCGGCCTCTTCGGAGGCTCGATGCCGTTCATCCACAGTTCGGGTGCGATGGGGATCGGCTTCAGTGCAGTCGTGGTCGTGATCGCCGCGTTGAACCTTGTGATGGACTTCGATTTCATCGAGCGCGGTGCGGAAATCGGGGCTCCGAAGTACATGGAGTGGTACGGGGCGTTCGGGCTGATGGTGACCTTGATCTGGCTCTATATCGAGATTCTGCACCTGTTGATGAAACTCAACAGACGCGGCTAGAACGCTTCGGTCGCGACCAGCCGGTCATGCGTCGAGAGTTGTCGGGCAACGAGAGCTTTCGCATACTGAGATGGACGAAGGTGTTGTTGCTCGTTCTTTTCGGGATTGCCTGATCATGCGACTTTCACGGCCCATCTCGCCTGATGTTCCTGTGGTTAAGGAACTGCTCAAGGTATTGCGCGGGTGCGACTTCCTGCTGTCGACCGTGGCATGGCCTTTCGGAGTCTATGTTCGTTCGGCGGCGATTCGGTGGTTCCTGTTCATCGTTGTGCACGCGGTGATTTATTGGTTGGCCAGCGGGCGAGAGTTGATTGGCTACAGTGTCGATCCGGAAGGTGCCAAGTGGCTTTTGGCATTTGCCTGGCTGGGCACGGTGGCCATTGGTCGGGCGTGGGTCCGTAACGAGAAGAGACGATCCGATATCGTCCACAAGTTGGTCGAAGAAGCTCTTCCGGATCGCTACCCGGACCTGCGGTTGGTTGCCGTGGTCTCAGCACTGCAGATGTTCGTGATCTTCCCGCTTTTGTTCTGGAGGCTGAGCCTGGGGGAGGATAACCAGTTGTTTTCGGCCGCCTCAGAAAACCAGGTTTGGGATTGGGTCCTGTTTACCGTCGGAGCGGTGCAGTCGCAGGTGCCATTTTTCGGCAGCAGCGATGAGTTCATGTCGGTGTTTGCCACGGGAATCACTGGAACGGAGGGGGCGGTTCAGGAGTTGATCCCCGGCGTGAACGTGACATCCGAGAGCGTGGTCGCCGTATTGAAGGGGACTTTCGACGTCATCTTGATCCAGGCTTTCATTCGAATAGCTGTGATCCGGCGGGCGTTTCAGGAGGTACTGACCGAAGAGGCACTGCGGAACGGCCACGAGCCGGCGACCCGGCTGGGGTGTCGGGCTGTCAAGCCGTTGATTCGCCAGTTGAAGAACACCGATGAGATGGTCCAGATCTCGGCGGCCAGGGCACTTGGAGAAATCGGGGACCGTCGCGCTGTCCGTGAATTGACGGTCGTGTTGAACAGCGGCGCCAAATGGCCGGTCCGCGGGGCCGCCGCAGCGGCACTCGGACAGATCGGGGACAGCCAGGTGGTTCCAGCGCTGATGCATTACCTGCTGGATGACGAGGGCACTGATTCTGCCTGCCTGCGCAACACCGTGGCCCGGTCACTTGGTCAGTTGGACGATTCCAGGGCCGTTGGGCCACTGCTCGATCGGCTCAACCGGTATCGGGATGACATCACGTGTCGGCTGGACGAGGCCAAGACGGTGCTGTTTGGTGGTGCGGCCAACAGCCCACAATTTGAGATCGACTATGAACAGGACCTGACCGACCCAACGTCGGGCAAAAAAGTCTACGGACCAGATGGCGTCCAGGTGACGTTTCGGACGAGTCTGAGTGGCCGTGTCGTCGATAGCGGAACCGATGTCGACGACGAAACGAAATGGCCGTACATCGAGATCCAGACTGAAGATCAACGTTTCCAGTGTGTGTTCCTGCGGATCCATGATCTGCAGCCAATGGATTCACAATCAGGCCCCCAGACCGGTCTGAAGGTCCAGGCCGCCTACGAGTTCGTCAGGAACGGCATCAAGCGGTTCTACTCCGACGACCAGGTGGTCGTCGCACTCGGGCGGATCGGGGATCCGCAGGCGTCTCCCAGGCTCGTGGAACTAATTCGCGAGGCTGACAGCTTGCCGGGAATCAAGTGGCTGGGGGAAGAGCAGGCCGAGGCATTTCGTGAGCATATCGTTCTGGCCCTTCAGCGGATTGGCGATCCGACCGCCGCTGAAGGGTTGCTGTCGGTGCTGGACGGAGATTTCAGTGAGTCACTGAAACAACAGGCCGCCGTGGCCCTGGGCCAGTTGTTCGAGCCCGCCAATTCTCAGGATCCGGAAACCTGGACCGGGGACAGAGTCAAAGAGATCAATGCCCGCTATGAAGAGTGGTTGAACGGCGAACCCAGCAGTAACGCCAAGGCGATCCGTGAGCGGATCAGTAACCTGCGGTTTCGATTGGACCGGGGCGTCGACGAGATGAATAACCACCTCAGAGTTGTCACATCGTCGTTACACGATCCAAAGCCGCCGTTCTCGATCCGGATCGGTCACGAGCGGATGTCCGTGGATGAGTTCATCGATGGACACACGCTGAGAGTGCAGCGTGGGGCAGGCGGACTCCCACGTTCCCATACAGCCGGCGGGGATGTGTTTGTCGTGTCGTCGAACCAATGGGGCCACTCCTCGACACGCAAGCCGGCTCGAAAATCGGCTGGCGTGCTTCGCTCGCTCGCGGCGCTGCTGTTGGTGGGTGTGCTCGGGGTACTGGGGGCGCACCAGGTGTCGTACGGGAACGGCTCCGACTATGCCGGGTCCGATTTCGGGAACGGGGTCGCCCTCACGATCCTCGACGTTCACCAGGCACTGGGCGGTGTGTTGCCTTCAGGGACGGCTGTCGATTCGACGATGTTCCTGTCTGTTCTCTATGGCGTTCCCGCCATCCTGCTCCTGCTGGTGCTGATCGTCGGACGTGGTGGT
>CAUZRQ010000372.1:0-3489 GCA_963582065.1 Planctomycetota bacterium | reverse complement strand
CGGCGGCCAGGGTGGCGGTGGCCAGGGTGGTGGTGGCCAGGGTGGTCAGCAGCAGGGCGGCCGCATGGGCCTCTTCGATCAGGCTCCGATCCGCAACATGGTGGCTCGCGACAACTACTCACGTCCCACGGTGATCGGCATGGCGTCCCCGGATCAGTTCACCGACGATCTGGACCTGCAGTTCCGCCAGGGATCCTTCCAGATCGGCATACCCGACTTTGGTGGTTACAACCCCGAGAGCGGCCTGCAGTTCGGCATGGCGATCCTCTCGGACATCGAGACCTTCTTCTTCATCCAGGCCGCGCAGGGTGACGAGCGATCCAATGTGATGGCCGCTCCGAAGGTCACGATGTTCAACGGCCAACGTGCCACGATCCGCGACCAGGTGATGCAGCCGTTCGTGATCAGCATGGTCCCCAGCGGCGGTGGCGGGGTCTTCGGTAATGTTGGATACAGCCCGGTGATCCAGCCGATCTCCGAGGGTGTCTTTCTGCGGGTGCAGGCGGTCGTTTCGGCCGACCGGCGCTACGTGCGTCTGACCGTCGAGCCGAGTTTCACCCAGATCCGCGAAGTGCGGACGTTCACCTTTTCCGGTGGCGGAGGAGGCGGAGGTGGTATGGGCGGCGGCGGCCAGGGCGGCGGCATGGGCGGCGGCATGGGCGGCGGCGGCATGGGCGGCGGCATGGGCGGCGGCGGCATGGGCGGCGGTGGCGGTGGCATGATGGGAGTCGGCGGGATCGGGGGTGGACCCCGGGACTATCGTCCGCTGCCCAGCAGCGCCGGCCAATTCGGCCAGGCATTGCCGCAAGGAACGAATCTCTCCGCTGCGTTGTCCCAGGGTGCTCAGTCCGGCTTCGGCGGGATCGGCGGCATGGGCGGCGGTGGCATGGGCGGCGGCGGCATGGGCGGCGGCGGCATGGGCGGCGGCGGCATGGGCGGCGGCGGCATGGGCGGCGGCCAGGGCGGCCAGGGCGGTGGCGGCGGTGGAACGCTGACGGTTCAGCAGCCGGTGCAGGCCATCCTCAACGTCACCACGACCGTGAGTGTTCCCGACGGGGGCACGGTGCTGTTGGGCGGCGTGAAGCGGCTCCGCGAAGGTCGCAACATGGCCGGCGTTCCGATCCTGAACAAGATTCCCTACATCAGTCGCCTCTTCAAGAACTCGGGCGTCGGTCGTGAGACCGAGAGCCTGATGTTGATGGTCACTCCGCGGATCATCATCCAGGAAGAGGAGGAGGAACTCCTGGGCATTCCGCCGGAATAGTTCCGTTGGAAGCACTGCTTCGGGTCTAGGCCAATGGGCTCCGGCTGAAACCCGCACGGTGTGTGTCCGAGGGTGGCAGGCCGTCGTAGAGTTGCGGGACTCTGCGGCGGCCGCTCCCTTTTAACGGACCAGCCAGGCAACTCGCCTCGTGGCGATCCTCTGCATCTGGTACCGTCCCGGCCCGCATCACCAACGGTCGGACCACCGTGGAAGGCACCTCTTCGTCTCAACCGCTGCGAGCGGCCTTCACCCCGCTGCTGCTCTCGCTGATCGCCCTGATGGGCCTGATGGGCCTGGCCGCCTGGGTCGGTGGGCTGTTGCCGGTCCAGTGGAGCAGCGCCACCACGGGTGGTGTGTCGGAGCCTTCCGAGGACCGACCGGTGATTGAGCCCATCGAGCTATTCAGCGACACCGGTGCGACGCACCGGGTCGGAGGCCACTCGGAGTTGCCGGCCACGGTGGTCGTCTACCTGGGCAGCACCTGCCCGATCAGCCGCGGCTACCTGCCGATGCTCAAGCGGCTCGGCCAGGCCGCAGCCGGAGTGGGTGTCAAGCTGCTGGTGATCCAGACCGATACGGACATCGACCTGGCAGACGAGTTGGGAACCGCCGTTGCCGTGGTTTCCGAATCAGCCCATGCGGCCAACAGGGATCTCAGAAGCCAATTGCGGCCGACTCATGTCCCCGAGTCGTTCGTGATCGACTCCAGCGGTCGACTCTGTTACCGAGGTCGCATCGACGACAGGTACATCGATGTGGGTCGTCGCCGCACCAGGGTCAGCAGCCGCGACCTGGCTCGCGCCATCGACACGGTGCTTGGAGGTCGGTCGCGGTCGCTGGTGAGAACGACTCCGATGGGCTGTGTGCTCGAGGAGATCGAGTCGAAGTCGGGAGTGTTTTCGGGGGCGTTTTCGGGGGAGGGCCCGGTCACGTGGACGAGTCACGTGGCGTCGCTGGTGCATCGTCGCTGCGGTCGCTGCCACCGCGAGGACGCCTCGGCACCGTTTTCGCTGTTGAGCCACACCGACGTGGCCAGCCGCAGTCGCCAGATACTCGATGTGCTCACCCGCCGGATCATGCCTCCCTGGAAGCCTCGACCCGGCTTCGGCCACTTCCAGGGCGACCTGCGTCTGAGTGAGCAGGAGCTGTCGCTGCTGCGGGGCTGGCTCGAATCGGGTCTCCCGCCCGGTGACCTGTCACGGGCACCGGAGCCGCCTGAGTACCCGGGGGGGTGGTTGCTGGGCGAGCCGGACCTGGTGCTGTCGATGCCCTCATCGGTGCAGATCCCAGCCGAGGGGTCCGACATCTACTGGTACTTCGTGATCCCCAGTGGCTTGCAGCGGGACCGGATGATCTCGGCGATTGATTTCCATCCGGGGAATCCTCGCGTGGTGCACCATGCGAGTTTCCGTTACGACGACACGGGTCGTGCCAGGCGACTGGATGCGGCCGACCCGGCCCTGGGCTACCGTCGTTTCGGGGGATGGGGTTTTGGAGGTGGTGGGACGCTGGGGGGCTGGGCCGTCGGGGTAGAGCCGCGGCGGCTGGCCGCGGGACTGGGGCGTCGGATCGCCGGGGGCTCGGATCTCGTGGTGCAGGTGCATTACCACCCGTCCGGCCGGATCGAGCACGACCGGTCACAACTCGGCCTCTACTTTGTCGACCTCCACGACCCGGCGTCGCAGGGATCGCCCGGGCAGGTGACACCGGTGATCGAGGTCGCTGTGGGTGAGATGTCGCTGGAGATCCCGGCCGGGGAGTCCGACCTGTATCATCGCGCCGAATACACACTGCCGGTCCCCGTCACCGTGCACTCGCTCTTGCCTCACATGCACCTGCTGGGCCGTCGTTGTCGTTCGTGGGCCGAGACTCCCGATGGTCGTCAGCTGCCGCTGGTGGCGATTGACGACTGGGACTTCAATTGGCACTCACGCTACCACCTGCGTCGCCCGTTGCGGATTCCTCGCGGCAGCCGCCTGATCCACGAAGCGTGGTACGACAACAGTTCGGCCAACCCGTTCAACCCGCATCTGCCACCCCGGCGGGTCACCTGGGGGGAGGGGACCGACCAGGAGATGGGTCTGTTGTTCCTGGACGTGACGACCGATTCGGAGGCGGACCGTCGGCGATTGATCCGCCACAACCAGGCTCATTTCGGCGAGCAGACACGCCGGTTGACCGGGGGGGGCTGAGGGGACTGGCTGCAGAGCCCCGCCCGTGGCGGG
>CAUZRQ010000371.1:0-3490 GCA_963582065.1 Planctomycetota bacterium | reverse complement strand
GGTCATCGCGACGACTGCCTGGAATCGGAAAGTAGGTTCCCCAGGTGATGTCGAACAACCGCCAGTGCCCCCGGTAAAAAACCTCGGCACAAATGTGGCTGTGGTTCTTCTGCGGTTTGTCACCACGGAAATAGAATTCCACCGGCCTCGCCCGGAGGCCAATTCGCTTCGAGATCTCGAGAAAAACGGCCACGTGGTTGCCACAGATTCCCGCCCTCTTTTCCAGGCACTGCTCGACACTGGCCGGCAGTTTCTTCTTCTCCATGCTGAGAATGGAGTAGTTCAGAGAACTTATTCGTGCCTGCACAAAATTGGCCGTCACCAGGGCAGAGAAGAATTCGGGAGACACCGACGGATTACCACGAGCCATGTGTTTCGCCTGCCGGCGAATCTGGTCGACAGCCCGGTCTGTCAACGGAGTTTTTGATGGCCCCTCAGCCCGAATACTCATCGACAGAACAAGGCAGGTCACGGACGCGCAGACCCACCACCGAATCCCACGCGAGCCAAATATCACGGTGGCCCGACTCACGTGATCACCGAGCCTCTTGGTTGAGTCATCGCAAGAAGATGTCATCGTCGGCCTCGAACACAAAGGTTGTAAACCGTTGCCGAGTCTGTCGCCCGCAGGACAGTCCGGGCCCTCGAGTCTGCCCACCTCAGCCCCGGCGTTCAACCCACTGGATCCGAACCATGCCCCCCCGGCTTCGGGCGAAAGTGTCGGCAGAGACAAGGCGTAACTACTTGGACTTGGCCAGCGGGGATCCGTGCTTTTTCCCTGCGGATTGATTCGGGTACATATATACTCATCTCGATTTGCATCCAAGAAAATGAAGGTCCGAGAGAATCTCGATATGAACCAAACACCGTTGCACGTTGTGGCTCCGAGCCTCCTCCTCGCACATGCCGCGGGTACGACTGATGTTTTCCGTTCCCGGGTACACTCGCTCGCACTTCGTGGCTGTCCCGTTCGTGTCAGCGGGATTGCGGCGGCGGTCATGGCAGTTCTGCTGAGCTGTTGCATCTCGGCTGGCGCCGGTGAACTTCCGCCTGGAGAAGTCTCATTCGAAGCCGTGAAAGACGAACGTCCCCGGTTTTTGCGGTTGTTGTCTGGAAAGCTGTTCCAGACCAGTGGCCGGTTTTCGGAAACTTCAGCCGACGGAGGAAAGACCTGGCAACGGGGTGGCCAGATCAATCCCCTCACTCTCGGCTGGAAACTCAACGGTGTCGCGATTCAACTCCGGTCTGCAAAGTACAAGGGGCGAATCGTCGTTCCCTTTTACTTCGGCATGTACGGGAACCATCCCGATTACACAACGACTGACCGCGGCGGGTATGCGATCTGGAAGGGCAGGAAGATCCTGCTGGAAACCCACACCCACATCCCGGAAATGTCCGGCAGTTTCGTCTGCTACAGCGATGACGACGGCAAGACCTGGCAGAGTTGCATTTCCGGCCAGGCCAGGGGATTCATGGTCGGTTACTTCAAAGACGGCCACCTGGGACACCTGACCTGCGAAGAACCGGTGGTGGCCGAACTCAAAGACGGCCGCCTCTTGTGCTTCATGCGGTCCACCTGTGGTCGAATCCTCAGGAGTTTCAGCTCCGACGGTGGCAAGAACTGGTTGAAAGTGCAGTTGACCGACTTGGCCATGTCCAGTTCGCCGGCGATGTTGAAGCGGCTTCCGAAGACGGGCGATCTGGTGATGGTTTGGAACCAGATGTCAGCTGCAGAGATCAAGAGAGGCTACCGGCGTGGCCGGCTCACAATTGCCATTTCCAGGGACGACGGTCAGACGTGGATCCATCGCCGGAACCTGGAAGTCAGCCCCGGAATCGATGCGAAGGTCACGCAAGTCAAACCCCCGCCGCTACAGGCGATGATTCGAGGCGGAAGCGGCCCGAACGAGATCTTGGGCGAAATTCCGGACGACTTCACGCACTATCACTACCCGACCATCTTCCTCTCCGAAGACAAGATCTTCATCAACTACGGCGTAACTCCTCCGGAAGGGAACGGCAAAACTCGTTGGCGGGCATTTCCTATCGCGTGGTTGTATGCAACAGGAAAGTGAGAGTCGGCTCGCAGTGGCTTCGACTCCAAGGCCCAATGGTGGGTTCTCGACGAGATGTTCCAATCCGGCGTCGCAACGCGAACTGGCCCTCAGCACTCAAGCCCCTGTTTGGCCGGGGGATGCGGCGATTTGCGAGAAGCCGCCAGAGGGGCAAGCTCCCCGAGCAGGACTTGAACAAAAGCCGTTTTCCCCGAGACGTGTGCAAGTTTCGGAGACGGCCGATGCGAAAGCGGGTGCAGTTGAAGCCGAAAACGGCCTAATCGACCTCGATCTGGCCCGCGTGATCGAGGCCTGGCACACGCTTTCGCCGGACACTCGCACGGCGCTCCTGGCTGTCGTCGAGGCCGCTCAGGGGCGGTAACCGCCAGATCCGAACCACGGTCCCCGGCGTCAAACGGGGGGCCGTCAGCGTTTTCGCGGGGTCGTCGCGGTGGGAAGCGGACCGATTACTCGTCGTCCTCGTCCCAGTCTTCGTCATTGTCGTCGTCCTGGAAGCTCGGGTGCCGGCGGAGGATCTCGACGGCGGATTCAGAGATCTCCTCCAAATCGAGCTCCAGTACACCCTTGTGCTTACTGAGGCTCTCGGCTGCGGCGGCGGACAGGATCGTCAGGCCGTTGAGGCCAAGTTTTCCCCAGTGCTCGCTGAGGCTCTGGGCTGTTGCAAGTCAGGTGGACTTCGTGTTATCTGGCGCGAGAACCAGCACAAGAAATCGGTAGCCGACCTGTGGCAAACGAAAACCTGTTCGATCCCCGTGTCCGCAATCTTGTCTGGCGGGACCTGGCGACACTGTCACGAACGCAGGTGCTCTGCGAACTGGTGCTTGTCTTTCCCTGGCTGGCCGGTGCGCTGCTCTGTACCCATTTCGCAGGCAACACACACTGGTTGTTCTATGGACCGGCGTTGGTCTTTTCTTTCATTTTTTTTCTGACAGGTCTGCGAGTGGTCCACAATGGATATCACTACGCGCTGGGGATTCCCCGCCTGGCAACCGAGTGGGTCATCTTCGGGCTGAGCCTGTTGATGGGATGGCCGTTGCACTCGGTCCAGGTCAACCACCTGAGACACCACAAGTACTGCATGGAAGATGAGGACATCGAGGCCGCCAGTGCCAGGATGAGTGGTTGGCGGGCACTGCTGTTTGGCCCGATCTTTCCGTTTTTGCTGTTGGGCTATGGGATTTACTTTGGAAACGCACGTCGGCGGCAATGGATCCTGTTTGAATCCCTGGCCCTGCTGTCGCTGGTGGCCACGGCCTTCCTGATCCTCGACATCCACTGGTTACGTTTTCACATCTGCTGCATGGCCATCGGTGAGTGCCTGACGGCTTTCTTCGCCGTCTGGACAGTCCACCACGACTGTGAACGAGATCACGTGTTTGCCCGGACCCTGGAAGGCAAGTGGAAGAACCGGTTGA
>CAUZRQ010000370.1:0-3497 GCA_963582065.1 Planctomycetota bacterium | reverse complement strand
CACCGCCGGCGGACGCTCCTGGCACTCGCTGGGTCACGTGACCGTCGACAGCCATGGCCAACTGATCGTCGAACTCTCCAACGACGCCAACGGCTTCGTGATCGCAGACTCGATCCGGGTCGAGAGGGTGGCCGGAAACGAGGGAGACCAGTGGTTCTGCAACGTTGGTTCTCTTCTGGACGAGGTGTAGGAAGCGGCGGCCCAGGGGAGCGGTCGATCGACTTCGGTGAGCGAATCGACCACAGGTTCTCCCATTGCCGGGCTTCGACGGGATGTGCTAGCCTCCCGGGCCACTCGGATCCAGGCGGCATTCTCGCTGCGGATCACGGCGTTCTCACGCAGTGAAAGGAATCACCATGAGCACGGCAGGGGCGCGTCTTCCCGATCCCGTCGGACCACCAGCACGGGACACCGGCTGTGAAATGGAAGCCGTCGACTGCCTGTCGTGCGGCTCTACGGAGAGCGAGACGGTGGTGATTGCCCCCGACCCGGTCACCGGGCTGGGTGGCAATTTCCGGGTCGTCCGCTGCCTGGATTGCGGGCTGACCTACACGAACCCTCGTCCAACTCTTGCCAGCATCGGGCAATTCTATCCACAGGACTACGGGCCCCACGTTGCCGGCACCCAACGCAGTGGCTGGCTGGTGCGTCGTCGCAAGGCGGCGATTCGGGCCTGGCTGAGATGCCGATTCAGTTTCCCGCCACAGCCGTCAAGCCTGCTGACGCAGCTGCATGCGAGCCTGGCAGGCTTGCTGAACAATCGGCGGCGAATCCGTCTCCTGAGGTTCCCCTTCCGGAAACCCGGACGGATGCTGGATTTCGGCTGCGGAGCCGGGCACTTCCTGGAACAGATGCGGGATCTCGGCTGGCAAGTGGAAGGCCTGGACATCTCGGCCTCCTGCGCCGCAGACGTGACCGAGCGGACAGGGATCACCGTCCATCACGGCAGCCTGCCACACGATTCGGTTGCCGAAAACTCGTTCGACGCGGTCACGATGTGGAATGCGCTGGAACATGTCCACGAACCCCGTGAGATCATCCGGGCAGCGCGGCAGGCACTGCGACCGGGAGGCATCCTGGTCGTTGGCGTGCCCAACATCGACAGTTGGGGATTTCGCAAGTTCAATCACGACTGGCACTGCCTTGAGCTGCCACGGCACCTGGTTCATTTTGACCCCGACGCGTTGCGGGCCATGATGCAGCAAGAAGGAATGAAGGTCCTGTCGCTGGAACAAATCGGACGTGCCGGCTGGTTGCGAAAGTCGGTTCGCCTGGCAACGCGTGGCGGACGTGCCACGTTCGGAAAGCGCCTGTGTCGCAGCAAACGCGTTTCCAAGTGCGTCGCCCGCTGGTCAGAACTGACCGGCCAGGCCAACTTCATCAAGATCGTCGTTGAAAAACCCGCAGACGCCCTCTGAGAGTTTCTCGGCCACTGGCGGCACTAGAGCCGGTGCTTGCGGGAATGCCTGGCAATCGCCCTGCTCTTACGAACGACACGGTCCAGGAACCGTCGGTCCTCATCACCGGGCCGGCGACCCAGGTACCTGGTCAAGAACCTGAGCCGATCGGTCGACGTCAGGTTCCTGGATGAGTAGTTCAACTGGGCCAGGTCCTTGATGATCCAGCGGCTTCCCAGCCGCCGCAAGCAACGCGCACGGCCCAGGTCCAGCACATGAACCGGCTCGTGAGCCTGGTCAATCCGACACAACAGATGACCGAGATAGAAGTCCTGGTGGTGCAGGCCAGCGTCGTGCATTCGGCGGGCCAGATCGGCCACCTCCCGAACGAGCCGATGTCGACTGGGTGCCTTGAGACCGGGTTCCATGGCCAGAGCCGAGAGTTTTTGGCCGGGTTCGAGAGATTCGGTGAGAACAAACGACCCGGTTTGACACTCACCGAAGGCCACCGGTGTCATCGTCGGCAACCCGGCGTTGTGAAACCGCCAGATCGCCTCCCATTCCCCACGGGCGCCCAGGATTGGGCGGGTCAACCGCAACCAGGCCTTCAGGTATTCGCTCCAGCGAGGACGTCGATGCCGTTTCAGAAATCCCACGAATTCCGCTTCGCGACCAGGTATCCGAATGCGATCAGTGCGACGGTCGACGACCAATTGCTTGACCACTTCGCCCCCCTCGAACTCCATGAAGGCCGACACCGTTCTCAGGCCGCTGTCCTCGAGCAATCGAGAGAAGCGGCGATTGACGGCCAGGCGTCCCCCATCCCAATAAACGACCGCGTTACCGCTCATGCCACCAGATTTCCCGGACCCTCGATTGGCACCATCCCGACCGTCTCACAGCCATCCAGCCACTTCCGACGAACCGACACACTCAAACCCGAGACTTCTCCTGCACGACCTCTTCAAAAACTTCCAGCGTCTGCCGTGCGTTGTCCTCGAGAGTCATCTGACGAGCCTGTTCCCAACAGCAACGGGACATGTTCTCGCGCTCCGTTTCGGACAGTTGCAGATGCAGGTCGATCATCGCAACCATCTCGCTGATCGAATCGGGGCCACTCACCAGGTAGCCGAGTCTTCCGTGCTCGACGAGGTCGGCCCCGCCGGCGGTTTCGGTCGTGAGCACCGGAACCCCGCAGGCCATCGCTTCGAGATTGACGTTGGGAAACGGCTCGTAGATCGTCGGGAGCACGAACAGGTCTCCGGCACCGTAGTAACGTTCGATCTGTTGCTGGCGTCCTGCAAACAGAACCCGGTCCTCGACTCCCAGTTGCCGAGCGAGCTTGCGGAACGGGCGTTCATTGTCCTTTCCCAGGACAAGCAGGCAGGTCTCTCGGTTCTTCAGTTGGGCCAGGACCCGCAACAGCGAAGTGAGTCCCTTGCGGCGGAAATCCATTGAAGCGAAAACCAGCATCGGACGATCATCGACCACGCCCAGCGACTCACGGATCTCACTGCGATACCGCTTGACATCGGGACAGAACACCGACGTATCCACGCCGTTGTAGACCCGCCGGATCTTCTCCTCCGGCACGCCGTAGTACTCGCCCAGCAACCGAGAATCGAGCCGGGATTGCGTGATGATCCGATGGACCGACGGTGACTGGAAGATGGATCGCTCCAGGGCGAACAATGTGCGGTGACGCGGGTTCAGACGTTGCAGGAATCGGTGAAGCGGGCGACGGTATCTGAGGTTGAACCAGTGCGCCTGCAGGGGATCGGTCAGCCGGTAACAATCCAGGCCATGCGCCCGCGACAGACCGTGGACCACGTCAAAGCGGTGCTGGCTGATCACCTCCTTGCAGCCCTCGGCAAACGAACGGTTCTTGGTCCATGACGTCGTGTGATTCACGCGGACCGGCAGGAACTCAGCTTCCGGTCTCAGGTCATCGTCGATCGACTCACCAACGATCGTGACCTCATGACCTCGCGCCTGCAGTTGCCGAAACAGGTTCACGCAGTAACGTTCTGCACCCGCCTGGCGTAACGAGCAGGATCGGCGAACAAGAGCAATCTTCATTTTCTGCAGGTTCCTCGGATG
>CAUZRQ010000369.1:0-3512 GCA_963582065.1 Planctomycetota bacterium | reverse complement strand
TGGGAAACCTGGTCCCTGATTCGGGAACGCTTCGAGTTCGCGTCCGGGCCTCGCGCAAGTCCGACCAGGACAACCGCATTCCCAGCCTGCAGCTGGAATTTGGCTGGCAGGCCAGTAACGACTCCCAAGCCTCAGTGAGAATCAGCACACACGATATTGTCATCAATGCCACCACGGACAAACCGCAGTTCTATCAGTGGGACATCCCGCTGAGTGAGATCTATCCGCGGAATTCGTTTCGTAAGACCCAGAAGATAGGAGACCTGCCGAATCCGTCTGAGCTCCTGAAGCTGGTCAACAGCTCGATCTCACAAGGCGACATTCAGATCGACTACGTGGAGATCACCGCACCGGTTTACGAACACTGGCCGCCAAACTCGCACACTCGGATTTTCATCGACAGCAAGAACCACGCCGACGAGACGATCTACGCACGGGAAGTGCTGACGAATTTCATGTCGCGGGCCTGGCGACGCCCTGTCACGGCTTCAGAAGTCGATCAGAAACTGGCCCTGTTCACCAGGATCCGCCCCCAGTGCGATGACTTTCAGCAAGCCATGCTCGAAGTCCTGGCCACAGTGCTCTCCTCGCCGAAGTTCCTGTATCTCGTCCCGCCCAACCGACCCGGCAAGAAAAACAACCAGAAGGTCACACGCCTGGCGACCTGGGAACTGGCGAGTCGTCTTTCGATATTCCTGTGGTGCAGCACGCCCGACGAAGAGCTCCTGGAACTGGCGGCAAAAGGACGGTTGAACGATCACAAAGTCCTGGCCGGCCAGGTCAAGCGAATGCTGGCCGATGAACGATCCCGGCGTTTTTCAAGACACTTCACCCGCCAATGGTTGGGCATGCAGCTGCTGGATTTCCTGAAGGTCGACAAGAAGGTGTACGGTCAATTCGACCCGTCATTGAAGGAAGGGATGCAGGAAGAACCCGTGGCGTTCTTTCACGAGGTTCTGCAGCACAATCACAGCGTGCTGGATTTCATCCATGCCGACTACACGGTGGCCAACGAGCGACTTGCCAGGCACTACGGGCTAGACGGCGTGCTGGGAAACCACTTTCGCCGCGTGAAGCTCGAGCCTCGGCACCAGCGAGGTGGCTTGCTGACCCAGGCCGGTCTGCTGGCCATGAATTCCGATGGCAAGGACTCGCATCCGCTGAAACGCGGCATCTGGATGCTGGAAAGCCTGTTGAACGATCCGCCTCCACCGCCACCACCGGCCGTGCCCGAGATCGATCTTGCCGATCCCGAGATTGCCAAGCTCACTCTGAAGGAGCGTATCGAAGACCACCGGAATCATGCCGCATGCATGTCGTGTCACGCCAAGATCGACCCATGGGGCATCGCGTTCGAGAACTACGACGCCGTGGGCCTCTGGCGGAGCGAGGTCAAAGGCAAACCGGTCGATGCGTCCAGCGTGCTGTTCAACAGGCAGAAACTCGATGGCATGGACGGACTGAAACGCTACCTGCTGGCGAATCGACAGGACCAATTCGCCCGGGCGATGGTTCACAAGTTGATGACGTTTGCCCTGGGGCGACCCCTGGGATTCGGTGATCGCTCAAGCATTGACCGAATCACGGCCGATCTTCGCAAGCAGGGAGATGGACTTGCTACAATTGTCACGTTGATTGTCACCAGCGAGCTGTTTCAGTCGAAGTAAAACAGGTAGCACAGGTCCGAAGCCTGCTCTACGAAAGACAACCGTCATGACTACAAGCCTCGCGTTCCTGGACCGGCGAAGATTCCTGCATGGTTCCGGAGTGGCTCTCGCACTGCCGTGGTTCGAGTCGTTCGCCAGGTACGCCGGCGCCGCCGAACAGTCCGCCAGAAAAACACGCTTCGCCTGCATCTACATGCCCGACGGAGTGCCGATGCCCCTGGCCAAGGACCCGGCTCACAAGGACTGGGCCTGGTTTCCTCATGGAAGCGGCAAGAAGTTCACGTTCACCAAGTGTCTCGAGCCGCTGGAGCCGTTGCGGAGTGAGTTGACGGTCTTGTCCGGCCTGTCTCATCCCTCGGTTCGGAGCATCCACGGCCATTCCAATGCCGACCAGTTCCTCACCGGAGCTTCGACCGGGCCCCGGGACGGGTACAGGAATTCGATCTCGCTCGACCAGGAGTTTTCTGCTCACGTTGGGGACCAGACCCGCTTCTCATCGCTCGTCATGTCGACTGATGGAGGCACGGGAAGTCCGCGCGGTGCCCACACCCTGTCGTACAATCGAAGTGGCCGAGCCATCCCGGCACTGCACAAGCCGAAGCAGATATTTGACATGCTGTTTGTGAAGAGTGATGGCGATGCGGCACGTCGGTTGGCGCTGAGTCAAAGTGCGCTGGACGATCTTCTGGCCGATGCACGTTCCTTGCGGCAAACGCTTTCCAGCCGCGATCAGAAGACGCTGGACGAGTACCTGCAGTCGGTTCGCGATACCGAAATCAAGGTCGAAAAGGCCAAGCGGTGGATGAACATTCCGCTTCCCACAGTCGACGTCGACCACCTGAAGCTCGACATCACGCCCGAGGATCCACGCGTTTATCTGCAGACGATGTTCGAGCTGATCCATCTCGCCTTCAAGACCGACTCGACACGAGTCGTGACCTACCAGCTTGGCCGAGAGAACGGCATTGGCATCAGCGACTATCTCGCTCGAGCGGTCGGCTTCAACCTGACGCATCAGCTCTCGCACAACACCAAGAACCCCGGCGGCTGGAAGAACTTCGGCGTCTACTGTCGCTTCATCAGCGAAGAACTCGGACGGCTCATCGGCAAGCTGAAATCGACTCCCGAGGCTGGCGGCAAGGGCAACATGCTGGACAACACGCTGCTGCTGTTCGGTTCCGCCTCCAGCGCCTTCCATCTCTCGCGCAACTACCCGTTGATCCTGGCCGGCGGAAAGAACATGGGGTTCAAGCACGGGCAGTACCTGAACTACGCTGGCGACAATCCGGCGGGAGGCCCCTGGAACGGTGGCAGAGAACCGTGGCAAAAGGAGATCACTCACGAGGACATCCCGCTGTCAAATCTCTTTGTCACCATGCTCCAGCGTCTCGGCGTCAAGACCGACAAGTTCTCAGACAGCACCGGCACGCTTGCTGCCGTTTAGCGACAATGGAATTGCAGCCCCTTTACCTCACCACGCATTACGTTTTGAAACTGGTCACATGAACGAATTCCAGCTGAACCGTCGACAAGCCCTGATCGCCAGCGGACTGGGCACGCTGAGCATGAGCATGCCGGGCATGGTCATGGGCAGCGACAAGGTTGACGCCTCGGGCAAGGCCGTGAAGTCGGACAAGTGCTGCATCTTTGTGCTGCTGTGTGGTGGGCCAAGTCATGTTGATACCTGGGACATGAAGCCCGAGGCGCCGTTGGATTTTCGAGGGCCGTACGAGCCGATCTCGACCAAGGTCCCGGGCATGCAGATCAACGAGATGCACACGCGACTGGCCCAGTTGACCGACCAGTTCACGCTGATCAACTCGATGTCGCATCCCGGCGCGATCA
>CAUZRQ010000368.1:0-3559 GCA_963582065.1 Planctomycetota bacterium | reverse complement strand
TCGCCTTCGTGCTCGGCGAAATCGTCGGCGTCAGTGCCAGCTACAGCATGGAGTTCTTCGGAGCCCCCTTCTCGACTCACCTGATCGTCCCCGCCGCCTGGGCCACCACGATGATCACCGCCCTGGGACTCTTGCTGGTGATCCCCCAGAGACCCTCACCCGAGCAACTCCGCTGGACCCGCCGAGCGGTCCTCGCCGACGAGCACCTCGATTCACCCGCTGCCGCCCAGCCTACAGCGGGTCCCTCAGAGCCGGCGGCCGATTAGGACCAGGGCGACGACGGCTGCCGAGACGACCGCGGCCACGATCCCCACGTGCACGAACTCAAGCACCAGCGGCATCATCAGCGTCAACAGGCCGCCTCCGATCAATGGAGCCGACAGCGGAGCCGCCAGCGCGTAGTCCTGGGCAGCACCCGACTCGAGGTCCGTGTCGACCATCCGCAACAGCAACAGCCCGGTCGCCGTGGTGCCGGTCGACATGCCGTAGTTGATCAAGCCCAGCTCCATCCAGCGATCACCCGGCAGCACGCTGCGACCGATCCACAGCAGGCACACCGCCGTCCAGCCCGCCGCCAGCACGATCAACAGCGCCAGCGGACCGGCCAACGACAGCACGGCATCGAGCTTCAACGACGCGATCGCCGCCACGACCAGGAACTCCATCGCCCCGGCCGTCACGCGGCGGACCGAGTCTCCATCGACCAGGTGCCCCCAGCCGCAGAGATCGAGTCCGCGGCGGACCGCCAGGCCGCCCAGCAGCGTGAAGAGAAACAGAGGCAGGTTGCCGACGGATCGTTGCAACTTGGCCAGCGTCTCATCGGTCACCGTTCCCTGGAACGCCTGCACCACGTCCAGCCCCAGGTTCCTGATCGCCCACGACAGCGCGACTCCCACCAGGAACGCCATCGCCACGAACAGGATCTGGAAGACGAGCGGATCGAGCACATCCGAGCGGATCACTCCGCGGCCGATCGCCGGCCGGGCCTCGGTCGGTTCCAGCGCCGTGCCCGTGCCGCTGGCCAGGGACTCGATCGAAACCCTCGTCCATCCGCGGCGCACCGCCAGGTTGGTCCAGGCAATCCCGCTGACCACGCTCCAGCCCAAACCCACCGTCGCCATGAACATCCCCAGGTCCGCACCCTCGTCCCAACCCACCGTGTCGCGAAACACTCCACCCATCGCCGCCGCGGTTCCGTGTCCGCCGGCCCAGCCGGTTTCGATCAACAGCCCGAAGCTGGTGGGGATCTCGGGGAACAGCGGCTGAATGACCAGCCAGGTCGCCAGCAGACCCAGGGCCACCTGGCCCAGCACGATCACCCACACCATCGTCCCTTCGGCCAACACGCGACGCAGACCACCGCGGTCGAGCCGGGCCGGACGATCCAGCAACAGGCCGGCAAAGACCACCGAGATCAGCCAGCCCGGCCAACTCGACAACTCGCCGGGACACTCCACCGCCAGCCACTCGATCACGCGCGGAGGGCGGATCATAAACTCGGGGGACACCGCGTCATGCACGACCCGGGCCAGCTGTACGACCACCAGTCCGACCAGGCCACCGGCGACCGACGCGGGGATCAATGTCTTCCGCAATACGGCGATCCGAGCCCGCAGCACCACGCCGATCAGCAACAGGCCACAGGCGGCCAGTGCGGCAGATTGCATGAGGCTGAGACCCCGAAACGTCCGGACACCCCCCGCCGCAACGTTGCGCTTGTCGCCTCCGGGCGGGTGCGTCATAGTCTACGCAGTTGCCCAACCCCCCGCATCGCCAGCCGGCCGCGGCACCCCTGCCCACCCCCTGCCCAGCCTCCGAAATCCCGCTCCCACCGCCTGTTTTCACCGGGACCCGCCGATGACCATTCGCCGCACTGCCACCGCCGTCCTCGCTGCTGGAACGCTGTTGATTGTGGCTGCCGGACAAGGCGGAGCCGCTGATTTCTCGGGCTTCCGTGGTCCCAAGCGTGACAACATCTCGACCGAAACCGGGCTGCTCAAGCAGTGGCCCGTGGGTGGCCCCAAGCTGCTCTGGACCGCCAAGGGCATCGGTGAAGGCTACTCGACGGTCAGCATCGTCGGTGGCCGGGCCTACACGATGGGGGCGACTCGGGCCGGGGGCGAGAGTGTTCACGCGATCGACCTGGCCGGTGGCAACATCGTCTGGTCGACCAAGATCAGCACCCAGTACGGCGCCAGCGCCGGCAACGGACCTCGTGCCACTCCGACCATCGACGGCAACCGCATCTACGCCCAGGGCCTTAGCGGCGACGTCGCCTGCCTGGACCTCGAAAGCGGCCGCATCATCTGGCAGAAAAACGTGCTCAAGACCTTCGGAGCTGGACGCCCGGGATGGGCGATCTGTGAGAGCGTGATGATCGACGGGCAGAAGATGATCTGCACTCCCGGTGGCCGCGATGCCACCATGGTCGCACTCGACAAGGTCACCGGCGACGAACTGTGGAGATCGGCCGTGCCGGGCAATCCCGGAGCCGCCTACTCGTCTCCGATCGTGACCACGGCCGGAGGCGTCAAGCAGTACGTCAACTTCGTGCGCAACGCGGTGATCGGAGTCCGAGCCTCAGACGGCGTCTTCCTCTGGAAACAGTCCGGCTCGGTCAACGGCACGGCCAATTGCTCGAGCCCCGTGGCCGCCGCGAACCTCGTCTTCAGCGCCTCGGGCTACGGCAAGGGAGGCGCCCTGGTCGAATTGACCTCATCGGGTGGCAAGACCTCCGCCAGACAGGTCTATCACACCCGCAACATGAAGAACCACCACGGCGGGATGGTCCTGCTCAAGGGGTTCCTGTACGGATTCAACGACGGCGGCGGACTGACGTGCCTGGAGTTGAAGACCGGCAAGGTCGCCTGGCGGAACCGATCCGTCGGCAAGGGCGCCGTCACCTATGCCGACGGCCACGTCTACCTCCGCAGCGAGGGAGGACGGGTGGCGTTGGTCCAGGCGAGTACCACCGCCTACAAGCAGACCGGAGTCTTCGCCCAGCCGCAGCGCAGCCGACGCCCCGCCTGGCCGCACCCGGTCGTCGCCGACGGCAAGCTGTTCCTCCGCGATCAGAACATCCTGCTCGCGTTCGACATCAAGGGCCGCTAGCCGCCCGTTGATGAACCGCCGGGGGAGAGATCGCGTCGGGAATCCCGGGGTTTCCACCCCGGGCTACGTTAGGGCGGCCCCGCCTGCGGCGGGGGCTACGGGGTGAGGGGGGATGAGAGGTGTGTTGGGGAGAGAGATCGTGTTGGGTGTCCCGGAGTTTCCACCCCGGGCTATGTCGGGTCGGCCCCGCCCCCACCGTGACCTACCAGCCCGTCTAGGAACGCCTGTCCTGGTCCCGAACTTCGTTTCGCGAACGGTGATGCACCGCAAGGAAGACCGTCGAAGGCGGCCTGCCTGACCTAGCAGCCCGCTCAGGAGAAAAAACTCGGACCCTGGGGTCAGACGCCGCCCACAACGGGGTTTGCTCCACCTGTCGCGTTTCACAGGCGGGGCCTGACCCCTTCTTCGAGTTGCAACGAGTGCTGGTTGAAAAGGGTTCAGGCCCCGC
>CAUZRQ010000367.1:0-3561 GCA_963582065.1 Planctomycetota bacterium | reverse complement strand
CCGCTGTAACCGGTCTCCGGATCCGTTCCGTCGTCGTTGCGGTCCAGTTGTGTGTGGTCCCCGTCGTAGAGGTACAGCACCGTGTCGACGTCCGAGAGACCCTGCTCTCGGGCATCGGTGTCCAGGCTGATCAATCCCGAGCGGGACAGCGTGAACTCAAAGTAGTCGTCATCACCGGACTCCTCGACGCTCGCACCGCTGGTCGTGTATTCCACCCCCGGGCTCACCGACAGGAACGCCGCCGAGGCGAAGTCGTCGTTGGGCTCGTAGGGATCCTCAGGACCCAGATCGAGAGTCGTCAGGATCTCCAGGTTGTAGGCACCCGTGCTGCTGCCGCCGTACCCGCTCACTCGCGCAAAGTACGTCCCGCCCGCATCAACGTAATACTCCAGCGCCGAGTCCAGGCCGCTGTAACCGGTCTCCGGATCCGTTCCGTCGTCGTTGCGGTCCAGTTGTGTGTGGTCCCCGTCGTAGAGGTACAGCACCGTGTCGACGTCCGAGAGACCCTGCTCTCGGGCATCGGTGTCCAGGCGAATCATCCCCGAGCGGGACAGCGTGAACTCAAAGTAGTCGTCATCACCGGACACCTCGACGCTCGCACCGGTGGTCGTGTATTCCTCCCCCGGTGTCACCGTCAGGAGTGACGCCGAAGCGAAGGTGTCGTTGGGCTCGAAGTGAATTGAATCGGACACGCCCGAAAGCAGTGTCCGGTCTTCCAAGAGCTCGATTGCCGCCGATGACGGCTGGAGTCGTCGAGCCTGTGGACGCCGTTGTCGCGGCAAGTGTCCGGCAACCAGCCGACGTAACCAATGGCTCAAGAGCATGAGGAGACCTCTGACGTTGAAGCAACTCGCGTTTCACATCCGCGAAACGCGACGGAATGTACTGGTTTCGGCAGGGGAATCAGAGAGCCGATACAGATGCTGTGGAGAACTCTTGTTTCGATCTATTGCACTAGATCCGAGTTACGTTGGAGAGTCAAGTCCTCGAAATCCGACCGACAATCAAGAGCCTCCGTTGAGGCCGTGGGTGAAGAGTGCGGCGAGCGACCGAAGAGTTCCAGAAGCCCTACGGTTAGACAGACCGCCGTACTTGGCGGAGCCCGTTTCCGCTCAATTCCCCCCGACGCAACCTGACGGAGCCGCAAGTGCCGCGGGGTCCTCGCGGGATCGAGAGGACCGGCTCCGTAGGGGTTCCGGGTAGAGTCCCGCCGGCAACGGACCATGGCACGCTGCCCCGTCTAGTACCGCAACCACTCGAGCCGCACGGCATCTGCGATGACAAAGCCGTTGGCCCGATTGCTCAGTGCCAGGCGGACGATCCCGTATTCGGGGACCGGGAACGTCGCCAGGTCCTCCCACATCACCCCATGTCCCCAACGATCATTGGGGGCAACACGCTGGTTCAGCGACCCTGTCCCCACCGTGCCCCCATTAACCTGAATAGTGAAGGGCGCGTTTGTCGCGAGGTCCGTGTAAGTCACCCAGGTCGCCGACGCAACATACACGCCCTTGGGCAAGCCTCCGACGCTGCACGAGGCCACAGAGCTCCCGTTACCGGCCGAGGTAATCCCAAAGCTGCCCCAGAATCCTCCCTCGATCAGGTACCAGGTCCCCGTCGCCTCGCAGCCGGACGTGCTGTCATCGATGATGAACACAGTCTGGGGTGGAGGCGTGTCGTCGTCGGTCACAGACAGACCCGCCTGCCCCGTTTCGAAACCCGATGCTGTGGCCGACACCGTCACCCATTGTGTCCCGTCAACGAAACTGTCGTTGACAGATGCGACAGAGAACCCGACCGACGATTCACCCGCCGGAATGCTCACCACCGCCGGAACTCCGACTTCACCCGTGTCGCTGCTGCTGAGGAAAACCGTCAGCGGCCCACTGAGATCGGCGCCGTTTCGCGTGACCGTGCCGCTGGTTGCCGCCGGGCCATCGGCCTCGTCGATTTGACCATGGGCCAGCGAGAGACTCAGCGAGGGACTGACGGCGGTGCCTGGCAGCGCCGGTAATTCGAATCGCAGGGCGTCGGCGATCACGTAGCCATCGGCGTCATTCGACGCCTCAACCCGAATCGACCCGTTCTCCGGGACACTGACCGTGCCGATATCCTCCCACGTGCCACCATCCGCCCGCCGGTCGTTCGGCGCGATCTGCTGATTGACCCGGCCCGCAGCCACTGCGACCCCATTCACTTCGACCGTAAACGGCACATTCGTGGCACGGTTGGCATGAGGAACCCAGGTCACCGAGAGCACATAGTCGCCGGCGGAAAGACCGCTGGCCGTGCACCAGCCCCTGGCTTCACCTCCGCCCGGTGCGGCAAAACCCAGGCTGCCTCCATAACCCGCAGCTGTGTACATGATCCAGTTGCCCTCGGTTGCACCACAACTGGGGTTCGTTTCGTCGAGGATCACGACTGCGCGAGGCGGCACGTAGACGTCGTCTTCGACAGACAGGTTGGCGACCGCCGACGTAAACCCGCCGGCTGCGGCCGTCACGACGACCGTTTGTGTGCCATCCGTGACCGTGTCGTCGACAGCGTCGATCGCGAACTCCACCGACGCGGCTCCTGCCGGAATTGTCACCAAAGCTGGCACCCTCGCCTCGCTCGGATCACTGCTCGCGAGTGAGACGACCAGTGATTGGTTCCAACCGGAACCGCTTCGAGTCACCGTGCCCAGGGTCGCACCCCTACCGCTGTTTTCCAGGACCGACGTGTCACTGACCGACAGAGTCAAAGTGCCAGGATCCGGTTCGCTCGACGACTCACCGCCGGTCCCTGGATCCGGTTGACCGGGGTCGTCACCACCACTGCCCTGATCCTCGCCACCGTCCGGCGCAACACGTACGATCCTCAGCGCGTCGGCGATCACGTATCCGTTGGCCGCATTGTTCAACTCCGCGACCAACGTGCCGCCGGCGGGAACCGTCACCGTGCCCAGCGTTTCCCAGCTCCCCCCGTCGGCCTCCTCGTCGTCGGCGGCCTCTCGCTGGTTGATCGTCCCCGATAACGCCGTCTGACCATTCACCTCCAGACGATACGGAGCGTTGCTCGCGCGGTTCCGGTGAGCCACCCAGGTCGCCGTCACGCGGTAGTCGCCCTCAGCGAGATCCGACAGCGTGCAACGGGCCAACTTCTCTCCGCTGCCAGCCTCCGCAAAGCCCAGGCTCCCACCGAAACCGGCACGCGGGTAGAAGATCCACGACCCCGTCGTCTCGCACGAAGAATCCTGGTCGTCCAGAAGGTAGACCGTCGACGATGTCGTCCCCGGCGCCGTGACCTGCGGTGCCTGAACGGCCGGGTCGCGTTCGAGCAGGAAATTTCCGGCATCGTCGGCGAGGCCGGTGGCTGATGAAAGAAGAGCCCGAGGCTCCAGGACTTCGATGGCCGGGGGAACTAGCCCTTTCCGGCGGCTCCGCCTGCTTGGCTTGCTGCGAAGTGTCGTCGCAACAGCGTGCAGCCAACCGACCCAGTTGGGTAGCAGCATATCTGGATTCTCACCTACCGACACAACCGCACGTTCAGGCTCAATCCGCGATCAATTGCAGCGGCGTA
>CAUZRQ010000366.1:0-3627 GCA_963582065.1 Planctomycetota bacterium | reverse complement strand
AAAAACCTACCACTTGCTACTGGATGCGGGTCGTGGAAATGGCTACCCCAGTATGACTCGCATCGACGATGCTCATGTCGGCATCGTTTATGAAGGGAGCCAGGCTCACCTTGTCTTCGAGAGACTGTCGCTACACGAATTGTTGAAACGCCGCCAATAACTGGACGTGGTCCGCGGCCAACCCGTTGTGCGAAGCACAATTCGCCCCGGAACATTCTCATGACCGTCTGTCCCGGTTGTTCATCTGAATTTCCCGGCGATGCCAGGTTCTGCCCGAGCTGTAGGTCACCGGCAGGAGTCTGATTTCGCTTGACCGCATAGCGCAGCAGGGCACGTAAGCGACGGTGTGCACCGGGCGGAGCCGGAAGCGTCGTCAATAATCTTCGCGAATCCCCGGTTGACACGGTCTGGTCAACATTCAAAGAATGTACCGGTCCTATCAACGTTCAATCAGCTTGGGTGTCGGCTGTGCTCTCATTTGACATGAACCCGGCCCGGTTGTGCGACGGCGTCACTCGCCGCGAGTGGTTGCGGGCCGGCGGGCTGTCCTCGATGGGCCTGATGCTGCCGGACCTGCTGAGAGCCGATCAGGCCAACGCAGAAGCGTCGAGTACGTTCGGTCGCGCGAAGTCCTGCATCTTCTGCTTCATGTTCGGAGCTCCGGCCCACCAGGACATCTGGGACCTGAAGCCCGACACCGGTGCCGAGGTACGGGGACCGTTCAACCCGATCAGCACCAGTGTCCCGGGGACGCAGTTCGGTGAGCACATCCCAAAAACGGCCCGGATGGCTGACCGGTTTGCACTGATCCGCAGTGTCACGCATCCCGACAGCACTCACACCGTCGCGATGCACTACATGCAGACGGGGGTAAGACACCGGCGGCCCGGCACCAACCCGACGAACCTGCCGGACGATTTCCCCTGTTTCGGTGCGACGATGAACCTGATCCATCATCGGTCCTCCGTGCTGCCGGCAGGCATCAGCCTCAACGCCCCCGGCAACGAGATTCCCCTCGGGCACATCTTCCCGGGATTCTTCGCGGGATTCATCGGGAATCATCTCGATCCGATGTTCGTGACCGACGATCCTTCGCAGCCGAATTTCAACCCGTTTCCCACCAGCAACACCAACATCGGCAGACGCTTCGACGAACGCACCGCGTTGTTGGATCGACTGGACCAGCTGCGTCGGCGTCTCGATCACGACCAGTCGGTGCGCAGCGTGACCGGTTTCCAGGACAAGGCGATCCGGGTGATCAATTCACCCGAGGCACTGCGTGCCTTTGAACTGACCCGCGAGACCCCCACGTTGCGAGAACGGTACGGCATGTCGCCCTTCGGCCAGGGCTGCCTGCTGGCCCGTCGCCTGGTCGAGTCCGGCGTCCGGCTGGTGACGGTCAACTGGGCCCGTGACTACGAGCCGCGAGTGGCTGACCACTGGGACACGCACCAGGACAACTTCGGCAAACACAAGAAGCTGCTGCCCGTGTTCGACCAGGGCTACACGGCCCTGCTCGAAGACCTGGACTCGCGAGGACTACTGGACGAGACGCTGGTCGCGGTCATCGGTGAGTTTGGCCGCACACCCAAGATCAACAAGAACGCCGGTCGCGACCACTGGCCCGGCTGTTTCTCGATCACGCTGGCGGGGGCGGGAATCCGGGGCGGCCTGGTCCACGGGGCTTCGGACAGCATGGCGGCCTACCCGATCCGCGACGCCGTGAGCCCCGAAGAAGTGGCCGCCACGATTTACCACGCGCTGGGTGTCCCGGCTGATTTCGAGCTGGTCGATCTCCAGGGAAGGCCCTTCCCGCTGACGACCGCTCGCCCCCTACTGGGGCTCTTTGGATGACCACATCGAGCACGCCCGACTCGAGGCCGGACGGGCCGGCGTTGATCCGCTCACGAAATTCTCGGGCCTCGATAAGGGGGGCGGTCGGTCAGAGTTCGTCTGTGGCTCCCGTGCCAAACGGGTTCTCCGGTGCGGAGAGCCGAAATCCCATGCACGGTGGAATCCGCGTCTTGCCGTCCAGCCCACGATTTCCCCAGGCACGGTGAAATCGTCTGACGATCTCGTTCCGGAAGATCGTCGGGGCCATGAACTGCCGCTTGCCGGTGTCGATCAGGTTGAAGTGAATGTGAGTGTTCCGTGCGAATTCACGTCGCGGCGGAATATACATCCGCGCGATGACGTCTCCTTTCTTCACCCGTTGGCCTCGCTTGACGAGAATGAACGGCTTGTAGAAATCGGGGTCACGCGGATCGATCATCGGCTCGATGCTGTAGTGGAAGTTGACCGCCGCTCCGTCCTTGCGGGCGATGGCGAGTGTCACTCCGTAGCGGTAATTGGCGACTGGTTTCCCGAGGGTGCGGTTGAAGATCGGCCGCAGTTTGAAGTACTCGTCGATTCGGGAGACGTATCCGTCGGCCACCGCATAGATTGCCGGAAACGCCCGGGCATTCCTGGCTGGAATCGGCTTGTTGGGAATTCGGAAATAGATGTGTGCGCCCGTGTGCGGTCGCTGGGCGTCGGTTCCCTTGTACGGATGACCCGTCCGGACCATGTCCATGTCGACGACGAACCGGTCTGACTTGTTCTTCGCAAAGCTGGAGATGTCCGGCAGAGGCAACGGCTGTTGTTTGCGTTTCACGGTCTTTTCTCCCCGAGCTCCGGGGATGGGTCGAGCCGTGAGGTCGCCGGAGAAACCGAACGTCGTGTTCGGGGGCTGTACGACAACGCCGGTCGCGCAGCACACCGCGAGTGCGGCAGCGGACAGGAACTGGCTGACTGGATTGAGAGTCATGTCACTCTGGCTTCACGGCTCAGGCAGTCGCACTCGGCAGGCAGTGACCGTGGACCCTGATCGTACTCGTTCGCGACACCGTTTTGGTGGAGAGACCGTTTGGGGGTGCGGCAGATCAGCCGTGGAGATCATCCCGCCTCATCTCCGCCCTCACCGTTCGATGGACCGAGCGGGTTGAACGCTGGGACCGGAGTGGGGAAACTGGGTTTTTCTATGATCCTGGGGAGGACGACACATGTGTCTGCGGTTGATCTGCCTGTCTTCACTTCTGACCTGCTTTTGCTGTGGCCCGCTACAAGCCCAGACTCTCAAGGCGCCTCCAGGAGCGTTCAAGGATCTCAATGACGAGATTCTTGGCGATGCGCTGATCATTCGAGGCAAGCAGCTGTTCATTGATGATCACCTGATCGCGGAAACGCACGGTGTCCGAAAACAACTCAATCAACCCGTCAAGTACGGAAAAAACCCCGTTCTGAAACGAGACAAACCGTGGGAAATGTCGGGGCCCAGTTATGCGACGATCATCTACGATTCCGAAGAGAAGCTGTTCAAGGTGTGGTACGAGAACTGGGACCAGACAGATGAATCAAGCACCTTTCTGCTGTATGCGACGTCGCTGAATGGTGTCGATTGGCGGAAGGAACTCGTCGACAAAGAGAAGCGGACCAACCTGGTTGCCCACCCGAAAATCCCTGGCATCCAGGCAGAAGGCATCATGAAGGATCGCCTCGAAACCGACCCCGCCAAGCGCTACAAGATGCTGTTCAGTTGTCGGCCCGATGGGACGGAAAAATCACTGATGACCAGCGCCGCGTACTCCG
>CAUZRQ010000365.1:0-3637 GCA_963582065.1 Planctomycetota bacterium | reverse complement strand
CGGAACGCGTTGCCCAACTGCAAGATCTCCAGGTAACGGTCATCTCGAAGGCCCACCGCCGCGACCACGCGATAACCGGAGTCACGCCGCGAGCGAGGGGCGGGGGCGTGGTTCGGATCTGGCGGTTACCGCCCCTGAGCGGCCTCGACGATGGCCAGGATGGCCGTGCGGGTGTCCGGCGGTAGCGCGGCCCACGTCTCGATCACGCCAACCAGATCGGATTCGAGGAGAATCCGTTGACGAACTGCACCGGATTCTGCACCATGGCGATCCGACTGTTGCAGTAACTCGTTGTGGTGCAAAGGACTTGCGTCGACGGGTTCGAGTCCCTCCTCCGCTACTTGTGCCTGAAGTCGCATCAGGCCGCAGCACACCGCTCAAGTCCGCAACTGGCAGGGACTTGGGCGGTTTCGTTTGCGCTCGAATGGGGTCGGCGGCGTCGCAACGACTCGCACGCTCTGACAGGGTTTCGCGTCCTGCGCGCTGCGCCGATTTCGAAGAGGATCTCGCATCTGGCGGGTTGGACGCCGGGGCTGGGATGGGGAGACTCCCGGTCCACCGCTTGAACGGCGGCGCAGCACCGGTCACGATGGATGTGCTCTCTCGCACTCCGTCCAGGCTGCCCGCTCCATGCAGATCCGCTGCCCGCACTGCCAGAACTCGGTCGAGTTGGTCCAGGACGAGGTGTCCTTCGACTGCCCCTCCTGTGGCAAAAGCGTTCAACTGGCCGACGCGCAGACGATCGTGCAGCCGGAAGAGAGTGCGGCAATCAGCGACACGGCGACACTGGAACTGGATGGCGAAATATTACCGCCAGTTATCGAGGAGACAGGCGGTGAACAGGTCCATTATTTCGGCGATTACGAACTGCTCGAAGAGATCGCTCGCGGTGGAATGGGAGTGGTCTACAAGGCTCGCCAGATCAGCCTGAATCGCACGGTGGCGGTCAAGATGATCCTGGCCCGGTCAACTGGCCGGTGAAGAGGATCTGCGGCGGTTCCTGACCGAGGCCGAGGCGGCTGCCAACCTGCAGCATCCGCACATCATGGCAATCCATGAGGTGGGTGAACACAAGGGTCAGCACTTCTTCTCGATGGACTATGTCGAGGGCACCGATCTCTCCGCATTGATCCGCGACAACCCGCTTCCCGCCAGGGAGGCTGCCGATTACGTGCAGCGTATCGCCTCGGCGATCCAGTACGCTCACGAGCAGGGGACCCTGCACCGGGACCTGAAACCCTCGAACATCCTGATCGACGGGGCCGGTGAACCTCACATCACCGACTTCGGTATCGCCAAGCGGATCGAGTCTGACGCTGATGACCCTGAGGTGTCCCCCGGTGCAGAGGGCCAACAGCAGGAGATTGCTCAACTGACCGCTACGGGTGCTGTGCTGGGTACGCCCAGCTACATGCCACCGGAACAGGCCGGTGCCAAGCAAAGTGAAATCGGACCACACAGTGACGTGTATTCGTTGGGTGCCATCCTGTATTGCCTGTTGACGGGCCGTCCTCCGTTCCAGGCCGAGAGTCCACTGGTCACGATGCTGCAGGTCCTGCAGCAGGAGCCGGCAGCGTTGCGGTTACTGAATCCCAGTCTGTCCCGGGACCTGGAGACGATCTGCCATAAATGCTTGGAGAAGGATCCGGGTCGTCGTTACCAGTCGGCTGGAGAATTGGTTGACGAGTTGGACTGCTACCTGTCTGGCAAACCGATCACAGCCCGACCCATTAGCAAGCTGGAACGTGCGTGGCGGTGGTGCCAGCGAAAGCCGGCTGTGGCCGGGGCGGGTATTATCGCTGTGATCCTGTTACTGGTTCTGGGCGTTGGTGGTCCAATGATCGCCCTGCAGCCCTCCACGCTTCGAGCCAGGGCCGATCAGCAGGCCCAACGTGCAGACAAGGCTGCCGAAGAGGCCAAAGCCAGTGCCGACCAGGCACGGTGGAATCTCAAGATGGCCGAGCGGATTTCCTACAGCTCGGACATGTTGCATGTGTTCCGCGACTGGGAAGAAACCAACATCACCCATCTCAAGGAACTGCTCGACCGGCACGGCAACCGCAATGACCTCAAGGGCTTTGAGTGGGGCTATTGGAACCGGCTCGTCAACAGCGATCTGCTCACACTCAAAGGACACTCAGATTTTATCACCCGCGTGAGTTTCAGTCCGGCCGGCAAACGGATCGTCAGCGGCAGCTGGGACAACACGATGAAGGTCTGGGATGCCACAACTGGCCAGGAGACGCTCACTCTCAAAGGACACACAAGCGTTGTCTACAGCGTGAGTTTCAGCCCGGACGGGAAGCGGATCGTCAGTGGCATGCAGTGACAGCACGGTAAAGGTCTGGGATGCGCGGCCGAAGAAAAGAGAATAACACGAAACGAGCCCTTGTAGCCTCCGTTCACCAGCCGCCTGAGAATCGGCTAAACTGAAGGCCTCCGCGCTGCTGGGGATTACTGCCATCGGAGAAACAGGACGATGACATCTGAATCACATACAGAACCACCTTTCGCGTTGACGTCGGATGAACGTACGCTTTTCGGCACACTGTCCTGGCGATTATGGGTGGTCGGATTGGGACTTTGGTTTTTTGGGGGCGGCGACCAGTTTCCTAATGATAATTGCTTCCGAAGCCCAACGACAAGAACACACCTTGGTGCCGATTGCTGTGTTCGCCGTCTTTTCTACTGCACCACCGCTCTGCGCCGCCTGGAAAGCCACCCGCGCACCACGATTACAAATAGACGCGCGTAAGGCAATGTTCGCGTTACTCATCGACCTAAACGCTGATTTAACGTGGCTCGCATTTGTTATGTTCTTGGTGGTTGTTGGCGCGATCGTCGCTGTTGTGATGTTTGTCGGTGGTTTACTGACAGCGTAGGCGTAGGCCGTACGGCCAAAGAACTCCGCCGACCGGTAACTGCAGCAGATTCTTGCACTTCCACGATCTGAAACATCGTAATCTCAGCCGGTTGGTTCTTCGCCAATGGCGACCTCACCAAGCCAGCGGATCCACCGTCGCACCCGGATCACTCGAAGCCAGCCCGCGTTTGGACTTCGGCGTCAGACCGTGCTGTGCCAGCAGACTGCGAAAGTGACCTCGCATCGCTCAGAACGGCCTCGCAGTAGTTGCCGACGCACGCGGCATAGTTGCGGGGTGACATGCAAGGGATGTAGACTCAGGCTCCGTGAACTTCCGTGAGACCGATCAGGAAAGGCTGTCGCCATGAGGCCCGTCACGTGTACCGTTTGCCGCCGGAGGCAGAGTGGGAGTACGCGTGCCGGTGGGATGTCCGTACACCCACTCACCACCCATACTCGAAAGGACATTAATCATGTTGTCAACACCCATACTCGAAAGGAGAGTAAATATGTTTAGAGTGGTCTGGATAGCATTTTCTTCACTTTTCGTTGTCGTTGGATTCGTGATCATGGGCTTCGGCATAAACAGCCTTTCTAATGCCCGTGCCAGCGAACACTGGCCGTCAACAGAGGGGGTCGTAATCTCATCAACGGTTGACAGTCATCGAAGTCACGATTCAGGCGCGACATACAGTGCCGCCATTAATTACGAATATATAGTTAACCACGAAACACTTACCAGCAATTCGATCAAATTTGGCGAAGTCAGTACAG
>CAUZRQ010000364.1:0-3697 GCA_963582065.1 Planctomycetota bacterium | reverse complement strand
GTCCGTCGCCATCGACGTCCAGCGTCGCGAAGTCGCTCAAGGGAGGTCGAAGCCGAAACGTCCAGCGAACGTGACCACCGTGGTTGGCATCGGTGAGTTTCTGGCTGGCCGGACAGTGCGGACACTTGCCGTGACCCCGGGAAGAACTGAAGGCACGCAGCAGCCCGTCTTTCTGTGACGTCACCATCTCGATCCTCTTGTCCCCATCCAGGTCGGCCAGGCCGGACTTGCTGGCGTGGGTCGAATCGCGAGTCAGTCCATAGTGCCAGATCGGAGCGCCATCGAGCCGGGTCAGCAACGTCAACGCGTAGGCGTTGTTGTGGAACACGCACGGGGTTCCGTTGCCCAACGGGTCGAAGACGATCGGCGTCGCGTACGCGCCCCAGTGACCGGGCACCGCGGCCGTGATCGTGCGGTTGGGGGCCAGCGTGCGATTGTCTTTCACGCTGATTACCTCGTACCAGTTCTCCGATGACGCGATCAGGTCGTCGGCACCGTCGCCATCCATGTCGTGAACTGCCGTGGGCAGGTGCAGGACAAAGCTGGTGGCGGGCGTGCGATTCGGTCCCAGGTAATCACGGGTCCAGATCGCCGTTCCCGTCCTGCCGTCATAGGCGACAACCCGCGTGTTCGCCGAACGAACTCGATAGCGGACTACGAACCAGCGTCCTTTCCCCTCGCCCAGACGGCCTGTCGGGCCCAGCGAGGCCTCGGTCGTACCGGGTGGACTTGTGATTTGCAGCCGTCGGCGACCCGAGGCGTCGACCGAGACGACAACCGGTGAACTGTTCTCGATCATCACCGGGATCAGCAACTCGTTCTGTCCGTCACCATTGAGATCGACAAGGCATCCCCCCCGGGCAGTTTGAGTGTTCTTGACCAGCACATGGCGGCCCGTCCCGTCGTGTTCCAGCCGGATGAAGTTCCCTTGGAAATCTCGCACAACAACACGGCGGCCGTGGCCGAGGTGGCCGAGGTGGCCGAGGTGGCCGAGGTGGCCGATCAGGGGGGGCTCCGAGAGGTACGACCGACGGCGAGGCATTCGAAAAGTGACGGTGCGACGGCCGTCTTTCTCGACCGAGAGCGTGTTGCCATCCCAGCTGTAGCCCTTGTCGGATGAATCGCCCGCATTTCCCAGAGCCGCGTGCTTCGCGATCTTGCCGATGCGCGTGATGGACGAGTTGGCCAATCGGCAACTGAAGACGCCGTCTGCAAATCGCATCAGGAACCGCTTCGAACCCTCCGCCTCTCGCCAGAGCGGCATGTTGCGTCCGGTGTTCCTCGCCCCGACAGCACGGGCAAGATGTCCTTCCGGAGGTGCAGGCCGGATCAACGGCTCGACATCCTCGCCTCGCCAACAATCGACGAATCGCCGTCCATTCCAGTGGCAGATCCGCAGGGTGTTCTTTCCTTCTCGCAACAGCACTTCGATCGGCGGCTTGTCGTCGAGCTGGTCGACGGTCAGCACCGACTGGCCAGGCATGTCATACAGTCGCTGGCCATCGTCAGCGGCAAAGATCACCAGGTGGGTTCGCTCGTCGCCGTGCTCGTTGGTGACCGCGGCCAGGATTTCCAGCTTACCGTCCCCATCCAGATCGACGAACGGGTCCGGAGCGCCCCTGGTGATCTTCACCGTGTTCTGGTACTGGTCCTCGACACCGCCGACAACCTGCTTCCACTTGCGGAGCGTCTTCGTGCCATCCTGCGTGACAACCTGCACGCCGGGGATCATGGGGTTGATCATCAGCAACGAGGGAGGTTCGCCTTTCTTGAGTGGTTCGGCTGCGGTGGCTGCCCAGTAGGTGCGGATGCGAGGTCCCCAGTGCGATTGCATTGTCTTGCGACCGGTTGCCAGGTCGTACACCCAGACCTTCTCGTGTGAGATCATGACCATGTCGCGACGACCGTCTCCGTTCATGTCCGCAAAGAGATGCAGTGGAGCGTAGATCGTGCCCGTCTCTTTGGCATGGAAGCGGAGTCGCGGTTTTTCGAGACCGTTCTCGAAACTCCAGAGGTACCCTTCGCACCGCGCCGAGCTGCCTCCGAATCGAGCGATCGGGTCACCGCTCCACCAGGCACAGAGTTGCTCTCCCGCCACGGTTTCCAGGATCTTGCCGAAGCGTTCGTAACGTCCGAACACGTTGCGGCTCGAATACAGCAGCGACGCGTGTCCCGTCACACCACTGACCATGTACCGCCGGTGTTCGACACCCGTGTTGACATCGACGAGCAGACCGCGAGTCCCGTCTCCGGCAAAATCGCGGATCTGCGTCACCCGGGGTCGCGGCAGGACCGTTGTCTCCCACAACCGCTTTCCCTGGACGCTTTGGCACAGAATCCGATCCGGCAGGACCCTGAGAAGTTCATCCTGGCCATCTCCATCGACATCGGCCAACCGGACCGTTTCCCCACTGGTCATGCGCCCGCCGAGGTCGACTGTCCAGAGTCGTTGAGGCGGTTTTGCGAGGCTTCCGACCAGCGGTGAGAATCCCGTCAGGCCACCGTCTCGGCCATAGGCCGGCCAGTCACCATCGGCGACTGGGCCAGCCACCCGCTTGAGGCGAAGCTCTGCGGCGATCACCTCTGCCGGGTGCCAGGCCGATGCGGTGATCAACATCAGCGGGATTACAGCGAGAATTCTCAATGTCGGTTCCTGCCACAAGACCGGGGGCTGCAACTCACCATAACAGAAGGAAAGTCTCGATCAGGCCCATCACCGACAGATCGTTCTCGGGGTCCGATCGCGTGGCCCGGATTCCCGCCGCATTGCTAACACTCTCAAAGCCGCCTCTTCATCATCTCCAGGCGTGTCGCCGGCCTCTCCAGCCGCCACGACTTTTGCGCAGAGAATTGAATTTGAAACGAAGCACCCGCATAAGGCTCAGGCAACTGGCTGGGTGGCGTCAACCAACTGGTCTGCTATACCCAATGGCCAATGTCGGGTAGAATCCGTTCTGGTACTAAAATCACATCTCGCTTTGGTTATCACTTAGTCGCCATCATGCTCCGGTTCGTGATCGAAACGGAAGAACCATTCGTGTGAGGGCAATTCTTGGTGAATTCACGGACCGACTTTCCGGTAACATTTGCGGCCGGGCCCATGAGACGGGCCCGGGTACGACAGGAGCGGCGGCATGTTGGCAGTTAGGGACATCCGGACGGCCGGGCGATTCGGGATACTGGTGCTGGGGCTTTGGGTCACGGGGGCCGCATCGTCCGTATCAGCTCAGGACAACTTGACCATCCCCGAAGTTCCAGCCAACTTCAACTTCGTCCAAGACTACGCCTCGTTGTTGCCTCCTCAGATTAAGACCGAGATCGGTGCGATCCAGAAGCAGTCCTTTGAGCAGAACCAGAAGCCGATCATCGTCGTCACCATCGACTCGATGGCGCGTTACGGTGCGATGGGTTATTCGATCGAGCGTTTTGCGGACGCGTGGTTCAACAAGTGGCAAATCGGCGCCAAAGGGGGCCAGGGCGAGTTGATCAACAAGGGGATCCTGTTGTTGGTCAGTGTCGGAGACCGCAAAGCCCGCATTGAACTGGGAAACGACTGGGGACAGGACTGGAACTTGCACGCCGCGAAGATCATGAACCAGTCGATCATCCCGCAGTTCAAGCAGAAGGATTTCCCCGCGGGGATCCTGGCGGGAGTGAAGGGGTTGTCGGAGATGACTCTCAATGACCCGAAGTCCGC
>CAUZRQ010000363.1:0-3698 GCA_963582065.1 Planctomycetota bacterium | reverse complement strand
GGTTGACGAGCCATGCTCTCCACGGCCGACGCCCCGATCTTGCCGATGCCCAACCCGGCACCGATGATCACGATCCCGGCTCCGACGCTGGCGAGGTTCAAGCCGCCGAGGCCATCGGTCTGGGCCAGGGCCGGCATCCCCGTCGTCAGCACGATCGCCATCGCAGTCCCGACAATCTTCATGCTCTGTAACACGTCTCTTTCTCCTTGGTCATGGGCACCCTGGAAACAGCCAATCGCACCGCTTCCAACGGCTCCGAAACACGTTTCTTGAATTCCCTGTAGATTTCCCGTCGCACTCCCGCGAGTGGACCACACATTGGATCACTCGACCCGGCAAACGTCAGCCGATGCCGCGGTCGATGCCTGGTTGTCGATGCCTGGTTGTTGATGTTGCCCCGTCTGCCTAGTGAGGATGGATGGCGGTTGAGATGAACAGTGTTGAGAGGAACGCGAAGATGTAGGCCTGCAGGAAGGCCACGAACAGCTCGAGCAACCCGATGGCAATCTGGCCGGCGATGCTCGCTCCCAATACCGGATAGTACAGGTACCAGGCACCGCCTGACGTGGCGGCGATGAAACCGAGGATGACGGCGATCACCGTATGGCCCGCCATGATGTTGGCGAACAGCCGAACGCACAACACACTGTGCTTGATAAACAGGCCGATCACCTCGATCACCCAGATCATCGGAAGCAGGACCAGCTTCAGGGCGATGGGCACGTCGATGTGAGGCGCCTGGGCCAGCCAGAAGCCGCCGATGCCCATTTCCCGTGAACCGTAAAACAGCGTGGCCCCAAAAGCGGTCACCGCCAGCACGCCCGTCACGTTGATCTCGCCGGTTGCCGAACCCAGCCAGGGTACCGCTCCCAGCAGGTTGCAGAACAGGACGTAGAAAAAGCACGACCAGACAAACGGCAGATACTCATCCGCCGGGTGCCCGTCACCAGCTGACTCTTCCCCGTGGCCCTCACCCTCGTGACCGTGACCGTGACTCCCGTCGCCAATCGTCGGCCGCACCACCTCGTCACGAATGAACAGAGCCAGCATCTCCCAGAAATTCCACCAGCGACCACGCGCCGGCTGACCACTCGATATCCGACGCGACAGACCGCGGAAAATCACGAACGTGATCACGCAGACCACCAGCTGCAGGACCATGAACCTGGTCAACTGCAGTTCGAGCCCGAAGAGCTTGAGCTCGGGCAACGGCAGCTTCATGCCGAACGGAAGCTCGAAGTACGGGAAATCCCGAACGTGATGAAATGTGTCGGCGTGACCGGCAGCCATCAGCTCTGTCCAGAACTCGGGTCCGCAACGGCCTGCTGCTGCTGACGGACCAGGAAAAACGACTCAATCGCCAGGGCGGCCATGTAGCTGAGGATCAACCACACAAAAAACTCGCGGAAACCCAGCTCCGGACGAGTCTCTCGGATCACCAGCACACCGGCCAACACCAGCAGCATTCTCACGGCAGTAGAGAGCAGGATCGCATGCGGAGCAGCCGCCATCTTCGGCAACAACCCCATCACCAACAGCACCAACAGGCCCGGGAACAGGCACAGCCCGATGGCCCACGTCAGACCCTCGAGCCCGGCAGCCCCTCCCACCCAGCGGGCCGGCAGCGCCAGCACCAGCCACAGCAAGGCCAGGGTGGCGATCAGCCAGGTGGTTTGTCGAAGCGGATGCATCAGGCGTCAGACTCGGGATCAGCAGCAGATTCAGTCGGAGATTCCTGTCGCGGAGCCGGTGTCCCGGCAATCTTCAGGAGATGACTCATCCCCATTCCAAAACCCAACAGGGCTCCCATCACAGTCAGCCATGGGGTCGTGTCGAACCGTCTATCAAGCCACACTCCGACTGCAGCCGGAAGTACCATCTCCAGAGACACCGTCGTCGCAGTGGAAACCCACCGCATCGCGGCCACCATCGGAGGACGGTTGTCGGGAGGAGACTCCACTACAATGACCTATGAAAACTCGCGGTGACCACGCGGGGACCGGATAGGTCGCGGTCAGTCTATTGGTCGTCCGTGAGGTTGTCAAAGCTGCGAGGAGCCACTTTTGGGGCGTTCTCGATTCTGGTGCACCGAGTTCCCAGCTTCGAGGATCATGGCCTGCGACCGACCCCGGCACAACCCGCCGCCCGAGCGATCTCCAACCCCCGTTTCGGTTGTGTCGGCGGTTTTCTTCATGGTAGAAACAGGACTCAGTTCGCGGGCCAATCACCCTTCAAGAGACGATCCCTCGAGGAGAGGGTTTCACGGCGATCCGCCGGGTTTCTCAACCAGGACACGGCGGCCGCGTTTCGCCTCCAGGCGATCGCAGCGGGCACGGACGACCGCACAAACACCCTGACACGGTGTTGGTTTTCCTCTGTCTGTTTGGCGACGAGGAGGCGGCCCGATGGTGAGTCACGGCAACACTCAGTTGGCTCGGTCTCGCAACGGCGAGTACCGTAAGTCGCTGCAGGAAAAAACCCGCAGGGAACTCGCACAGCTGGCACGCCGGCAGCGGATCCCCGGCTGGCACCCCATGCGGAAGTCCGAGCTGGTCGACGCGCTGGCCCAGGCAGCACGGAAAAACGGCAGCCACGGCAAGAAAAGCCGACGGAAACCGAAACGCGTACCGCAAGGCGAGGCCGTCGGGATCGCCGGGGCCGGTCCCGATCTCCTGGACGCACAGGGAGTCAGTTCACGCTGGATCTCCACATGCTGGAATGTCTCCGCCAGGATGCTCGCACGGGCCGAGTCTGCCCTGGGGAGCGATTGGCACCGGGCAAAAGCAGTGCTGAGAGTGCTGAAGATTACCGAAGACTCCGAGGGGCCAGGGTCCGAGTCGAGGGTGAGAGACATCAGGGTGGACATCGAGTCGGCTGAATGCTGCTTCGAAATCGACCGGGTGGGACTCCCCTACCGAGTCCAACTCGGGTTCATCGTCCCCGGCCAAAGCCAGTTCTTTGCACTCTCACACTCCGATCCCGTCTCCACACCAAGAAGCGGCCACGGCGACAACGGCCGACAAGCCAATCACTCGACCGACCGCAAACCCGGTGCATCCGCCCCGGTGTCCCCCGCAGACCTCACCGCAGACCTCAATGGTCTCGACGAATTGCCGCTGGAAATCCATACCGACCTGGTCATCTACGGCCGGACCACTCCGGAAACACTCATCGAATTCGACGAAGCAACGGTCAAGGCAGGCCGCGACGGGAAGTTCGAACTCAGGTTCCCACTGGAAAACGGACGGCAGTTCGTTCCGGGCACCGCCACCGCCGGAGACCTGGCGAGCAAGAGAAACATGGCACTCTCGGTCGAACGACATCTCAAGGTGCTCGACCCCGAACCCAACCATCGCGACTAGTCACCCGCAAGGTGGCCGGACCGACAGATCGGGCGGGCCACGATGCACGATGGACTCCGCCGCAGGCGGACTGACCCCAAACGATGTGGGAAGGGGTATTGCTGTGAGGGTGGGCCTGGGGATAGGATCGAGCTGTCGGGTTGCCTTGGTAACTCGGCAGGCCTTTGCCAACCCGGGCACGATTTTGTTGACCCTACAAGCATGACCCAGGGGACCTTCCACGGACGGCCGCGTGTATATCCGAGCCTCACGGCCCGGCTCACACAACCCGGACGGGTGGTCCCCACCTGATTCTTACGGGTCCAAACAAAACCCCGCTCGGGACTCTCTTGGCGA
>CAUZRQ010000362.1:0-3715 GCA_963582065.1 Planctomycetota bacterium | reverse complement strand
GGTGCGAACTTCGGGTCGCCGCACCAGCGGATGCGGTCGACGACGGCCAGCTTGATCGCTTCGCTGAGCAGGTGGATGTACTCGGTCGAGTTGTGACCCAGCGAGGCCAGGTCGAAGCCCTCGAGGATCTTCAGCGTCTCGAGAATCTGCATGCCTTCGTTGTTGGGGGGCGGCGTCCGCACACTCAGGCCGCGGTAGTTCACCTCGATCGGATCCTCCCAATCGGGCTGGTAGTTGGCCAGGTCCTCTCGAGTGATCAGCCCGCCGTGTTCCTGGGTGTAATCGGCCAGCCTCTGGCCCAGTTCACCGGTGTAGAACAGCTCGGGCCCCTCCTCGACCAGCCGGCTGTAGGTGTTGGCCAGGTCGGTCGAGACGTGCATCTCGCCGATCCGCGGCTCGAGGCTTCCGAAGACTTTCTGGCCGACGTCGTTGAGCCTCGAGCGGGCGGTGTCGATGAACAGCACGTTGGCCGGGTGCAGCGGAAACCCCTCGCGGCCATGCCTTATCGCCGCGGCGAAGATATCGGCGGCCCCCCGGGTCCCCTCGCTCTTCATCGCTTCGAACCACCCGGCCACGTTGCCCGGCACCAGGGCCGACTTGGGACCCAGTTCACGAGTCTCCTCGTCGAACGCCTCGGGCACGGCCCCGGTCGGAGAGGTGCCGCTGTAGTTGAGCACTCGTGGCGGGGCACCGGGCCGATGCAGCAGCAGGAAGCCGACGCCGGCGGGACCGCTCATATAGGGTTCGACCACCGCGAGGGTGGCTGCCATCGTGACCACCGCGTCCACGGCGTTGCCGCCGTCGCGGAGCATATCGAGTCCGGCCTGGCTGGCCAGCGGGTGAGCCGACGCGACCGCACCCTGACGGCCTCCAACAACCGGACGTTTGCGTGGCAGTGTCATAGTCGCTCCTCTCCCGGCACCTTCACTCGGTCACTCGACTCGGTCTCAACCAGCCGGCCCCAGCCGGTCCTCACGCCAAAGCGTCGCCTCATCGACACAATCCTGCACACGCTGCCGCACCGCCGCAACCAACTCGGCCTCCCGACCCCGCTCGCACAACTCTGCGTACTCCCCGGGCTGCCACGGACTCCCGAAGACCACCCGCACCCGACCCATCCGAGGCAGGTGGCCGCGGGGGTAGGCCTCGAAAGCACCCGCGATGCCCACCGGCACGATCGGCAGTCGCGATCGACGCACCAGCGCGATGAAGCCGGGTTTGAATTCTCCCAGCCTCCCGTCAGCCGTCCGAGTCCCCTCGGGAAACATCCCGACCAGGAAGCCACGTTCCAGACGAGCAACCAGCTCGCGGATCGCACCGGCCCGAGCCGCCTCGCGGTCGATCGGCACCACGTAGGTGTTCCGCAGAAGCCAGCCGATCAGCGGAATCGGGAACAGCGTGCTTCGCGCCATGTAACTGACCGGCCGCTTCAAAGGCAGGCCGACCAGCAGTGGATCGAAATTGCTCTGGTGGTTGACCACCAGCAAGGCCCCCGAGCCGACCGGCAACCGCTCGAAGCCTCTTGCGCGGTAACCCAGCAGCAGAGTGAAACACCACCGGAGCACGGCCTGGGCCACGCTCCAGACGACGTTGCGACGGGACGGATCCGGCAGAGACCTTGCTGTGGCGTTCGAGTCGTTCGAGTCGTTCACGGGGACAGGCCCAGGGGAGGTGGCTGAGATCTGGTTGTCGGCTTTCGGCGGTCGGTTTGCAACCGGCCGCCCAAGCACGCCTCCGAGCCCAGACTTGCCACCACCTTGCCAGAGGCTAGAATCGGACCCCTTGGCCCCTGTAGCTCAACTGGCAGAGCAACTGACTCTTAATCAGTAGGTTGAAGGTTCGAGTCCTTCCGGGGGCACTCCGGTCACCGGCACCACATCGCACCCACTCGCAGACCCCTGCAAAACAGGGGTTTTCTCTTGCGCGGCCGACCCGGCTTGCGACCCCGTGCGAGGCAAAACGGCGGGTTGCTGCAGCGCATTTTGCAGCGCTTTGGTGAAGTGGTCGTCGGTGACCTGCAGGCAGGTAGTGCTTTGCCGCGATCGGCTGTGAGGTGTCGATCCACTGACAGACGACGTGTATGGGGAAATCTTCGGCGAGTTCCGTCTCCGGCGTGCTACGGAGGTTCAGGAACAGCTTGGGTCATCGCTGCAGACCGGCCCTCTGGATGATCCGGAGCAGTTGCACCTGCACGTCGGTGGTCAAAAAAGGAGACGCGGGTTCGGAGTGGAAGAGCGGCCCGGAGTTGGTCATGATGCGCGGCTGAAAGCACGTCCGTTACGAATGTCCTGAAAGATCGAAGGAGTCTTCGATGCCGAGCCATAAAATTGACTACGAGATCTTTGGCGACGATATGCAGATTGTCGAGGTGGAACTTGATCCCCAGGAAACGGTGGTCGCTGAAGCCGGGGCCATGAACTACATGGAGGACGACATCCAATTTGAAGCGAAGATGGGTGACGGATCCGCTCCCGACCAGGGTTTCATGGGAAAGGTGTTCAGTGCCGGTAAACGGATGATGACCGGGGAATCGATCTTCATGACACATTTCACCAACCACGGTCAGACCAAGCGTCGTGTGGCCTTCGCCGCACCGTATCCCGGTAAGATCATCCCGATCGACCTCCCCAGCATGGGAGGGGAACTCATCTGCCAGAAGGACGCCTTTCTCTGCGCCGCCCTCGGTACCGAGATCAGTATCGCTTTCCAAAAATCACTGGGTGTCGGGTTCTTTGGCGGTGAAGGTTTCATCCTGCAGAAACTGTGCGGGGACGGGAAGGCCTTCATTCATGTTGGTGGCACGGTGATAGAGAAGGAACTGAACAACTCGACCCTCCGAGTGGATACCGGCTGCCTGGCGGCATTCTCCACCGGCATCAACTACGACATCGAACGATCAGGAGGCCTGAAATCGATGTTCTTCGGCGGCGAGGGCATGTTCCTGGCAACACTCAGTGGTACCGGCACCGTGTTATTGCAGAGCCTGCCGTTTTCACGGCTGGCCGATCGCATCCTGGCTCACGCTCCTTCAGGCGGCGGATCCAGCAAGGGCGAAGGTTCGGTCCTGGGTGGAATCGGCAACATGTTTGGGGACTAGCCGCGCGACTACCGCGGAGCGGACCTCGATCTCGTATTGGGAAGTCGCGTCGTGATGTTGGCGATGGATTCGATTTCCTCTGTGAGAGGGTCGGTTCGCGCAAGGAGTTTCTCCTGGCAATTCAGTCCGACCAGACGATCGGCCAGTCGGTTCGGCAACAGGCGCTGGATTGGGCAGGAACCTGCTGGGAACGATTCAAGAAGAAGTCTGATTGACGCCGGCGGGCGGTTTCGGCGTCACCACGAAACCACCTCATCTCCCCCGTCCCCGCTGAGCGACGCCGGGGGGCGTGGTTCGGATCCCGCGGGTTGAACGCCGGGGCCAGGTTGGGGAGACTGGGGTACCGTTTCCGAGCCTGGGGAGATGTGATGCGAGTTCTGCTGGCGGTGCTGTTGGTCGTGGGACTGGTTGGTTGTTCTTCAGACCGATCGTTACTCACACTCAAGGGACACTCAGATTGACCTTACCCCCTCCCGTTGTACCAGTGGAAATGAGAGGATCATCCGGATCTGACTGATTCGGAAAGGAGATTCTCAAGATGTCCAGAAGACGTCACAGCGTGGACCAGATCATCGGCAAGCTGCGTCAGGCCGATGTGGAACTGGGCCAGGGGAAGAC
>CAUZRQ010000361.1:0-3725 GCA_963582065.1 Planctomycetota bacterium | reverse complement strand
GTTTCTGGGCGACTGGCGGTCTTTGGGGGTTCGACTCAGTGGATCGCCAGACAGGCGAGATGCCCCGTGAGGATCCGACTGGTCGCTTCGACGACCGCAGGATCGGGACGGCGACCTAGGGCCGTGAGCGGCGGACAGGGACTGCCAATCGGTGACAGACTCCGGGGGTGTTACCTGAAGTGTTACCTGGACCCGACTCTGTTCGAGTTTTCTCGGGGTTTGCGGCACTCTCAAACCCGGCGTTTACAGGCAATCGCAGGTCCATGGCAGGGCCATGAAAGAGCTGAACGGAATCATAATCCGCGTGTCGGGGGTTCGAGTCCCTCCTCCGCTACTTTGCAAACCCCGTCGGAGCAACGGTTTCCGGCGGGGCTTGTTCTTGCGCGGAGGACGATTTCGGCGTGGTGTTACCTGAAGTGTGACCTCAGGACACGGATCCAGCGGGTTGAACGCCGGGGCTGGGGTGGGGAGACTGCGGTAGGACACACACAACTAAAAAGAGGCTGAAACCCCATGGGTCAGATCGAGAGCCAAGTTGCCGACCTGGAGACGTACGTCAAGAAACGAACTCGCTATTCCGAGCGAGTGAACTTGATCAGTTTCCTATTGGTGTTAGCCTGCGGCGTTATGATGTTCTTTTCGGTGCACAGGATGTTCGGAGACCACAAGTCCAATCTCGATGAAGCCGTCAAGGCCGTGTTCTTTGAGCCACCGTTCAGGTCTGGAACTTCCGACGATACGGTCACCGTGCAACGTGGAAAACTGACGAGGGTTCTCGAGGACCACGTGACAATTGATTATCCGGTCGCGGTGATCTTCATCCTCCTTGGTGGTTTCTATGTGTCGGCCATCGGGGCCTTCTTTGTCCGTCGCCGAGGTACAAGACATCTTGTGCAGGCGATGGGGATCATCACACAACTACAGGGCCAATCGAACACCACCGAGACGACCTGACATCAAGAGGTCGAGTGGTCCGCCACTCGAATGCCCCTCCATGCCCACACGATAACCGGAGTCACGCCGCGAGCGAGAGGCGGGGGCGTGGTTCGGATCTGGCGGTTACCGCCCCTGAGTTGTACGCCGGGGCTGGGGTGGGGAGACTGGGGACTCCGTGTCCGAGCCTGGGAGATGTGATGCGAGTTCTGCTGGTGGAGCTGTTGGTTGGGATCGCTGGGTGTGGTGGCGCGGAAACCTCACCCGACGATGTTGCGACACCGTCTTCGCCGGCGATTTCCCCAGTGAAGTCCGAGAACGCGGCGGCAGGTGCGCCCAAGACGAAACCCGCGAGCATTGATGACCTGTCTGACGCTGAACTGGCGGATCTGCTTCAGGCACTAACCGACCTTCCATCGGATCAGAATAGCGACGACGCTGTTGCTGAGCAGAAACAGCGATGTTGCTGGGATTCTTTCGTCGTATAACCCAAGCTAATCATGGAATCACAAATGTCACGTCTTGCAATGACTGCATGGATCCTGTTTTTCCTGTCATCCTTCGGCTGTCAGAGCGAAGTCGAAACATCGGGCGACGAAACACCAACGGTGGCTGTCTCTGCGGTCAGTTCTGAATCCATATCCGCGAACGAGGCGAAAGCCGTTGAATCCAGAATTCAGCATGTGCCGGTCGATGCCGAACAACTGGCCGGGATTCTCGGAATCGACGCGTACTCCTTCAGGTTTCCACCAGGCGGTGAGTATCTATGCTGGCTCGAAATCAACGAGACGGGCCAAAGCACCATGCCCTCAAAGTGGCCGAGCGAAGGCTGCACAGTCACATCTAGACCGCGCGTCACCGACAAGCCACTGTTCCTGTGGTGGCGAAAGAACTCGCCGGGACCCGATTCTGGTGGGACACTACATTTGAGCGGCAGTGGAGGATCCTATAGCAAGGGCATTGCCCCGGGGGGGTTCACATTCGGGTGGAAGGGGTTCGCAGGTCAAGGTACGTTGTATCCCGACGGCGTCTCAATTGCTGCCGGGCAGACAAAAACTCTAATGAGTTACTTCTTCAAAGAAGGTCCTGTTGTTGACGGCAAAGAGGCACGAACGGTAACGCTCCTTCTCAAGGCTCGGATGGTGCCAGAGGGCACCGACAAGGAATCGGACAAGACTCAATAGTCGATGTTACATCCCGCACGGACGGTACCAGTGTTTACGTTAGAGTCAGCATCACATTTCCCTTGAGGAGATTCTCGTTCGCCAAGCTCCGTCTTAGCGAATCAGGCCATAGCTGGGTCGCTTCCGGGGGCGACATCGCCGGGCGTGGTTCGGATCTGGCGCGTTGAACGCCCAATGCCCCACTGCGTGAACGCGGGATAACCAAGGGATCCCACTCCGAGACGGGTGGGGGGTCGGTTCAGTTTCTGGGCGACTGGAGGGGCCCCACGAGTGCATGAGGCCGCCGCCTGGCTCACTCGGCCGCCCTGAGCATCGCCAGGATCGCCTCGCGGACCACGCGATAACCGGAGTCACGCCGCAAGCGAGAGGTGGGGCGTGGTTCGGATCTGGCGGGTTGAACGCCCAATGCCCCACCGCCCGCCCCCGCGATAACCGGAGTCCCGCCGCGAGCGAGGGGCGGTCCCGTGGTTCGGATCTGGCGGTTACCGCCGGTGAGTTGAACGCCGGGGCTGGGGTGGCCACAAAGCAAGACGGGGAGGAGACGCCTGGTGATCGGCACCTCACTCCCCGCGGATGGTGAAAAGCGTCAGCCCACGTGAGACGCTACGGACGTGGGGGGACCAGACGCAATGGCGGTGTGCGGCGTTTCCACCGGGACGAGCACAGTTGCTTCTCTCAACTCACTTGCGGCTACCAGGGATCAAGATGTTTGCCGCTGTCTCACGGACCTTCTCGAAGGCTCCAAGTCTCTGGAAGCGGGCCTTCTCCTCGGTCTCCTCCTGAACTTCCATTGCCTTGAGGCGGGCTTCCTGATCGGCCATGCGTTTGAGGTAGAAGTCGCGAGTTGCCTGACCTTTGGCGATAGCCTCATCTAGCTTGGTGTTGGATTCATCCCAACCGTCAAAATTATATTTGCTTTTCGGTTCCAGAAACTCCGACTCGTTCTGGGAAGCCGTGCCTTGATTCGTTGTGCCTTCACTCGATGTGCGCACATGCGGACTTGGTTGGGAGAACCAGTTCAACAGGAATACAAAGCCAATAAAGGCGACCGAAAGACAAAGAGTATAGATGATGAGAGTGTTGTCACCGGCTGGCTCGAAACGGGCCACGTCTGGTTCACTCGCCGGGGCAAGAACTTCTGGTTTATCGTTAGCCGTTTGCGGCTCCACCTCGAATCGCGAAGGAGAATCTGGAGTTGAATCTGTCTCAATCACGACCGAGGATTCTACTAGCGGTTTCGAAGCGACTTCGTTGACCAACTGTGACTGTGACTGTGACCGAAAATGTCCGGGGCCGATCCGTCGAGCCAGCCAGATCACCGTGACGAACCACATTGCAGAAACAGGAACACCCCACCAATTGATCGTGGCTTTTTGGCTGAGTAATCCAACGATCAACGAAAAAGCGCTAAGCACCACCAAAGCCCACAGGAACCCGGCGATTAGAAGGCGTAGAACATAGACGAAGATCTGCCTCGTGGTTCGGGTGTTTTCGACCACGAGTTCAGAGACTTCCTGAACTGCACGTTTGGTTTGCCGGGCAACGCGAAATGCCGGGTCGAGGACGGTGTTGCACTCAGGGCACGTGGGATGGTCCTTGTGAAACTCG
>CAUZRQ010000360.1:0-3728 GCA_963582065.1 Planctomycetota bacterium | reverse complement strand
CGAACCGCGGTGGTGCGAACAAGAAGCCGTTCTTCCTGATGCTCTCGCCCTATGCCGTTCATATCCCCTTGGGTGCGATGTCGGCCAAGGCCGAGAAGTATCGCAAGAAGGCCCGCTCGAGCGGCCGAAAGCTGCCGCATCCGATCTATGCGGCGATGATCGAGCACACCGACGACATGGTGGGCCGGATCGTCGACGCGATCGAGCTCGAGGGGCTGACGTCCAAGACGATGATCATCTTCACCTCCGACAACGGCGGGCTCCACAAGCGGTACGACTACCGACCGGCTGCCGACGACCTGGTGGCCACCCAGTCACCTCTGCGCGGCGAAAAGGGGACGCTGTTCGAAGGGGGCGTGCGGGTTCCGTTGATCATCAAGTACCCACCTCTGACCACCGCGGGTACGCTGTGTCGCGAACCGACGGTCAGTCACGACTTTTACCCGACGTTCGTCGATCTGGCCGGCGGCAAGTTGCCGGTCAACCAGCCGATCGATGGCCACAGCCTGAAGCGGTTGCTGTCGAAGCCGTCGTCCCGGTTGCCCCGCCAGGCGATCTTCTGGCACTACCCTCACTACCACCACGACCGCCCGGCCAGCAGCATCCGCGAGCGGGACTGGAAGTTGATCGAGTACCTCGACGGCAGCAAGGATGTCGAGTTGTACAACCTGGCCAGCGACATCGGCGAGACGAAGAACCTGGCGTCTGAAAAGAGGGGTCGGGTATCGGACCTGTCGCAGAAGCTGCGAAACTGGCGTCAGCAGGTCGTGGCCCACGTGCCGATCCCCAACCCCGGTTACGACCCCAGGCGTGCTCATGAGTGGTGGAGCACCCGGTCGGGCAAGCCGGTCCCCAGCGATCGGCGACGACGGTTTCCTCAGACCGAGAAAGACAGGTAGTCGAGACTCAAGTCCGAGGCGGCAGATGCCCGGTCACCGAGATCTGTTGCTGTGGTCTCGACGGTCGGAATTCGATAGGACTTGGAAGTTCAGGAATCGGATCGTCATTCAGGACATTGGGGAGAGTATGTTCAAACAGTCGGTCAGGGAGAAGCTGTTCATCGGCCTGATTGGCTGTGTACTCAGCTCGGTGGTGTTGCTTCGTTCCGTCGAAGCATCGACTCCATTTCCTCAATTGCTTGTGCTGGCGGCTGAAGGTGACGCGCGATCCCAGGCACTGGTGGCCCGTACATATCGCCTGGGTTCAGGCAGCGTGCTGCGGAATCCGGCGAAGTGTCTTGACTGGGCGGCCAGATCTTCGGCACAGGGTGATGTGATCGGTGGCTTCGAATTGGGCATTTCCTACTGGGAAGGTGTTGGAGTAGCAGCGGACCAGCCGAGGGCTCAGAAGATCTTTGCCGAGAAGATCGCTGGCATTCACCGCCTGGCTTCCGCGAATGATCCGGTTGCCGCAAGCCTGCTTGGCCAGTCGCTACGGTTGGGTTGGGGACAGGCCAAGGATCCGGCATCAGCAATTCAGTGGGTGCGGAAGGCTGCAGAGTCGGGTGAACCACGGGCTCAGCTGGTGTTGGGCCAGATGATCCAGGCTGGTGAAGGGACTGTGAAGGACCAGGAGGTCGCTGTCGGTTGGTTTCACAGGGCGGCGGTGCAGCATTTGGCCGAAGCCGAATTCGCCAACTGCTATCACGAGGGAATCGGTGTCGAGCAGGACGATCGAACAGCGGTCAGGTGGTTCAAGCGTGCCGCTTATCAGGGTCACGCCGCGGCCCGATTCGAGGTTGGCAAGGCGTTTCGAGATGGGAAGGGAGTCGGTTCGTCGAGGTTGCTTGCCTATATGTGGCTGGACTTGGCGGCACGTCTCGGACATGTTGAAGCGGCGGCCGCCCGCGACGGAATCGTCGGCACGATGTCAGTCTCGGACCAAATCACCGGCCATAAGTGGGCGAAGAGATTTGTGCGAAAGAAGATCCTGCTGGACGCGAGTGCAACAGGTACAGGCTTCTTTGTGACGGGTGACGGTTTCCTGGTGACAAATCACCATGTCATCGAAGGGGCAACGGGAATTCGCGCCAGAGTCGCCAACCGCGAACTTGTTGCGACACTCGTGTTCAAGAACGAATCGCTCGACTTGGCCGTGCTCAAGGTCGAAGGAAAATTCCGAGCACTCCCGTTGCGCAAGAGCAGCACAGTACGTGTTGGAAGTCGAGTCATGACGATGGGCTTTCCTCGGCCGAATCGTCAGGGGCTGCAGCCAAAATTCACTTCGGGGGAGATCAGCAGTCTCTCCGGCTTCAAGGACGATGCGACTCGTTTTCAAGTCAGTGTGCCCATTCAGCCGGGCAACAGCGGTGGCCCCCTGGTGGATTCCGCGGGGAACGTGGTGGGCGTCATTTCAGCGAGTTTTCCTGAGGAGACGCCCTGGTTGCAGCGGCAGGAGTCGTTGCCCCAGTTGGCCAACTATGCCATCAAGGGGTCGTTCCTCATCTCCGAACTCCAGAAGCGGTCGATGATTCGAAAGAACCTGAAGCCGGTTCTGCCACTGAAAGCGCGTCCCGTGGCCGCTGTTGTGCGTGACCTGGAGGCTGCGACTGTCTTGCTTCTTATTGACCTGGATGACGCCAAGGTGGCCAAGTCGGTTCCGACAGGAGAGTACTGGGTTGGTCGCTACGCCCTGCGCGGCAAGCAGGTGGTCGAGGTTCGTCGAGACGGTGACTTGATTGAGGCGATCAAGGTCACCGGCGATTGGCAGTTTGGTGGCAGGGGGGCAATCTCGTGGCGCGGAAATACTCGGACCCGCGTGATCGAAGGCCAGATGCGGCAGAACCTGTTCTCGCCGCTGAGATGGGTGCCTGGCCGGATCGACAAGCTCGAGAGCGATCGCATCGAGATTTCCGGCAGAGTGGGAATCTTCCGTCGTCGCATCAAATACAAACGACCCAAGCCCGGCGAAGTCGAGGAGTTGATTCGGAAGGACAGATAGGGAGGATGACCCGAGTCGTTGGATTGTCTGAAGCGTCGAGTTTCCGCGGTCTCGAGGGACACGCTTCTATGGTATTCACGAGAGCCGGGCAGAGGTGAGGGGCCAGAGCCGCACTCGACCTAGAACAGGGACAGTTGGGTTGTACCAGGTGCCGCAGTCGCCAATTCTGGTTGGTTGGTCTTCGAGTCAGTCGGTGGGCTGGCACGAAACAACGGATCGAGCTCAGAGTCGATCCAAGTGGCACCGGCATCAATGAGCGCCTGATTTCCGGCAGCACGATCTTGGGTTCGGTTGACCCAAACGGGAACCCATCCTTGCCGCAGCGTCTCGTTGGCGCCCTCCCATGTGCCGCCTTTGGTCCCTGAGTGGACGACAACGGCGGAGTCTGCCAGGCAGTAGATGAACTTGTTTCGACCCATGGCGTTGCCGACCGAAAACCTCGCCTCGGGCGAGTAGGGCGAGACAATTGCCAGGCTCTGAGCGGAGAGGTGTTCGCGAACGGTGGCGGTCAGTGAGCGGTTGAAGAGGCCTTCGCAGAGCACACCGATTGCCGTGCCGCCCACTTCAAGTGCTGCGTCCATGCTGGCCTGATCCACACCACGTGCGCCTCCTGAAACGACCGGAAGTCCTGCATCGGAAACGGCTACGGCAATCCCGGTGGCGGTTTCGAGGTCGTCGGGCGGGGCGTTCCTGGAACCGACCATGGCCACGCCACCCTGGTTCAGCAGGTCGATGCTCCCGGCGCCAAACAGCACCGGCGGTGCCTGGCTTTGAAGACGTGCTCTGAG
>CAUZRQ010000359.1:0-3737 GCA_963582065.1 Planctomycetota bacterium | reverse complement strand
CGGTCCCGGCCTGCAGCGCTACGACCTCAGCGGCGTCGCATCCCGCGGCGGTCTGCTGACCCAGGGCAGCACGCTGACCATCGGCGGCGACGATGCCTCGATGGTCACCCGCGGCCTGTTCGTGCTCAATCATCTCCTCCGCGGCCAGGTCAAGGATCCGCCGCCGAGCGTGGACACAACCCCCGTGCCGCTTCGGTCCGGACTCTCACATCGCAAGGTCTCCGAGCAACGACTCGCCAACGTCGCCTGTGCCGGGTGCCACAAGAGATTCGAACCGATCGCCTTTGCGCTCGAGAAGTTCGACGGAGTCGGCGGGTTCCGCGAGGTCGACGAGCACGGGAACCGGCTCCGTGAGGACGGCACGATCCAGATGCCGGGCGCATCCCGGCCGATCCCCTTCAAGACGTCGGCCGAGTTGATGAACCTGCTGGCCGGCAGCGAGCGGGTCCGGGCGACGATGACCTGGAAACTGGCTCAATTCGCCGTCGGCCGACCGCTGGGCGCCGCCGATGCCGCCTCGGTTCGCTCGATCCACAAGGCCGCCTGGAAGGCCGGCGGCAGCTGGAGCGACTTGGTCACCGCCCTGGTCACCAGTGATCTGGTTATGACGACCCGCACTCAGTCCGATACTCAGACTACAGCGGGCCAGGAGACCGGAAAGAAGCCGGCCCCGTAGGTTGAAATCCTGCTCGCAGAGAACTCGCCATGTCAGGCCATCACATCAGTCGCCGCACGATGCTGCGGGGAGCCGGCACGGCAACCGTGGGGTTTCCGCTGCTGGAGGAGATGATCAGCAGGCCGGCCCAGGCCGCCGCTGCCGCCGAACCTCCCGTCCGCGCCTTCAACATCTTCTTCGGACTGGGCGTCCCCTCGCCTCTGCAGACCGAGGGTTTCAGCGGAGTGCTCGAACCGCTGAAACCGCTCTCCGGCAAGCTGCTGATCATGCGCAACGTCGACCAGGTGCGTTGTGACGAAAAGGGCATCAATGCGCACTACGACGGAGCGACCGGGGCCTTCACGGCCGAGCCGCCCGATGGCGAAGCCAAGGCCGGTGGCGGATCAATCGAACAGATGGTCCGACGAGGCCGCTACCCCAAGGGGCTCCCCAAGGGAATGGTCCCCACGCTGATCGGTGGGACGTTCTTCCGACGCAGCCGGGTCGGACGCTACGTGCACAGCTTCAATCCCGACGGCACCGTCGCCGCCACGATGCAGGAGAAGCCTCGAGATCTCTTCGAACGGGTCTTCGGCACGATCGCCATCGCCGGAGGGGGAGCCGACGCCCGGCGACAACGGCTCAAACGCAGCATCCTCGATTCGGTTGTCGAGGACTACCGCTTCTACACCGGCAAGCGGTCCCCGCTGGGAGCCCGCTCACGCAGCCGCGTCGCCGATCACCTCGACCGCATCCGCGAATTCGAACAGCGGGCCTTCGCGATGAAACACAAGAAGAAGAACGGGCCCAGGCTGCCGCGGCGATCGATCATCCCACACGGCGGACCCGCCGACCCCGGTGGACAGGGCATCGACATCACACTCGAAGAACTCTCCACCGAATGGCGGCTGATGGCCGATCTCTACGCACTCGCCATCCAGACCGACCGGGTGAGATTCGGATCGCTGACCTTCCTGGCCGCCGGCGAACGCATCCGCCTCAAGGGCGAATACCAGTTTGGCGGAAAAAAGATCTGGGACTTCGACGACGCCGGTCAGCAACGAGCCGGAGGCGACCAGGGCTGCAGCCACGAGTGGTGGCACAAGTTCAATGAGAAACGGAAGAACGAAGCACTCAGGGCACACGCACACATGAAAATGCGCGAGGTGGCCTACTTCCTCGGACGACTGGACGACTCCGAATCTCGAGACGTCAACGGCAGGACGATTCTCGACAACGCGTTGATTACCATCTCGACCGAGTCCGGCGACGGACGACATAACGACGTCAAGCGAGAACTCTCGGGAGTCTTCCACGCCATCACCGGAGCCAACCGGCGATTCAAGACCGGGCAGATCATGGACGTCGGAGCCGAGGGACTGGACGTCTACAACACCATGCTCGCCGGCATGGGCGTCTCGCAACGCATGGGACCAAGCGACCGTCCCATGCAGGCCGTCGACAAGATCCGCGCCTAGAACGGTTGCGGGGACTGGCTCACGCCCGTGGCGGGTGCCTGTCCCGATCGCGAAATGCTCGTGTCTCTCTCAGCGTATCATCCACCCGGGACAGGCACCCGCCACGGGCGTGAGCCAGTCCCTCGACGCACCTTTCTTCAGATTCCCCACGCAGCCGGGGAACTCCGCGACCCCTCGCCTCGTCGAACAACCACCGCGGGCCCAATCGACTGACTCGATTCAGACTCGGACACGGGAAGACTGGTCCATGCAACGCAATCTCGGCGGATGGGTATTCACGCTTCTGGTGCTGGCGATCGTGGCGAGCGGGCCGCAACCCCTCGCCGCCCAGGTCATCGTCGTCGAAGGAGACGTCGTGGTGCGGCCCCGGCCGCGGCGGATTCTCCGACCTCTCCCCGCCCAGTACCGCATCCACTCAGTCGACGTCAACGCGACGATCCGCGACCAGATCGCCTCGGTCCAGATCTCCCAGACGTTCGAAAACATCGGGTCCCGCACTCTCGAAGCCCGCATCCTGTTCCCATTGCCCACCGATGCGGCCATCGACAGCCTGACGCTGATCGTTGATGGCAAGGAACTGCCCGGTCGGCTGATGAAGAAGGCCGACGCACGGCGGATCTACGAGTCGATCGTCCGCCGTCGGCAGGACCCGGCACTGCTGGAATACATGGGCCAGGGGCTGTTCCAGACCCGCGTCTTTCCGATCCCGCCGGGAGCCAAGCGTCGGGTCGAGATCCGTTACTCGCAGCTGCTCCGCAAGGAAAACGGGCTGATCGATCTCCGCCTGCCCATCGGAACACTCAAGCACTCACACCGGCCCATCGGCACGCTCAGCATCAACGTCCGCATCAACAGCAGCTCCCCGATCAAGACCGTCTTCAGCCCCTCGCACTCCGTCGACATCAAGCGGCCCGACGACAACCACGCTACCGGCAAGCTGACGCTCAAGAACGTCACCACCCCCGATGATCTGCGATTGCTGTACGGCACTAGGGACGGGCTGGTCGGGATGAACCTCGTCAGCTACCGCCCCGACCCCAAGCAAGACGGGTACTTCCTGCTGCTGGCCAGCCCCCAGGTCAAACTCAACAAGACCAAGCCGGCCCCCAAGACGGTCGTCTTCGTTATCGACCGCTCGGGAAGCATGAACGGGAAGAAGATCGAGCAGGCTCGCGAGGCCCTGAAATACCTGATCGGTCGACTCGGTCCCAGGGACACCTTCAACATCGTGGCCTACGACACTCAGGTCGAGAGTTTCCGGCCCGAGCTGCAGCGGGCCGACGAGAAGACCCGCAAGGCGGCCCTCGGCTTTGCCGACGGGCTCTTCGCCGGTGGAAGCACCAACATCGACGGCGCACTGACCACCGCACTGGGCATGCTGGTCGACAAGAAACGACCCAGCTACGTCCTGTTCCTCACCGACGGGCTGCCGACGGTGGGTGAGCGGAACGAGTTGAAGATCGCGGCCCACGCCAGGGCGGCCAACACCGTCAATGCCCGCATGTACAGTTTCGGAGTCGGCTTCGACGTCAACGGCCGGCTGCTCGATCGGCTCTCGCGAGACCACCGCGGACAGTCGGTCTACGTGCGGCCCAACGAGGACA
>CAUZRQ010000358.1:0-3742 GCA_963582065.1 Planctomycetota bacterium | reverse complement strand
CTGGTCGACCGCCTGCGGGATGTGCTCCCGGGGATCGGTTCCCTGCGGATGGTAGAACGAGAACCCGCGGATCAGCCTGGTGTCCAGGGCCTGGGCCACCCGGATCGTGTCGGCCACCTCGCCCTCGAGATACTCGTCGAAGGGAACAAACACATTGTGCGAACCGTCGTCCTGGTCGATCAGCTTGATCTTGCCGATCCGCGCACCGATCCCCGTGACGCTCATGCCGAACTCCTCGTGGAGTTCGTTCAACCGGGCCAGTTCGGCGTCGTCCAACTCGACGACGTGCTTCACCTCACCGCTCCCGTTCACGTCAATGAACCGCGGGCTGTAGTACCTCAGGCCGACCGCAGCCATCACCGAGAGCTGTTCAATCGCGGTCTTGTGGTTGGCCGCCTCGTCTGCAAACGCGCTGAGAATCACGCGGGGTCGATCGCTCATGGTGCTCCTCGTTGGAACCTCTCCGGCCCCGGGGCGGACCCTGTACCCGCCACCGGACGGTCGCCATTGTCGGGGGGCGTGTGTCGGTATGCAAGACACCCCCGTCGCGGCCGATCAACCCGACAGGGGCAGTGTCGCCAAAGTCGTGTAACGTGCGCCACCGGGACCGAGATCCGAACGGATCAGTTCGAAGTGATCGCATCTCACCTCGGCCAGGATCACCTCCTCGTAGGCCAGGCGGATCTGCTCGAGTTCACCCCCGGGACGGGAACGGATACGAGCCAGTGTCAGGTGAGGCCGGAAGGGCCGGGTCTCGGCATCAAAGCCCAGGCCCACCGTCGCCTCTTCGATCGCCGCCACCGGTCCCGTCACCAACGGCACCTGGTGATCCGGGTCGGCCAGGTCGGCGAAGATCACCCGAGGACGACGGGGCGGCATCCGGCCGATCCCCCGGAAGACCAACTCGAAGGAATCCCACGCCGACACGGTGTCCCGCAGCAACTCGACGATCTCCTCGACCTGCCCACCTGCCGTCTCGCCCAAAAACTTCAGCGTCACGTGCAGGCCGTCGGGACGCACCGGACGCACTTCCGGTCCCAATTGACCCAGCCAATCGAGCAGTTCCTCGAGAGGATTGGTGAGTGGGATCGGCAATGCCACGAAGGTGCGCATCGTCGCCGACATCACGCCTCCTCGTTCCCGCATCCAGGATCGGCCACCTGCGAGCAAGATCTCAGGCGGCCCGGGCCACTTCGTCGTACAGCGTCGCGTACTGCTGGGCAATCCGTTCCCACCCGAATCGTGCGACGTACTCCGGCACCGCCGCTCGAGAATCGGAGAGCCGATCTGGAGAATCCAGCAGGGCTCCGAGTGCCCCGGCCATTCCCTCGGCATCTTCGGATCGACACAGCAGGCCGTGCCGCCCGCTCCCGACCAACTGCCGGTTGCCCCCAACATCGGTGGCCACGACAGGCAGCCCCGAGGCCATGGCCTCGAGAATCACATTGGCGAACGGCTCGCGCCGCGAGGGGCAGACAAAGAACTCGGCCCCGCGGTACAGGCTGACCTTTTCGACTCCTGAAACGAAGCCGACAAACCGCACCCTGGATGCCACACCCAACTCGTTGCTCAATTCTCTCAGGGCCTCGAGTTCACCACCGGTGCCGGCAATCAGCAGGTCGGCACGTGGCGACGCCAGTCGAGCGTAAGCCCGGATCAGCACATCCATGCCCTTGCGACGCGACAGGTTGCCCAGCGCCAAGAGGTAGGGCCGTGGATGAGAATATGGCGGCGCGGCGGCAAATTCGGAGAGGTCCACGCCATTGTGGATCACCCGCACCTGGTTCTCGTCCACGCCGAGATCCACGATCACTTCCTTGAGGAACTCGCCCTGGGCAATCACGGCATCGGCATCGGCCAGCCCTCGCCGGGCACGTCGCTCGAGCCGAGGATTGGATCGAATCCGCTCACCCGGAAGGATGTCGGATCCATGCGGGCGAACGACGTAGGGAATTCCACAGAGCCGCTTCAGGGTGCTGGCAACGTAGGCCTGCGGGTAGGCAGCGTGGCAGTGCAGAACGTCGAAGCGGTGTCGGCGATGCAACCGGATCAGGCGGGGCAGCACCAACCGCACTCCCCAGCGTTTCGAAAAAGGACGACGAAAACGCGAAACCTGGTAGCGATCTCGCTGTGCCTCGACCTGTTCCTCTTCCGGTCCGTCCACACGTCGTGGACGCGGCGCCACCACAACCACGCGCCGTTGCTGCCGGCACAACCTGGCTGCCAGGTTGTGCAACACCATCTCGGCCCCGCCGACGTCCGGCAAGAACGTGTCGGTGTAGAGGCAGACAGCAAAGGACGACCTGCGAGGCATCGGGACTCCCTTCCCCGAAACCGACGCGACCGCCGGCCAACGGGACGTGTGGCCGGCATGCTGGCAGAAACTCCACAGCCCGGCAAGACGGACCCGACGCCACGTCCGCCCGGCCGGTGTGTGATCTTGACAGCGTCATTACCGGTGGCGTAAACCCCGTGTCGATTTCAGGGACGGGCAGCCGGGTGGCTCCGTGACGTTTGGTCATAGCCGAACACCTCCCCCATCCCACGGTCCCGGTGATCTCATGCCCAAGTCGTTCGATGTCGAAACCAACCGTCGGTTCTGGACATCCAACGCCACCGAAGGCGAATACCAGGGCAGCGTCAACGCCGACCTGCTGTTGTTTCTGACACGACAGCACGTGGGGGAACACGTCCTGGATGCCGGGGCCGGTGACGGAACACTGGTGAGGGCCGTCCGCAACGCGGCCCACGGGTCCGAGGTGCGAGGCGTCGACCTGGTCCCCAAGAACGACGACGTCGAACAGGGTGACCTCACGCAACTCGTCTTCGATGACTCGACCTTCGACACCCTGTTCTGCTCGGAAGTCATCGAACACATGCCGCCCGACGACACGCAAAAGACCCTGGACGAGTTGACCAGAATCCTGAAACCCGGTGGCCACCTGATACTGACCACTCCGTTCGACGAACGGCTGGCCGACAAGATGATCCACTGCCCGCATTGCGAGAACGACTTCCATCGCTGGGGTCACCAGCAGTCGTTCGGCGAGAACGACTTTCGCAGTCTGGCCGTCGATCATGGCCTGCAGGTCGTGGAACTGTTCGCCATCCGGTATTCACGACTGAGACGCTTCAGGTTTCTGGGCACGGGAATCTGCGGCAGCCGTTGGTTCAAGAACTGGATGCGGCGGGCCAACGGAAAACGTCACCTGGTCCTCGTTGCCGAGAAACAGGCCCTCGCTTCGCCCAACATGCCGATGAAACGGGCCGCCTGACCGGACTCTGCAAGAAGCCGACACGATCTGACTGCCCCAACAACTTCCCCGCCGATTGCTGCCCCTCAAAGCCCTTGTTTCAGGACGACAGATGCCCCGCAGCAGGAACAAGCTGAGTCCCGCACGGTTGATCCGGAATATCGTCCGCCTGCCGCGTCGAATCTTCGACACGATTCGTTGGCGAGTCGATCCGGTGTACCGCCTCCAATTGGCGGCCAACCGGACCATCGACCGGAAATTTGACAGGGATCTGATCAAGCAACTCGAGCAGATCCCGGGCAATTCGTCTCCGCGCGAGTGCCGACTGCTGGCCTACCCTGAGCATGCAATCGCCGGAAAGTGGACAGTACGTTGAAATCGGAGCCCTGTTCGGAAAATCGACGGCGTGGCTGATCGAAGCTGCACAGTCGGTCCCCGGAGACCGCTTGGTCATCTCGATCGATCCCCACCTGGGTGGCACGTGGGAC
>CAUZRQ010000357.1:0-3747 GCA_963582065.1 Planctomycetota bacterium | reverse complement strand
ACTGCGGCGTCCGCTGGCTGTTTCCCGACTCGGTCCACGGCGAAGTGGTGCCCCAGCGGACAACCATCACGCTGGATCGTCAGCTCTCACAGACCATCCAACCCGACTTCGTCAATCGCTCCAACTGCGGGATGTACTATTTCACGCCCCCACGCAAACTACTCCGCCTCGGCCCCTATGGTGACGGTCAATACGGCAACCACGCCATTCAGCACATCTTTTCCACGAAACAGTTTGAGGAACATCCCGAGTGGTTTGCACTGTTTGACGGCAAGCGGCAGTGGTGGAGTTACGGGAACGGCTGGCAGATCTGCACAACCCATCCCGGCACAGTGGATCGAGCGGTCGGGTACATCGATGAGTTCTTCAAGCGACACCCGCAAGCCCCGGTTGTCTCGGTCGGCCAAAACGACGGCAATGGCTGGTGCGAATGCGAACGCTGCCGGAAACTCATCAACTCGGTCCAACCGGCCTACTCACTGACCGAGCGATGGTTTCACTGGGTGAACCGGGTCGCGCGGGAGGTTGGCAAGAAGCACCCGGGCAAGTGGGTCGAAGCGATGGCCTACGCCAACACCTCGACCCCACCACGCTTCAAGCTCGAACCCAATGTCGCCGTCACCAAGACGTTCGTCCTGGACAGCGAGTTCAAGCAGGCCAAGCAATGGAAGGCCGTCTGTCGCTCGGTCAACCTCTACTCCTACATGTACGGCGCCTCGTTTCTGGGTTTCCGGCACTATCCGCGTGCCGCTCAACAGTTCCTCAAGTGGGGCCACGACGAACTCGGAGCCCTGTCGCACATCACCGAATGTGGTGGTGACTGGACCTTCGACGGTCCCAAGTACCACTACATCCAGGCGCTGCAATGGGACGTGAATGCCGACATCAATCGCATCATGGACACGTTCTGTGTGGCCTCGTATGGCCCGGCCGCGGCCAAGCCCATGCGAGACTTCTGGGACCGACTCGAAGCCGTCTACGAGCGACGTCAGCCAGGCCCCTATGGCAGACGCCACAAGGACTGGCTGTTCTACCAGTGGGTCTCGTGGAACAACGGCTCCTATGTCCAACCCAACGACGAACTCCTGGAATACACCCGAGACGACATCGAGTTCCTCGACCGGTGCGTCTCCACCGCCACACGCCTGGCCGCCCGGGACTCCGCTGGAGCCAGGTTTCGCCTGGCACGGCTGGCCGAAGCCTGGCGGTTCCAGCGCAGCCTCCTGGTCAGCTTCCTGGAGTTCTATCCCGCCTCCCTGGACATCACCGTCACATCCGAGAACCAGAGACAGGCCGTGCTTAAACGTGCCCGCCTGGTCAGCACGATCCAGCACCAACGATTGACCAGCCTGGCACAAATGCGGTCCCACACCAGCGTCAATCCTCGAGCCAGGAGTACCAGTTTCTGGTCGTACGGATCGGCTCTCTCGATCTTCAGCCACGAAAACGCGCTGCTGGATGAACTCTGTTCGGCGGCAACCCGGTTCCATCTCAAGGCACACGGCCCCCAGGCGGCCCGGGAATACTGGCAAAGCGTGGAGCGATCTGACGCTCTTCATGACGCGGCCCGGACACAGTTGGCTCTCCTGGGAAACAAGCTGGAAAACAAGCCCGCCAACCAACTGGTCAACGGCGACTTCGAATCCGGAGACCTGAAAGGCTGGACGGTCGAGAATGGCCAGCAGGGAGTGAGCCAAGACCAGGCCCGCACCGGCAGCTTCGCAGCCGTCTCGAAGGTCGGTGGACCAGCCACCCTGTCTCAAGAGATCCCCGTCATCCCGTTCGAACGATACCGCCTGACCGCATGGGGCCGGTCCGTGAACCAGCCACCCGGGACAGCCGTCCCCATGGAAGTCACGGTCAAGTTTTTCGACGGCAAGAAGAAGATCGATGTCCCATCGACTCGTTGCATGCTGCGAACACTCGATCCCGCCGACGGCTGGGCTCGGCTGCGATTGACCGTCTCGGTCCCGGCCGGTGCCGACTCGGCCGTCATCTCGCTCAGGCGAAGTTTCAATGGCGTGACGATGTGGGATGACGTCCTGCTGGAGAGAATCCGACAGGGCCTGCCGATCCGGAACGGGCGGCTTGTCGACACCTTCGATGGTGGCCGGCTTGACCCGGCCCGGTGGACTCGCATGCCCCCGCACGGCGGTGTCCACCCACCGCCGACAAAAGGCGGATCACTAGAGATGGATGCCGATGACGTCTACCCGGTCACCTCGCTCGCCAAGTTCAATGACCTGCTCGAGCACCGGGGACCCGGCCGTTATCGTCTGAGACTACACACCACGGCGGCATCGCCGGTCGAGGGACGACCCAGCAGTGCCGCCTTCAGTCTCACCAATTCGCAAACTCCAGTTTCCCGGATGTTGTGGTACCTCTATTTCAGCGGTCCCGGCCGGACACAACCCATGCTCTCGTGTTTCAACGACCAGGCCGGAACGCGGACATTTACGTCCTCGTGGAACATCAAGCACATGGCCAATCGGGGACACGACATCTGGTGCACGTTTGACTTCGACCCAACCGAGGTGACCGTGTTCGCTTCGGCCGACGGTTACGACGAATCCGAGAAATCCCTGGTCTGCCGGTACAAGCACGGCCTGACCAACATGACCGCCAACGGCTCGATCCACCTGGGTCTCTTTCCCGGGCGCTACAGGGTGGACGAAATCCAGTTGCTTCGCCGTCAACCTCGCGATCGTTGATCCCGCACGATCCGAATCGATCCGAATCAATCAGAATTCGACCTGGTCGCTGCCCTTGAGGCCGAGCATCTCGCGGGTCTCCGCCGGCATGGCGATCTCCAGCGACAACTCCTCGAGAATGTGCCGGATCTTGGCCACCTGGTCGGCGTTGCTTTCGGCGAGCACTCCACGTGACAGGTAGAGGTTGTCTTCCAGCCCGACCCGCACGTGGCTGCCTCGAATCGCCCCGGTGGTGACAAAGTTGGTCTGGTGGCGACCGGCGGCGAGAATCGACCAGTGGTAGTCCGAGCCAAACAGCTTGTCGGCGATGAGCCTCATGTGGCCGAGGTTTTCCAGGTCGGGACCGATTCCACCGAGCACACCGAAGATGGTCTGCACGAAAAACGGTGGCTCGGCCAGTCCCCGGTCGATGACGTGGGCCAGGTTGTAGAGATGCCCGACGTCGTAACACTCGTATTCAAACCTCGTACCGCATCCCTTCCCCAACCGCTCGAGAATCGCCTCGATGTCGCTGAACGTATTGCGAAAGATGCCTCCCCGTGTGTTCTCCAGGTAGACCGGTTCCCAATCGTGCTTCCAGTCCGAGAAGCGGTCCAGGGCGGGGAACAGTCCGAAATTCATCGAGCCCATGTTCAGTGAGCTCATCTCCGGTGCCAGCGACAGGGGCCCCTCGAGCCGCTCATCAATCGTCATGTTGTGGCCGCCCCCGGTGGTCACATTGATGACGGCGTCACAGTCTTGCTTGATCCGCGGCAGGAACTGCCGGAAGACCTCCGGATCCGGTGTCGGCCGGCCGTCCTGCGGGTCCCGAGCATGCAGGTGCAGGATACTCGCCCCGGCCTCGGCCGCCCCCACGGCGTTCTCCGCCACCTCGTCCGGCGTGACCGGCAGATAGGGCGACATGCTGGGCGTATGGATCGACCCGGTCACGGCACAGGTGATGATGACCTTGCGCGCACTCATTCCTGGATGTCCTCTTTGTTCGAGTAGCCCGCTGCAGCGGGCTACTTTTTCTTCAGGTAGTACGGGCGGGTGC
>CAUZRQ010000356.1:0-3749 GCA_963582065.1 Planctomycetota bacterium | reverse complement strand
GACAAGAAGAAGTCTGCCGAGAAGAAGACCGACAAGAAGAAGTCCGCCAAGTAGGGTCGGAAGCGGGTCGCCTTCGTTGCCGATGACGGCCTTGAGGGGGCGTGCCGGGCGGCTTGGCTGGTGTGTCGGTGTGTCGGGGTAGCGTGCCGGAGGTGGTCGCACTCATCCGGCGGTGAACGAGCCAGGCCGGAGTCCGCTGCTTGCGTCACTCCCCTGCCCGTCCTAAAGTCGTGGCCGATATCCGCTCGGTCAACACGGCCGGGTTCCATATTCGAGAACCGAAAGATACCGAGACGATGTCCAACCAGGCCTTGCAGCAATGGGTCGACGAAGTCGCCGCCCAGACCACTCCCGACAGCGTGCACTGGTGCGACGGCACCGACGAGGAGGTCGGGCGTCTCTACGACATGATGGTCGAGGACGGCACGCTGGTTCGTCTCGATGCCGAGAAGCACCCCGGTTCGTACTACGGCCGCAGCGACATCAACGACGTGGCCCGTGTCGAGGACCGGACCTTCATCTGCGCGGCGACCGAGGACGAGGCGGGGCCGACCAACAACTGGATGGCGCCGCCGGAAATGCACGCCATGATCGATCAGCTCTTTGACGGCTGCATGGCCGGGCGGACGATGTACGTGATTCCCTACCTGATGGGTCCCCCGGGAAGCCCGATGGCCAAGGTCGGCATCGAGATCACCGACAGCCCCTTCGTGGTGGCCAACATGCGGATCATGACCCGCATGGGACAGGTGGCCATCGATGAACTGGGCGCGGAGGGCGACTTCGTCAAGGGCCTGCACAGCACGGGCAATCTCGACCCCGAACAGCGATACATCAGCCACTTCCCCGACGAAAACCTGATCATGAGCTTCAGCTCCAACTACGGCGGCAACGCCCTGTTGGGGAAGAAGTGCTTTGCCCTGCGGTTGGCCAGCGTGCTGGCCCGGCGTGAGGGCTGGTTGGCCGAGCACATGTTGATCCTGGGCCTGACCGATCCCGAGGGGAACAAGACCTACGTCGCGGCCGCATTTCCGTCGGCGTGTGGCAAGACCAACCTGGCGATGCTGGTTCCCCCGGAGTCGTTCACCGAAGCGGGCTGGCGTGTCGAGACGATCGGCGACGACATCGCGTGGCTGAAGTTCGGCGAGGACGGTCGGCTGTACGCGGTCAACCCCGAGTACGGGTTCTTCGGCGTGGCGCCGGGGACCAGCGAAGAGACCAATCCCAACGCGCTGGCCAGTTGCCGGGCCAACTCGCTGTTCACCAACGTCGCCCTGCTGCCGGACAACACGATCTGGTGGGAGGGCCTGTGCGATCCGCCGGCGGAGGCGACCGACTGGAAGGGAAACCCCTGGACGCCCGAATCCGACGTGCCGGCGGCTCACCCCAACAGCCGCTTCACCGCTCCCGCCGGACAGTGTCCGTGCATTTCGCCCGACTGGGAATCGCCCGGCGGCGTGCCGATTTCGGCGATCATCTTCGGTGGCCGCCGCACCGCGACCACCCCGCTGGTTTACCAGGCCCGCTCGTGGCAGCACGGCACCTACGTCGGGGCGACGATGACCAGCGAGAAGACGGCCGCGGCCGTCGGCGGGCTGGGCGAACTCCGCCACGATCCCATGGCCATGCTTCCCTTCTGCGGCTACCACATGGCCGACTACTGGCAGCACTGGCTGGATGTCGGAGAACGTGGCGGCGAGAACATGCCCGGCGTGTTTCACGTCAACTGGTTCCGCCGCGACGACGAGGGAAACTGGTTGTGGCCGGGATTCGGCGAAAACATGCGGGTGTTGAAATGGATCGTCGACCGGGTCGGTGGCGGGGGCGAGGCGGTCGAGAGCCCGATCGGGTGGCTGCCGACGCCCGGGGCCGTCGGGTTCGATGAACTCGGGATCGATCCGTCCGTCGGCGAGGCGTTGCTGGAGGTGAATTCCGAGGAGTGGCTCGCCGAAGCGAACGAGCGGGCCGAGTATCTCACCGGGTTCGGCGAAAAATTGCCGGCAGCGATCCGGGCGGAGAACGACGCGCTGATCGCCCTCCTGCAGGCGGGTGACTAGTCCGAAACGGAAACTTCGGTGAGGTGTCTGGGTGACGGTTCGATTGGGTACCTGCCTGTGGCTGTGGTTGACCGTTCCGATGGTCGTCGGGGCCGAACTGGCCGAGACGACCGGGCCGGATGCCGCCCGGGCCTACCGTTACTTGCAGTCGGTTTGTCGACTGGGTCCCCGGCCGAGCGGATCCCGGGCGATGCAGGCTCAGCAGAGACTGCTGGCCAACCACTTCGCCCGCTTCGGCGCCCGTGTCGTCCGCCAGTCATTCGACCGGCCCGACCCCCGCAACGGCAAGGCGGTGCGGATGACCAACCTGATCGTCAGCTGGCATCCAAAAAGAAAGATCCGGGTCGTGATCTGTTGCCACTACGACACCCGGCCTTTCCCGGACCGCGATCCGGTCAACCCGCGAGGCCGCTTCATCGGGGCCAACGATGGGGGCAGCGGAGTCGCCCTGTTGATGGAGCTGGCTCATCACATGCGGGCTCTCGAGACCCGGGTCGGTGTCGACTTCGTGTTCTTCGATGCCGAGGAGTACCTGTTCCCCAAGGGGACCGAGATCCTCGGGCGGTTCTTCCTGGGATCGACGCACTTCGCCACTCAGTACCGGGACAAGCCGCCTGCTCACAAGTACGTCGCCGGTGTGTTGCTCGACATGATCGGGGACCGCGACCTGCAGATCTACGTCGAGAAGAAGAGCCTCGCCTACGCGCCGAAGGTGACCGACGGCCTGTGGAAGACCGCGCGGGCTCTGAAGGTGGCACAGTTCCATGACCGGCCACGTCCCAAGCACGACATCGAGGACGACCACGTGCCGTTGAACCGGATCGCCCGGATTCCGACCTGCGACCTGATCGATTTCGATTACCCGCACTGGCACACGACCCGAGACAACGTCCGGGCCTGTTCCGGCAAGAGCCTGAGAGCAGTCGGTCGCGTGGTGCTGGGGTGGCTCAAAACATTGCCGGCCACCGGTCCCTGAGGGGCGGGTGGGTCCGGGCCAGCACGGAGACACGACGATCAGACTCGACGAGAACCACTGGGTGCTGACGGCGATCTTCGGCGCCGCGTTGGTGGTCGTCGGCGTGTTGATGATGGCCTGGCACCGCAAGTCCTGGACGTTGCAACAGGATGACACCGGGCTCAACCAGTGGGAGCTGAAGAGACTGAAGTCGCGGTACCGACGGCGGATGCAGACCTCGGGCATGATCGCGGTGATGGGAGTGATGCTCGGGGTCGGCGACGTGTTGATCTGGCAGCAGGGGCCGGTGGTGGCCGCGGTCTACTGGATCGGGGTGATTGCCCTGGGCGGCTGGCTGCTGATGCTGGGCCTGGGAGATCTGCTCTCGGTCCGGGTCGACTCGAAACTGGCGACAGATGAACTGCAGCGGATCGGCCAGAAGCGAGAGGAACTCGAGGCCGAACTGGAAGAGATGCGTCGACGAGGGTCCAATGGTGAGGCCGGGTCCAACGGCGAGCACTGAATTACGTTCGGGAGTCCAATGACATGACCAACCTGATCACGCGACGAGATTTCGGTGCCCGGCTGGGCGGATTGGCGGCGGCGGGGCTCGCCTCGTCCGGCGGCGGCCTGGCCTTCGCGGCGGCACGGCGAAAACTTCCGGTCGCGGCGGTGGTGACCGAGTATCGCAACAACGCACACGCCGACGTGATCGTCGGCAAGGTGCTCGAGGGCTG
>CAUZRQ010000355.1:0-3781 GCA_963582065.1 Planctomycetota bacterium | reverse complement strand
CCCGTACGACCCCACCACAAGCGACCGGCCGGCCGGTCATTTCTTCGGCAATCGCGGATTGCCGGCTGACCAGTCCAGCTCCTCCCAGCTGCCCTTCATATTTCCTTCGGTCAATTCGCACTGGTGGGGGAACTTCAGGTTGCACTCGATGTTCGGTTTTCGCAGTTCCGGGTCCATCAGCTCGTGGATATCAAGCTGCATGGCTTCGCGTGAGTAGGCCGCCACGTCAAGGATTCCCGTGTCCATGCGAATCGCATCCTCGGGACAGACCTCGACACAATAGCCACAGTAGACGCACACACCGAGGTCGATGTCGAAGCGGATCGGGTATTTCTCGACATTCGGGTCGGGGTGCTCACCGGGCACAATCGTGATGCACTTGGCCGGACAGACCGTCTCACACAGCATGCACCCTACGCAGCGCGGTGTGCCATCCTCGCGAAGGGTCAGACGGTGTCGGCTGCGGTACCGCGACATCAGCGGCCGAAGTTCCTCGGGATACTGGATCGTGGCCGAGGCGGGAAGATGTGTGAGACGACCCAGCCGGTGCGCGATGTGGAGAAAGAGGTTACGAAAGAAGTGCCGGAAGGTGATCCTCAGCCCACAAAGAATCTGGGGGATGTAGAGCTTCTCCCAGAACGTCAGCTCGGGCCTGCAGACAACCACTGACTTCGCAACCATCAGGAAGTCTCCGAGAAAAAGACAACCAGCACCACGGCCGTCACCACGACGTTGCCAACCGAAATCGGGAACAACCCCTTCCAACCCAACGCCATGAGCTGGTCGTAGCGGAACCGCGGCAGAGTCCAGCGGATCTGCATGAAGACGAAGCAGAAGATCATGACCTTGATCGAAAAGCTCATCACACCCAACAGGACGTAAACCCAGTTGGCGACGGCGAGTTCACCCCAGGGGAAGTGGAAGCCGTCGGCCTCGAGCCACGGCACCTGCCATCCACCGAAAAACAGCGTGGTCGCCAGGCAGGCCACCATGATGGTTTCCAGGAAGTCCGTCAGGAAGAACATCCCGAATTTCATTCCGCTGTACTCGACGAAATACCCGATGATCTCCGACTCGGCTTCCGGCAGATCGAATGGAGCCCGCTTGGTTTCCGCGAGCGCGGCGGTCACGAACACGATAAAGGCCACCGGCTGAGCGACGATGCCCCAGAAGGGGATCCAGCCGCCGATCATCTCTCCCTGCCGTTCCACCAGCAGAGACAGGTCCATCGTTCCGTAGACCATGATCACCCCGATCACGGCAATTCCCAGGGCGATCTCGTAGGAGATCATCTGTGCCATCGCCCTCAGGCCTCCCATGATGGCGAAGTTGTTGCGCGAGGCAAATCCGCCGAGAATCACTCCGTACACACCGACCGAGAGCATTGCAAAGATATAGAGCAGTGCCGCATCGATGTTGGTGACCTGGAGGTCGATGGTCCGGCCACCCAGTTCCAGGGGCGGGCCAAAGGGGATTGCAGCAAAGGCGACCAGCGCGAAAAAGACCGAAATCAGTGGCGCCAGGACGTGGAGAATCTTGTTCGCGCCTGCCGGAACGATGTCCTCCTTGGTGAACATCTTGATCGCGTCGGCGATGCCGTGGAACAGGCCCATCAACCGGAACCCGAAAATATCGGCCCGGTTGGCTCCGATCCGGTCCTGGATCAGGGCCGACTGTTTCCGTTCGACCCATGTATGAAACCCGGCGAAGTTCAGCACCCCGAAAAAGACGATCGCCGCCAGGGCAAACTTGATGAGCACGAATTCCATCAGGGTGCGGCCGCTCCTTCCGCGGGCCTGGCCATCGCCACGTCAACCCCTTGTGCGCCGATTGCGTCATAGCTCAATTCCGCAAACGGCGGCAGCGTTTCGGCAAGCCCCTGGAAGATATCCCCCACTCCCCGCCAGTCGAACGACAGGCCCAGCTTGTCGGCCAGTTCCAGGAGAAACCGCCAGTCCTCGCGAGAGCCCTCGACCGGTGGGAAGGCGGAGCCGATCCGCTGCACCCTGCCGTGACAGTTCACGAAAGTGCCGTCCTTTTCGACATAGGCAGCACTGGGCAGGACCCAGTGAGCCAGGGGAACGGTCGGGTTGTCATTCGTACCCGAGTACACGAACAGCCGCAGTTTCTCCGAGAGCTCGCGAACTTGTTCTTCCCCGAAGAGTTGGACCAGGTCATGCCCGAAGACCCACAGCACATCGACCTTCCCGTCGAGTGCCAGGTCAATGAGCTGCCGAGCGTCGGGCGCGTCCGGGTCGGCCAGGCCCAGCAGGGTCGCCCCCAGTGTGTTCGGGTTCTTGTCCGCCTTGATCAGGAAGTCGTCGCTGGATCCCGGTTCCTCAACGACGGCGGCGGTGACCTGCCCCCCCAGTCCGTCCCGGAAAATCTGCCGGATCAGAAAGAGCTCCTCGCACGTCAGCTGCGCCGAGGCAATCACGCCGATCCGCGGGCTGCCCCGCCCGTCATCGGACCCCGCCAGGACTTCCGAGATCGCTGTCAGGGCCTGATCCCAGGTTGTCTCCGTCGACTCGTCGGAATCCGTTGACGGCCCACGGACAGTGCCAAGCCGGTCCTGGTCGACCCAACCGAAGCCGTATCGCCCCTCATCGCAGAGCCACCACTGATTCACGTCCGGGTTGTATCGCGGCTTGATCCGCACGACCCGAGCCCCATCGTTCAGATGGGGTCGGTCCAGAACGTAGTGCAGGTCCACGTTGCACCCCTGGCTGCAGCCGTTACACACCGTTTGAGCGCTGGAGAGGTACCAGACCCTGGCCTTGAACCGGAAATCACTCTCGGTCAGGGCCCCGACAGGGCAGATATCCACAACGTTGGCCGAGTATGGATTGTCGAGCGAATCACCGGGGTAGAGCCCCAGCTCGGCCCGGTCACCGCGGTTGAAGATTCCGAATTCACCGGTCTTGGTGATCTCGTCGGTGAACCGCACGCAGCGGGAGCAGAGAATGCACCGCTCCTGGTCGAGCATCACATGTGGGCCAAGTTCCACGGCCTTCTGCTTCTTGACCTTGTGCTCCCGGAACCGCGGGTTGTAGAGCCCGAAGTTCATATAAAAGTTCTGCAGGTCGCACTCGCCGGACTGATCACAGACCGGGCAGTCGAGCGGGTGATTGGCCAGCAGGAATTCCAGCACCGCGCGGCGGCCGTCCTCGGCCATGTCGCTTTGCGTGTGAACGACCATCCCCTCGGAGACGGGCGCGTTGCAGGCGATCTGCAGCTTGGGATTGTTCTCGATCTCGACCAGGCAGATGCGGCAGTTGCCCGCGATCGACAGGCCGGGATGGTAACAGTAGCGAGGGATGAAGATCCCCAGCGTCTCCGCGGCCTGGATGACCGTGGTCCCGTCGGCGACGTCCACTTCTCGGCCGTCGATGGTCAGGCTGGGCATTCCGCGGCCTCCTCCTGCTCGGCGCTGCGTCCCGAACGGATGTACTCCTCGCACTCCTCCCGAAACTTCGCGATGTAGGATTGCACCGGCCAGGCGGCGGCGTCGGCGAACACGCAGATCGTGTTTCCTTCCATGTCGCCGGCGATGGCCAGCAGATCGTCCAGGTCCTGAAGGCTGCCCTTGCCGTCAACGATCCGGCGGAGAATGCGATGCACCCATCCGGTCCCTTCGCGGCACGGTGAACATTGCCCGCACGACTCGTCGGCGAAGAACCGGGCCGCGGAATCGAGCGCGTGGACGATACTGGTGGTCTCGTCCATCACGATGACTCCACCTGACCCGGCCATGGTGCCCGCGGCCCTGAGGGAATCGAAG
>CAUZRQ010000354.1:0-3782 GCA_963582065.1 Planctomycetota bacterium | reverse complement strand
TTCGACAGGGTCAGACTGGTGATTTCGCCCGCATCATTTCTGGTGATGTTACGAGACACCATCGTGATTCGATGGTTGTTCCAGATCCCCGTTGTCACCAATCCACCGAATAACACCAGCAGCGCAACCGGGGCCGCGAAATGTACTTGGTGAAGGCCCAGGATCCAGCCCCCAGAAGGTACAGCAGCAGCGGGTTGATCAGTCTGAGCGGACGCATCGCCTGTGACGGGTGTCGGTTGTTTCTGCGGTGCCAGCCGATAACCGGCCATGCCCAGGACCAGCAATGCGGTCAGCGGCTGTGCGCCCAAACCTAGCAAGAGGAACAGGACGGAGAGTATGACTCTTATGGGGTCATCCAGCGGCCTGCTGAAGTGTATAAGCAACGCAATGGCTACGCCCACAACCAGGGTAACTAACAACGGCAGTGTCCATCGACGACGATAGAACATCCGGTCCGCCAGTCGGGTCAAGGTCAGGCTCACGGCCAGTATCGCCACAACCAGCATGCCTGCCCCGACCAGCGCCGCAATTCCAGCAATGGCCAACAGGCTGTCGGGGAGTCCGCTTTGATCTGTTTCCAACGCGGACCATGGAAGGCTGTCTTTCAACAGCATCAACACCCCACCCCAGGTTGCCACGACAATCAGCATGCCACGCGTCAGAGAGTCATTGCGTGGCCCGGGTGTTCGTCCTGGCGTCGTTGGCTGCAAAGCGATGCGCCACCTCAGAGACGGAATGACTCGCAGACAGAGTAATAGCGTTACCAGGACGATCCAGACAACGAGAGGTGCCACGGAAAATTGCCATATCTCTGTTCCATTTCTTGGAAAGTTGGGATCAATACGTTTCAGGATGAGAGTAAAGCCAAGCCAGTTGAGCGCGGCTATTGCACCCCATCCTGGAATCCGCAGTGGCCACGGACTCGATCCCCATCCGGCCCACAACGCAGTCAGAAAAAACTGTGAGTACACGGCAATCGCAGATACGACTCCTGTGTCCAGGGGGTTTGCTGGATCTCCAATGGGTCCAGCAGTCAAGATCATCACGCACAGCGTCATCAGGTGAAACAAGAACAGTCCAGGCAGGACGTACGGTCGCAGCCTCTGCACTGCAAGTTTCCTCAGCGTGTGTCGGGCGAATTCAGACGATACCAAAACAGAGGCCACCGTGATGCGGAACCCCGTGGAACACGAGGTTTATCGTCCAATTGGGACCTGGTGACTTCCGGACAGTAGTGGAGGAGGGACTCGAACAACCCCACGAACCCTGCGGTTTGGAGGTGGTTTCGGAGACCCCCGGTGCAACTTCCGACGTAAATCTGCCGATCATCGAGTCGATTGCCGACCAGCTACGACGGCAACTCACCCCGACCGCTCTCAATCAGCTGGTGGCTCTGCTAACAGCAGCCGGTGATCGGCAGTCCGTGCCGCGGAGGGGGGGGGTGAAATATCTACGGTTCCACCCTTAGGACCACCTGCTCTCACGCGCGTGTTTTTATGTGATCCCGAATGAAACAAGATTCCGGAGGCCCAGGATGGCCGACAAACAAAACCCGGTGAGGTGATAACACAAATTGATTTTGAGACCGCCGATACAGACGCCGCTCCATTCCTGCTCGGAATTACTCTCGGATCTGGACCGGCCGCTGTGTCGAAGTTCTGCTCGAGTTTCTCGAGGTCGATCGTCACATCGTTCCGACCTGGGCCAGGGTTGAACCTGGTGCCCTTATCAAGACTGGTGGCAACCGATTTGCTGGCGGGTTGAATGGCAGCCCCGGCGCCCGGAAACACCTCACCGCCTGGATTGCCATTTCGCCGGATCTGACCAACCCGCGGGCGGTCTCTCTACGCGATGATCTCTTCAATCGGGTGTCCATAGTCGACTTCCAGCCGCTTGCGGCCGGGGACTTCGAGACGGCGTGGATCGAGGCCGAGTTGCTTCATAACAGTCGCATGAATGTCGGTGACGTAGTGCCGATCCTCAACGGCGTGGAAGCCGAGTTCGTCAGTGGCTCCGTGGACTGTTCCGCCCTTGATTCCGCCTCCAGCCATCCAGACGGAAAATCCGAAGTTGTGGTGACCTCGACCGTTGGAACCCTGGCCGCCGGGAGTCCGTCCGAATTCCGAGCCCCAGACCACAAGCGTTTCGTCGAGGAGACCGCGTTGCTTGAGATCCTTCAGGAGCCCCGCGATGGGCTGGTCGATCTTCCGGCAATTCTTGGCGTGATTTGTTTGCAGGTTGCTGTGAGCATCCCAGGCTCCCGCTCCGCCACCGCCGTGATAAACCTGCACAAACCGCACGCCGCGTTCGACCAGTCGTCGCGCGGTCAGGCAGAGCCGGCCAAACGACTGCGTCGGTCCGCCGGTTGTTCCGTAAAGCTGGTGCGTTGCCGCCGTCTCGCCCGCCGAGTTCACCACATCCGGCACCGCTGTCTGCATTCGAAACGCCAGCTCGTATGACTTGATGCGAGCAGCCAATGCCGGATCGTTCGGGAACTCGTCCGCCGTCAGTCGATTGAGCCGACCGAGCAGTCGTTGCGCTTTGGTACGCTCGGCCGAGCCAGCACCTTCTGCAGGAATCGCAAAGGGCAATGGGTTCTTTGGGTCGACCGAAAGCGTAACTCCGTCGTGTTGAGGGCCAAGATAATCTGCTCCTTCGGTCGCCTTTCCGCCGCAGCAGTCTCCGATCTTGTTCCCCATGACGATGAACTGCGGCAGGCTGTCGTTCAGTGAACCGAGCCCATAGTGCACCCAGGCTCCAATCGTTGGGAAGAAACCGTCGAAGCGGTTTCGCCCAGTATGAAACTGGAGCTGAGCGTCGTGGTTGCTCGCCGTCGTCCACATCGACCGGACGATCGACATGTCGTCAACACACTTCGAGAGGTGCGGCAACCAGTCACTGACCTCGATGCCGCTTTTGCCGTGTTTTTTATAGCCAACCTGCAGCGGATACAGCGTGTCGTAAATCTTCCCGTTGGCGTCGCCCTTCACCAACTCGACACGGTTTTTGATGTAGGGCGATTCCAGCACGCCGGCAAACGGCGTATTGGGGATCGTCTTGCCACCATATTTTGTCAGAGAAGGCTTCGGATCAAACGTCTCGACCTGGCTAACGCCACCAGCCATGAACAGCCAAATCACGCTTTTTGCTTTAGGAGCAAAATGGGAGAGGCCATCCGGCGGAGCCCAGTTGGTGTCGGATCCGAAGCCGTCCCGCTGGAGCATCGCTCCCAGGGCCAGCGAGGCAAAGCCGGTTCCCAGATCGGAGAGGAATTGTCGTCGAGGTTTTGCGAGGTGTTTCATTGGATCTTCGTTATCGGATCGTCACGAAATCGTTGTGGTTCAGCAGCACCAGTGCGAGTTGACGTCGAGCCTCCGCGCTGCCTTTGAACTCGGCAAGATATCGGGTGCACTCGACCTGTTCTTTCGGAGCAGGCTCGCGGCTGAGTACGTGTTCGAACAACGCCTTGACGAACTCGCTGCCGTTCAGTGTGCGGTGCGTCTCCGCGATCTTCCGAGCCTGGCTGGCGGCAATCCGGCTGTTGAACATCGCGAGGGCCTGTTGCGGAGCGACCGTCGCTTTTCGCTGGTAGCACTCGTTGACCTTTGCTCCGTTGAACAGACTGAGAAACGTCATTTGTCTCTCTTTGTCCTGGCGGAAGTACAGGCTGCGGCGAAGTACTGTTTGCCCCAGCGTGTGCTCGATGGGCGGGCCGCCCATGGCCAGGTCGAGGCTGCCTCCCAGCGACAGCACGCTGTCCCGGACGGCTTCGGCTTCCATCC
>CAUZRQ010000353.1:0-3782 GCA_963582065.1 Planctomycetota bacterium | reverse complement strand
CTTGGGGACCATCGCGACCGGGCCACTAGCTGGTTGGTTTCACGCCTACCCCGCAGCTAGAATCGCGCCCCACCGCGTCAACCGCTCACCAGGAGTTCTCAGCATGCCCACCGACACCATTCGCATCGGTATCGTCGGTGCCGGAGCCAACACGCGACTGAGACATGTTCCCGGGTTCCGGGCCAACGACGGGGTCGAACTGGCCGGAGTGGTCAACCGGTCGCGTGAATCCTCCGAACGAGCGGCGGCCGAGTTCGACATTCCGCGTGCCTACGACAGTTGGCAGGAACTGGTCGCCGACGACCAGATCGACGCGGTAATGATCGGCACCTGGCCGAACATGCACTGCGAGGTGACCTGTGCGGCGCTGGAGGCGGGCAAGCACGTGATGACCGAAGCCCGGATGGCCCGCACGGCATCCGAGGCCCGCCAGATGCTGGCCACATCCCGGGCTCACCCCGAGCTGGTCACCCAGATCGTGCCCAGCCCGTTCGCCTTCTTCTGCACCGATTACGTCCGCGGGCTGATCGACGGAGGGTTCCTGGGCACGTTGCGCGAACTGGTGGTGATCGGGGCCAATGATCAGTTCCAGGACGTCCAGGCACCACTGCACTGGCGGCAGGACCGCGAGATCAGCGGCTTCAACGTGCTGGCGATGGGCATCCTTCACGAGGCGGCACTGAGATGGACTTCGGATCCGACCCGGGTGTTCGCACAGGTCGAGACCTTCGGGCCGGACCGTCCTGACGGACCGGCGACGATCCCCGACAGCGTGCAGGCGGTGACCGAGATCGAGGGGGGAGCCCGTGGGCTGTATCACCTCAGCGGCATCACCCTGTTCGGACCGGGCTTTCACCTGCACCTCTACGGCAGCGAGGGCACGATCAAGGTCGACCTGGGCAGCGAGACCCTGATGATCGGACGCGCCGGCGACGAATCGTTGCACGAACCCGAGATCCCCGCCGACCAGCAGGGTGATTGGCGGGTCGAGGACGAGTTCATCGGGGCGATCCGCGGCACCGAGTCGATCCGCCTGACCGACTTCACCACCGGCGTGAAGTACATGGAATTCACCGAGGCGGTCGCCCGCAGCGCCGAATCCGGCCAACCCGTCGATCTGCCCCTGGCCGACTAGTCGGTGAACAGGCCCGTCCGCAGCGCTTCGGCCGCCAGGGCGTGAGCCCGCTCGTTGGGGTGGGCGTCGTAGCGGTTGACCGTCAGGCCCGCAGCCACGTGCGGCTCGAGTACCTCGAGCAGATCCAGAACCCGGACATCGCTTCCGGTGCCCCACTCGGACCACTGGCCGTGGACGTCACGGAACGGGTAGTCCACGCCCAGGTTGTGCAGGAATGGAAACACCACCACCTCGAGCTTCGCCCCGTGGGCCCGGCACAGCCCGTTGACCCGGTCCAGCTTCCTCTGCATGGCCCGCCACGGCTCACCGTCGTAGTACTCGCGGACGAACTGGTAGTAGTCCCGGAAGTCCGACACGGTGAACTGCCTCAGCCGGAAGTACATCAGGTTGAAGAAGTACGTGTGCTTCCACAGCACGAATCCGGGAGCGTGCTGCTGCAGGTCGACGTAGTACGTCTTGTGCCGGGGATGGAATGTCTCGATGTCGTTCAAACAGACCACGTACACCACCCGGTCAACCGGAAACTTCCCCGCGAACAACTCCTCCAGCAACCGCTCGACCCAGTGCAGGTCGACACCGGCATTGGAGAGGTTGGTGATGCTGTAGCGACCGGGATGATCAATCTCGACCGCAGCGGCCAACCGGTTGCTGAACCGATCGCCGATCCGTTTCACACCGTGACCAAACGTGAAACTGTCTCCGACGAACACCACATGCTCGTGGTCCTCGCCCGACCGACCGGTCGGCAGGTCGTGATCGTCGCGATACAGGATGCCCCGCTGCGGCCCCAGTTTCAGGCCACGCTGGTGAGGCTCGACATGCATCGCGAACCACTTCTTCGACACGTTGGTCATGCTGAAGCTGTCGGTCGTGTCGTAGACCACCGCGAAGTACAGCTCGACACCGGTCAAGGCGACCAGCACGATCCACAGCGACAGTCCCGCGTGGATCCACTTCCTGCGACCCGCCACGGCACCGCGACGCAGCCTCACCAGCACCACCGCCGCCGCCGCCGCCACGGCCAGCCAGGCCAGCATGCCGTAGAAGTAACCGTCGGGCAGGAACAGGATCGATTTCAACAACGGCTCGCACCTCGCTCACGGAGACTCAGGCCCCGTCCCAACCTAGCTCGAACCGCCGCCGACCGACAAGACACGCCCCGACGAGCAGCAGCGACACGACGCTGGCAACCGCCCCGATCCTGACCGACGCCGGCCGATAGACCCAGCTGATCTCGTGTGACCCCGCCGGCACATCGACACCGCGATACATCTTCTCGACGCGTACCGGCTCGACAGCCCGGCCGTCCACGTTGACCTCCCAGCCCGGATAGTCCAGGTCGGTCAGCACCAGCCGTCCCCCCGAGGACGATTCGACCCGTGCGGTCACCCGGTTGGCGGTGTACGCGGTGATTCGGGCCGAGCGACCGGTGTCGTCACCACCGTCCAGCCACGCCAACCGGCCCCGGGAATCCCGCAACTCGTAGAGAAAGAAAATCAATGGCTCTCGTCCCCCCTCGTAGGCCATCTGCAGGAACGCCGCATCGGTGGTCCTCTGCACCAGCCGTGCCGACCACGCCGATGTGTTCAGCGGCCTGCGGGACAACAGGTGAGTCACCCCGGCCCGCTGCAGCCAGCTCACCTGCTCGGGCGTGGCATCGGTTCCGAACGGCAACGGGCCCGGCATCACCAACGACTCGTCGAAATACTCGGCCGGTCCCAGGCCCAGGTAGACCGGCGTCGAGGCGACTCCCATCAGCGTCGGCAGGTTCTGGTAGTCGCAGAACAACCGGACCGGGTGCCCACCGGACCCCTGTATCCGTTTCAGGCGACCCGCCACAGGACTCAGGTGCACCCGGTCGATCAACGGTGTCTCCAGGAACACCGCGTAGGTCTGCTTGCGACCGACCTCCCACAGGTCCCAGGTCAACAGCGGGAAGAACACCACGGTCAGCAGCAGACCCAGGCCACCTCGACGCACCAGCAACGGACGTGCCATCAGCCACTGCCAGGCCGCTCCGGCCAACACCGCCGCCGCCAGCGCCGTGACAATGCTGTACCGGCCCGGGCCGGTGAAGAAGCCGAACCCCGGCAGGTGCCGCGTCACGCCCAGGTGCCACGCCGGAGTGTAGAACAACGCCAGCAGTCCCAGCACCAGCCACAGCACCACTCTCGAATCGGTCCGCCGCCCGACGCACCAGCCGACCAACCCCACCAGCAGCAACCCGACCGTCGGCAGGCCGAAGTACAGGTGGGCCTCGACCTGGTTGGTGTTCGCCGGGCCCGCATCGTATTGAGACACCCGGTCGGTCCCCGCCTCGTACCACCTCCACGGCATCACCACCTGGCTCCAGTACCCGAACGGCATGTGCCCGTAGCCGGGATCGTATTTCCGCCCGATGACGTTCTCTCGCTGGCTGCTCTGCTTCAACTCCCACGTCGGCAGCAATTGCACCGCCGCCAGCCCGAACGACAATCCGAGGGTCACGCCGGTTGCCACCAGCAACCGCCGACGTGTCGCCGCCGATCGCTCGGGCAAACCCCGCCGCGCCCACCACAGCCTCGCCGGAATGTAGATGACCAGGACCAGCTGTGTGATGAAGGCCAGGTGAAAGTGGCCGGCCAGCATCTGCACGGCCAGGATCACC
>CAUZRQ010000352.1:0-3802 GCA_963582065.1 Planctomycetota bacterium | reverse complement strand
AACAAACGAAAGCCACAAGTCCAAGATGGATCGGCCTTTCAACACAAAGCACTACGCCATGCAGGCAATACAGTACCCGGGGATGTATATCGGCTTCCTCTGGACGTACCACGGCGAGACGATTCAACCGATTCCGAAAGACAAGCTGTGGATGGACAAGACTGACCAGCAACTGGTCTTCAGCCGCAACGGCCGGACCTGGCTGCGCGTGGCCGCAAATGGAGCAATCCCCTGGCATGAAATGGAAGACAACCGTGACTGGAAGAAGGCCATCCAGGACGCGGTGTTCATTCCCTACGGCCGCCACAAGAAGGACTGGGATTGGGGCGCCGTTGGCGCCTGCCACCAGCCACTGCTGATTGTCGACGACCAAATCTGGTTTTATTACAGGGGATACACGGGCCGGCATTGGGCAAAGTACCACGGTGACAAGTTCCCCAAGACCAGGGGCATCGGCCTGGCAACGCTGCGATTGGACGGATTCGTTTCCGTCAACGCCGAGGCAGAAGGGACGATGACGACCAGGACCTTTGTCTTCATCGGCGACACCCTTGAGGTAAACGCAGACGCCAAAGGCGGGTCAATTGTCGTCGAAGCCCTCGATGCCAAGAACAGGGTGATCAAAGGGTTCGCGAAAACAGACTCCATCGCGATCACCTCCGACAGTGTTCGGCACGTGTTGAAATGGAAAGACAAAGACAACTGCCACTTGATTCAGGGTCGGCCGATTCGTCTGAGGTTTCACCTGAAAAAGGCCAAGCTGTATTCCTTCACGCCACGCATCCGCCACAAGCATTACGTGCAATCGTATGATTGACGGGTTTCCGGCGTTTGACATTCGCAAAGAAATGACAATGAGAGGGAACAACTTGCCTTTGGTTCCCCTGGGGTCTGAGTTGCTCAGGATCTGACCGCTGATGGTGAAGACGGATCCGGAGCGGGTTGGCATCCCGTACGTCACGGCAGACGGAGTGACAGACTTCCACGTGGCCGGGCGGCACACTCATATCACAGAAATGATGCGGACCGGAGCTTTGGTGACCGAGCACTGCGAAGGCGAGCTGAGCGACGGATTGGCAGCGCGCCGGGTGTCCGAGCGTGGCATCTGGTGGCACTAGACGCAGTGCTCGAGCGACCTGCGAAAAAGCCGTCTATTTGTTCTCGTCGCCAAACAGTTCCACGAGCAGGGCCGTCAACTTTTTCTTGGCATCCTCTTCGGACATCTTGCCCGCTTTCACTGCCGCTTCGATTTCGAGCTCCGCTTCGTCGTAAAGGCTCTTCAGAGCCTCGATCTTCTCATCCTTGTCACCCCAGTCCTCTTTCTCGTCTTTTGTCCCCGGTCGATTGAATGCCGCCTGGAACTGGTAGTCGGCTCCCACAACCTGCCGGTCCTTGCCACGTGCCGGTGGAATGATCCACTCCGCACCTGGCGTGTTGCTCGGGCCCTTCTGCCACGCATCCAGCAACTCCTGAAGGTCTCCTGCCAGGCTGCCGGGATCGTGTGGGGGCATGTGCTCGTTCGGATCCCAACCGTTCTTCATGAACAAAGTCATCGTGTTCATGCCGACCCGATGGCAGCCAAAACAGGCATTTCCCTTGATGTGAATTGTCCGCATGTCCCAGTTGTCACCGCCAATGACGTAGTAGGGCGAATCCTGGTTGAGGATTGGCACAACGTTTTTCCTGGTACCGGGAATCTTGGCGGCATTGATGAAGGAATTGGTGATGAACGGTTCGTTCTGATGGCATTGCACACATTGAACGTTGCCGGGTGTCACGAAGGCCCTGTTGAACTCTTCGGGCTCGTCGATCCACGGCATTTCTCCTCGCATCCGTAGAGTGTCTTTATCGAGTGTCACCCACGGACCGATACGGTCGCAGCTTTCAAAGAAAGCTGTTGCGCCGGTCTTCCGGTTGTAGCCGATCATTTGGACCGACCCGACGACATGCTCGTGACTGGAACTTGAGTTTCGGCCGAAGCTGACCCAAACCACCTCAGGCAGCGGCTCGCCATCCGCGGTCCTGCCTTCGTATCTCTGCAGCGTCGATCCCGAGACGGCGTCCTTCCCCAGAAAGGTCGGGTTGTCACAGGAACGGCCCAGGTTCCCGTAGGTCTGAACACCATTGACATACAGAGGAATTTCTACCGACGTGTCGAGATTGACTCTTGGAGGAACCCCCAGTTCCGGCTCGACCATCCTGGCGTATTCGTAGGCGGTTTCGGGAAAGTGATTCCCGGCACGATTCGGGCCGCGACCATCGTCTCCGGTCTCTTCCTCGGCGACTTCAGCCACTTGAAGTGGTTTGTCTGCCTCGGTGCCGTCAGCCTGGCGACCTGACCGCACGGCGAAGACTGCCAAGAGGCACACGCAAAGCCCGGCAACGACGAGCAGCGTGCGCACGGGAAGGCTCATGAGGTTTTCCACGGGTCACGTGACGATACGGTACACCCACCGGTGACTGGACAATATGCCAGCCCGCTCGCTGCGATTCCCGCACCGCCAACAGTTCGACACAGAATCCCAAGAACACATCGGGAGTCGAACCTGTGGCCAACTGGCAGCGATCGGCACACAGATCGTGAAGAACCCACTGATGAAGTGCCAGAAGGTCTAGGGATCGACAATGATCCTTGGCGCTTCCATCAGTCGCACGCGTCCCTTGATACCCGCAGCGTGGGACTTCTTGACGACCCGCATCACCAGTTGATGCGTGGCGCCGGGCCGGGTCAGTTTCGTGAGATCGACGGCTTTGGGCTTGTCCCAGGGAGCAGCAGACGTCTTCCCGGCAAGCCTTCCATCGATCCAGATCTCGGCAGCTCCGTCGAGCATGTCGAACAACATCCACAGGTTCTCTTTGACCTTCTTCGGTACCGTGAATGTTGTCGTGTACCAGGCGGCACCGTGATGACGAATGCCCTGGTTCGTCCAGAAGTCGTCGACCCGGATGTCTTGCCATGGCTTGGCAGAAAATTCGACGGAGCGAGGCCAGCCTCGTTTAACGCCCTGGTCGTCGGGGTCCGTGCGGAATCGCCAGACCACCGGAAGCACGAGACGTTGTTTGCCCCGCAGGGCCTCAAACGGCGGACGGTAACCGTGTTTCTTGAGACGGTCGATAAACGGACCGGTTGCCGCCATCGGATACGGCAGGTTCATCCCCCGAATCATGGCAAGGGTCTCTGCCTGCAGCTTGCGAAATCGATCAAATTGTTTGGGAGTCACCTTCGGGGCGGGCGTGTTCTCGACTTGGGTGATCAAAAACGTGTTCAGTGACACCTGAGCCAGCTTGAGACGCAATTGCACCGCCGGATCATCTGTCTCACGCTTGGCCTTATCGAGCAGATCCTGCATTGCGCGGATCACCTGAGGATCAAATTGCGGAACCCAACCGCCCCAGATCATGTGACCCGGGTGATGTGCGAGTCCCGTTTCATATCGCCGGTAGTAGGCCAGCATGGCGTTCGCGGCGTCGCCGAAAAGATCCCGGCAGAACTCCTTGATCAACGCGTCGACGTCGGAATCGATGTCCCACATCAGGCGAGCCCGGATGTAGTGAAACAAGGCGGAACCGGCCCACACGCCCTGGCTCTCACCCGACAGGCCGATCACGCCGTTGCGATGCAAGAACCGGAGCAGCTTCTGGTAGTGACCGAAGAAGCCGGTCGGAACGTGGATGTGCCTCCCGGTGGGCGGGTAGTCATAGAACACAACCTTGCCGCGCCGCGACCAGTCCTCGATCCACGCTTTCAGGCGGACGTTGTTTGGGCAGGCTGGATCGTCGATATCGTGCTTCAGGCAGTGAT
>CAUZRQ010000351.1:0-3815 GCA_963582065.1 Planctomycetota bacterium | reverse complement strand
GTCCCTGCGTGATCACACCGTGAAACAGATCGTGCAGTACTTCCGTGACAATCCCCGTTCGCGGATGTTCCCGATGAACCCGATGGACGGTCCGAATTACAACTGCGAATGCGACCATTGCCGGGCGCTGGATCCGCCCGGATTTGAGTGGAACCAGGACTTCTCGGATTATCCTCGGTTTCCCAATCTCAAGTTGCCACCGCTGTCGGACCGGTACCTGAATTATGTCAACCATGTTGCCGAACGGGTGGCGAAGGTGTTTCCGGACCGATTGCTTGAGTTCTACAACTACGCGAGTCGCGTGCCCCCCACTCGCGAAAAAGTTCATTCCAGCGTATCGGTGAAATTCACTTATCTCAGTGGCCGGGAAGTCAATGTGCCGCTGAGGGATCCACGCGATCCTCTTGCGGCCAAAGAACGGGCCTGGTTGAAGGCGTGGTCAGAATCGGGGACCCACAACCTCACCTACTATCCCTACACCGATTGGGAGCACCCTGACGCGGGGATTCACTGGTATTTCAATGTCAGCGATCTGCTCGGGACGCTGAAGCGGGATTACCGGGTTGTGGGAATGATGGGCGAGACCCACACGACGATCCAGGCCGACCCGATGTGGTGGGCGATCTATTCACGGATGCTCTGGGATGTTGATACCGACTATCGCCAGGTGATTGCGGAATTGTGTCCATTGTTTTACGGGCCGGCGGGCAAGTCGATGACGGCCTTTTATATGGAGATGGATCGGGCGATCCTTCATCGCGAAGGGCCACGAGCGGCTGGCTATCATCCCAACACTCGCTTGGAGTTCAGTCTCGAGGAACTCCAGCGAGGCCGTCGAATTTTGCAGGATGCTGTCGAGAAGGTTGGCGGCGATGCGAGGCTGTTGAGACGAGTGGATTACGCGAGATTTGCGCACGCAATTCTGATCCTGGTCCGGATCCGTAACGACTCACATCCGTCGGATCGCGCTCAAGCCATGGCACAACAGGCGATCAAAGATGTCGCGGCCCTGCAGGCCAAGTACACGATGATGGTTCGCCAGTCGACAAGGCGGTTTCTGACACCACCTGGCGGTTCCGAGTGAGCCGCCGCAGTTGCCGATTCACTTGACCGGAACGAGCAACAGTTCCTGGAGATCCATCAGGCAGTTGTTGGGATCTCCAACGGGCTCGATGAGCACGCGGACACGTCCCGACGGGAGACGGACGCGGCCCAGGGTCGTGGTGCGGTAGTTGGCCCACGTGCCGGTGCCGACGATCTTTCCGGTCAACCTCGCCTTGTCACATTTCAGTTGGAAGCTGTTTCCTGCTGTGCCGTTGTCACACGCATAGACCAGGCGGACTTCGTACTGGCCGGCCCGTGGCATGTCGACCGTCCAGAGTGCCCGGTCGTCGGCACTCATCCAGTACCCCAGGTTCTTGTACTTGGCCTCAAAGACCAGTGACTTGCCGTAAATCTCACAACCGGTGGCGACAAGCCGCAGTGTTCCGTTCTTCTGCCGTGTGATCAGGCGAGGTTGATTGCCGGGAAACTTCTTGCGAGGGGTACCGGCTGAAGAGACGAAGGCCATCACGTCGGCCAGGTCCTGGGGCTGCAGATCCTTCTCGAGCCCCTCGGGCATGAATGACAGGCGGGTGCTGGCCAGGGTTTCGAGATCGCGCCGCAGGATTGTCGTTTGTTTGCCGTCGGATCCGATCAACCGGACACTGTTGCTGGATTCGCCGAGCAGCATGCCCGCGTGAATGCTGCCGCTGTTGGTCACGGCGATGTAGCCCAGGAACTTGGCCTCGACGGCGCGGTTGGGATCCAGGATTGCCGTCAACAGCGAGCGGGGCGATTTGTCTTTCAGGGCGGCCAGGTCGGCGCCCAGTTGTTTGCCGATGCCCTTCAACTGGTGACAACTGCTGCACTTTTTCTTGAAGACGGTGCCACCGCGGATGGCGTCACCGGTGCGTTTGAGCACTCCGAGATGTTTGTCGATGACCTGTTGTCGGCTTGTCGAGGCGTTGACGGCCAGCAATTTCGCGGCACGCTGTTTGAGAGTGGCGTCCTTCTGGGTGATCAGCCTCTGTCGCGTCGAGGCATCGAGTTCAACCGCTATGATCGTCTCGGCCTCCATGGCATCCAGCAGGCTCTTGTGCCAGGCCGGGCGGCTCAACAGCACATTGAGCACTTCGCGGCGGCGTGCGGGCGAGTATCCGGTCCAGCCGCCGATCAGCCGCTTGGCGACATCGGGGCCGCCACTGCGTTGCAGGGCTGACACGGCGGCCGACTGGAGAGAGGCGTCGGTCTGTGGGGCCAGCCATGCGGTCAGCAGTTCCAGTTCGGCCTGGCCGTCAGCCGTGTCCCGGCCCAGCAGTCCCGCGGCGATCACACGGTCAGCCACCGGCCGACCGGGCTCGGCAGCGGTCCGCCTCGCAAGGTCCAGGACCTGCCGAAAACCATCAATCGCTCGACGTGTGTCCGGAGTGCCGTCGGCATGAAGCTTGGGCAGCGAGAGACCCCGCCGCTGGAGTGTGTCCAGCAGCGTGGCCGACATCGAGAAGAGCCGCTGCGGTGACTTCCGCAGCTTGGGGTCGGCACAGAGAGTGATCCAGGTGACCAGCGAACCCTTGTTGCCGTAGGAGCTGTCGAGGGCAAACAGACGAGACAACAGGGCATCGCCGTCGGGTTTCGAGCCGTCGGCCTGCCGCAGCACCTGGGAGATGACGTGGGTGACGTTGGCTTTGCTCAGTGAACTGGTCAAGGCGGCCGTCAGAAAACGCTGCCCCCCCGAGGCGACCAACTGTGGCGCCAACAGGCGCGCCTGTTGTTCCGGCTTTCCCAGTGTTCCAGAGCTGAAGGCCAGTTGGAGCCGGACCTGGGGGGCGGAGTCCTTTGACAGCGACAGCAGTGTTTTGAGCACCTCCGGAGTGATCGTCGTCAGGGTCTCGGCCAACCGGACCGCGTGTCGACGGACCCCGGGATGTTTGTCGGATAGGGACGCGGCGACAACGGCGGGTGTGAGTCCTTCCAGGCCCGCAGCGGCGCACATCGAGTGCAGTCGTCCAAGAGGACGAGGCGAAGACACAGCCTGTGACAGCAGCGGTTTCAGAGCTCGGCGGTCACCTCGATGGATCAGCAATTCCTGCGCCAGATCACGTTGCCACCCATTGTGGCTGTCCAGCGCCCGGACCAGGTCGCCGGTGTTGAGTCGGTCGAGACGAGGGATGCGCCGAGGTGACTTGCCGATCGGGACGATGCGGTAAATTCGTCCCAGCTGGTGGCCGTCACGAAGATCAAGTCGTTTTTGCCAATCGGCAGGAATCCACTTGGGGTGCTCGATCACGGCCCTGTACATGTCGGCGAACCACAGGCAGCCGTCAGGGCCGGTGCGGATGTAGACCGGGCGGAACCAGTTGTCCCGCGAGGAAAGAAATTCCGACGACCGCTCATCGGTGGCCCGCCGGCTGGTGAATGTCAGTTGTTTGGCAGCCATCCGTTCGCGGTGGATGAGATTGTGGACCGGTTCGCAGACGAACGAATTGCCGGTGAATTGGGCGCCGTAGAACTGATCGCGATAAACGGTTGGGCTGCAGGCGGACGTGAACCGATTGACTCCACCGGGATCGTTGTAGCGGGCCAGCGTACGGCTGGTCGGAAAGACGGCGGCCGCGCCGGGGGTGACCGAGACGTTGATTCGTGAACCCGGGGCTGCCAGGTGAGGGTTGCGGCGGAGATAGTGGTCGCCGAGGACGAAGTGCCACATCGGGTTCGAGTTGTTGCAGCCGAACCAGTTGCCCCAATCGTCTCGACGGCGTCCGAACTGCGTCTGC
>CAUZRQ010000350.1:0-3887 GCA_963582065.1 Planctomycetota bacterium | reverse complement strand
TCGATGTCGAGCGGTTCCTGCCGTTGGACGATTTCTGCTCGCGGGTCGACCGGCTGGTCGAGCAGGTCCGCGGGACCGAGCCGATCGATGCGTCGCAGCCGGTGATGGTGGCCGGCGACAAGGAACTCGCCTGTCGCGAGACCCGGCTGGAGCAGGGCATTCCGCTCAGCCACCAGGTGGCCGACGAGCTGGACGGGTTGCTCGACCGCTTCGAGCTCAACCAGGTGCCTCGGCTTCTGTCTGGCTCGTGATCGGCCCGTAGTGCTCGATCCGCCGGTTCTTCCCGAAGTGGAAGATGCCCTCCTTGTACGGTCGCGTCGCGTCGAGGTCGCAGGTGTGGACGATCAGTTCGTCCTCGAGCGTCGTGGCCTGGGCGACGACCTCGCCGGAAGGGGCGATGATCATCGTCTGCCCCAGCTGCATCACTCCCTCCTCCTCGCCCGCCTTGGCCACCCCCACCACCCAGGCTCCGTTCTGGTAGGCCCCCGCCTGCATCGACAGACGGTTGTGGAAGGGCACCAGCGCGTTCATCTCGGGGTAGTCGGGATTATTCGACGGCGTGTTGTAGCCCAGCAGGATCAGTTCGGCCCCCCGCAGTCCCAGCACGCGGTAGGTCTCGGGCCAGCGGCGGTCGTTGCAGATGCACAAACCCACCGTGCCGCCAAAGGCCCGCCACGTGCGGAAGCCCAGGTCGCCGACGTCGAAGTACCGTTTCTCGAGATTCTGGAAGGGATGATCCGGACGGGGTTCGCTGTAGCCGGGCAGGTGGATCTTGCGGAAGCGGCCGATTTCGGCTCCGTCGGGTCCGACCAGGATCGAGCTGTTGAAGTGGCGGACCTGCCCGTCGACCTCGGCCAATTCGGCAAATCCCAGGTGAAAGCCGATGCCCAGCCGCCGGGCCTCGTCGAACAGGGCCTGGGTGTCGGGGCCGGGCACCTGGGAATCGAAGTAGGCGTCCAGTTCGGCCGGGTCCTCGATCAACCAGTGAGGGAAGAAGGCTGTCAGGGCACACTCGGTGAAGACGACCAGTTCACAGCCCCGCTTGTGCCCCTCTCGCAGCATCACGATCAGTCGCTCGAGAGCGTCGGCTCGCGACTGGTCGCGTGGGATCGGTCCCGACTGTGCGGCTCCGATGGTCAGTTGTCGTGTCATGGCGTCAGCCTGTCGTTTTGAGGGAGGGGTGGTGCTTTTCGAGCTGGGCCGATCAGCGCGGCGGCCACGTAGACAACCGTCGAGACGACCAGCCCGACGTAGACCTCGTGGAGGTCCGTCCAGCCGGACCGCTTGGCCAGCCACCAGGCGATGACCGACAGGCCGCCGGTGACCATCGCGGCGATGGCCGCAGGGGCCCCCGGGCGATTCCAGTAGAGGCCCAGGACCATGGTCGAGAGGAAGCAGGCGGCGTAGAGCGAGCCGGAGAAGGCGGTGATCTCGACGATGTCGGCAAATGGGTTCAGCGCCACGACCATCGCGGCCAGCGAAACGGCCACCACCCATGCCCGGGTGCGGCCGATCGCCCGGGGGTCGTCATCGGAGAGCAGTTGCAGGTCGCGGGTGATCGCGCTGGCGGTGACCAGCAGCACCGAGTCGAGCGACGACATGGCTGCGGCCAGCAGCACCAGCAGGAAGAAGCTGCTGGCCGTCGGGCCCAGGATCTCGGCCTGGCCCAGCAGGTAGGGGGTCAACTGGTCGGTGTCCGCGGTGATCGTGGCCGCCATCTCGGGCGGGACGATTGTCCGGGCCAGGGCACCGACCGGCAGCAGGCAGGCGTAGGTCACGGTGATCAGGATCGGGGCCACGATCCGGGCGGTCTTCAGGGCCCGTTCGTCCTTCAGGCCGTAGATCCTGGAGATCTGCCGCGGGTCGACCAGCAGCTTCAGTCCCCCGGCCAGGCCGATGCCCAGGATCACCAGCAACGGGGTGGGACCATTCCAGGAGACCAGTCGAGGATCGATCGTTTCGAGTTGATCGATCATCGGCCCGAGACCGCCGCCCCGGGAAAGCACGGCGAAGAGGATCAACACGGCACCGATGATCATCAACAGTCCCTGGAAACTGTCGGTGAGAACGACCGACCGAAATCCCCCCAACAGCGTGTAGATGGTCACCACGGCGAAGACGGCGACCGCCGAGACGGTGTAGGTCAGGCCGAGGAACTGCGAGAGCGCAATCGAGGAGCCCTTGTAGATGGCGACCAGGTACAGTCCCGAGGCGAGCAGGATGACCACGGCAGTGATCCGTCGTACGGCCACCGATCGGTAGCGGGCTCCCAGGAAATCGGCGACGGTCAGGGACTGGTACTCGCGAGAGCGTCGGTAGAAACGCGGCGCGACCACCCGCCAGCTCAGCCAGCACAACGGCCCGTAAATGCCGACCTTCAACCACCAGGCCAGCCCCGCTTCCCAGCTCTTGCCCGCCTGGCCGATGAAGCTGTTGGTGCTGACAAAGGTGGCGTAGAACGAGAAAGCGATCACCACGCCGCCGAGGCTGCGGCCGGCGACCAGGTAGTCGGACAGGGAACGGGTTTTCCTGGAGCCTTCACGGCCGTGGTGCACCAGCAACAGCAGGTAGGCACCAATCAGGATCAGTCGAAACCACGGCATCCCCCGAAGGGAATCTCACGGCCGGCGGTTGTCAACTCCGCCCGCGACGAACTCTCTGCGAATCGGCGTACGGTTGGCTCGCCGGCGACCGGCGTGGCACAATGCCGGTCGTCGTTCAGTTTCTGGAGGTCGTCCCGATGCGTTGCCTGATTTCGCTGATCCTGGCCGTTGTTGCCTGTCCGCAGTCGGGGGTGGCCGCCAAGCCGCTGGCGATCGGTTCGAGACTCGAACCGCTTGTCGATCGGTTCCTGGTCGATTCGTTTTCCGGGGACGCCGCCCAGGTGATGCACCGGCCGGCACCCAAGGAAGTCGTGCTGGTCACGGGCAAGCCGTGGGAAGGGAACACGTCGGCGTATTACACCGTCTTCCGCGACGGGGACCTGTTCCGGATGTACTACCGGGGGTCGCATGCCGACCCGAAGATGAAGCGGACGCACCGCGAGGTGACCTGTTATGCGGAGAGTCGTGACGGGATCCACTGGACGAAGCCGGAACTGGGCCTGTTCGATTTCCAGGGTTCCAGGAAGAACAACATTGTCTGGGACGGCATCGGCACGCACTGCTTCGCCGTCTTCAAGGACGCAAACCCGAAGTGTCCACGCGAGGCCCGTTACAAGGCGATTTCTGCCGGACGATCTCAGGGCAAGCGGGGGCTGTACATCTTCCAGTCGCCCGATGCGATCCACTGGAAGCTGATGGCTGATGGTCCGGTGATCACCAAGGGCGCATTCGATTCGCAGAACCTGGCATTCTTCGATCCCCATGTCGGACTGTACCGGGCCTACCACCGGATCTTCGTCGGAGGTGTGCGGGCGATCATGACCGAGACATCCCGTGACTACCGTTCGTGGACCGAGCCGGTGCTGTTGAAGTTCCCCAAGGGGACCCCCTCGGAGCATCTCTACACCAATGCGGTCCGCAACTACCCCGGGGCCGATCACATCCTGCTGGGATTCCCGACCCGTTACCTGCCCAACGCCGGGAGCCGGGTCGAGCCGGTGATGATGACCAGCCGCGACGGGATCAACTTCCGTCGCTGGGCCGAGCCGGTCGTGCCCGAGACGGCACCCAAGGACCGGAGCGGCAATCGCAGCAACTACATGACCTGGGGGGTTGTCGAATTGCCGGGACGGCCCGGCGAGTTCTCGGTGTATGCGACCGAGGCCTACTACGAGGGGCCCGACAGCCGGGTGCGTCGATTCGTCTACCGCAAGGACGGCCTGGTGTCGGTCCGGGCTGAACGGGGCGGATTGACAACCAGGGCCCTGACGTTCAAGGGACGTC
>CAUZRQ010000349.1:0-3937 GCA_963582065.1 Planctomycetota bacterium | reverse complement strand
CACAGCCCCGCTCGACCAGCCGCCGGGCCATCAGCATCTGGTGCCCCAGCAGGTTGGTGATCCGTGACTGGTTGACCTTGTTGTTGTAGTGCGAGCCGCCCTTGTGCCAGTCTTCCATCCGGAACAGCGGCCGCGTGTCATACCTCCGCAGCGTTTTCGCGTCTTCCTTTGTCAGATCAAAGGCCTCGGAGATTCCCTTGAGCAGGACGTCGTAGGCCTGGCTGCGGATCTCACCCAGGCCATCCCGGTCGCCGGCCGTCTGCAGCCGTTGGCGGAACGAATCGAGTTGTCCCAGCAGCAGTCGACGATCGTCAAATCGATCGCGGGGCAGCTTCAGGTCGAAATTCTCGGCCAGTTGATCACCACCATCCAGAAACAGGCTCTGGTAGGGCGAACCCAGTTGCCCGGGCTGGCCGTAGTGCTGCTTGATGAACCCGAACCGAAACGGCCCGGTGGGGGTTGCCAGCTTGAGTTTCGGGTCAATCCCCTCGGGCAAGACCACCACTGACGACGGCATGGCCGTCTCGGGGTGATTGGCGCCGACCAGCCGGGCATGGTGAGCTCCCATGGTGGCCTTCAGCGGACTGTTGCCGGTCAACAAGGGATCGGGATTGTGTCCGGCATCGCCCGAGGCAAACGATCGCACAATGGCCAACCGGTCGGCCCGCTCGGCCAACTGCGGAAATGCCGAACCAAAGGTCACTCCTGGCAGCCGGGTCGAGATCTCGCCGATGCAACTGCGGACGCCGCTGGGGGCATCCATGTTCGGGTCGAAACACTCGACCTGGGGCGGACCGCCCTGGAGGAACAACAGCACGACGGACTTGTCACGAGCCCAGGTCGGTGTGGCGGCAACCGCACCTGAGTTCAGCAGACCCGGCATTGCCAGCGCCCCGGCTCCCAGACCGCCGACGCGGAGAAACTCACGTCGAGTCGACTCGCTCCTCCCAAAACCGGCATCTCGAATGACCAGCATCTTTGCTCCTCAATCCGGGCTTCCGTCCTGCTTTATCGGCACTTCCCTGCCTGCTTTATGCCAAAACAGTCTCGAGATGTAAATGTGACGCTTTCGGACCTCTTGCCCCGGGCTCCCGGTTTTTCCACCTGCCGTAGGCGGGCTAGGCGTCAAACAGCGACGTCAGTGGGAAGCCCTCGTCCAGCAGGTGGTAGGGACGCTGCTGGTTGTCGTGGGCGATCAGGTCCCTGATGCCCATGGCGTGGTAGATGGTGTGGGCGATGTGTTCGTGGCCGACCGGCTTGTCCTTGGGATAGGCACCGATGCGGTCGCTGGTGCCGTGGACCTGTCCGCCGGCGATCCCGCCGCCGGCCAGCAGGGCCGTCTGGCAATGAGTCCAATGGTCGCGACCCGGCTCGGAGGCCTTATTGCCGCCGGAACGGGGGTCACCAATCCGAGGCGTGCGGCCCATCTCGCTGGAGACCATCACCAGCGTCTCGTCGAGCAGGCCGCGCCCCGAGAGGTCCTCGAGCAGCGCCGAGAATGGCCGGTCGAACAACGGCACCAGGTAGTCCTTCAGGCAGCTGAAGTTCTTCCAGTGGGTGTCCCAGGCACCGCCCAGGCACCCGCGTCGCTTGTCTTCCTCGTAGTCGTGGTACCAGTAGATGGTGACCAGCGGCACCCCGGCCTCGACCAGCCGTCGGGCCATCAGCATGCTCATCGCGTTGACGGTGTTGCCGTAACGGTTCCGGACGGATTTCGGTTCGCTGGAGACATCGAATGCGTTCTTGGTGTTCGAGTTGGCCAGCAGCGAGAAGGCTTTTTGTTCCAGGGTGCTGTAGTTGCCGGCCGAAATGCTGCGGTCGAAAATCCGCTGGCCGTCATCGATGGCTCGGAGCAGCTGGCGACGGTCGGTCAATCGGTCGACGGTGATGTCGCCCTCGAGAGTCAGAAACGGGGCCTGAAAGTCCAGCGGTGCCTTGTGCTTGCCGTGGACGTAGATCGGGTCGTACTGGATGCCCAGCCGACCGGCGTAGGCTCCTGGCAGTGACGAGTTGTCGGCGCCCGAGCGGGTGGGCAGCCAGAGTTGAGAGGGGAGCGACGGGTGGGGCGGTCGCTTGGCGGCGACTACAGAGCCGATGTAGGGCCAGTCGTCCGGTTCGGACTTGCGGGTGTTGGGAAACGTGGGTCCGGTGGCGTGGCCGGTCATGGCGTAGAAGCGGCCCGCGTGATGGTCGTTGGGGCCGCGGCCATGTTGTCCCAGCGACCGGACGAGGGCCAGGTTGTGAGCCTGGCGGGCGGTATGGGGCAGGTGTTCGCACAGGTGGATGCCGGCCACCGAGGTGGGGACCGGCTGGAAGGGGCCGCGAATCTCCGCCGGCGCGTCCGGCTTCATGTCCCACAGGTCCACGTGCGAGGGACCACCGTTGAGCCAGATCATGATGGTCGAGCGGGCCCGGCCGCCGGTACTGCCGGTCGCAGACGGCGCAGCCGACAGGCTCCCACCGGCCAGTCCGGCGAGACCGAGTGTCGAGGCGGTGAGCAGTTGGCGTCGGTCCATCGTCTGGGGAGACCTGTTTTCTGGGTAACTCTCTGACAATTCTATCGACGATTCTCGCTTGTGGAAGCGCGATCCGGGTCGATGGCCACCGGGAGACTCGTGTCGGTGGGCTTATTGCCACTGGTACAACCCCGGGGTAGCGGTTAGGTAAAATGGCGAACTTTGTCAAAGTCTGCCGATTATTACGACGATGACGACTAGTACATGGGGGAGCAGTCAGGTCCCACGATTCCCATGGCGGTTGTCTTCCGGGATGTCGCCAAGTCAGTGTCCACGGAGAGATTCCATGTGCGAGTTTGCTCGAGCACAATGTCGACGATCGATCACTCACCTGTTGTTGTTGGCGATCTTGGGCACGACGGGATGTGCCAGCATCATCAGTGGGACTACCCAGAGTGTCTTCGTCAACTCTTCACCGTCGGGCGCCAACGTTGAGGTTGATGGGCTCCAGGCCACAACTCCCGCCAAACTCGAACTCAACAGAAGCCAAGCGAGCCATGACGTCCGTATCACGAAGGAAGGATATGAGCCAGCCCAGATGAGCATTGGCAGGAAGTTCAATCCCTGGGTGGCCGGCAACCTGTTCTGGGGTTATGGAGTGGTGGTAGGAGTGCTCGTTGACTTTGTTTCAGGCGGAGCGTGGGCCCTGGAGACGGACCGGATCGACCTCTCGCTCGCCCCTGACGAAGAGAAACAGTAGCGCCCGATCTTGGGATGACAGTTGTGTCACCTCTTTGGGCACTACTCAACCGACCGTTGTCTGGTTGGCAGAGGCGTGCTTCTGAGCACGATGGCCGTGCGCGGGGTCTGGCGGTTGACGGCGACCAGGAACAGGTTGTCCTTGTACGTGGCCGCGTAATCAGATTGCAGGTCTGAAAGCCGTTCGCCGGGACGGGTGGGGAAGTCGAGACGCGAGAACTTCCGCGTCGCGGGATCAAAGACCGTCCAACTGCCGATGAAATGGTGCGGCTTTCCATTGATGGACCTGTTGCCGCCGGTCCAGGTGGAATGATCGAAGTAGAGGTGATCTCCGAAGAGGAACCCGCCACTGAGATAACCGAACCACTTGCCGAAGCCCGGGACGGGAATCGGCTTGCCCCATTGGCCTGTGTCCACGTCGAGAGGAATAACCTGGCCCTCGAACATGTTGCTGACGTAGAGCGTCTTGCCGTCAAAGAGGCGGCCGCCCACGATGGTCGAGGCGGTTGCCGACGGGTGACGGAAATGGCCAGTCCAGCGTTGCGACTTCAAGTCGAAGCGGACAATGTCGTTTCCATTCCATGTCGATCCCCAGTGACGTTCTCCCCATTTTCTGATCCACGCGAAGTGTGAGTGTTTCGGGAATCGGTGTTTGGAAGGGTATGAGTTGATGGTTGAACCGTCTCTTTATCGTCGCGTTCTCGGCGATCAACTCGACCAGC
>CAUZRQ010000348.1:0-3949 GCA_963582065.1 Planctomycetota bacterium | reverse complement strand
AGTTCGGGGGTCATCGAGTTGGAGGATGGCAGGTGGTTCTTACCATTCGATCGGTGGCATGCCTTCGATTCGCCGCAGCCCTATCGGCCTCAGGTGGTCGGTCTCTTCTCGAACGACCAGGCCAGGACCTGGTCAAATCCGGTTGTCATCGCCGACACGGACTCCGCCGACAAGGGCTTCTGGCACGGGCAGGTGCTGCGAATGAACGACGAAAGCCTGTTCACCATGTTCTGGACGGCGTTGATGAAAAGCGATATCGAGAGCCTGCCTCTGCACTGTTGCCGGGGATCTTCGGACGCGACCCGGTGGGCTGAGCCGGAAGCGACCACCGTGCCGGGCCAGACCAACCACGCCGTTGATCTCGGACGAGGACACATGCTGAATGTCCATACCCGCCGCGATGGTCCGCAGCCGGGGTTCTTCGCCGTCGCATCCAGCGACGAGGGCAGGACGTGGGATCTGGAGAACCAGGTCTGTCTCTGGGACGCCACCGGACGCGACAAGCTGGGAGTCGAGGCGCCGGAGACCTATCCCCGCTCGCACGACACAATCGCCTTCGGAGCACCCCGTGCCATTCGCCTGGCTGATGGGGATGTGCTGGCCACGTTCTGGTGCACCGAGATGAGTGTGACTCATGTTCGATTTGTGCGACTGAGTGTGTCCGAAGCGTAGCGGCAGCGGTGACGAGAAGGCCTGGCACATGAAATCCACACTGCAGACAGCCAGCCGGCCGGCGTGCAAGCTGGCCATCGAGCCCGCGTGCCTGGTTCTCGTCGCGTTGCTGAGTTGCGGGGTGGGATGTACCGAGGGCGACAGTTCCGGGAGCCTGGGCAGTGACCCGGCCGCCCCGATGGCGTCGGCCGACTTTGTTCCACTTCCACTGGATGACACCGGCCAGGCGATCGCCGAAGCACTGCGTGAACTGGGATTCACCGAGACGGTCGGGATGCCCGTCGAGGTTGCCAGGCTCGAGTCGGGAACGCTGGAGTTCACCGTGAGCGACAATTCTCGCTCGCCGCGGGTGCTCAACGGGCTCGAGTCGCTCAGCTACCTGAAGGGAGGCGAGCGATTCGAGGCATTTCGAACGGGCCTGAATCTCGAACATGTCTTCTCGGGCCACCGTGATAGGCACAACCGATTCTGTGCGCGGCGGTATCCCTACCTGCTGTGTCGGGAACGCGAGGGCGATTCGGTGTTCCTGGTCCGGCTGGCGTCCCAGGGTCCGTGGTCGATCGAGCATGTGACCCGATTGACTCCAGCGGCTCCACATTCGATCGACATCGACTTCCGCTGCCGTTTTCTCGAGGTGTCCCGGTTTGGTTCCAGGGCGTATGCGGGTTTCTTCTGGGCCAATTACATGCGTGAATTGCACGACGGTACGATCCAGTTTCGCGGTACCGCAGACGGAGGTGGGGAAGAAGGTTGGATCCGTGCCGAGCCGACCGGTGGATGGGATGTGGGCACCTATCGGGCCTCGAGTGCTGGGGCCCTGGAATTCGACGGCGATCACAACATGGGGCTCAACCTGCGTTCGTTCGCCGCGCCTCGATTCACGCGTCCCTTCTTCTTCAGCCGCTCGGCCGACAACATGGTGTTGATGCTGATGTTTGATCGGATGCACACCCGCAGTGACGAAATCCGCTTCAGCAGCTTTCCTCCGGCCGTGGATTTTCAGTACGTCGTCCGGGATATCAAGCCGGAGCGACGCTATGGGTTTCGAGCGAGGGTGAGTTGGAGGCCGTGGGTCAGTCGTGAGGATTGTTTGCAGGAATGGAGTTCCTGGCAGTCAAGCGAAGACGAGGGGTGAGAATTGTACTTGCGGCTGCACCGACTCTGTCGGGCCGTTTCCGGAACGAGATCACCGTGTTCCCGAATCCCGAGTTGGTTCCCCCTGGGGTGACTCTGTTGTCCGGCAGCGTCGTACGTCGGTATCGTGTGGAAGTCTCGTTGCCGTTGTTTGTCCCTGGCACAGGTGGCCTGTCATGAAACTGATGTTGCTCGCTTCGGCCCTGTTTGCGGCAGGCGATCTGACGGATTCTGAATTCCGCAACTTGCATGCACAGCTACAGCCGCCCAAGGCGGAGGTCTGGCGGACGATTCCCTGGCGGGTGTCTCTGCTTGAGGCTCAGCAGGTCGCGGCTCGCGAACGGAAGCCGATCTTTATCTGGGCGATGGACGGTCATCCACTGGGTTGCACCTGAAACAACGGCGTGCTCGACCGTGCGTCGACGTTCAGTGATCCCGAGGTTGTACGACTGTTGAAGACGAGGTTCATCCCGGTCGCCATCGACCAGGCCTACCAGCGTCGTCAGCAGGATGCCGAGGGCCGGTTCTACCAGAGGATTGCCAACCAGGGTCCGAGGAAAGTCGGCCGCGGTACGACCCAGGGGCTCTACGTCGCCACCGCCGATGGACGATTCCTGGGCTTCAACAACAACCGTGGCTCGGATCGGGTGAAACGGCTGTTGAAAAAGGTGTTGGCCGACTTCCGTCCGACGGGTGTTCGGCCCATCGCTCGGGGCAAGCCCGACGCCAGGTACGTACGGATCCCGCCGGAGGGTGGACTGGTCATCCGGGTGACGTCGAAGGTGCTGGGGGGTTACGCCGAGACCGACGACAAGTGGCGGAAGTTGTTTCAGCAGTCATTGGGCCGCGACAACCTGTGGGTGCGGCGTGATGAGCATCAAGCGCTGGTACGGGGAGCGGTGCAGGAGAGTCTGAAGAAGCGTCTTGCGCGGTTTCACCTGGTTGACAACACTCGGGGTGAGCCGCCGATGTGGAAGGCGAGTGAGATCAAGAAGCTCGACGTGAGCCTAAGGGATGGTCAACTGCGGGGAACCGTTCACCTGCAGACGGCCTTGGGTGACCGAGGTTACGAAGCCCAACTGCTGGGCCGGGTTGCGAGCAAGGGTGGGCGGGTGACGCGTTTCGACGTTGTCGTCAAGGGTGTCTTCTGGGGCGAAGGCACCTACACCCGTGGAGCACCCAGGGGCCGCTTCCCATTTGCGGTCGCCTTCACCCTGGCGAGCGGATCCGGCGACGTGGCCGACAAGGTTCCGCCGCAGGGATCTCGAGGGTGGCTGGACGGGTACATCCGATAGCCGGGGTTCGGACCTGACCTGGCAGCCCGATGTGTGCGCCGCCAGTGTGCTGATTGGTGATTCCCGTGGCTCCCCGTCAGCGGCAGTCAATCCGGAGGATCCCGTTCCGGGAGACCCCCATCTCGAAACACGCGTCCCATTGTCTCGGACGCACGCTTCAGCCGCTCGGACTGCTCGGCTCGCAGGCGGCGTTTTTGAACCGCTGTCCTGATCGACAGGCCAAAATAAATGGCGGCCAGGATGCCATACCCAATCCCAAAATACGATTTATCCTGGGACAATTTTCCCGCACTGGCCAGAGCAAAGAATGCTGTGCAGAAGATGCGGCCGGCCAGCGAAGGGACTCTTGCGGGACGGAGAAATACCTGCGAGACCGTGCCCGCTGCGAACAGGACGAAGAACGCATGCTCCAGGTACGGGCTGTCTCCGAGGAGGCCGCCGATGATGAACAGCGACGCGAAGGCCGCGAGAACCCCGGCGGGATACAGGTAGGGCTGCCACCGGGACTGTGGTGAGGTTGTGTCGGGGTGATCATTCACCTGCTGGCACTCCTGAAATCCAACAGATCGATGTCCGGCGGTGTGGGCCGATTCGTTTGCAAACTCGGGTCAGCTTGTCGAAGGCTCGGCGGCCGTCGCGATGTATCAGGTCTCACTGTCCGTTGTGTCCTGGAGCCCCTCGACGTAGTCCTTGGCCTCAACGAGTCCGGATCCAGTCAATTTTCGATGCAGTTTGATGGCCGGGATCTTTCCATCGTTGCCAAGAGCTTCAACGACCGCTTGCCGGATGTCTTGATCCGGATCGAAGTCGATACCGGCGTCGTCCATCAGCGCCGTCACCCTGGCTTC
>CAUZRQ010000347.1:0-3960 GCA_963582065.1 Planctomycetota bacterium | reverse complement strand
GCCAGAGTGCACGACGATGCATCCGCAGGGCCAGCCATGACTTCACAGCCAGGCACCGTCGACCAGGTTCGCCGCGATTTTTCGGAGCTGCTTTCGCGTTTTGAAGAGGCCTGGGAGTACCAGGGCGAGCCGGAGATCAGCGAGTTTCTGACCTCCTCGGGTGTTGACGACCAGACGGTTCGTCACACGCTGCTGCTCGAACTGGTGAAGATCGACCTGGCCAGCCGCTGGCAGCGTACGCTTCCCAAGGGCGGGGACATCGCGGTCGCGTCGGAGCATTCCGAGCGGACTCTGCAGCTGCCGCGGGTCGAGCGGTATGTGGTGGAGTGGCCCGAAATCGGACCCAAAGACAGCGTGGACATCGATCTGATTGTTCACGAGTACCGGATTCGGCATCGTTTTGGCGACCGCCCGGGGCTCGAGGAATACGAAACCCGGTTCCCGATCCACGGCGAACCGCTCGCGACGTCGCTCGAAGAGGTCGAGTGTGAGCTGCGGGAGACTCGCGAGGGGTCGACCGCTCCGGGCCTGCACCTCGCGGCCGGAGAAACCAACCGGACGCTGCTGCCCCGTGCCGGGGGTTCGGAGCCGACCACCGAAGTTGACCCGCTCCCCACCGATCAGTCGGCCCGGTCGACCGCTGCGGAGCCGTTGATGGGGAACTTCGGCAACTACGATCTTCAGGAGGAGCTGGGCCGGGGGGCAATGGGGATCGTCTACCGTGCTCGCCAGCTTCGCCCCGATCGGCCGGTCGCCCTGAAGACGATTTCGAAGGGCAAGCTGGCGAGCGTCGAGCAGGTTCGGACGTTCTACGCCGAGGCGAATTCCGCGGGCAACCTGCGGCACCCGCATATCGTCACCGTCTACGACTCGGGTGAAATCGACGGTCAGCACTACTTCTCGATGGCGTTCATCGAGGGAAAGAACCTCGACGAGATCACTCCGGCCGGCGAAACGATGGATCCTCGCCGTGCCGCTCAATACATCCGCACGACGGCCGAAGCGATCGAGTACGCTCATTCGATGGGCGTGCTGCACCGCGACCTGAAGCCGGGCAACATCCTGATCGATGAGTACGATCAGCCTCATGTCGCCGACTTCGGGATCGCATCTCGGATCGAGGACGACGCGACGAGCCCGGTGCATGGCGAGGTGGTGGGGACGCCGAGCTACATGCCGCCGGAGCAGGCCCAGGGTCGAGCCGACCTGATCGGCCCGGTCAGCGACGTCTATTCGTTGGGCGCCACGCTCTACTTCCTGCTGACCGGGGTTGCGCCTTTTGGCGGAGGCGACGTGCTGACGACACTGATGCAGGTGGTCGAGCATCAACCGCAAGTGCCCCGCAAGTTCAACCGGGCTGTCGACCGCTACCTGCAGGCGATCTGCCTGAAGTGCCTCGAGAAAGACCCCGCCGACCGCTACCCCTCGGCCCAGGCACTCGCCGACGACCTCGGTCGCTATCTCCGCGACGAGCCGACCGTGGCCCTGGCGCCTCCGCTGGTCATCCGGTTCAGCAAGTGGTGCCGCCGCAATCCAGCCGTGGCCCGATTGACCATCGTGATCCTGCTGATCCTGCTGGGCACCTCGGGCGTGATGTCGACATTGTACCTGCAGCTCCGTGTGGTGCATGGATCGGTTACCGACCTGGAGGATGACACGAAGCGACTGCGGGGCGACAAGCAACGCCTGGACAGTGAGCTTGTCGGACTGACGCAACGGGCTGAAGAGAGTTGGAAGGTCGCCAAGACGAGTGCGAAAGAGGCTGCTGCCAGTGAGGCGGCGGCGGCTAAGAGTCTGATGCTGGCAGAGAAAGCGGAGAGCACGTTGGCACAGACCAATAGCACGTTGGTCCAGACCAAGAAAGAACTGAAGGAAGCACGCAAGGGCCTGGAGCCCCTGCTGGCCATGTTGTCCGTCAAGCAGAAGATGTTGGTGGACAGCAACAGGAAACTCGAAAAACAAACAGCAGATCTCGCGGTTGCCAAGGAGGAAGTGGCAGCATCCAACACGAAGCTGAAGGCCAATCAGCTCGCGTTGGCGACAGGGAAGAAACAGCTTGCGAAGGCCGACAGGGATCTTCAATTGGCCAAAGCCGCTGAACGGAAACAGCTCAAACTGACGGCGGCGGGGCAACGGGAACTCGGTAAGACGCATGGCAAACTGGACGAAAACGAAGAGGCCAAGGAAGCGTTCTCGAAGTCGATCCTGGCCAGCCGCCTCTGGCTGAACAACACGCGGGAGAATGCTCCCGAGCAGACCAATGCGCTACTGTCGGTCGCTGAAAGCAGTCGGCTGCTCGGTGACCTGCATGTGAATCTGGAAGAACTCGGGGAGGCAAATGAGAGCTACCGGGCATCAGGCCAGGCGATCGAAGAACTGCAGAAACGTGGGCTCAACGGGGAACCGGTCCAGTTCTCCAACGCACAGTTGCTCAATAGCAAGTCGATCGTCTTCGAAACCGAAGGACTCCTTGACGAGCAACTGGAGTTACTGCAATCGGCGAGAACTGTTTATGTCGCCTTGATTGCCTCCGCGGACAAGGCGGACAAGATTCGTTATCGCCGCAAGCTGGCCCGGACAGACTACAACCTTGGCAGGGCATATGATCGGCGCTGTTCACAGGGAAAAAGTGACGATTGGCAGCAGGTCGTCTCGTCCTTCGACAAGGCCGTTTCGGGACTCGAATCGCTCAGGGCAGATGCGGGCCAGGAGCGTGAACTGGAACTGGCTGTCATTCAGGAACTGGCTCAAGCACTCCAGGAACGGTCGAGTGGTTGGCTGGGATTTGCTGATGCTTCGACGGGAAATACCGCAGCGATGCACGAGAAACAGGCGATCAAGGATGCCGATGCCTCAATCGCGTTGTGCCAGGTTCTGGTGGAAAAGTCACCTAGGAATCCGCAGTACAAGGTCGACCGGATTTATGCGCGGATGACCCGAGCCACGCTCTTTCCACCGGACCAGACGGGGAACACGGCGGCCGAGAAGCTGTACCTGGGGGGGATTGCATCGCTGGAAGCGATTGTGGAAGAGCACCAGATCCCCGCTCACCGAAGCTTGCTGGGCGATGCCAGGACAAATCTTGGGGTCCTCTACCAGGATTGGCAACCGACGCGACTTGCTCCGGCCCGCAAGCGGCTGGCGCAGGCGGAGCAACAGTACGTGGCTGCCCTGAAGGAAGCAGAACGGTTGCACGCCCAGTTCAAGGGGCTGGCCCTCTACCGTGTTGCGCTGGCCCGGGCACTGCTCAACGTCGCGGACCTGATCAGGGACCGTGATCGGGCGGGTGCGGCCAAGATGGGCCAGCGGGGCCTGGAACTCATTAAACCGCTGCGGGCGCGTTTCCCCGGTCGTCGCGACTACCGGGAATTAGAGGGCGACCTGAAAAAACTATCCCGATGAACGCCACTGGACAACTGCTTGACCAGGGCTTTGGCCGGGGAGTCTCTCAGAACGACTTGTTGATGTACGTCAGGAACTCGAGTTGACGCGCGGTGCCGCCGGTCACCGGCACCGAAATACCCAGGGTGAAGTCAATCTGCTGGGTGAATAGCAACGTCAGCGACATGGTCAGGTCGACCACGTGGCGAGGTTCCTCGAAGAAGAACGCCGCGTCTGTTACCGGGACCAGTTGTGGGAGGTACTGCGGCAGGTAGATGGTGTTCGTGCCGTCTTCATTCAGCGTCCCGTCGGCTCTCCTCGGTGTGGCCGTGGAAAGATTAAAGAGCCCGGTGACAGAATTGTCGCCCATGATGTGTTTGCCCAGTACTTCAAACTGAGGGACAATGCCCAGCAGAAATGCGTTTGAGCTATCTGTTTCGGACCACACCTCGAGGCTCTCGTGCTTGTAGAGAAAGTGGCCCAATCCCAGGCTGTAGTCCCACGTCTTGATCTGATCACTGTCGGTGGGGAAGCTGAATCCGGTCACTCCCCAGACGAACCAGTCCTCCTTGGGGGTGT
>CAUZRQ010000346.1:0-3966 GCA_963582065.1 Planctomycetota bacterium | reverse complement strand
CAATTGCCGGGATCACGATCCAGAGGTGCGGCGAGAGCATCGGCCAAGCGGGGATCACCTCGGCCAGTTCTTCGTGCTCGAGTGCCATCGGTTGACGATTGGCGTCATCGGTCCACTTCCAGGACTCTCCCGCTTGCATGCCGCACTCCATGCCGGTAGGTTGGCTCGCCCGTTGGATGAGCGATGAAATCATCGCTGTTAGACTTCTCCAGAACCCGTCTTGAAGGCTCACTCTCCATGTCCGACCGCATCATTTTCCGCACTGGTGAGGCTCTGGTTGCAGGTGGTCCGCCCTTCACCGCTGCAGAACCGGAAGTGGTGATCGGTGAACTCGATGGACCAGTCGGCACCGCGCTGGCGACTTTGACAGGTGATCAAGCGATGGGGCACTCGAAGGTGTTTGCCATCCTGAATACCGATATCCAGGTTCGTCCGGTGACGTTGTGTGTCAGCAAAGTGACGGTCAAGCACAGCCGTTACACCAACATACTGATGGGGACTGTCCAGGCTGCGATCGCCAATGGTGTGCTGGATGCGGTTCGCGCTGGTGACCTGCCCAAAGAAAAGGCCAACGACCTGGGAATCATCTGCAGCGTGTGGTTGAACCCAGGAGTGATTACCGACGACAACCTTGACCACAAAGCGTTGTTCGAGATCCACCGTAAGGCGATGGCTCAGGCAATTCACAAGGCCATGCACAACGAACCATCGATTGACTGGCTCCTGGAAAATCAGGACAAGATCACCCACAAGTATTATCAGATGGGTTTGGACGGAAAGATCTGAGTGGCCCGGGCCAGTTCCATGGTCACCCCGCTGCCAGCCCGCTCGAAATCCCTCTTGATCAGCTGCCAGGTTCGCCGCTACACCCGATCGATCATTAAGATGATGGTGTTCAGCAAACAATGGGCGAGGATCAGGGGCCACAGATTGCGACCAAACGCCACATACCCGATCCCCATGGCCAGACCAATCAGGCCGACCGTGATGGACCTCTCTGAAAGATCGTAGGAGTGGCGAAAGCCGAAGATCATCGCCTGCAACACCACCGCGAGGATCGTCGCAAGACGAGTGCTGGTGAACAACTTCTCCAGCCAGTTCATCAAGAACCCTCGATCCAGAAGCTCTTCAAGAAGCGACTCCAGCCAGAAGATCGGCACAAGCGAGAAGAAGAGTCACCAGTTGCCTTTGAGGTCTCCGAACTTCGACTTGGCCTGCTCATCGGAACGATCGGCCGTAAGCTCGGGAAAGAGTGGTTCCTTGATCATCTCAAAGAGGATGATCGCCCCGATGGCCATGGCGAGGATTCCGCCCGTGGCGGCCAGGGTCTTCATGAGGCTCTCGGGCTTGCGGAAGCGCAGGACTCCCCAGGTGACGCCCCTGACCCTCATTCTCCAGGAGGCGACGAACAGGGCCGCGAACGACCCGAAGAGTGCCCCGGCCATGAACCCGAGCCCTGGGACGTGGAAAGTGCGGGCCGCGAACATCACAGCCAGAAAGATCGTCAGGTCGAGGAAGAAAGCTCTCGAGCGGGCCGGGTTGGGGGTGGTGTTGATGGCTTGCATTCTGGAAACGGATGATCGAGGCATGAAACGGGGGATCGTCAACGGGCTGGGAAGATGATTGCTGACGGCTGAGACGACTGCTGTAGGCGTGGCATCGCCGCCGGACTCAATTCAGGTAACGTCCTCACTTGCGGACAAGAGTCGTCGAACCCGTTGAGCATACTGACAGAGAAGAATCGACCCGAAGAACAACTTTGAGAGTGCTATGCGATACTCCTTCGTCATCCTGATTGCCACCGTTTGCCTGGCTGGAGCCGATCCACCGTTACACGGAAATGACAATCCGACTGCGGCGACGACAGCCTCGAAGGCGTTTTCCATTCATCGTCTTGCCTGGATGACAGGGCGGTGGGAGGGACCGAGGGAAGGGGGGATTTTGGAAGAGGCGTGGTTGCCGCCGAGAGGAAAGTCCGTGACAGCAATCGTCCGCCTGACGAAGAACGACCGGACCGAATTCGTTGAGATCATCAAGATCCAGGAGAAAGGCGATTCACTGGAACTGCGGCTACGGCTTTTTGATGCCAACCTGAAGCCGATCAACAAGGAGCCTCGTGTGTTCACGGCCGCAAAACAGGGGAAACAGAGCGTCACCTTTCGGGGAGTGTCTCCAGCCGCGCATCGCACATTGAGCTATGAGCGACCGGCACCAGGCCGATTTGTCATTCGCTGGGAAACACGCCAGGGGAAGCGTACCGTCATCCACCTCTCTGACGAGAAGGCCAAGAGTGAAGCTGGTGTCATCACCGCGACTACTTCTTCGTGACGGTGATCGGTACACCTTCGACACGCCAGCCCCCTCTTAGAACCACGTCGACGACGAGGATGGTGTTGGGGCCGATCAGGGCCATGTCCTGCATGCCGGCGTGGCGTGGGCCGTTGCCGGGGCGGTAGTGGATGTGTTCGTTGCTCCAGAATCCGCCTTCGCCGTTGGGGCTGAAGATCACGCTGCCATCTGGCCGGCAGCGCAACACGGCCAACACAGGGCGTTGGGATGGAACCGCTTCGCGGTTCACTGGCACAAGTCAGCTCACGGCAAGACGGCTGGGGTTCTGCAATTCCTTGAGTCCACCATGTCCGCTGCGGCCCCTACTTGCGGTTCGGCCCTGGCGACGAGGCGGCTTTGATCGTCCTCACGATCCGCGACGTATTTCCCTGTCGGTCCTTGATCGAAACGGCGATGGTGACCGCATTGGTCAACACGAGTGGCTGCTGAAGTTTCCATTGGTGGACACCGGGGGATTTCGGCTGAAATTGGGGCGCCAGATTAGTTCCCGCCGCCTGTCCATCGATGTCACAACTGGCGGTGACGCGAAATGACGAGGCGTCCAGTCCTGAATCGTAGTCGTGCATTCCGACGAGCAGCTTGCTGATCTTGCGGAGAGGACCGCGTGGGGGCAGCACCAGCGTCAGCACCGGTCGATTGTCGTCGAGCATCCAGCCGAAGCCGCGTCGCTGCGGTTTCCCGGGAACGAAATCGAGGTCGATCGGGCAGCCGAGATCGATCCATCGGACCAGTGTGCGACGATCGTCGTCGGTGAGTGCTTGGACCTTGCCGGAGCGGACAGCCTCCGGGGGAGGCATGCGGCTTCCCTGGAAATCGAGATCCCAGCGGGCGCGGAATCGCTTGGGGTCAACCGGCTTGCCGGCCTGGAGCAGTGACGTGACATCTCCTGGTGTCGCCGGAGAGGGGTGGTCGTCGTTATGGAAACCATCCAGCCGTTTGCCGAACACCTTCCAGACGATCAGGCTGCGGCGAGCTTGGAACTTGCGGATGTAGCGGGAGGCGTTGGGGTATCCCCACGAATCGTACCCGAATGGCTTGTGGCCGAACTTCGCCTCTGCGTCCAAGGCGATCCGGAAGTACGTTCCTGGAAACTCTCCGAATTGACGGAAGCGAACGGATTCTTCATCGGCATCGAGCACCAGGTTGCCGCCGGGTTGCTTCGATCCGGATGAATGGCAGGCCACGCAACTCCGCAACAGAATCGGCCGGATGTCACGGAAGTACTCGACGTTGACGATTTCGGTTGGTGCGGATCTGACCGCGACGGTGTTGCCAATGTCGAGTTGAGCCTGCGAGCTGACCTGGGGCCGCGAGGCGAGCAGTGGAGTTGATCGGGTGAGATCCCACAGTTGATAGTCGGGGCGGGCCGCGAAGGTGTCGTGGAAGAGGGTGGGTTTCTGGCTGTGGGCGTGGCATCCCCCGCAGTCGTGTCTCACTTCGCCGGGCCGCAGCTGGTGCCATGTCTGTGACATGTTGAGCACCAGGCCGTCCTTGTCGATGGTCTGAAACGTGAAGGCGGTGTCGGCCGGGATTTTTGCCAGGAAGCTGGTGTCGGGGTTCTGGTCGGGGTCGAGTGGCTGGGTGATCTTCCCGGTCTGCTTGTTCCGCAAGAACTTG
>CAUZRQ010000345.1:0-3996 GCA_963582065.1 Planctomycetota bacterium | reverse complement strand
AACCGGAACATCCTACGAGCAGGTCCACGGCCTGATGTGGACCGTATGGGGTCGAGCGACTGTAGACGTGAATGTGGCCGCGGAAGGTCATGTCACAATTGGGCAGCGGCGGGTCCCAGCTCAAGTCCCCACCGGGCACCGCATTGCCGGCGAGGCCGAAGTAATGGCTGTAGAAGAAACGCCATGTCGTATCGTCGTCGGCAAACCGTTTTTCGGCCAAAGACCGGCCCGCGCCCTTTCCAGCCCCCGCTTCGCATACGAACACGGCATTTCCGTAGCGAAAGCTGAACGGGCCGACGTGACGCGCCTCGTTGTCACGCGGGCTGTGGAACACTCGCCAGAACGGCATGTCGAACCGCTCGGTCAACCGGCTGTCCAGCTTGCCGGGATGGAAGTAGCGAGGGTACAGCGGATCCAGCCCGTGCTCCCAGTCGGTCACCCAGTCATGGTTCCCCTGTGTCGGATAGAACGGTGTGTTTCTGAGCATGTCGCGGTAGACCCCGAACGTCAGCAGATCGTACTCGGCTTCATCGAGAGCCCATCGCTGCGAGAGATCACCGGTGTGAATTATGAAGTCCGGTTTCGGTCTCAGTGCCAACAGCAGGTCGGCCAGCGGACACTGGTCCCCTGTTTCCGGCTGTCCGCTGTCTCCCAAGACCACAAATGAAAACGGCCTGTTCTTCTGGACCGCGTGTGTCCGGAAGTGATACGACTCGTCATTCGGCGTCAGCCAGGTGCCCTGGGACCGTATGCGGTAGTAGTACCGCGTGTCGGGCTCGAGATTGGCGATCTCGGCAAAGTGCATCCGCCGGGACTCCGGCGACTCGACCACCTGCCCGAATTTCCGTGTCAGACCGAATTCCACGGTACAGGGCTGCTCATCGTCGATCATCCAGGCGATGCCCATCGAACGACTGGTCCCCTTCTGCAGATACGGATGACGCAAGAGAGCCGGCGACGAGTCCGGGCCCTCCTGTCCAGAACCAACAGCTCGCCAATGTGAAGAAGAGGCAAAGCCGACCAGCAGCACTAGGCCAGCCGACAGTCCCGCGACAACGAGTTGCCGAACAGGCCGATTCACGACACGTTGCATCTGGTTCTCACCTTGAAGAATCCTGACCCGAGGTACTGGCAACCTGCATTTCCGTCGATGTCTCCCATGTCTCGGGCCAGCCGTTGGCCCTGTAGCCATGAGGCACATCAGTCTCCAGCGACGAATATGGCCCGTTTCCCATCCGCGCCAGTACACCTCCAGGCCCCATGGCCGGATCAATGGCGATACTCAATTCGAACGGTCGACTGATGTCCACCTCGGGACCATGCCAGGAGTTCGGGTAGACATCCGCAGGGTCGTACAGCGCCACGTTCAGCCGTGGCTGATATCCATCAAGAGACACGTGGATCCGCGGAAACGCTTCATTTGCGGAATGACCCCTCAGCAGGGATCGGGATGGACTGGCCACCAGCGGCTCGCTCTTGAACGACCATTCGATCACTCCATCACGGGGCAGCGGCCACTGAAACTGTTCTCGAGCCGTGCCCACGGTATCCAGGACCTGGCCGCGCAGTCCGAGTTCATCGACGGCAAGCTGAACGCAGTGATGATATTCGGCCGGTGCCGGCATGCATCCACCTGGCCCCGAGCTGGTCCCGGCCCCACCGGTGGTGATCTGGGGTACCCCGTCATGAACCTGGATATCAAACGCAATCACGTGGCTGCACAGATAGGCGGTCACATCATGCTCGACCAGCACCTCCCAAAACGGCTCACCGAACTCCGGCAGCATGCCCCACTTCGGAGCGTTATAGCCGTTGACTGGATGAACCGGGGAATGCCCCAGCACGAACTTGAATCTGGCATCGGAGTGTTCGGTGAGAACCCGATCGACCCAGCCGTGGTCGACGCGTCCGCCCATCATGGTGAAAGGGCTACCCATGTTCATCGCGTAGACACTGACTCCGATGATCAGCAGGTCGTCTCGCCGGTCAAACCATGTCAGTCCCTCCTGGCCCTCCGGACCGTTCTGAGGCATCTCGTGAAACACCTCTCTCCAGACGGCCTCGCTGACCGGCGTCATCGTGTCGTGGTTGCCGGGGATCCGGAACACGGGAACTTCCAGATCGGCCAGCGGCTTCATCTCTCGCGAAAGCTTGTCGATCCACTCCTGACGGAGGGACTGGCCGTCGTAATTGGGCCCATGCTCTCGTGTCAGTCCCCAGATCAAGTCACCGAGAAAACAGGCGAACTGGGGACGAGGATCGAGCCGATGCATGACCCGGTGCACTGCGGCAAGGTGTTCTTCGTGCCCACGGCCAGGCTCGGGCGGACCGATACAGCAATCTCCATACGCTACAAAGTGACAACCCTGCTCGCTACGGGGCAGCAGCGACCGTAACGTCGCGGATCCGCTCATACGAAACACCCTCTCACATCATCCCGGGCATGGACACGTGGCCAGACCCCTGACATTCTGCCAGTGCGAGCTGCTGATGGACAAGGAAACGTAAAGTCCTCGTAACGACACAACGGGTAAAACAGCGTGACCGGGGTGGCGATCAACGGCTCTGAGCGAGCTCGACGAACGTCAGCCCAGCTCCGTCGTCGTGACGTGTGACACCCTTTTGTAAGATTCTTCCGATTGCGTTACGCTACGCCAAGCGTTGATGAGAACCAGACGATCTCACTGACAATCGATAACGCCAATGGAACAAGCCGAGACGAACGTTGAACTGCTCGCCTCTGACCACCCTCAAATCGCGACCGGGCACCGTGCTGATCGCAGCTGCGGGGACAGCAAAGCTCCGTCGGCCGATTTGTCGCGACGGCAACTGATGGGAGGACTTGGCTTCAGCATGTTTGGGCTGGGGCTGCCCGGCTTTCTGCAGGCCCGGGCAGAGGCGGCTGACCGGCCGTCAGCCCGCGCCCGATCATGCATCTTTATTTTCCTGGGGGGTGGGCCGAGCCATCTCGATATCTGGGACATGAAGCCCCAGGCTCCGACAGAAGTCCGCGGAGAGTTTCAACCGATCGCCACTTCAGTTCCTGGCATTGAACTGACCGAACACTTGCCGCTACTGGCCAAACAGGCCCATCACCTGGCGGTGCTCCGCGCGCTGGAGATGCCCGGAGTGATCAACACGCACCACTGGGGGTTTTACTATCTCCACACCGGTCACCCACCCGAGGCGGCACGCACGGCATTGCAGGGAGGAACGTCCTATCCGTTGCCGGATGACTGGCCGTTTCTCGATTCGGTCGTCGCGGCAAAACTGCCGCCGCCGAAAGATCTGCCTCCCGCCGTTTGCTGCAACCGGTCCGCAGTTCTCGCTAATGATCGCGATCTGCAGACCCCGCTGCGGCCAGAGTAGAAAAACAGTCCTTTCTGTCTCCTGGGTTCCTTCTCCACGTGAAGCCCTGGCTCTACCGGGCCCGGAGCTAGCAGGTTTTCGTCAATGCCTCCGACTACCTCTGTGAACATGACCACTGATCCTTCTCAGTCTCTGGTTCGCCCCATCTCACGACGCTCCTTTGTCGCGGCCTCCCTGGCCGGGCTGGGCACGTTGAAACCAGCACGTCCCTTGAACGCCGAAGACGGCCAGTCCCTGGCGCCAGCTACCAAGAAACTCATCGGCTGGGGTTCCGATGTCGCCTATCCGGCCAAGGTCCAGAACACCATCCGCCAGGTTGAGGAGTTGCCGCTGGACGGGATCGTGTTGAGCAACTTCAGTGGCAAGAAGGCCGGCAAAGACTTCACGTTCGACTGGGAGTGTTTCGGCCGTCAGAAGTTCGATCGCGATGACCTGGCTCCGATGATCCAGATCCTGACGAACACCAAGTTCAAACGATTTACGGACAACTTCCTTAGATTCACCGTGCAACCCGGCAACTTTGACTGGTTCGACGATTTCAGCGCACCGCTTCACAACGCTCGCCTGTGGGCCGCAGTAGCTCGGGAAGTCGGGGCCAAGGGCTGGAAGTTCGACGTTGAAGACTAC
>CAUZRQ010000344.1:0-4026 GCA_963582065.1 Planctomycetota bacterium | reverse complement strand
TCATGGTTTCATTCCCTGTCTGAGCCGCCCGGCGTGGTTGCCGGGCGGCTGTTGGTTGGTTGTCTCAGAAGCTCAGGTAGAGTCCGGTGCGGCTCTCGAAGATGTCCACCAGCATCTCGGCGTCGACTCCGCTGATCTCCTCGACCACGGGGCAGGTCAGCTTGCTCGGGCTGAACTTGAAGAACTCGACGGTGTAGGTGTCGCTGGCGTCGAGCGTCACGCGGCACTTGTTCACCTTGCGGGAACCCTTGAAGCTGAACATGACGCTGCTGTCGTCGCCTGCGAACAGGCTCGCCCCGACCATCAGCGACAGGCGGCGGGTGCCACCCATCTGGGCGATGATCGTCTGGGCCACTTGCAGGTCGCTGGTTTGGGTCGTCATGGTTTCGTTCCCTGCCCGTTCGGGCGTTGTGGGGTGTTGCCCCGGTTAGTTGATGTCCATCTTGTCGATGACTATCACTCGCTCGTCTGCACTCACCGTCTGCACTCCCCAGAAACAGAACTCATTTCGGGATGCCCAGTCGGAGATTCTTGTGTTCGCCAAGGTGTAGTCGCCTTGCTCGTCAGTCCCCTGCGAAGCTTCGCGAACAACCATCACGTCGGTCTCACCTTCAAAGATGAAGAACGTCCCCGCTTCTAGGTTCTTGAGAAGGGCTTTGTCGCTGGTCTGGGTCGTCATGGTTTCGTTCCTGGTTCCGGTGTTGGTGGCCGTATTCCTCATAACCACAGTGTGGTCTATTGCAGAACGGATAGCCAGCCCAAGACGGTCAATCGAGAAAGTTTCTGGAAAGTAATCGAGAGCCGAGCGGAGGCGATACGGTCAGCCTTCTGCCCGTGCTTCTTCTCTCGCCACGATCTGCTCACCGATGAACTGCGCCACCTGGGGGACGACAGCGTTTCCGATTGCGCTCAAAGTTGGACGCCGTCCAGCCAGTCGGTCGGTAGCCCCATCAGCCAGAGTGCGAATCGTGGGTGTGGTGTGCCACCAAGTTGATCGGCCAGAGTCGGCGTGGTGTCTCCAGTTGTCCGGTTGCGCCAAGACGCCGCGCTCTGCCCCTTCCAGTCCCTTGCCGAAGGTGTCCGAAACGTCTCTCCAAGCAACGAGAAACAATCTTTTGCGCAACTGTGGTGCGCCCACGCTTTGGGCTGCTGATATAACTTGCCACTCAGCATCATACCCCCCTTCGCACAAATCACCGAGGATACGGTCGAGTCCTCGAACAACGAGAGCTGACGAGTTTTCCAAGAGGATGATTCGTGGTCCCAATATGCGGACCACTCGGAGCATTTCTGTCCACAATCCGCTCTGTGTCCCGTCGATTCCATCAAGCACCGTCTTCCTGTTATGGGTCTGAGCAGTCTGTGCGTTACTGATATCTGGACACGGAAACCCGCCGGTCACCATGTCCACACGCCACTCGTCAATCGGCCCTGGCGGTGGGAACGTCTTGATGTCGTCCCATCGTCGCACGTCGGGCCAGTGTTTCTCCAGCACTCGCTGGCAATACGGTTCTAGTTCAACCTGCCACGCCACCTCGAACGCCGGGTTGCCGTCCTGCTTCTTGACGCGAGACAGCCCCAGCTCAATTCCTCCAATCCCCGAGAACAGCGATCCGATCCGCAGCATCAGGATCCCCCCTCGCTCTGCTTGGTCAGGCTGTCGGCCTGTCGCATCACTTGTCCCCGTCCGTTGCTGGCCGCACCCGTGTCAGCACGGTCTGTAGATCCGGACTCATCTTGCATCAGTCGTCCTCCCCAAACAACATTGTCTGCCCGTCGATGGGCTTGTGCGATACCGCCCCTGGCATCGACCACTTCTTCGGGTTCGTGATCCGCTTGGCCGCGAGGTCCGCATACTCGGGGTTGAGTTCCACGCCGATGAACTCACGCCCCAACTCGACAGCGACCTTGCCCGTCGTGCCGCTGCCAGCGAACGGGTCCAGCACCGTGTCGCCTTCCCGACTCCCGGCCAACACGCACGGCACGACCAACGCTTCGGGGAACGTGGCGAAGTGTGCCTCGCTGTAGGGTTGCGTCGGGATCTCCCAGACGGTTCGGCGGTTGCGTCCGTTTGGATTTGCGATAATTATTTCCGCGCCGTGATTATGCGAACCAAAACGGTCGTCTTGCGATCCTGCCTTTTTGAAATTCGACGCACGTGACCGTGGCTTCGTTGACCCGTCATACTTCTCCCTGATCGCATCAGCGTCATAAAAATACCGGGGCCGCTTCGTCAGCAGGAAGATGTACTCGTGCGCCTTCGTCGGTCGGTCGGTCACCGATTCCGGCATTGGGTTTGGCTTTGACCAGATGATGTCCGACCGCAGATACCAGCCGTCAGATTGCAACGCGAAGGCTAGACGCCACGGCATTCCGCATAGGTCTTTTTGCTTCAGGCCAAGCGGGATTCCGACGCAGGGCTGCTTCTCGTATCTCCCGCCGCGAAACGATGTCCCCCCATGATCTATGTCGGCGGGAGTGCCACTTAGCCCATTGGTGTTTGCGTAACTGTCCCCCATATTCACCCACAACGTCCCGTCGTCCCGCAGCACACGCCACACCGAACGGAACACCTCGACCATCGCTGACAGAAAATCGTCGGGCGTTTCCTCCAGACCCATCTGACCATCGACACCGTAGTCACGCAGACCCCAGTAGGGCGGCGACGTGATGCACGTCTGCACCGAACCCTCGGGCAGATCAGCGAGCCGGTCACGACAGTCGCCGATCAGCAGCTTCCAGTTGCGCCCGCTCCGGTCAGCCATCACTTATCCCCGTCCGTTGCTGGGCGCACCCGCGTCAGCACGGTCTGGGGCGTCCCGTTGTAGTCCTCGTGAGCCTAGACCCCGCTGGTTTTTTCCACCGCCTTGGCCACCTCATCCCGGACATCTTCCAATTGATGGAACACCTGGGCCGCGAGGTGATGAGAGGACACCAGCGCGTGAATGTCCCTGATGGCCTGGGCTGCGACCATGGCCTTCTGCTCCTCGGGCATCCGGCTGAAGGTGTCCCCGACATGCTGGGGGAAAGCAGGCATGGTCATATGCATGATGTCCAGCCCCCTGCATTCCCGTTTGCTTTGCTCTCTGGCAGCCTCTGACAGTTTCATCCAGTTGGCCACCATGCCGGGTTTCCCCTGTGCATGCTCAGGCACGTTGTCCCTGATGTAGTGCATGATTTCCAGGATGACCTGGATCGGGGGACGGCTTTCACCAGGTGTCACCAATGGCCTGACATCCTCTTCAAGGGGAAGTTCCAGCACCCCTTCGAGGTCATTTTCAATGACGGCCCTGAGGAATTCGTCCGGGTTGGTACCATGCACCACATAGTCATCAATCACGGCCTTCAGTTCATCAAACCAGTCTGAGGCCCGGCGTTGGGCTTCCTGGGCCTCGCCGATGTACGTCTGCGGCTTGATCGTCATCGTTTCTCTCCCGGTCAGGCCGGGCGGCAGGTCGCCGCCCGGCGGTTGGTGGTTGTCACTTCAGGTCGCCACGCGGCAGACTGATCTCGGCGTAGTCGGTCCACGATGACGAAGCGAACCGCATCCAGAAAGCCACCGACGCTTCGGTCTGGTCGTCGGCTCCAATTATCGGGGCCATCGAGTAGCTGCCGAGCGGACTGACCTGCTCGGCACCCTTCCACTCGCTGACCTTCAGCCGCTTGCCTTCGGTCGTCGTGATGAAGCACGCGGTGCGGCTCTCGACCGTGATCGAGAAGATGCACTCGTGGTCGCAGACGCTGGGGGTGGAGTAGGTGCGCCCAACCTGGAAGGCGGCGAGGTCGTTGGTCGTGGTCGTCATGGTTTCGTTCCTGGTTCTGTTGTTGGTGGCCGTGTTTCTCATAACCAAAGTATGGTCTATTGCAGAACGGATAGATAGCCCCAGACGGGCAATCGGGAAAGTTTCTGGAAAGTAACCGGGGCCGGTTCAGGCCGTGGCGGTCACTCATCATCATGCCTGACCGTGCCGTGCGCCATCTCGCCGATCCTTGTCAGTCGGCCACTCATCACTGACTCGTCTCGGA
>CAUZRQ010000343.1:0-4034 GCA_963582065.1 Planctomycetota bacterium | reverse complement strand
GAGCCTTTGCCAAGTCACGAGTCCCTCGGCCCGCATGACCGGGCGGCTGCTCACTTGTCCCGTAGCAGCCCGCTCATGAGAAAGAACTCGGACCCTGGGGTCAGACGCCGCCCACAACGGGGTTTGCTCCACCTGTCGCGTTTCACAGGCGGGGCCTGACCCCTTCTTCGAGTTACAACGGGTGCTGGTTGAAAAGGGGTCAGGCCCCGCCTGCGTGCCGTTCTGGGTGGAGCGGGACCTTCTGTGGGCGGCGTCTGACCCCGTCCCATCCCCAAACTTGTGTTTTTCAGGGGCCATCCACTCTCGAGCTCGATAAAGTCCCAGTACAGGGTCGTTCCCACCGCAGTCGAGTTGTCATTCAACTCCAGCCGCACGGATGTCGCGTCGGGTCGGAACGTGACCAGCAGGCGGGTCCACTTGTCCCACTGAGAACCAACTCCTGCCCGAGTGGTCTCGGACTTGGCCAGCACACGATCATCCCGGCCCAGCACCCGCAGAACGGCTTTCTGGTTGGGTTTGTTCGAGTGGACCCAGGCCGACACGACGTGAGTCCGGTCCGCCGACAGCCCCTGGACCACCGTCGTCGCGCGGTTCGTGCGGGCTGCGCGTGTCATCTTCAGCCCGCCGCTGCCGTGCTGCGACCAACCGTTGCTGTCGTGAAATGCCTTGATGCCCGGCACCTCCTGGTACTTGAACAACGCGATCTCTCCTCCACCGGATTCCAACGTCCAGCCTCGTGCTGTTTCCAGTTGAGGATTGGACACCAACTGGTGCTTGACACCATCGCCGAACCGAACCGTCCGACGCTTGTGGAAGTAGTGGTCCGAGAGCTTGGCGAGGTACTCGGGAGTCACTTCGGCCTGGCTTCGGTAGAAGACCCAGAACATCACGCCAGGCATGGTGGCGGTGCGTGAGTCGTTGCGGATGGTGAAACACTGCGTGTCGAGATGAGCCAGGAAACTACTGGTTGACGAGTCGTCGAACAGGTAGCCGCGCTGGGCCACTCCCAGCCCGTAGACCGTTTTGGCCAACAACTTCGGTGCCACGGCATCCAGTTCTCGAGCCCACTTGGGGAAGTATCCGTAAGAGGGACGTGATTCCCGGAGGTAGACTTCCAGCATCAGGACGTCGACGTGCTTTTCAACCGCCCGGAGCTGCTCGGTGTGACGTTTCGCGTTTCGGCCCAGTTGCCAGGTCGCCGCGGCGTAGATCTGTTTGTCGGGAAACTGTTTTCGGATTCCCACCAGTGCCTGGCAGACGATCTTCGACTGCGGGCTTCCGTCCAGATCCTGGCGCAGCTCATCGATGGCGATCGCGTCGTATCCGCCAGGCAGCTTTCCTCCGAGGTCATCCTCGAACGGAGCCCCCCAGCGTTTCAGCAGTTCGTCGACGCTGGCCCCCGGCGGGTTGTTCACGTGGGCGGCGTACACGCATTTCTTTCGGCGCAGTTCCTTGATGAACGCCGCATTCCGGCTCGTTCCTTCGATCACCGTGATCCGGGGGACCAGTCTGCGGAAGGCATCCGTCACGCCCTGGCCATCGTGGTGGCCGTACATGCAGATGAACGGGTGCGGGGTTTCGGCCACGGCACGGGAGCACCTGCCCATCGATACGACCAGCAGCCCCAGGCACAGGCCGCGCACCAAGCCTCGCGCCGGGATGAACCTCCTTCTGGTCACTCGCGTGTTTTCTTGCATGCCGCCTGCACAATAGTCGATCGCAGCATGCGGCGACGACTCTGCACGCTCGGCAACACCCCACCCTGCAGATTGGCCGCGACCTGTCGTGCGGGATACGATGATCGACCAATCGTTTCGAATACCTCCGCTGACTCTGACGTCATGATCGGCCAACTTCTCAGCCGTGCCCTTCTGATCGTGCTCTGCCTCGGCTGGTTGCCGACATCGCCACTTGTCGCCGAGGCCGCCGAGGCCTCCGACACGCGGCTCGACCCCGCAGACGCTCGCAGTTTCTGGTCGTGGCGACCCCTGAAACGGCCGGCGGTGCCGCGGACCGAATCGGCCTGGGCACGCAACCCGATCGACGCCTTCGTCGCAGCACGACACGCCGCCGCCGGATTGCGACCTGCCCCAGGCGTAACTGATGCCGTCCTGCTGCGAAGGGCAACGTTCGATGTGCTCGGACTGCCCCCTCGACCCGACCGCGTCCGAGACACCTCTCGAGGTCGCCATTCGGGCTGGAGCCAGACCGTCGATCGCCTGCTCGGCGACCCGCGGTTCGGCGAACGCTGGGGGCGACATTGGCTCGATGTCGCGAGATTCGCCGAGAGTGACGGGTTCGAGATGGACTACGACCGCAAGAACGCCTGGAGGTATCGCGACTTCGTCATCCGCTCTCTCAACCACGACATGCCCTTTGACCAGTTCGTCAGGCTGCAGCTGGCCGGAGACCAACTGGAACCGGACGACCCCTGGTCCGTCGTGGCCACAGGGTTCCTGGTGGCCGGTGTCGAGAACCGTATCCAGACCCGCAAGGACTTCGTCCAGCAACGCTACGACAAGCTCGACGACTTCACTTCAACCACCGGCACGGCGCTGTTGGGGCTGACAATCGGATGTGCACGATGTCATGACCACAAGTACGACCCGATCGGCCAGGACGAGTACTACAGGTTCACCGCCGCCTTTGCTGCCACCGTCAGCGCGACACGTTTGTTGAAGACGTCCGCGGGTGACTGGACGATCTATGCCGCCGCTGAATCGGCTGACAAACGGATCATGATGCAGGTCACGGCCGAGCCGAGATTCAAGAATTTGCCGAGTTTTCCAGCCAATGTCAGGTTCCTCGTCCGCGGCGATCCCGACGATGCTCGCGACGTCGTCTCGACCGGATTCCCATCGTTCCTGGTCGGAACCGATGCCCAGCAGGCACGCTGGTTCAGCAAGCTCGAAGGCCGACCCGGTCGGGTTGCCCTGGCCCGCTGGATCACCGATCCCCGCGGCGGGGCAGGGCACGTGCTGGCTCGCGTGATTGTCAATCGGCTGTGGCATCACCACTTCGGGCGGGGCCTGGTCACGACACCCAACGATTTTGGAACTCGAGGTGATCGGCCGACGCATCCGGAATTGCTCGATTGGCTGGCAGCCGAATTGATCGACGGCGGCTGGCGATTGAAGCCGATCCACCGGCTGATTCTCACCAGCGCCACCTACCGGATGGGATACCAGTCGCACGGGGCATCACTCCGCAACGCCGTCTTTCATCCGGAGCCGCCGGAGCATCCCGATCTGACCAATCGGCTGCTGTGGCGGCGTGAGCCTCGGCGGCTCGACGCCGAGGCGATCCGCGACAACCTGGTCGCGGTCAGCGGCCGACTCGACCTCACCATGTTCGGCCCCGGCACACTCGACCAGAACGTCGCCCGCCGCAGTGTCTATCTTCGTGTGAAACGTTCGAAACTGATCCCGCTGCTGCAGCTCTTCGACAGCCCCGACAGCCTGCAGACCATCGGTCGGCGATCGACGACCACGACCGCTCCGCAGGCGCTGATGATGCTCAACAATCCGTTCGTGAGCGACTCGGCCGATCACATCCGTAGACGCCTGTCGCTCGGCGAGGCGATACCGCCGGCCGAATTCATCGACCAGGCCTTCCTGCTGTGTGTCGGCCGGATTCCCTCGAGAGAGGAACGTCGACTGGCCAACGCGCTCCTGGCACCCAGAACTCCCCAGTCACAACGTGACTTCTGCCACATGCTGCTGTGCCTCAACGAATTCCTCTACGTCGAGTGACACCTGTCGCCATGGCTAGTCTTCCACGGGATCGATCTCCGCAGGTGTCGCGACGCGACATGCTCTGCTTGTCCGGCCTGGGGGCAGGCGCCCTTGCGTTTGATGCGATCCAGGCCAGCCAGCAGGCGGTCGCCGGGAATGTCGGTTACGACTCCGAACACCCGCTCTCGGCCCGCTCGGCTCACTTTCCCGGCGTGAACAGCATCATCTGGATTGTGCTCAACGGGGGAGCCAGTCATCTGGATACCTGGGACTACAAGCCCGAGCTGCAGAAACGCGACG
>CAUZRQ010000342.1:0-4047 GCA_963582065.1 Planctomycetota bacterium | reverse complement strand
AATTCGCACTCGCCCGCTCACAATGAGCGGCTTTCTTTGACGCATTTCGACGGCAAACTGTGCTTGCTCGGAATCACGGAAGACCCACCGCCTTCTCACGCCCACGCGATAACCGGAGTCACGCCGCGAGCGAGGGGCGGGGACCGTGGTTCGGATCTGGCGGTTACCGCCCCTGAGTTGAACGCCGGGGCTGGGGTGGGGAGACTGGGGGGATGTGATGCGAGTTCTGCTGGCGGTGCTGTTGGTTGGGATCGCTGGGAACGCCGCTCCTTGGCCACTGGGTCCCGCCGATCGGAGACGCCCACCGCGAACAACTCACCGACCGCTCGGCCCCACGACGATCGAGTTCATCATTCGCGGACCTGAGATTGTGATCCAGCAGGACGGAAAGCGTCTCGCCACGACCACACTGACTGGCCACCTGGCCGAGCAACTCGGCAAAGCGAAGGGACTTGGAAACGTCAAATGGGGCGACGGCATCTATGGCCGCTTTGGCGGCACTTCCCTCAAAGGGGATATCAACCGCGAATGACGCGGCGGTCCGGGCATTCGACGTCCGACATCACGCTCCTGCAGGCGTCGCCCAGTGGTTTTCGCGGTACTTGCGGCGGGTCAGCATGTTGGCTTGCTTGTCGCCAACGACCTGTTCCGATGATGGGTCAAACGTCACAGACCGGCCGGTTCGCGACACGATGTTGCCCAGGTGACACAACGTCGAGGAAAGATGGCCAACTTCGATTTCGGCGTTGAGCTGTTTGCCCGTTCGAATCGCATCAAGGAAGTTCCGCTGGTGCGCATCGTCGCGATCCCTGGGAAGCTCGGCGATCTCGCGGGGTTCATTCCTTGGACCAAACAGTTTCAAGCCCGACCTGGTCCACTTCAAGATGCCCTGTGTTCCAAAGAAGACCGTGTGGGTACCCTCAGCGTCCTCACGATACGGCGACCAGATGCGTTGTTCGTACACGAGCAGGCGCTTGTTTCCGACGGCCCCGTCGGCGGGGTACTCGAAGCTCATTTGATACGTGTCGGGAAACTGCTGATCGTCGTCAAAGTAGAGCTTCGAGCCGTAGCCGGCGACGAAACTCGGATGTGTTTCGACCCCGAGTCCCCAACGGGCCACGTCGATTCCGTGCACGCCGTCATTCCCAATGTCGCCGGTCCCGAAGTTGTGGAACCAGTGCCAGTGATAATGCACGTAGTTTGACTGGTACGGTCGCCACTCGGCCGGGCCAACCCACATGTCATAGTCGATGTGAGCCGGAGCCTGCGAGGGTTTGCGGTGGCCGATGTTGGCTCGCTTCTGGCTGTTGATGAATTTCGCGACCAGGACATCACCGATCACGCCTTCCCGCAACATGCGGATCGCTACCTTGGTGGTCTCCCTGGAACGGCTCTGCGTTCCATGCTGCATCAGGCGTTTTCCCCTGCGAGCCGCTTCGATCATCAACCGGCCTTCGTGGATGCTGTGCGAACATGGTTTTTCGACGTAGACGTGCTTTCCCGCTTCACACGCGAGGATCGCGGCGGGAGCATGCCAGTGATCGCACGCGGCGATCGCGACCGCGTCAATGGACTTGTCGTCCAAGATTCGTCGCAGGTCCGAGACCGCATGATCAGCGCCCGTGGCCTGCTTGGCCTTGGCCGCGCGCCGGCTGTCCGGGTCGCAGACATACCGCACGGCTGCGTCTTTCTGCGATCCGATCGCCGTGGCCACGTGGATTCCGCGACCACCACATCCAATCAGGCCGACATTCACACGCTCATTCGCTCCGTGCGCTCTTGCGGCTGGAATCGACGAAGTCGACACGGCTGCACCGGCAACCCCGATGCCCGTACATTTAAGGAATGCCCTGCGGTTGTGCTGGTTCATGGCGTGGGATGACTCCGGGACTGGCCTTGGTGAATGCGTTGCAGTGGCGGAAGCCGAACGGGACTGACTTTACGCTGACCGCAAGATCAACCGCCGGGTGGCAGCCCACGATGGTCGGGATGTCCGAGAACCGGACGCGGTTGCCTTGCGACTGAGGGATCGTGTGATGGTAAAGTAAGCGTTCCTGCGCCGGAAACCAGCGAGAATTCCGGTTTCAACCGGTTCGTTCGCGGACCGCACCAGGCTGACGGTGTTTACCACGATGTTGTACAGGAGTTGGAACATGAAATTCGGCGTGCTTCCCGGCCATTCTCTCGGCCAGCTGGCGATTGTGCTGCTCCTCGTATTTGTGAATCTCCTGCATCCCGCTCAGGCGGACGATTCCCCATCTGGTAGCGAAGTCTCAAACCGAAAGAAAGTCCGCGTGGGCGTGATCACTCAACAGGGTGGACCCCATCTTGGTATCTACTTTCCCGCGATCGCGAAGTGCCGTTCCATTTCCGGCGTGGCGGTTGCCGACTCGAGCGGCACGACATTCGAGTCGGCAAAGAGAATGCTCGGCAAGCACTCGAATTTCAAACCCTATCGCGACTCCTCGGCAATGATCAGGGAGTTCCGTCCGGACCTGGTCCTGGTGTCCCTGGCGGCCCATCGGGCACCGGCCCCGATTCGGGAGGCCCTGTCGGCCGGATGCCATGTCCTGGCCGAAAAGCCGGCCTGCGTGCGCGCCGAGGACTTCAGGCCGCTGGTGAAATTGGCTCGGCACAAGAAAGTCAACCTGATGCTCGCGCTCCCCAGTCGCCTGTCAGCGAACACGAAGCGTGCCAAACAAATCGTCGATGCGGGCTGGATCGGAAAACTCTACGGTGTGACTTTCTTTCAGGTGAAGGACCAGGCCCGGTTGACTCGTTCCGACTACCAGAAATCATGGTTCGCGTTTCGTGACAAATCTGGCGGGGGACACCTGATCTGGCTGGGCATCCACAACCTGGACCAGGTCTTTTTCATTACGAACGATCGCGTCGCAAAGGTCACCGGTTTTGCCAGGAACGTGGGCGGACAGCCGGTCCAGATTGAAGATTCCGAAGCCGTTGCGTTCCAGTTTCGCAACGGCATGCTCGGCACGTTTCACGGGGGGTACTACGTCGACGGTGGGAGTTACCAGGCCGGCACGACCCTGTGGGGTTCGCGGGGCTGGCTCAAGCTTTCAGGTTACCGCGGCCCCGACGGATCAAGACGCTTGTTTCAGTGGTATTCGACGCACCCGGATGCACCACGCGGGATCCAGACCGAAAAAGAGCCGGCAGGTGTCAATTCCTATCAACTCCTCGTGCAGGCAGCGATCGACGCCGCCCGGGGTGCCCGCCCCCCGCTGACCGGTGACGATTGCCTGCACGTGCTCGAAGTCATCTTCGGTGCCTACCGGGCCTCCGAGACGGGCACCGCACAGACCATTCCCACGGGCCAACCAGGTTCGAGATGACCGTCTCCGCCTCGATGGCGTCGTGGCGAGCGGAAAGCCGCAAACGGCAATCGATTCCTCCAGACGCTCGCACTCAAGGGGCACTCAGGTTATGTCCACAGCGTGAGTTTCAGCCCCGACGGGAAGCGGATCGTCAGCGGCAGCCAGGACAAGACGGTGAAGGTCTGGGATGCCCAGACCGGCCAGGAGACGCTCACACTCAAGGGACATTCAGATTTAGTCACCAGCGTGAGTTTCAGCCCCGACGGGAAGCGGATCGTCAGCGGCAGCGGTGACAAGACGCTGAAGGTCTGGGACATCTCGTCGCTGGACACGTCCAAGTAGCCGTCATCTCCCCGGCTGCGAACACGGGATAAGTCAAGGAGTCCCTCCCCAACGGGGCGGGGGGGTCGGTTCGGTTTCTGGGCGACTGGGGCCCCAGAAGGCACGGGCAACCGGCTGGCTCACTCATCCGCCCTGAGCATCGCCAGGATCGCCTCGCGGATCGCTGGTGGCAGCGTTGGCCAGGCCTCGACCACGCGATAACCGGAGTCACGCTGCGAGCGAGGGGCGGGGCCGTGGTTCGGATCCAGCGGGTTGAACGCCCAATGCCTCACCGCCCGACCACTCGATAACCGAAGTCCCACCGCGAGCGAGGGGCGGGACCGTGGTTCGGATCTGGCGGTTACCGCCCCTGAGCGGCCTCGACGATGGC
>CAUZRQ010000341.1:0-4077 GCA_963582065.1 Planctomycetota bacterium | reverse complement strand
CAAACCACTCGGGATGCTTCTCGAACTGCTTACTGGAAAAGATGTGCTGAATGGCGTGGTTGCCGTATTGACCGTCACCATGTGGGCCGAGGCGAAGCAGCTTGCGGGGGGGCGTGAAATAGTACATCCCACAGTTGGAGCGATTGACGAAGTCGGGTTGGATGGTCTGTGAGAGCTGACGATCCAGCGTGATGGTTGTCCGCTGGGGCACCACTTCGCCGTGGACCGAGTCGGGAAACAGCCAGCGGACGCCGCAGTGATCGGCCAGGAATCTCTCGACGGCCCACTGCGCGGCGCGGTCGGCCTTGCCAGCGAGGACCAGGTGCACGCTCTTGCCCTGCTCGATGCATTGGATCACGTAGCCATCGGCCCGCATCCTCTCGATCCTCGGGACTTGCTTCTCGACAAACTGGTCGCGGCCGACGTGGATCACGATCGTGGCCTGTTCTGCCTGGTCGGCCTGGTCGGAAACCGAGATGCTGCGGCGGCTGATGCGAGAGAGATAATCGCAGAGGTCCTTGGCAGCGTCTCGTTCGAGGGGCCGCGGACCGGACACGACACGAGGCAGCGTCGAGCCCGGAGCGATCAGGGCGAACCGCTTGTCTGCCGCTTCGACCGTGCAGGTCAGTGCGACGAAAACCGTCAGCACACCGGCGAATCGGACCGTCTCAAGAAAGTTCATGAAGTCTCCCGGGGCGGCCGGTGATCAACAGTCTTCGATCAGGGATAGTCCGGGGTGGAGTGGAGGTCAAGAGTCGTCGATGTCCGCGGTCGGGGCGTCGGATGGTGGGACTGTTGCATTTCCTGAGGAATCCGGCGAAGGTTCGAATCCCGGCGCGGAGTGCCGTGGTCGGTCCCTCGCGTTGCACTCCGCGTCGGTTACCCCGCTGGTTCGAGGACGTTGACGATGGTGGTTTTCGGAACGGAACTGCGGTCCGCGATGCTCGTCGGTCTCTGGCTGGTTGTCGCCTCGTTGGGACCGGGACCAGAAGCGGTGGCGGGGCAGCCGTCCGCGACCACGTTCTGGGTGACGGCCGACCAGTTGATGCCCGCCTGGGGCTTCTATCCGCTGCAGGCGAGTTATGGCGGCACCCGGCCGCTGGGTCGCCATGCCGCCTGGTGTTCGGCCGGCAACTCGGGACGCCTGACCTGGATCGCCAAGTTTCCGCGGCAGGCCGAGTACCACGTCTGGGTCCGGAATTACGGGGGCTATGGCACGGTGGCCGTCTCGGTGGATGAACGCCCGCTGGTGGGCGGTCGTGGAGGCAGTGGGGGTGGGCGATTTGTCTGGCGGCACTCGGGCAGGATCTCGGTGACCGCCGGCATGCATCACGTCGATCTCGACGTCGACAAGGGCATGTTCGACGCCGTGGCTTTCACCACCGACGCGCAACTGGTTCCGACCAGGGACAAGTTGCCCGAGCCCATCACCAGTCCTCGCCTGCGGGCACCACGGACCTACCGCGACGATTCGCACCTGGCCGAGCGGGCCGCCGCAAGTGGCTTCGTCGTCGGCCCGGTCATCGGCTTTGCAGGGACTCTCTACGACTGGCTGCCCGACGGGAAGGACAAACGACCGTTTGGCCGGCTGCGGATGTGGGGTGCGGCCAACCAGTACATCAACGGAACGTTTGCGATCCGTGCCATCCGGGACATCCCCGAATTGACCGTTTCGCTGTCGCGGCTCGAGGGGCCGGGCGGGGTGGTGCTGGAAACCGACGCCATCGACGTGCGTGTCGTTCATGTCCGCGAGCGGAGGAACTCGTTGTTCCGGCCCAGCCAGGTCCGCATGCTGACTCCCGAGATCCTGTTGCGGGACGATCGCACGACGTTGCCACCCAAGGGCAGGCAGGGTGGATTTGGAGGCGAGCGATGCGTGACCCGGGTCCCGGCTCACGAAAGCCGCCAGTTCTGGTTGACCGTGCATGTGCCCGACGGCTCACCTCCGGGTGCATACCGTGGCGAGGTCATTTTCGGTGGCACTGCCAGGTCGCGACTGGAGGTGGTTCTCGACGTGCTGCCGATCACGCTGAAGGCGGCCGAGGGGTACTACGGGATCTATCACAGGAACCAGACGACCAATCCGAAGAAGGCTCATCACGTCAGCGAGGCCCGATACCTGGCCGAGTTGCAGGACCAGGTGCGTCATGGACTGAATGCCGCCACGTTGTACTCGGGGTTTTCGACCCTGGGCCTGGCCCGTCAGGCGGGGATGACCAGGGCCCCGTGCCTGATGCACTGGCCCGACGGCAACGCGGCCAAGCAGGTGGCGGCGGCCAAGAAAATGGGGTTCAGCGACCTGTTCTATTACGGGGTTGATGAACCGACCGAGCCGGCGGCGATCGAGCGTTGCCGCAAGGAAGCCCAACGGCGTCGCGCCACGGGGTTGCACATGTTCACGGCGATCAACAGCAAGACGGCACAACTGGCCACTCGAGACTTCATCGATCGCCCGGTCTACAACATCTACGTCTTCGGAGGGCCGGACAACGCCGAGGTGATGTACGCCCGCAAGAAGGGATTTCGCCCCATTTCCTACTGGGTCACGGCAACCGCTTTTCCACTGCCGTACCGGGCCCTGACCGGGCTCTACAACACCCGCTGCGGGTACCTGGGTTCGAGTCCCTGGGCCTACCAGGATTTTCCCGGCAATGGTCTCTACGATCCCGATAAGCCGGCGCACAAGGTGTCGTACCCCGACGAGTTTGGACAGCCGATCCCGACGCTGGCCTGGGAGGCTCACCGTGCCGGGATCGACGATGTCCGCTATCTCGAGGCACTCGACCGGGCCATCGCCACCGCGATAGGTCGCTTGAAGCAGCCCGATCCGCCGTCGAAACTGGCTGCCGCTCTGGAGGCGGCCCGCGGGGTCCGCAAGGCACGTTTCGAGTCGATCGGCCAGCGTTGGCTCGAGTACTTCTGCCATCTGAAACCGGGCGACCTGGACCGATCTCGTCGCGCATTGGCCGACGCACTCGTGCGGTTGCAGGCCGCCCAGGAATAAACGGACCCCGGAAGGAAGTTGCCCCGATGATCGTTGTCACCAACCGGATTCCCGTGGCCAGTGGTCACGAGATCGATTTCGAGGACCGGTTCCGCAACCGGGTGCACCTGGTGGACCAGGCACCGGGCTTCATTCGCAACGAGGTGCACCGGCCTCGCCCGGTCCGCTTCGACCACGAGCAGGGAACCTTCGTGGATGATCCGGACGTGGAGGGGTACTACGAGGTGAAGACGTGGTGGGAGTCGATGGACAACTTTGTCGACTGGACCCGCAGCAAGGCCTTTGCCGAAGCCCATGCGAACCGGGCGCCCAAGGAGATGTTCCGGGGACCCAGCCAGCTGGACGTCCACGAGGTGTTTCTCTCGACCGATGTTCCGGGTGAGTGAAGCGGTTTCGCGACTGGCGGCCCTGGTCGACTGCTGCTGATCGGCTACTACTGGTCGGCTACTACTGGTCGGCTACTGGGCGGCCAGGATGAAATCGACGATCGGTGTTGGGTCCTTGAGGCTGTGGGGGTGATGCTTGCCACCCTTCTTGACGATCACCTTGATCGTACCGCCCCACTTGCGGTACCGCCGTGCAAACTCGGCGGTGTGTTCCTGGAACGGGACACTCTCGTCAGCATCGCCGCAGACGTGGATCAGCGGCACCCCGGCTTTGGCCAGCACCCGGGCGGTGTCCATCGCGTCGCGGGTGTAGGCCTGGGCCTTCTCGAGCGAGAGGTCGTGGGCTTTCATCCATGCCTGGAGTTTCTTGAGGTCCTTTGATCCGGGCTTGCGGCCCTTGACGTAGGGCCGGATGCCCATCGCCGGGGCGTCGCCGTAGATGCACGAGACCTGCTTGGGATGTTTTATGGCCCAGTGGTAGATCATCAATCCACCGCGACTCATTCCTTCCAGCGCCGGTCGTTTCGAGAAGCCGTGCCTGGTGGTCAGGAACCGGTAGCAGATATCCCAGCGGGCGGTGGCCCGGGCATTGCCCCAGAGATTGGCCACGTCGCAGTAGACCAGGTGAAAACCCTTCTTCAGCAGCGCGATGTCGGTTTGAGGCTCGTGGGCCCAAAACCGTGCTCG
>CAUZRQ010000340.1:0-4103 GCA_963582065.1 Planctomycetota bacterium | reverse complement strand
TGGTCCCCGTCGTAGAGGTACAGCACCGTGTCGACGTCCGAAAGACCCTGCTCTTGGGCATCGGTGTCCAGGCTGATCGTCCCCGAGCGGGACAGCGTGAACTCAAAGTAGTCGTCATCACCGGACACCTCGACGCTCGCACCGCTGGTCGTGTATTCCTCCCCCGGTGTCACCGTCAGGAGTGACGCCGAAGCGAAGGTGTCGTTGGGCTCGAAGGGATCAGACACGCCCGAAAGCAGTGTCCGGTCTTCCAAGAGCTCGATTGCCGCCGATTTCCGGCGGCTCCGCCTGCTTGGCTTGCTGCGAAGTGTCGTCGCAACAGCGTGCAGCCAACCGGCCCAGTTGGGTAGCAGCATATCTGGATCCTCACCTACCGACACAACCGCACGTTCAGGCTCAACCCGCGATCAATTGCAGCGGCGTACTCGAGACCCGAACTCTTGGCGAACCTGTGCGCTAGATAAGGGTACTGAAATTCGGGCATCGAATCCAAGCCGTTGTCGAGGACTGCAATTGACCCGCGATTTCAACTGGCCTATACCGCGGCGGCAATCTGCCCACACGACCGGCTGTTGGGAAGTGGTGCGTCCCGATCCCCCGTGGAGCCCGGGAATGCGGGAATTCGCAGAGAGGCTGAAAGTGAACCGGCTGATCCACAACATCGTGAAGCTGCCTCGGAGGACCTATGAGACGATCCGCTGGCGCGTCGATCCGGTACATCGTCTTCAGATGAAGGCCAATCGTTCCATCCGCGCGCGGTTTGCCTCCGAGCGGATTGAGCAACTCGAACAGATTCCCGGCAACACATCGGCACGGGAGTGCCGGCTGCTGGCCTACCTGGGGATGCAATCACCAGAGGGCGGTTGCTACGTCGAAATCGGCGCGCTGTTCGGGAAGTCGACAGCCTGGTTGGTGGAGGCTGCCGCGTGCTGCTCGGTTCCGCGGGCGGTCGTGTCGATTGATTCCCACCTGGGCGGCACCTGGGAGGGCTTTTCCCAGAGTGTCGAGGGGTTCTCGTTGACGGATCGAGGTCTCGAGATTCGGCGTGGCCTCTCTCACGACATTGCCCAAGGCTGGACCGAACCGATCTCATTCCTCTGGATCGATGGCAGCCACCACTACGAAGATGTTGTCAACGACATCGACGACTATGTGCCTCATGTGATTCCCGGCGGTTGGATCGTCTTTGACGACGCGGCCAGCGAGCTGTTTCCCGGTGTCGCGCAGGCGATTGGGGAACGCATGCACGGCCGTGCCGGGATCGAGCCGGTCGGGACGATCAAGAACTTCGCATTGTTCCGTCGTGCCGCCTGAGAGCCAGTGGGGCAGGGCACGTAGCGTCGCTGATCCGGCCAGCGGCTAGGCGGCAACCGATCCGCCGAACCGGTCTTCAGGAGTCGTGTCGCGGACCCCTGTGTCAGTCTCCAGGATGTGGTGGCGGAACCACAACTCGAAAACAAGCAGGGTGTAAAGACGACCGGTGTGGTTGTGTCGACCGAGCAGATGTTCGTCGATCGTCCGCTCGATCGTCCGCCGCTGGAAAAACTCTCCGGTGGTCGCCGATGAGTCGAGCAGTATTTCCCGCGTCCAGCCCGACAGCTCGTTCTGAAGCCATCGCTTCATCGGCACTCCGAAGCCGCGCTTCGGTCGCTCGACTAGCTCCTTCGGCAGCAACCGTGCCGCGATCTGCCGCAAGGCGACCTTTGTCTGCGCGGCGGTCGCTTTGAGCCGGTCGGGCAGGCGATTCGCCACGGTGGCCAAGTGGTGATCCAGCAGCGGTGCCCGTGCCTCCAAACCGAAGGACATCGTCGAGTAATCTGTCTTCAGCAGCAGGTCACCAGCCAGATAGCCCGTTTGATCCCACAAAGCCAGCTCGTCCAACGCGTTGGGGTCACGTCCTGCTGCTGCCTCCTCCAGGCCCGCCTGGAGAAGGAGGGCCGGTGACCGGTCGACCACGGCCTTGCGAACATCCGGGGCGAACAACTTGTGCCGCTGCCACCCTTCCCAGAATCCCGTGAAATAACGACCGGCCTCCTGGGGAGAGAGCTTCAGGGCCAGCCGAGTCCTCAGCCGGCGGTAGCCCAGTGGATCCGGACAACAACGAGCCAGTTCCCTTGTGTCGAGCAGTCCGGGCATCCGGCGGGCCAGCCAACGATGCCAAGTCCGCGAGTCTGCGACTCGCCGGTACTTCTCGTACCCCGCGTTGATCTCATCCCCCCCGTCGCCGGTCAGCACCACCTTGACAAACCGCGACGCTTCGCGGCTGAGTGCCATCAAGGGCAAAATGGCCCGATCAGCGACCGGTTGGTCGAAGGCCCTCACGGCCGCGGTAATCTGCTCGGGAACGTCGTGCGGCTGGAACTCGAAGACATGGTGATTCGTTCCGGCCGATCGGCTGGCCAGCCTGGCCTGGGCCGTCTCGTCATAACGCGTTCCCGGGAAGGCGATCGAGAAGCTCTCGAGCGTGTCGGTGCTGTGCCGTGCGGCCAAGACAGCGACGATGCTCGAATCGATCCCGCCACTGAGGAAGATGCCGACGGGGACGTCACTGACGAGGTGACTGGCGACCGCATCGTCGATCGCCTGTTCCAAGCGATCCAGGTCATCATCGTCGGCACCCTCACCGGTTGTGCCATCTGACAACGACCAGTACCGCTCGATCTGTAAGCGGCCGTGTTCAACCCGCATCCAATGAGCGGGTGGCAGTTGCTGAACTCCCTCCAACATCGTCCGTGGCGGCGGGACGAACTGGTAAAACAGGAACTGGTCGAGCGCGAGCAGATCAACTTGCCGGGCCACCCACGGGCACTTGAGCAGTGCCTTGATCTCCGAAGCAAACGTCAGCCGGCTGTGCTCAAAGTGGTAGAAGAGGGGCTTTTGACCGAAGCGATCCCGTGCCGCAAACAGGACTCGTTGCTGACAGTCGTACAGGACAAAGGCGAACATCCCTCGAAGTTTCTCGACGCAAGCCGACCCGTACTCCTCCCACAAGTGCACCAGCACCTCGCAATCGGAGTCCGTGCGAAAGCGATGTCCGAGGGCGGCCAGTTCGTTGCGCAGCTCGAGATGGTTGTAGATTTCACCGTTGGCGACGACCACAACTGAGCCGTCCTCGTTGGTCAGAGGCTGTGCACCGGTCTGGAGGTCAATGATCGAGAGCCGCGAGTGTCCCAGCGCGACGGCTGCCGCATCGAATTCTCCGTGACCATCAGGCCCGCGATGAGCCAAGGCCGTGACCATCTTGCCGCGGTAGCCCCGCACTCGTGGCGACAGGTCTTGGCAAGCATCGAAGAAGCCGGCAATCCCACACATGTCCCGGAGACTATCGCCGATTGTCAATTGCTGTCCAGACAGGTTGGTCCGACCTTGTGCCGGTCGACCACTGTGTGGTCGACGCCTTGCTTGGCCACCGGTCCGCGGCTAGAGCCGGTGCTTTCGGGAATGGAGCGCAATCGCCTCGCTCTTGCGGGCGACGCGTTCAAGAAACCTCTGGTCCGCATCACCGGGCGGGCGACCCAGGTACTTGGTCATGAATCTGAGCCGATCGGTTGCCGTCAGAATCCCCGACGAGTAGTGCAACTGGGCCAGGTCCTTGATGATCCAGCGGCTTCCCAACCGGCGCAAGCGACGGGCACGACCCAGGTCCAGCACGTAAACCGGCTCGTGAGGCTGGTCAAGGCGACACAACAGATGACCGAGATAGAAGTCCTGGTGGTGCAAGCCCGCGTCGTGCATGCGACGGGCCAGATCGGCCACTTCCCGAACGAGCCGATGTCGACTGGCTGCCTCGAGAGTGGGTTCGATGGCCAGGGCTGAGAGTTTCCGAGCTGGTTCGAGAGATTCGGTGAGGACGAACGACCCGGCGTGATCTTCTCCAAAGGCCACCGGCGTCATTGTCGGCAACCCCGCCTCGTGAAACCGCCAGATCGCCTCCCATTCCCCTCGGGCTCCCAGAGTGGGCCGAGTCAACCTCAAACAGGCCTTCAGGTATTCGCTCCAGCGAGGACGTCGATGCCGTTTCAGGAAGCCGACGAACTCATCGCCTTGTCCAGTTAACTGAATCCGATCGGTTCGACGGTCGACGACCGCCGACTTAGCCACCT
>CAUZRQ010000339.1:0-4111 GCA_963582065.1 Planctomycetota bacterium | reverse complement strand
GTGTGAAACTCGCCGAGAGTTTCGAGATAGGTGTAGCCGTCGAAGGTGCAGACGTCGGTCCGGGCCATCAGTTTCCGCACGGCTTTGTGGCCCCAGGTGTGAGGATGCACCTGCCAGGTGGGATGCCTGGAACCGAGCTTCTTCAACAGTTCTGCAGCATCGTTGATCCGGGGAGCCGCGTCCTCGGAGAACTCATCTCCCAGTTGCCAGCCCAGTGTCGCCGGGTGCCTGTTGAAGGTCTTCACGTACTCGGGAATCACCCCGTACGTTTTCGGTTGGCCCAGCACCACCTTGCCGACGACCGATCCGTTGAGTCCCAGTACCACCTTGATGCCCAGCTTGTGAGCGACGTCGAGTCGTTTCAGCGTGTCGGGCTTGTGCCAGCCTTCGATCCCCAATCCGGCGTAGATGACCGAGTTGGCTCCGTTCTCGGCGATCTCCTCGATCCGCGCCGACGGTCCGAAGGAGTACCAGCCGATGGGGAAGAACGGCGAGAAGGTGTTCTTGACGGGGTTCCAGGCCTGGACGGGCTTGATCGAATACGAGGACCGTCTGGGTGGAGTCTTGTCCGCGGCGGCGACCGGTCCGGACAGGGTGGCAGCCATCGACGCTGCCAGGAATTCTCGACGGCCCAGGCCACTGGCGGTGTTTCGCGTCATGTCCGGTTTCGTATTCAACGGTTCGAGGCGGAGTGTGATTGGTCCATGGTAAGTGATAAGTTCGAAATCCTCAGCCTGCATGTGGGAGGTTCCTGGCTGAGAGGTGTTTTTGCCGTCGAACGGTTTTCCTGGCCTGTCGAGTTTGCTCATGACGTTTCGATCTGCCGTGTTGCTGGTGACTGCGTTGGTGCTGGGTGAGATTCCCAGAGTCTTTTCCGCTGAACCGTCCGCACCGCCGCACCGGTCACAGGACATCAAGCTCATCATCTGGGGGGGCATTCCCGGATCCGGTGGTCAGCCCAACCCCTTCGAGTTCGTCAAGAACCATCGCAGGGCGTCGGCACTGCCGGCCGACGGGATGGTGTTCAACCTGACGCACGCTGGTGGGTATTTTGTTGACGACGGGTTCAGCACCAAGCCGAAGCGATTCGTTTACTCGAAGATCAAGCCGGACATCGACACGTGGCGGTCGTTGAAACTCGGCAACCTGAAACAGAATTTTGTCCGGGTCGATATCGGCATGGTGCCCGATTGCCTGGGGAACGATGCGACATGGGCCAAGGTCCTGGAGAACGTCGCACTGGCGGCCCGGGGTGCCAGGGAATGCGGGGCCACGGGGCTGATGCTCGATTCGGAGATGTACCACTGCTACGGCAGCGGCATCTCGCCATTCCGTTTCAGCGGCCATCCCGAGTTGACGTTCGAGGAGTACAAGCCCCACGCGCGTCGACGAGGCCGCCAGTTCATGGCCGCGGTCAATTCGCAGATGCCCGACGCGAAGCTGTTGATCACATTTGCCACATCGTCAGCCTGCCGCGATCCTCGGAATCCCAGGTCGCCGCTGACCTACAACATCATGGCCCTGATGCCCGCCTTCGTGGACGGGTTGATGGACAAGGCGACTTCCAGGAACGAGATCATCGACGTGTTCGAAGGGGCCTACGGGTTTCAGGCACGGGCCGAGTTCGCACGGGCCCGCACCCTGATCAAGCAAACGGCCTCGGAACTGTCGGCAGATCCGGCGCGGTACCGGAAGATGATCCGCGTCGGTTTCGGCTTGTTCATTCACGGCGGCGCCGGTGAGAACTCGTTGCACGTCGACTTCAGCAAGAACACCCAGACTCCCGGGCAGCTCTACAACACGCTGCGGTACGCCTCGGAATTCAGCGACGGCTATGTCTGGCTTTACAGCCTGCCCTGGTTGAAACTCCCGCCGAAATACCTGCAGGCGGTCGAGGAATTTCGCAGGCAGAAGGCGTCGTTGTCGGCCCGGTGGACCTTTCCGGCCAAGCGGATGGAGATCTCCAACTCGTCACCGGCCGGTGCGCCCGGAGCGGGCCGACAGAACTGGTTCTTTTCCGGCGATTACGTGTCGCTGTCGACCGTCGCCAAGGGCGGGCCGCTTAACAGCAAGGGATCGGTGACATTCCGACCGCGGTCGGACCGGCCGTTGCCCGACGGGGTCTACGAGGTGCTGGTGGACGTGATGCACGCCAACGTCAAGAAGCACAACGCCGGCTCGCCCCCCGGCGACCGCAACGGGTCGTTCTCTTACCGCGTGTCGCTGCGACCCGGGTCGTCGGGCCGCCTGTCGTTTGAACCCGGTTCGAGAGACGGCTTCTTCAAGTTCCACCCGGCCGACGCCGACAACTGCAATGCGGGTGGAGTCGGTCCCGTGGCGCTGACCGATTTCATTGCCTACGGGTCTCACGCGCCGGGCGGATCGACCGGTGCCGTCGAGTTGACCGGGGCGAGGCTCTCGGACATCCGGTTCGAGTTCCGCGACGACGAGTTCCTGAACTACGGGACGGTGGGAGTCCGCTCGATCACGCTGGTTCCGGTGAAGTTCAGGCGTCCCGGGGATGTGAAGTGAGAGACGTCGGCGACCTGGTGACAGGGGTGGATTGGTTGCGGCGGAGAGTCAGCGACGTGAGACTGGCGGCAGTCCAGAATGCGGGCAGGGCTGGTGTCGTGAGGCCAGTCGATTTGTCCGCTGCTTGATTAGAGAGAACATCAATGCCACGTTACCCGCAGAACAACCTGGCCGCGTGCATGCTGCCGTGGACCGAGGATTTCGAGCTGGATGTTCCCGTCTTCGAACGTCACATCCAGTCGACACTCGACGACGGATACAAGTGCCTGTACCTGATGGGCACTGCCGGCGAAGGGTACGCCCTGACCAGTGACCGGTTCCGACAGGTGGTCGGGATATTCGCGGGGCTGACGGTGGGTGACGGTATCGACCCGCAGATCGGTGTCATTGGCACATCGATGGAGCAGTCGATCGAGAGGATCCAGGTTGCCTACGACCTGGGCATCCGCATGTTCCAGATCTCGTTGCCCAGTTGGGGCACACTTGACGAAGCCGAGACGATGCTGTTCTTCCAGTCGGTGTGTGGCCGGTTTCCCGACTGCCGGTTCCTGCACTACAACCTACCTCGGGCCGGGCGGATCATCCGGGGCCGCGAGTACCACCGGATCGCCGAGGCGGTTCCCAACCTGGTGGCCACCAAGAACAGTTCGACCGACTACGACCGCACGGCCGACCTGCTGACCCATTCGCCCGAACTGCAGCACTTCCTGCTGGAGGGCAATTTCGCGATGGGCTGCACACTGGGTGAGTGCTCGCTGCTGTGCAGTTTCGATGCCCTGTTCCCGAAAACGACCTGGCAGTTCTTCGAGGCCGGCAGGAACAAGGATCTCGAGGAACTGTTCCGGATCACGCGGCTGTTCCGGGATGTCGGCGAAGCGATGTTTGCCGGCTGCGGGCGTGAGATGATCGACGGGTCCTACGACAAGACGTTTCTCTGGATTCGCGACTCCTCGTTTTCCAATCGCCTGCTGCCGCCTTACCTGGGCATGTCCGAGGCAGAGTCAGCGGCGTGCCGCGCGGTGTTCGACGAGCAGTTCGCGTCGATCCCCTAGTCGTCCCGGCCGTCGCGCCGCCGGTCCTTCGAATCGCCGCTCTCACCGGCAATCGTGCGGCGGATCCAGGCGACGTGGTTGGGGACGCGAGTCGAGCAGTTGACGTCGCCGTACTGGGTCGTGGCCCGGCGACCTCGTAGTGGGTAGTCGGTACCGAAGCTGTTGATGCCCAGCACTCGCCACTGGTCCTTCTCACGGGCGTAGATCGGTCCTCCGCTGTCGCCGTTGTAACAGCAGCCTTCCAGCGGCAGCGGTTGAGCGTCGCTCTGGCCGGGGCCGAGCATCCTGGAGAGTGAGCGGTCGAGCAGGCGGTTGCTCTGCAGGGTGTTTCGCTCGGACTGACCGTTGTCGAAATCGAATGCGATTAACCCGTCCCCATCGCGATCGAGGATGTTCTCACCGGCCCGTTTCAGCCCGTCGTCCTTCCACTGTCGTTCCCGCTTCTGCCGGCCGGTGGCAAAGCAGCCGAAGCCGGCCAGGCAGACACGGACCCCGGCCGTGGCCCGGCCTTCAAACAGCGGTGCCAC
>CAUZRQ010000338.1:0-4122 GCA_963582065.1 Planctomycetota bacterium | reverse complement strand
ACGGATGGTCTCGAGGCAACGGCTCGGGATCGGTCACGTCCAGGGCCGCTCCGCGGATCTGGCCGGTCGTCAGTGCGGTGTACAAGGCGTCGGTCTGGACCACCGGCCCGCGGGCCATGTTCACCAGGAACGCCGATGTCTTCATCGTCTCGAATTCGGCCGGCCCGATCATCCCGGTCGTCTCGTCCGACAGCGGGCAATTGAGTGCCACGAAATCGCTAGCCGCCAACAGCTCATCCCGCGTCGCGTACCTCACGCCCAGTTCCGCCTCCGCCGCCTCGTCCCGGTTGCGGTTGTGGTAGAGCACGGTCATGTCGAACCCGGCAGCTCGCCGTGCCACCTCCTTGCCGATCCGACCCATGCCGATGATCCCCAGCGTGCTGCCGGTGATCTCCTGGCCGATCAGGATCGACGGGTCGTAATGCAGGAACTCGGAGCCGCGTGCGTAAAGGTCACCGATCCGCAGGTTGCGGCCAACGGCCATCACCAATGCCATCGTCATATCTGCTGTGGCCGCATCGAGACAGCCGGGGGTGTTGCCGACCGGGATGTCCCGGTCCTGGGCCGCCACCAGGTCGATGTGGTCCACTCCCACGCCGTGATTGCTGATCACCACCAGGTTGGGCATCCGATCCATCAACTCGCCGTCGGACAATGGATGAGCGTAACTGATGATTGCGACCGAGCGGGCCAGGGCGTCAGAACCCTGCGACGGGTCCCAGTCCAGGACCTCGTAGCGATCCCCCAACGCCTCGAGGAACATCTCCGGAAGCCCATCGGCCATGATCGGAATACTCTCGGTCACCGTCGCTTTTCTCCTGGTATTGGCCCCTCACAGCCCAATCGGGCTGGCGTGACAGCCGGCAGGCGGGTCGCCATCATAGCCGACGATGGCCAACAAGACGATTACGCTCGAAGAGCCCGGACGGTTCGTCCTGGGCGAGACTGACGCCCCGTCGCTGCCGGGACCGGGTGACGTGCTGGTCGCCGTTCAGAGAATCGGCATCTGCGGCACCGACCTGCACGCCTTCCGCGGCCAGCAACCCTACTTCACATACCCCCGCGTGCTGGGACACGAACTGGGGGTCGAGGTGCTGGAGCTGGGTGAGGGGGTCGAGCATCTTGCGGTGGGAGACCGGTGTGCGGTCGAACCGTACCTCAACTGCGGCCGCTGCCGTCCCTGCCTTGCCGGCCGGACCAACTGCTGCAGTTCGCTGCAGGTGCTGGGGGTCCACATCGATGGAGGCATGCGGCAGAGGATCACGGTGCCCGCCAACAAGCTGCACACAAGTGACCGCCTGAGTCTCGAACAACTCGCGCTGGTCGAAACGCTCGGCATCGGTGCTCATGCGGTGGACCGCAGTGCCGTGTCTGAAGGCGAGGACGTACTGGTGATCGGTGCCGGCCCGATCGGGCTGGCCGTCACGCAGTTCGCCCAGATCGCCGGTGGACAGGTCACCGTGCTCGACATCAACCCACGCCGACTCGCCTTCTGCCGCGACCTGTTCGGAGTCCCCCGCACAATCGTCTCGGGTGAAGACGGCGCCGAGCCGATCGAGCAGGTGCGTGAGGCGTTTGGGGGTGAGTTGCCGACGGTGGTGTTCGACGCGACGGGGTATCCGCCATCGATGAACGCCGCGTTCGATCTGACCGGCAGCGGGGGCCGGCTGACGATGGTCAGCCTGGTCCAGGCCGATATCTCGTTCAACGACCCCGAGTTCCACCGCAAGGAACTCACCGTGCTGGCCACGCGGAATTCGACCGCCGAGGACTTCCGCCGTATCATCTCGCTGATCGAATCGGGCACCGCCGACACCACGCCCTGGATCACGCACCGTGCCGACTTCGACGGCATGATCGGTGAGTTCCAGAACTGGCTCGACCCCGAGTTCGGAGTGATCAAGGCCATGGTCGAGCTCGAGTAGCTCAGCCGCTGCCCAGCTCGACCGCCGGCGTGTAGGCCAGTTTCGCCAAATGTGGCGTCTCGATCCGCCGGCCTCCCGCCGCGCGAGAATCGTGCAGAGCGTCGAGCACTCCGGTGACCAGCAACGTCCGCTCGACCGGATAACTCGGCTTCTTGCTGCGGAACATCACCTCGACGTGGTTGCACAGGAAGCTGAAGTGGTCCCGCTGCGGCTTGGGCAGCACGGCACAGGTCCCCACCGGTTTCTCGCGGCCGCGGACCTTCGCGGCGAAAGTGAACTCAGACGTCAACCCGGTCGGCCCGGTGCAGACGGCTGCGACGAACCCGTCGCTGTACTCGACCCGGAACACGATCGCCCGAGCGATGCGATCCATCGAGAACGGCCGGCGGCGGTTCCTGGGAGCGGCGGCGATCGAGGGTGCGACCAGTTCGACCGGCCACTGTCCGGCCCTCGCGGCGGCGACCGCCGCGGGGCCTTCGATCGCCTGAACCGCCCGCACGCCGACCTCGCCACCAGCCCGCTTCTCGACAAATGTCTGCAGGAACTCCAGGCAATGGAACCCGTAACTCTCGAAGCTCCCCCCACCCACGACCACTGCGCTCTCGAGTTGCACGCCCTGCCGAAAAGCCAGCGGCGGCTGACGCCAGGTCACCGGGACACTCGAGCCGGCCATCAGCGGGAACTTCAGCTCGCGGCTCTGACGGTACATCCACTCGGCGTTCTTCCAGGAAAACGAGAGATGCTTGTCGTTGAAGACCGGCACGCTCCGCTTGCTGTGCCGGAACACCTTGACGATCTCCTCGAACAGCCGGCGACGGGGGTAGAGTTTCTGGCCCTTGTTGTTGAGCGGGTAGTCTCCGTGCTCGCCGATCAGCAGGACGCCGTCGACATCGAGCATCCCGTCCTTGCCCACCAGTGCCTCGCCGGGACGTTTGACCAGCGGCACCCCGTACCGCGCCGCCATGCCGCGGCCAATGTCGGTCTTCGGAAACTGCTCGACGTACAGCCTGGCCACGCGGCAATGGGGATTGTGGATCCGGCCCACCACCCCGTAACCCTCGATGAACTTCGTGATGATGTCGTCGGCGTGCGAGTACTTGTGGTAGGTCGTGGTGATCGCCGCGATCCGCAGCGGACGACCCTGCGGCGGTCCCAGGGCGTCGGTGGGCAGAACGACCCGAGGTGCCGGCAGCGACTGGCTCGTGCCAACACCATCCCCCTCGGCCGACAACGACGTCGAGGTCATCAACCCGACCGAGGCGACCGAGGCAGCCGATGTCGACAGCTCGAGAAACCGACGACGTGAGACGTGCATGACTCGTTCTCCCAAGTTGGCTATCAGTCAGAGCCTTACGTGATGTGAGCCCCGATCGCTTCGGTGTAGACGGCGTACAGCGACTGGCTACCGGTCATGAACAGCCGGTTCCGCTTGGTGCCTCCGAAACAGACGTTCGAGCAGATCTCGGGCAACAGGATCTGACCGATCCGGGTCCCATCAGGAGCGAAGATGTGGACACCGTCGTAACCGGCACCGACCCAGCCAGCGCTGGCCCAGATGTTGCCGTCACGGTCGGCTCGGATCCCGTCGGCGAACCCGGCCTGCGACTTGCCATCAATCTCCAACGCCATCGACGTGAACTCGCGGCCGTTCTTGAGTCGCTTGCCATTGTCAATGTCCCAGACCTTGATGTTCTTCGGGGCGTCGGGGTAGTGACTGGCACCGGTGTCGGCGACATACAGCTTCTTGTAGTCGGGCGAGAAGCACAGGCCGTTGGGCTTGAAGATCTCGTCGGTCAGCTTGGTCACCTTGCCGCTTTTTGCATCGATCCGGTAGACCGCTTCCTTTTGTAGAGGCTGCACGCTGGTGGTGTTGGCCTTGTGGCCCTCGTAGTTCATCAGGCTCCCGTAGCCGGGATCGGTGAACCAGATCGCCCCGTCGTCGGGATGCACGATCGCGTCGTTGGGAGCATTCAGTTCCTTGCCGTTCACGATGTGAGCCAGCACGGTGATCGTGCCGTCGTACTCGTAACGGACCACCCGGCGGTTGCCGTGCTCGCAGGCGATCTGCCGACCCGCAAAGTCGAAGGTGTTGCCGTTGGAATTGCCCGAGGGGTGCCGGAACGTACTCACGTGGCCGTCCTCCTCCAGGTACCTCATCTGCACGTTGTTGGGAATGTCGCTCCAGAGCAGGTAGCGG
>CAUZRQ010000337.1:0-4124 GCA_963582065.1 Planctomycetota bacterium | reverse complement strand
CCGTTGGGGCCAATACCGTCACGCTCAACATCCCCTCGGCCGGCCACCCCGTCCGCGGGTCCAGGATGTCGCTGAACCGACGTCCTCCGATCCGGTACGACTCGATTCCCGAACCGCTGGTCGACATGCCCTGCTGGCACAAGAGCAGCGTCGCCAGGCGTCTTGCCGGAAACAGCGGATTGCGGATCCCCACCGGCCAGCCGGCGTGTTCGGCGTGACCTCCGCGGGCCAACAGGCTGCTGTGGCCACCGTGTAGCAGGAACTGCTCGACCCCCGCACCCAGCAACCCCGCACCAATCCGGTCCAGGGCAAACCCCTTGCCGATCCCGCCAAGATTCAACTCCACCCCCGGCCGTCGGTAGCGGATCGTCCTCGCCCGGGCATCGATCGCCACGTCATCAAGCCCGCCCAACCCGCGGACCCGCTGCACTTCTCGGTCGTCGGGTACCTGGCCCGATTCTCGAGCCTCTCGCCACAACTCCACCAGCGGACCGGTCGTCGGGTCAAACGCCCCGCCGGTCTCCTCGGCAATCCGGCACGCCAGCGACACCACCTCGAAGAGAGTCTCCTCGAGAACCACGTCGTGCTGTGCGGCGGCTGCATTGGCCCGCGACATCGGGCTCTCGGAGCGGTACACGCTCATCACGGCCTCGAGGTCATGGACTCGCTCGAGCATCTCCGAGGCGGCATCAAGCTGCCCGCGTCGTTTTGCGTCCAGGAACACCGCGAAGAAACAGGCCATCGCCTGGGTCTGGATCCGCAGCGTGTCAGCGGCTCGAGGAATCTCGACCTCAGCGGCCCGCTCGTCACCCCTCAGCCGCTGCTCGGCCCCCCCCGCTCTCGCCCCCACCCCGGGCCGAGTCAGGAATTCCCTCCGACTCGGTCCGGCCTCCTCGAGGCCACTCATTCGTTTCCGAATCCGTTGATGTAGGGAATCGACGCGGCGGTCTCGCTGATCGCGTCCCCGTTGGCCAGCAACTGGCTCAGGAAATCCCACTCCCCGGAAACCAGGGCCGTCCGAGCACTCTCGGGCAACCCGGCCACCGCAACCTGGTCGCCCCAGGCAAGAGTCTCGGCCTCGAGATCGGCGGTGAGCTCGATCGTCGGATCGGCCTGGACATCCGCGACCAGGCTCTCGAGTCGATCTCGCTCGAGCGTCACGGCCGGAATCCCCAGTGCCGTGCAGTTGCCAAAGAAGATCTCGGCGAACGACTCGGCCACGATCGCCTTCAGTCCCCAGCGCATGAGCGACTGGGGCGCGTGTTCTCGAGACGACCCGCAGCCGAAGTTGCGTCCCCCGACCAGCACTCCGGCCCCGGCGAACCGCTCGTCGTTGAACGGGTGACCGGGGTCCTGTTGCCGATCGTCCGCGAAAGCGTGCTCCCCCAGCCCGTCGAAGGTGACACATCTCAGGTAGCGGGCCGGGATGATCCGGTCGGTGTCGATATCGTCCAGCAGCAGCGGGATCGCGGTGCCGCTGATGCGAGTGACCTGGCTGTGGGACATGGGCATTGTTGTTCCGTGTGCGAGGCTTGAGCTTGAATGGCTGGTGGTCAGGCTGCGGGCGTTGCGGGGGGGAGGGGGGGGAAGGGGGGGGAATTCTCGAGTCAGGTGGTCTGTGCGGTCAGGTCTCTTACGTCTGTGACCTGTCCGGTGACCGCCGCTGCGGCGACCATCGCGGGGCTCATCAGCAGGGTTCGCCCGGTGGGGCTGCCCTGTCGTCCCTTGAAGTTGCGGTTACTCGAGGAGGCACACATCTCGCGGCCCTCCAGCTTGTCGGGGTTCATGGCCAGGCACATCGAGCACCCCGCCGCTCTCCACTGAAATCCGGCTTCGCTGAAGACCCGATCCAGACCCAGGGCCTCGGCCTCCTCGGCGACCTGCTGGCTCCCCGGCACCACCAGGGCTCTGACCCCCTCGGCCACCCGTCGTCCGCTGACGATCGCGGCCGCTTCGCGCAGATCCGACAGCCTCGAATTGGTGCACGAGCCGATGAAGGCCACGTCGATCGACTGGCCGCGGATCGGTCGGCCCGCCTCCAGGCCCATGAACTTTAACGCTTCCTCCACACCCGCCTGCTGCTCGGCCGAACACTGAGCGGGGTCGGGTAGAGTCTCACCCACGCCGACACTCTGGCCGGGGTTGATCCCCCAGGTCACCGTCGGCTCGATCGCCGCACCGTCGAGGCGGACATGATCATCGAACGACGCATCCGGCCCCGACGCCAGGCTCAACCACCACGTCGCCGCACGCTCGAAGTCCGCACCCGAGGGTACGGCCGGGCGGCCGCGGAGGTACTCCAGAGTCGTCGCATCCGGGTTCACGTACCCGCATCGAGCACCCCCCTCGATGCTCATGTTGCAGACCGTCATCCGCTCTTCCATGTTCATCGCGTCGAAGACGTCGCCGGCGTATTCGTAGGCAAAGCCCACCCCGCCCTGAACTCCCAATTCGCGGATGATCGCCAGGATCACGTCCTTGGCAAAGACCCCCTCGGACAGCGCACCGCTGACCTCGATCCGGCGAACCGACGGACGGTTCATCGCCAGCGTGCCGGTGGCCAGGACCTGGGCGACCTGGCTGGTGCCGATGCCCAACGCAATCGACCCGAAGGCACCGTGGGTGCTGGTGTGTGAATCTCCGCAAACCAGCGTGATGCCCGGCTGAGTCAGGCCCAGTTCCGGGCCGACCACGTGTACGATCCCCTGGCGGCTGTCGTCCAGACCGAGCAGCTCGATCCCGAATTCCCGGCAGTTCCGCTCGATCGCCGACATCATCTCCTCGGCCAAACCATCAGCAAAGGGCCGGGCCTGGTCGTCGGTGGGGATGATGTGATCGACCGTCGCCAGCGTCCGCTCGGGGTACTTCACTCCCAGGCCTCGGTCACGCAGCATCTCGAAGGCCTGGGGACTGGTCACCTCGTGGATCAGGTGCTGGCCGATGAACAGCTGGGTCTGCCCCGAGTGCAGCTGGCCCACCGAGTGCTGATCCCAGACGGCGTCAAAGAGGTTCTGGGACCCCGAGGTCGATGTGGCAGCTTGATCCATCGGAACCGGTACCCGTTGCTGGAGTTCGGTGTCAATTCCACGGTGCAGAACGCGTGATTGTAGCAGACGTCTGTAGAGCGTGTGAGCCGTCCGAGGCGTTGTCATGATCCGGGGTGTGCCTTAGAATTCCCGGTTCGACACCTTCGGTGGGGCCCGGTCGAGCCTGTGGTGGTTCGCCGATGCTCTTGCCGGTGATAACCGCTGTCGTCCTGTCGAGTTGATTGCGACGGCGACCCGGTTGGTTTTCTTTCACCCAGTCTGCCCGACGTCCATGTTCGAAGGCATCACAGACGGTCTGAAGGGCGCGCTGTCGTTCATCGAACGATCGCGGTTGACCGAGGCGAACATCCGCGAGGGCCTGGGGCAGGTCCGGCAATCGCTGCTCGAGGCCGACGTCAACTTCGACGTGGCCAACGCGTTCGTCGAACGGGTCACCGAGCAGGCCCTCGGCGAACGGGTGCTGAAATCGATCCGGCCCAGCGAACAGATCGTGGGGATCGTGCACCAGGAGCTGGTCGAGTTGATGGGTCCGGTCGACCCGTCGCTGCCGATCCGCCGCGATGGCATCGCCGTGATCATGCTCTGCGGGCTGCAGGGCAGCGGCAAGACCACCACCTGCGGCAAGCTGGCCAGGCTGCTCAAGGAACAGGGCCACGAGCCAATGCTGGTGGCCGCCGACCTGCAACGACCCGCCGCGATCGAGCAGCTGCAGGTGATCGCCGACCAGATCGATGTTGCCTGCTACACCGAGAGTGCAGACAGCAGCCCGCTGGCGGTCTGCCGCAACGGCCTGAAACAGGCCCAGGCCAACCCCGAAATCCGCGTCGTGATCCTCGATACCGCCGGCCGACTGCACGTCGACGACGAGTTGATGAAGGAACTCGAGCAGATCGACCGCACGATTCACCCGCACCAGGTGCTGCTGGTCTGCGATGCGATGACCGGCCAGGACGCCGTCAACAGCGCCAAGGCGTTCAACGACGCACTGGAAGTCGACGGAGTGATCCTGACCAAGCTCGACGGCGACACCCGCGGCGGAGCCGCACTGTCGATCAAGGCCGTCACCGGAGTGCCGAT
>CAUZRQ010000336.1:0-4124 GCA_963582065.1 Planctomycetota bacterium | reverse complement strand
ATCGCGATGGTGTCGCCGCCGGCGGGGATCCTCACGACAGCCAGCACGTCGTCCCCGACGGTCGACCTCATCATCTGCCCCGGGCCAAGAACGTCATCTGGATCTTCCTCTCCGGCGGCTACAGCCAGATGGAGACATGGGATCCCAAACCGGCTCTCAACAAGTACGCCGGCAAGACCTACGAGCAGACTCCTCTGCCCAACCCTCTGAAGAACCCCCTGTTCGAGTTGCGATCGCGGGACGTGATCGGTGGCCCTCGGCCGCACGCTCAGATCTTTCCGATGCAGGTCGGGTTCAAGCGCCACGGGCAGCTGGGAATCGGCATGACCGACTGGTGGCCCGAGTTGGCCACGTGCGTGGATGACATGGCGTTCGTGCGGTCGATGTACACGACCGACAACGACCACAACGCCGAGTTCCAGATGCACCACGGCCGTCACAAGCTGGATCCTCCCGAGCCGGTCCTGGGATCATGGATCCACTACGGCCTGGGCACCGGCAACGAGAACCTGCCGTCGTTCGTGTTCCTGGGCAAGTACAAGGACACGCGGGTGCGTTGGAACTTCGACGCCAACTACCTGGGTCCGGCTCATTCGGGAGTCGAGTTGTCGCTGGATCCGGGTGACCCGTTGCCGTTTGGTCGCAGGCGGCCGGGCGTGCTGGCGGCCGAGCAGCGGAACCAGTTCGATTTCATCAATCGCCTGAACCGGTTGACGGCGGTCGAGTATCCCGAGGACGCCGACGTGCGGGCTCGGATCAAGTCGTACGAGCTGGCCTACCGGATGCAGAGGTCGGTGCCCGAGGCGGTCAACCTGGCCGAGGAGACCCCGGCGATTCAGAAGCTGTACGGCATCGACAACAAGACGACGGCGGTTTATGGCCGGCGTTTGCTGGCGGCGCGTCGCCTGGCCGAACGTGGGGTGAGGTATTCGCTGGTCTACCTGAGTGATTACGGCGAATGGGACTCTCATAACAAGCTCCAGGAACTGCACGCCCGCTCGTGTGCCCGGGTCGACCGCCCGATCGCCGGTCTGCTGAAGGACCTGAAGCAGCGGGGGCTGTGGGACGACACGCTGGTGGTCTGCTGCACCGAATTCGGTCGGACACCGGGGTTGGAGGTGCGAGACAAGAAGCAGAAGTTCACCGGCCGCGACCATCACCCTCACGGGTTCACCGTCTGGTTGGCCGGAGCGGGTGTGAAGCGGGGAGTGATCCACGGTCGGACCGATGAGCTGGGCTTCCATGCCATCGAGCATCCTCACTACGTGACCGACCTGCACGCGACGGTGCTGCACCTGCTGGGACTTGATTCCCGTCGCCTGGACATCCCCGGCCGCAAGCGGCTGGACGTGGACTACGGGCGGCCGATTACCGAGATCATGACGTAGTGCCCCGCGTGGCCTATACTCTTCGGACGCTTCTGCGGCGTCGGGAGTGAATGGATCGCGAGCGGGCGTGTAATAGAGGACCGGGCGGAATGGCTGACAGGGATACTGGCAAAGATGCGGCCTTCATGACCCCCGGCGGGATCGAGGGCCGGGAGTTGGCCGAGGGGTTCGTGGTCCGGGGCTATCTCTCGACCGAACTCGGCTCGCCTGGGCTCAACAGCGGCTCGGCCACGGTCTCACCCGGCGGCGGACTCCCCTATCACACCCACCCGACCGGAGAATTGATCATCTGCGTAGCGGGCCAGGCCGATGTCTACGTTGCCGGTCGCCGCTATCGGATGAACGCGTTTGACGCGATCCACGTTCCCGCAGATGCGCCTCACGGTTTGAAAAACGACACCGATCAGCCGGCGATCATGCACACGGTGTTCCCGACCGGGACTCCTGAGCGGGAGTTCTTTGACGAGGGTTGGGAGGTGGTGGATTGCTCGTCGACTGATGCGAGTGTGCCCGAGAGCCTGGTGGTTCACGCAGAAGCTCAGGCCATTTCGCTCGGAGAGACTGCCGACGTGGTCAGCCTGACCGATCCGGTCGATACGGGCCGGGACGTGGTGGCTCGGGTCCTCCGGCTGGCGCCGGGAGCCGCATTGGATCTGCCGGCCGAGGACCATGACCAGTCGTTGTTCCTGGCGGGAGGCGGGGTGGTGTGTGAGATCGACGAGCAGCAGTTCGAGATGGCCAACTTCTGCGACACGGTGTGCGTCCGCTCGGGCCAGGCCAAGCAACTGCGGAACCCCGGCAGCGAACCGGCCGCGGTGATCATCTCCGAAGCCCGCTAGGGACTGGCTCCGCAGCCACGCCTTTGGCGGGGCGCAGGTGCCTGTCCCGGCTTCCGCAGCCCGCTAGGGACAGGCACCTTCGCCCCGCCTCTGGCGGGGCTGCGGAGCCAGTCCCGGCGCTTACTCCATGCCCGGGATCGTGGCGTGTTCGGCCAGGCGATTGATCGGGGCGGGGACACTCGGCCTCAGTCGGAGTTCACCGACGTCGAAGACGGTGTGCAGGATCGAGGAGATCAGGTGGCGGGGTCCCAGCGGATCGGCGGTCGGTTGTCCGCCGTCGCGGGTCGACTGCCCGATCACTCGGCCACCCTCGAATCCTCCGCCGTAAATCAGCAACGGTGCGAGTCGTCCCCAGTGATCACGGCCGCCTCGCTTGTTGAGCCTCGGCGTCCGTCCCATCTCACCACTGCAGATCAGCAGGATCTCGTCCTGCAATCCGCGGTCTTCGATGTCCTCGATGAACGCCGCCACAGCGTGGTCAAACGTGGTCCCGACCGCTTCCATGCCATCGACCATGTCGAGGTTGTTCGAGTCGGCGTGCATGTCCCAGACGCCGTCGTAGCTGGCGTGCAGCGTGACGAACCCACAACCCGCCTCGCACAACCGTCGAGCGGTCAGCAGCAGTCGGCCCAGGGTCTTGGCGTGACCGGTGTAGTAGCCTCGCTTGCCGCGGTTGACCCTGTCCCAGTTGTGAGACCGGGCCAGGTGAGCGGTGTCGTAATGGGCCAGTGTCTTGCGGTCGACCTGCGAGAGGTCCAGGGCGTCGCGGACTCCACCACCGAGCAGCAGTTGGAAGGCTTGCGAGGTCAGCGAGTCGATGGTGTCGAACCGGCCGCTGGCGTCGAGGCGGTTGTTGATCCGATCGAGTTGCTGGAGCAGTTCGCGGCGGTCGGTGAACAGGCGGTCGCGGTCGAGCCGAACCGTCATGTTCTCCTGCAACTTGCCGCCGGCTCCGGGCACGAACGGGGCAAAGGTGTCGCCGTAGTCGCCGGTTGCGCTCAGGTTGCCGCGGGCACGGCCGCGGGTCACCTTGTCGCTGACCGATTGGGGGAACAGCACCATGTTGGTCGGCAGGCCGGTATCGGATCGAGTGGTTCCGGCGACGCGGGCGTAGTGGACACCGATGTTGGCGTTCAGGGAATCGGGGCCGACAAACGGCTTGATGTTGTGGCCGCCGTTATTGGTCTGGTAGCTGCGGACGACGGTCAGCTTGTCGGCGTGTCGAGCCAATCGGCTCATCGTGCCGCCAAAGAAGACGCCCGGCAGGCTGGTCTGGATCGTGCCGTTGACCGTGCGGATCCCGCCGGGTGCGTCGGGCTTGGGGTCGAACGTCTCGAACTGACTGGGGCCTCCCTGCTGGAACAGGAAGATCACGCTCTTGCCGCTGAGGACACTGCGGCCGATGCCGGCCTGGGCCTGGTTGGCGAGCAGAGTGGGCAGGGTGAGACCGCCGAGTCCGAGACTGCCGACGGAGAGCAACTCACGGCGCGTCATCTCGCGCCGTGATCCAACGTGGCGTTCCACGATGCTCAGCATGACTCGGGTCTCCCGGCGAAACAGGCGGATTGTCGCCTGTTGGTCAGAACGTATCGATTCTACTTGATTGGTCGGTGGATGGCGATGTTGAGCTTGAGTCGTGCACTGCGGTGGTGTTGCAGGTCCACTTCGGCTGGGGTCTGGTCCGCCTGCGGCGGACCCGTAGCGGGGGGCCTGAACCCTTTTGTTCCGGTAGCGCTGGTTGCAGGGAAGGGGACTGGCTCCAGAGCACCGCCCGTGGCGGGGCGCCGGTGCCTGTCCCGGCACCTGAGAGCCGCTTTTCCAGACCGGGACAGGCACCTCCGCTCCGCCACGGGCGGGGCTGCGGAGCCAGTCCCGGGCTAGACCAGTTCTCGGATCG
>CAUZRQ010000335.1:0-4126 GCA_963582065.1 Planctomycetota bacterium | reverse complement strand
CAGGTGAACGTTGGCGCGTCCGGTGAGTCCCGTGTGTCGGTAGACACCCGCCGGAAAGAAGACCACGCCACCGGTCTTGCCGACCGTGTCGATTGCGGACTGGATGTTGGCGGTGTCGTCTCCGCTGGGGTTGTGTGTGACCACGATCCGACCGGTGATCTCTGGTACACCGGCGGATTCCGTCGGACGTCGAGCAGCAACCAGCATGATCGTGGCCATGGCGATCAGTAGTAGAAAACCGCCGTGTCGTGACCAGTGGTCGTGGCTTGTCGAGAGGTGGGTTCGGGTTTCCATGGTTGTTTCCTGTGGATTGTCGATTCGTCGTCCCCGCCGAGGGTCCAGAAGCGTGTCTCCTCAAGAGCAGTGTCTCTAGCCTTACCCCGGCGGAACAAGTTTCACGAGCCGGGTAATGGCGGCCTCGTGGCCAAGTAGGGCCTCCACGCGGCCGGGTCACCGTGCCCTGGCAACACCCAGGGGTTCGGCCGGCCTGGGAACCCAGAAGCCCCTGCCGCGGGCTGCTTCCCTGCCGGGTGGCGACCATTGGCGGGCATGAAAAATGCCGACTCCCTTGATGATTCGGTGTGACACTGTCACCAGCCGGTTGCCCGGCAGCAGGACCGTACTGGCGTATTGGCAATTGTGGCCCAGTTGAAAGATGCTGCGACTCCAGCTGTGTCCCTCGTCGTGGCTGACCATGAACCGTTGTCCGGATCCGTCGGTCTTGTGTCCGAAGACCAGCAGGATGGTCTTGTCGGGCAGTTGCACCAGGCAGGCCGTTTGTTCGTCGAATCCGGTGACAAGCCGCGGTGTGCTCCAGGTCTTGCCACCGTCGTCGGAGTGCAGGATGGCCGTGTTGCGGGCGACCAACCCCTTGCCGGGTTGCTTGCTCTTGGTGAAAGGCGACTTGTCGGAACGCAACAGGTGGGGAGCGGCCAGCGAATCGGGGTCACCGGGCAACTTGTGACGCTGGTAACGAACCGTGGCCAGCAGTCGACCGGAGGGCAGGACGAGGATGTCGGGCTCGGCTCCGTACCGACACATGGGCCGGGAATCCCGCTGCCAGGTCTTGCCGTCGTCGGTGGATCGCCAGAGAAAGGCCTGTCCGAATTGTTTCGCCTTGGGCAGCGGTCCGTGGGGAGACTGGAACCAGGCTCCCATGGCCAGTACAACGCTGCCGTCGGGGAAAGCCGTAAATCGACAGCGATGGGCTCCCGCGTTTTCCCGCGGACCGCGGTTGAGTTGAACCGGAGCGTCCCACGTCGCCCCGTTGTCGGTGGATCGTGTGACATAGAGGTCGGCGTGATAGCTGGGATCGGAGTATCCCACGTAGGGGCCGCCGTCGTTGTACTGCACGGTGAGATGGGCCAACAGTGTGCCCCGTGCCGTGATGCCACAGCCGTCGAAACTGTTGCTGAGCACCTTGCTCCCGGCCGGGGTCCGCAATCCCCGTGGTGGTGAGCCCAGGCTCATCCAGCTTGTCCCGCCGTCGGTCGAGCCGGCGATGGTCGACCAGCAATGCGCAATCAACTGGTTCTCGGGACCGCGGACGAGCGTGGGTTGTGAGGCGGCGAACTTGGTGGAGATTTCCTTTGAAGGCCAGGGCTGAAAACGGCTCTTACGGTGTTGCATCCCCGCCGCAGAGAAAGGGCGTCCGAAAAGTGCCAGGAGTTCTGGATGCCCCTCCGCCCAGGTCGTCGTTGGCGAATCGGCGGCCGGGCAACTGGACATCCCAGGATGGCAGACCAAGCCACCGACCGTCAGCAGCCACGGCAGAACGGGATGCAGAAATCGAAGCGAACGGCCGTTCACGTTGTCCATTGCCAGTTCTCGCCAGGTTCGCGGGGAGTCACAGGCCCTCTGGTCGCGTGGCACTCTATGACCGGAGCCTGCGATGTTCAAGAGAGCGACTTGTTTCTGGACATCACGAGTTGACGCCTGGATCGAGGGAAGATACGACCGTGGTGGGAGTGGTACGAATTGGAGACGGTCGTGTTGAGACAGCTCGTGGTGTTCGGTCTTCTACTGGCAGGGGCCGGGCACCCGGCAATGGCCGGTGAGTCCTTCGAGGTCACCGTTGCTTATCGATTCGTCGGTCCGGTGCTGCTCGAGGGAGGCCGGTTGCTGGCGATCGACCGGACTCTCGAGATGATCCGGTCCATCGACAAGGGGCGAACCTGGACCAGCATCGGGCCGTTTCGGGATGCCGCGGGCCGTGTGATCATGAAGGGCAACGTTCGTCCATGGAGCCTGCTGCGGCTGAAGTCCGGTGCGATCGCCGTCACCTTCGAGACGATCCCACCCTCCCAGGGAGGAGGAGTGGGGGAGGGGGCCGGTACGTTTTTCAGCCGGTCTCGTGACGAGGGAAAGACCTGGTTGCCCCCGATTCGTGTCAGTTGGCCTCGCTCTCCTGCCAACCCGACCTGGTTGATCCAGACCCAAAAAGGTCGCCTGGTCCTGCCCAACGAGTACTGGCGGACGCAACCGATGGACCGGGGCCTGGGAATCTGCACGGCGTTTTATTCGGATGACCAGGGACGGAGTTGGCAAGAATCCCGCGACAGCCTCTGGGTCTGGGAGAACGGGGGGCGGCAGCAGGGAAGCTGTGAAGTCCCCACGGTTGTCGAGACATCCGACGGTCACCTGTTGATGTTCATGAGAACATCGTTTCAACGGATCGCACGCAGCGAGAGCCGTGACGGGGGCCGGACCTGGAGTCCCGTGAAATTGACCGGGTTGCTCAGCAGCAACTCCGAGATTTCCCTGCAACGGTTGCCGGGGTCCGGCGAACTGTTATGTGTCTGGAACCAGGCCAGCAAGCGGGAGATCGAAACCGGTTACTACCGTGCGAGGTTGACCTCGGCGATCTCCCGGGACAATGGCACGACCTGGAAGAACTTTCGTACTGTGGCGATGTCACCCGGACAAACCCGCGTCACCAGGATTCCGGCCGGCGATGCGGCCGGATTTCTCAAGACACCACGTGCGGTTCCCAGGGAGTCGGAGATGCTCGGCGCGGAGTTCCACATGAACCGGGCCCCGCGCGTTCGAGTGATCGGTGAATCGGCCTACCTGGTCTACACGCATCGGCGTTATCGCTATGTCAAAGGGAAGTTGAAGCGAACCGTCAACGAGATGCGGTTGCGGGTGTTTCCGGTGTCGTGGTTCAACGCCGTTGAACCGACAAAGTGACGGCACCCCAGCCCCGGCGTTCAATTCGCCAGATCCGACCACGTCCTCCTGCGTCGCGCGGTGGGGCCGGCAGCGTGATCGCGTGGTCACCGCCATGCCATTTTGCCATCCCGCCGCCGCGTTGATACGCTGAACCCGTCGTGTTACTGATCCCCCGACCGTGCGGAGATCTCCACCGTGCAACGTGTGACCGCTCGCTGCTGCTTCCTGCTGGTTACGACTGTGTTCTGCTGCGGGCCATCGACGGCCCAGGTTGGCAAGCCCGGGCTGAATATCACCGGCCCCACATCAGCCCAGGAAGTGATCGACATCGGCGCACGACTCGAGCCGTTGATCGACGAGTATTTGGTCGCCAAGAAAGCCGGGGCCCTGCGACTGCAGCTGCATCGCCCGGTTCGACAGAACGACTCGATCACGCTGAACAAGCCCTGGGAAGGAAACAACAGCGCCTACGCGACCGTACTGAAACACAACGGCCAGTTCTTCTTTTATTATCGAGGCACCACGCTGATTCTGGATGGCAAGGTGCAGCACGGGCACCTCGCCACGACCTGCGTGATGACGAGCCGCGACGGCGTGAAATGGAAACGCCCGGACCTCGGGTTCGTGAAGCGGAACGGGTGGGAAAAGAACAACATCATCCTGACGTTGGACCCCGCCTGCAAAATCGATTTCTTCCAGGGCCAGACACTCGATGACGGGCACGACCTACTCAGTGGCAAAAAGGTCCCATTCACCGGGGCCTCCCACAATTTCACTCCGATGATCGACACGAACCCCAAGTGCAAACCGAACGAGAAATTCAAAGCACTGGGCGGGCACGATCATCGAACGCTCTACTCGTTTGCATCGCCAGACGGTTTGCACTGGACCATGATGCAGAACAAACCCGTGATTGTTGACGGGATGATGGACTCACAGAATCTCGCTTTCTGTG
>CAUZRQ010000334.1:0-4135 GCA_963582065.1 Planctomycetota bacterium | reverse complement strand
AATACGATCAACCGGATCGTCGCCGGCACCGACGCGGTGTGGATCACCGGAGTCAACTCGTCCCTGGCAGCCACTTTGATCCGCAACCGCATCAGCGGCGACGTGTTCAACAACATCGACACTGCCGGCGGCGTCAGCGTGTTCTCCAGCGGCGGCACGCTGGACCTGGTCGTCGGCCAGGACGACCCGGCCTTCCCGGGCGCGTTGACCTTCGGCAACCTCTTTGACGGCAACCTCGGCTCGGCGATCCGCGTCGAAGTGCAGGACAACGGCATCGGGTCACTGGGAATCCACAACAACACGATCATCTCCACCCTGGATGACCTCGATCCGACCACACCCTCGGGCGATGGGATTCACGTCGCCCTGGTTTCGGCCAATTCTCCGGCGGACGCGACTGCGGTGTTGAGAGCCTCGACGATCTCCGGCAACCTGATCGGCGACGATTCCGATCCGCTGCTGCCGTTGGTCAACGACGGGACGGGGATTGTGGTCCGGGTGACCGAGGAAACGACCGTCCAGGACCTGTTCATCTCCAGCAACACGATCAGCGGCAACCTCGCCAACGGCATCCTGTTCTCGCGGACCGACGACGCGGTGGTGGCGATCGTCAACCCGGTCCCCGGGCAGACCCGGGGCGTGACGATCGACGGCAACATCGTCACCGGCCAGCTGGGCCACGGTATTGCCGTCGCTGCCAGCGGTGGCAACGCGAGCCAGGTGGCAGTCGAGTTGCGTGAAAACGTAATCACGCTGGGCCTGCAGAACGGCATCAACCTGCTGACTGGAGGCGACGCCGACCTGCTGGTTGACCTCAACGAAAACCTCGCAGATTCCAACCTCGGCCACGGCGTACAACTCAGCGAGCAATACAACAGCTTCGACACCGAGTCGCGTCAGATCGGCGGGACCTGGTCTCGCAACACGTTCATCAACAACTCAGGTTCCGGTGCCAGCGTGGACGCGAGGATGGCCGGCCTGGTGATCGGCCTGGACGGAGTCGACCCCGTGACGGGCGCCAGCCTGGGCAACAGCCTCACCGACAACGGCGAGGACGGGATCGAGTTCAACGGGTTTGGCGACGTGGTCGTGATCAACAACTCGATGACCGGCAACGGGGTGTTGGCCCTGGGCACCGGAGGTGGTGCCGGCATCGACATCAACTGGGTTTCGCCCGCCCAGGTCTTCACCTTCATCGGCAAGCAGTACACCCTGCGGAACAACTCGATCCAGGACAACCGTGGTGACGGGATCGAGATCCAGCAGGGAGGGGCCGTGTTGGGCACCCAGCAACTGGTGGTGTTGGCCGAAGCCAACGACATCCGTTTCAACGACCTCCGCGGAGTCGACATCCTCAACCAGGACAGTGGTGAGTCGTTCATCCGCTTCGGCAACGGGACCAGTACGGGCAGCAACCAGATCGACAACAACGGCCTCGAGGGCTTCTACGTGGTCAACACGGCCTCGGCGGTCCAGAACCAGAGCGACCTCTCTGATGTCGATCTCGATGCAACCGGTGCCATCGATGCGGTGCCCAACCTGGTTCTGATCGTCGATGAGAACTCGATCGAGGCCAACAACCAGTCGGGCAACTTCATCGCCGGCGGCCTGGTGATGCGGATCGGAACCAGCAACAGTTCACCGCTGTTCACCGGAGCCGACGACACCGGTGCCAACGTGCTGGACGGCAACGGCGTCGGCACCAACGAAACTCTCGACCTGCTGGGCGACGTGATCGGCAACGGCCGCGTCAACGCCCAGGTCACCAAGAACACGTTCGATACCAACAGTGGACATGACGTGTATGTCGAGAGTTTCACATCGACAATTGATCCGGCCGACACCGAGGACACCTGGGACGCCACGGTCTTCATCGTGACAGTCTTCGAGAGTGATCCTCTGGCTCGGCTGAACCTGGTCTTCAGTGGCAACGACGGGGGCAGCCTGCAGGTGACCAGTGGCGAGAGCGACCGGAGTGCCATCGCGGGGTTCTCGGATGTGGTCGGAGCCTACTACAACAACGCGGAGGACATCTTCAAGAGTCGGCTCGACACCGAGACGCCTCCCGGGCCGTTCACCGTCGAGGACCGACGCCGCAACGCTCAGCGAATCGCCGCTCGCAGCGGACTGCCGCCCGCGGGTGGTCCTGACGGGGGCATCTTCGAATATCCGGGCATGGGTGCGAGTACCTTCAGGATTGAGTCCGGGTACGACGTGGTGGATCCGCTGGGTACGGGGCCGTTCGCCGGCGGGCGTGGTTTCCTGATCGACCTGGCCTCGGTGCCGCCGGTGGGCAACGCCAATGGCATCCCGTTCGCCACCCCGATCGTCGGCGAACTGCCCTTCGGGTGGCTCGAGACTTCAGCCGGGACGTTCGACTTCAGCTTCCCGACACTGATTCCCTAGGTTGACTGGCCGACCTGGCTGACGAGATGTTGCAGCGACCCGTCGAGTCCTTCGAGCAACAGTCGTCCGTCGCGGTCGATCCCACGGCAGGTCCCCTCGACCTCACCCCCGGGCGTCTCGATCGTGACCCGTCGGTCCAGATCCCGACAGGCCCGGTTCCACCGTACGGGGAGACCGGGATCCTCGATCCGCCAGGCATCGAACTCACGTTCGATCTCTGCGAGGGTCTCGAGCAGGCAGGTGGTCAGCGGGATGTGGGACTCGAGTTCCCTGGCGAGTGATGTGGCGTGTTCGGCCAGCTCGGGATCGATCGTGTTGTTGAGGTTGATTCCGACTCCGACGACGACGGCCGCGAATGCCCGCGGGCCGGCCGGCCTGGCCTCGACCAGCACTCCGCAGATCTTCCGCTCGCCCACGACCACGTCGTTGGGCCACTTGAGCAGTGCTGCCGGTTCTGGCTGAACCGAGGGTGAGGCCGCGAGGTATGCCGAGAGTGCCCGGGCGACGCCCAGCGCGGTGGCCAGGGCCAGGGTGGGGAGTGCTCGCAGCGGGAGCGGTGTGGGGTGAGTCGTCAGCAGGGAGAAGGTGAGGCTGCCGTGAGTCGACTCCCAGCGGCGGCCTCGTTGTCCTCGTCCGCGAGTCTGCTCACCGGCCAGCACCAGCAGTGGTGGCCCGGGAGGGTGAGTGCCCTCGGCGGCGAGTTCGAGAGCCAGGTCGCTGGTCGACTCGACCGTGTCGCGGTACACCACCCCGGCAACCCACTCGTGGTCTCGAATCGCATCGAGGTCGAAGGGGCAGTCGGGCACGTGGACACCGGGTACAGGCCAAGCAGGTCGTGTGTCGAGGCCGAGCCGAACGGGTGGCGGGTGGCGGGTGGGTGAGCCTCTGAAAAAAACACGGCTGCGTGCCGTTTGAGGGCACGCAGCCGTGAAGGTTGGGAGTGTCGATCGTGTTCGATCGTGGTCGGTCCGGAGGATCCGGTCCGAGCACGGTCCTTGATGGTCTAGAAGTCCGGTTCGGTTGGAGCCCCCGGACGGGTCTCGGCGCCTCCACCACCTCCGCCACCGGGAGGCATCCCGTCGTCGGGGTTGGAGGGCTGACCACCGCCGGGTGCTTCTGGAGGTGCCCCGGGGGGAGTCACGCCATCACCCAGGTCACCGTCGCCGGGATCGGGAGGCAATTCGCCGGGACCACCTCCGTCGGTGGGTGGTCCTTCATCGACGTCGTCGCCGAGTCCCGGCATGTCCTCATCTCCGGAGGGTGGCGGCATTTCGCCACCGGGCCCCTCACCACCTCCGGGGAACCCCCCCTCGCCGTCGTCACCGCCGGGGAACTCGGGCATGCCGTCACCGAAATCACCGTCACCGGGGAAGTCGGTTCCGTCACCATCGCCACCGGGGAACCCGCCGCCGGGATCACCGCCGCCGGGATCACCTCCACCGGGAGGTGCGATCGGATCACCCTCACCAGGAGCTCCCTCTCCGGGACCACCCGGGAAGGGATTGTCACCGGGTTGTCCGCCGGGTCCACCAGGAAACTCGCCGCCGGGTTGACCGTCAGGCGCTTCGGGGCTCCCGCCACCGGGATTGCCAGGCTGTCCGCCACCGGGGAATTCGCCGCCGGGTTGACCGTCAGGCGCTTCGGGGCTCCCGCCACCGGGATTGCCAGGCTGTCCGCCACCGGGGAATTCGCCGCCGGGTTGACCGTCAGGCGCTTCGGGGCTCCCGCC
>CAUZRQ010000333.1:0-4166 GCA_963582065.1 Planctomycetota bacterium | reverse complement strand
TGCGACCGCTTGTAGGCGTCCTGGTAGGACACCTGCTTGTTGCAGACGCCCGGTACCAGCAGCGCGCTGGTGGCACCGTAGGCCTTGGCGTCCCGGATCGCCCCCAGGAAACTCTCGCGGCCCTGGGCACGAACCTGTTTGTCCTGGTGCGAAAACGGCTTCCGCCAGTGGTCGTAACCCACGACGCCGTGGACAACCAGGCCCGTCTTGTCCCGTGCCCGGTTCACCTCGTCGTGATCCAGCCGAACGTTGATGTCGACGCCCGAGAAACCCTGGTCCAGCAGCAGGCGAAACTTCTCTTCAACACTCCCCTTGCCGGCAACCATGCCGTACTTGACCGCCTTGCGGAGCTTGACGCGGGGAGCCTTGGTCTCGGCAGCAATCGCCCCCTGCTGCCAAAGCACCGAGCCGGTGGCGAGGGCCGTTGAGGCCAGGAACGAGCGACGGTTGATCGAAGCGGACATCGGAGACTCCCTGGCCGGCCAACAACCGGCAGCACTGACAAGGCGGCAGAATTCCAGCAGACGATTCAATCGGCATATTAGCCGCTCCGGGTGACCGATTCCCACTCGGCACGGGGTCGCCCCGGCCAAATCAGTTGTGCTATCCTGAAGTTGTTGACACCACTGTCGAACATCCCCGATCCGAACATCCCAAGAGAACCGGCAGTGGCTTGGCCGCAAACCAGGAGACTTTCTTGATGACCACTTCCCGACGCGACGTGTTGAAAACCACAGCGGCAACGGTCGGCGGCGCCGTGGCGGCCTCGCTCAACTCCGGGCTCTTTGCGGCCCAGGGCACCGAGACCCTCAAAGTCGGACTGGTCGGTTGCGGTGGTCGCGGTGGCGGTGCGGCGGTCAACGCCCTCTCGGCCGACCCTCACACCCGCCTGGTCGCCCTGGGTGACGCCTTCGGCAAACGGCTCGAGAGCAAGCTGACGGCGTTGAAGAAGTCGGGCATCGGCGACCGGGTCGACGTCGTGCCCGAGATGCGATTCAGCGGATTCGACAACTTCAAGCACGTCACCGACAACGTCGACGTGGTCCTGCTGGCCACTCCGCCGCACTTCCGGCCCCAGCACCTCCGCTACGCCGTCGAGGCCGGCAAGCACGTGTTCGTCGAAAAACCGGTTGCAGTCGATGCTCCCGGCATCCGCAGCGTGCTCAAATCGTGCGAGATGGCCGCCAAGAAGAATCTCTCGATTCTCTCCGGTCTCTGCTGGCGGTACCACCGGGGCATGCGGGAGACATTCGCTCGCGTGCACGACGGAACGATCGGCGAGATCACCGCCATGCAGTGCAGCTACAACAGCGGTGGAGTCTGGGACCCCCGGGTGACACGCGATCAGTGCAAGAGCGAAATGGAGTACCAGATGCGCAACTGGTACTACTACACCTGGCTCTCGGGAGACTTCAACGTCGAGCAGCACGTCCACAGCCTCGACAAGATGGGCTGGGCCATGCAGGACAAGCCACCGATCCATGCCAGCGGCAGTGGCGGCCGGCAGCAACGGACCGAGGCGAAGTACGGCAACATCTTCGACCACTTCAACATCGTCTACGAGTACGAGAACGGTGTGAAGGCATTCGCACGCTGCCGGCATTTCCGCGGCTGTGCCAACGACGTCACCGACCACATCTTCGGCACCAAGGGACGGGTCGACGTGATGCGGCACCGCATCTACGACATGGCCGGTAACGAGACCTGGCGGTTCAAGGGCCGCAGCAAGTCGATGTACCAGGTCGAGCACGACGAGTTCTTCGCCAGCATCCGCTCGGGCAAGCCGATCAACAACGGCGACTACATGAGCAAGAGCTCGATGCTGGGCATCATGGGCCGGACGACCGCCTACACCGGCAAGCAGCTCGGCTGGGAGCAGATGATGGGTTCGAAGCTGAGCCTCAAGCCCCCGAAGTACGATTTCGGCAAACTCGAGACTCGACCGGTGGCGATTCCCGGCGTCACGCCGTTCGTCTAGCGCTCGATCGACGGCCCGTCCGCCCGGCTCTCGACCCCGGCGCGGCGGACCAGTTCACCGCGCTTGCGCTTCTCGAGATATTCGCGGATCATGTTGCGGTTGGTCTCGACGTAGACCACGTAGTCGGTCCCGCCGAGAACGAAGACCTTGTCGATCAGCCGAGTGGCCTCGCGTTTCTCGGACCACGACATCCGCTCCCAGCCGGCCAGGACGTCGAGTGCCCGATTGGTCGAAACCAGGTCGACGGGTGGAGTCTTCGACGGGCTGACCAGTTTCTTCTGACCCTCCGGCTCCCACCACTTCGAGTCGCGGCGCTCGGGTGCGGACCACCAGAAGACCGTCCCGACGATCAACACCAGGACCACCACGGTCACCGCCGTTCGGCGGACCGACCAGGCCGGCGGCTCACCGCGCCCCCGACCCCGACCCGAACCGGACGGTCCGTGCCGCGTGGCCTCGCGGTAGACGTCTTCGATGGACATGAACCCGTAACCGGCAACTAGTCGTCGCCGAAGGCGGCGTCGAAGCGGTGCCCCGAGGGGGCGAAGTCGACATTCTTGACGAACTGGCAGGCTTCGGCAGCCCCCTGCTCGCGGTCCATCCCGATGTCTTCCCACTCGATCGACAGCGGACCCTCGTATTTGATCGCATTCAGCGAGCGGATGATCTCCTCGAACCGCACGCCCCCGCGTCCCACGCTGCGAAAATCCCAGCCACGACGTGCATCGCCCCACTCGAGGTGGCTGGTCAGAATGCCGGTGCGTCCGTTGAGCGTGACCGAGACATCCTTCATGTGGACGTGATAGATCCGGTCGGGGAAGCTGCGGATGAACTCGACCGGGTCGACCCCCTGCCACAACAGGTGGCTGGGATCGAAGTTGAACCCGAACTCCTCGCGGTTGTCCAGCGCCTGCAGCGAGCGTTCGGCCGAGTAGATGTCGAAGGCAATCTCGGTCGGGTGCACCTCCAGGCCGAACTTCACGCCGCACTCCTGGAACACGTCGAGAATCGGGTTCCAGCGTTCGGCCAACAGGTCGAAACCCGCGTCGATCATCGACGCGGGAGTCGGCGGAAAATCGTAGATCAGGTGCCAGATGCTCGAACCGGTGAACCCGTTGACCACCTCGACCCCCAGCCTCTGCGCCGCCCGGGCCGTGTTCTTCATCTCGTCGGAGGCCCGCTGGTTGACCCCGTCGGGATCACCGTCGTCCCAAACGTAATCGGGCAAGATCGCCTGGTGACGCTCGTCGATGCGATCGAGCACCGCCTGGCCGACCAGGTGGTTGGAGATCGAGAACAGCTGCAAGCCATGCTTCTCGAGCAGATCTCGCTTCCGCGAGCAATAGGTGTCGTCTTCGAGTGCCTGCCGCACCTCGAAATGGTCACCCCAACAGGCCAGTTCGAGACCGTCGTATCCGAACTCCACGGCCTTCTTGCAGAGGTCCTCGAGCGGCAGGTCGGCCCATTGGCCGGTAAACAGGGTCACGGGGCGGGCCATCGGTCTTCCTTCTTTGCTTCTGTGCTGGGTATCTCTGTCGTATCACCAAACGCGTCACTGGCGACCCGTGGGCCGCCAACCCGCGACTGGTCAAACTAGTTCGCCCCCGGCGGAAAGTCAACGACTCGCCAGCGGCACCAGCAGCACACGGCGATAGGTGATTCCCCCGGCGATTCCGTCCAGCGCTACGTGACCGGCCGCGGGCAGATCGGGATCGGCCACGGTCGTCATCAGCACCTGCTGACCGTTGATCTCGACCCTCACCGCGTCTCCGTCGACACGCAGCTTCAGACTGTTCCACTCACCGGTCGGCTTGGCCAGGTTGACCGCCGGCGGAGCGACCCCGAACAGTGCCCCGGTGGAAAACTGGTCGGCGGCAACCCCCGCGTCACTCGAAAGCTGCAGCTTCAGCGAACTGCCGACCGGATTGCCGGTTCCGCCGTAACGGAAGAAGACGCCGCCCTGGCCCGTCTCGCCCTCGGTCTTCCACTCCAGCGACAACTCGAATCGTGCCATCTCGCGGGGCGAGACCACCAGGCTGCCGGCGGCCCGACCCGGAGCCACCCGCCAGGCCACCCCGTTGATCTGCCACCGCCGCGATCCCTGCCGCGACCATTTCTTTAGCGAGTACAGTTGTTCCCACACCTCCACGAGCCGTTCGGCCGCCGAGGTCTTGGCGTGGGACTTCTC
>CAUZRQ010000332.1:0-4186 GCA_963582065.1 Planctomycetota bacterium | reverse complement strand
GTGTTTGCCACGCTCTACCACAATCTGGGGATCGACGTGCAGACGGCAACGGTCGCCGATCTTTCCGGGCGGCCCCACTATCTCGTGGACGGCGACGCTGCTCCCCTGCAGGAATTGGTCGGTTGAGTGGCACGATCGCCATTTCTCCTGATGCCGGATTCCTAACATTCCAACTGGATCAAGGTTGGGGAGAGGGTCAGCGGAGCCAACCAGTCATCACTCAACGTTGATTTCGATCATGCAGTGATCGCTGGGGCCCCACGCATCCGGATCGGCGGGATTGAGGGCTCTGCAACTGACATTGCCAGCCAATGCGTCGGACGCGAACACGAAATCCAACTGACGGGTCGCCGTTTCCGGGGTCTGCTTGATCGTACGGTACGTCACGACGTTTTGGCTTTCACGAGGCAGTTCATCCGGCCACGGATCAGCTTGACGACCGTCGGAGAATTGAGGACCGATGAAACGAAGACCGAGTGCAGCGAATCTGTCAAACACGGTAGCGTACCTCGACGCCCAGAACTCACTTCCCCTCTCACCGTAGCCGTGGAGGATGTTGAGGTCGCCGGCAGCGATTATCCGGTGTGAGTCCGTCTGCCCAATGAAGACCGAAAGATCTGAAATCACGCGGTGCACTGAAGCGTCTGCATAGATTCTGGGACGCGCGACCGAATCGTGCGGCTCCTCCCATGGAGCGTACATCGAGGCAACAAGTAGTGGGGGACACGAGGGTGACGTGACTCTGGCCACTGACAGTGTGCCCAGACGGCTGACTGCGAAGTCGCCCCGAGCCCCCTCGTGCAGTTCCCTTTGCTCGAACCAGTCGACTTCAACTTGATCCGAGAGTTTCACGACGGCGGTTCGCCAGGGGCGACTCAGCCCCAGGCCCGCGGTGCCCCACGGGGCCGCATCAACAGTGATGCTCGGCAAGACATCCTTGGGCGGCCGACGGGCTTCCTGGACCAAGGCAATATCGGCGTCGGTCGACAACAGGTGTCGCCACGCGTCTTTCTTCTGGTTGATGTTCCAACTGATGATCTTCAGCATGCCGTCACCCATCGTCGTGGCAAAACTCGGGCCGAGCCGTGGCAATACGCCAATCGTATCCGGCCAGCCCGGATCAGCCCGGATCAGCCCGGATCAGCCCGGATCAGCCCGGATCAGCCCGGATCAGCCCGGATCAGCCCGGATCAGCCCGGATCAGCCCCATTGCTCAGAGGATACGGCGCCGGTTTGCATATTGCTTCCAAGAGCCTCCGCAAACGGTCCGAAGACCAACCGTGGAGGTGGAGTGGCAGGGAATCCCGACAACACCAGTGCGGATTTCGTAATCTCCCCTGCACCCCCGCCCGATGCCGGCGGGCGTGGTTCGGATCTGGCCGGTTGAACCCCAGGGCTGTGATGAAGAGACTGGGGAGGAGCGCGTTGCCCTCGGGTTCTCTGTGGCATGACAGGAGATCAGGAACAGTGGGACATTGGTTCTGGAAAACGGTCTGCCTGGCAACGAAAGACCTGCATCAACACCTCCCTCCACGCTTCCATGCGCAGCGTCTTCCCCGAAATCGTAGTTTTCCTCGAGGGTCAGGGGGGGCGCGTGCGGAATCATGATCCGCGTGAATACGACGTGTCGCTGTTTTTCGATTTCTGCGACATGTTGTCTGAACGTGTCGTTTTCAGCGACATATCGTTCGGCAGCACTTCTCGTCATCAAGCAGAACACTCAGGCTCCCAGCAGCGCTGCTGGAACCACTGCGATTCCATCTTTGCGGCGATAGGCCTGCGGGCCGGTGTGAATCACGACTGCGTCCAGCAGGTTGTCGCCGATCTTTTCTCGCAGCCACATCAAGTGTCTGCAATCGCGACTGTCGACCGTTCCGCTCAGCTTGATCTCGATGGCAACAACCCGGCGGTCGGCTCGGTTCCAGAGAGCAAGGCGTCGGCGTTCAGGCCGAGCATTCTGACCACCAGCGCGGGATCTGCGAGATGGTGCTTCGGCGGCTGGCCGAGTCGCTTCAAGTGATTTCGAGACGGCAGCCAAGCGGGTACCGGATCGACGATCCAGAGTCGTTCGAGGATCTCGCGGTAGGGTTGTGTAGTTGTCTTGGCCGGCTTTTCACCTTGGCCGCCGGTCGCGGCAGCGCGGATTGTCTCGTAGGACGCCGTCGTCGATGTCGCTGCGCCGTACGCCATCATCCAACGTCGCAGCACCTCCGGACGACGGACTGTATAGCCCTGTTCCTGGAAATCGGTGTCGATGATGCGGCGGAGGTAGCCATCGAGCTGAAGGCGAAGGGGTCGGCCTGAAAGCTGTCGAATTCCCGGGAACCCTGAATGGACCATCTCCCGAACATAGTCCGCCAAAGTGACATCCGTCCGTCCAGCCAAGTCCGGAGCGTCATCCTGCAAGCGTCGCCGTGACGTTGCGTTTCGGATTTGACTTCACAATACACTACCATTCCGCCATTTAATACACTGCCATTTACGCTGAATGAACGCTACTGATATGCAACGCTCTCATGCTGCGTACTGGCGGGTACTGGGAGCCAACTCTCGACGCTTGAGACCCTTGGGGGCACCTCAGTCCATCACGTGGTCCCAACCGCCAAGGCCGGAAGCCACTTGGCCAGGATGACTGCGCAGGTGAACGGGGCCAGCGCGGGCCGCGGTACCACTTGCTTGAACGCCAGGGCTGGAGTGGGGAGACTGGGGGAGGAGACGCTTGGGGCCTTAGGGTAGGCCAATGCACCTGCGGACCACCTGAAAGGACTTCATTTCATGACTACGAACTCCCACACCTCACGCCGTCAGTTTCTCGGAGGCATGGCTGCCGGTTCCGCCGGCCTGCTGCTCTCATCGGGCAACCAGGCAGTCGGTTACGAGTCACCAAACGAGCGTCCCGTTTTCGCCACCATCGGTCTACGAAACCAGGGCTGGGCGATTACCAGCAAGTCCACCAAGTTTGCCGGTTTTGCGGCGTTGGCAGACGTGGATGCGAACGTCCTGGAAGCCAACGTCAAGAAAGTGCAGGACCGGCAAGGCAAGAAACCGGATTCCTACAAGGACTACCGCAAGGTCCTGGACCGCAAAGACATCGATGCCGTGATGATTGCCACTCCTGATCACTGGCATACCAAGATTGCTGTTGAAGCGATGCTGGCCGGGAAAGACGTCTATTGCGAAAAGCCGCTGACGTTGACGATCGAGGAAGGGAAGCTGATTGAAAGAGTGGTCAAACAGACCGGACGCGTTTTCCAGGTCGGCACGATGCAGCGGACAGAATCGGGGAAACGCTTTCTGCAGGCGATTGCCCTGGTCCGTGCCGGCCGGATCGGAACGGTCAAGAAAGTCACCTGCGGGATCGGTGGCTTCGGTCCCTCGCCGAAGATTCCCGTCACTCCCGTTCCCGAATCTCTCGATTGGGACTTCTGGCTCGGCCCGGCTCCCAAGGTTTCCTATCGGGCCTTGCCTGAAATTCGGAAGGGTTACGGCGGAGGCGTGCCACTGTACAGCAATTGCCATTACGCATTCCGTAACTGGCACGAATACTCGGGCGGCAAACTCACCGACTGGGGCGCTCATCACGTCGATATTGCCTGCTGGGCGATCGGTGCAAGCGAAACCGGGCCGAGCAAAGTGACGCCGGTCAATTTCGAAATGGCCGTCGAGTACAAGGACGGTCATCCGCTGGTCGACGATCAATACAACATCGCAACGAAGTTCAATGTTCGGGCTGACATGCCCAGCAACATTGAGCTGTTGATTACCAACGAAGGGGATAACGGGATCTTGTTCGAGGGAACCAAGGGCCGCTTCTTCGTGAATCGCGGCAAGATCACCGGAAAGCCCGTCGACGATCTCAAGGACAATCCGCTTGAAGAGGACGCGATCGAAGAGGTCTATGGTGGGCCGGTGGCCGAGAATCATACCGCGAATTTCATCGACAGCATCAAGTCCCGGAAACAACCGATTTCCGATGTTTGGACTCACAACCGGATGCTGGAAATCTGCCACCTGGCGAATATTGCCATGCGACTGGATCGCGAGCTCAAGTGGGATCCGGTCGAACGCGACATTGTGGGTGATTCCGAAGCGAGCTCTTTCCTGTCACGGGAAAGCCGCAAAGGATACGAGATCAACATGTGATCTCGCGGTGGTGGACCTGTGAATTCAAGTCCGAAACGCAACG
>CAUZRQ010000331.1:0-4188 GCA_963582065.1 Planctomycetota bacterium | reverse complement strand
AACGGATCGCTTCGGGTTGTCCGCGGCGACAGAAGACGAGCAGGTCGGTGGCGAGTTCCTGCTGGCCGAAGATGTCAGCCGCGGATTCGAAGGTGGTCAGGATCATCCGAGACTGCCACGGAGAAATGTCGGACTGGAAGATTCCGGTGACCCGTGGTGTTTTTTCGCCGCCGCCGCTGCGGAAGATCGGCGGCAGCACGGCACCCACCTCCAGGTTCAGCTTTCGGGCCAGTCCCGATCCGATCACCAGTTGTGGACCCTCGCCGTGCCGTGATCCGGGCAGCTCGCCATCGACCAACCGGGTCAGTTGTTGAACCATCGAACCTTGCCTGTCAAGTTCCTCTCGCGGCATCCCGACCAGGACGGCCTCGACGTTTTCCTTGCCCAGCGTGATCCTGCCGACAATCCTGGGAACCACCCTGGTGACGCCGTCGAAGTTGCCGATTGGTTCGGCCAGGGTCACCGGGATCGGCACTCGACGTCCGAACTGGTTGGCGGCGACGTAGAGGTCCGGCAGGAGTTCTTCGCCGGCAGGTGTGCCGGCACCAATCGCGATCCGAGCCTCCTGCCGCAGTCCCTCGACCAGGCCAATCCCAACGAGATAGGGAACCAGCAAGGCGATGACGGCCAGGACGGTCACCGTGCTTCGCAGGGGCGACAACAGGATCGATGCGGATCCGGTGCGGGCAATGCTAAGGAGAGGGGACATGGTGGGTGGCTGATGAACCGGTCAGGTTTCCGAACGACCGCGGAGAAAAGGAGAACAGGAACCGTCCACACCCGGGACACAACAGGCTTCCGGCTGGGATGGGACCGGTGTGAGCATTGCAGGTGACTCCCAGCCGCGGGTCAAATTGAACCGCGCACGTGGACAACTCGACACTCGACCCGAATCCCAGTCCGCCAACCAGTTTCTGAAAACCGGCTGCATCGGCCGCCCGTGCCGAGACAGGCTGCCGGTAGCAACCCACGGCGGTCCCGGCGGCGATGACCAGGATCGCGATCAGAGCAATCAGGCGTGTCGAGGAGTCCTGGAACATCAGGGGATTTCGATCGGAAAAGAAAATGGATGATCCGGGCCGGACATCAAGCGACCCCGGGACTCCCGGGCGTGTTGCTCGGCACGATCACGACTGCGGAACACGTGCCAGCGGTTCCTTGTAACGCTGTTTGTCTCGATCGAGCTGCGAACAAAAAAAGCCTTCCTCGCATCAAAACTCTCTCTACTGTCCTCGTCAGTGACCAGGATCGTCCGCGACAACGACGGATGACGAGCAATCCACGACCGGGCACAACCCACATCGCAGAACTCCGACACGGCCCCCGTGTCATCGAGGGTCCTCACCCGGTACGCCGCTTCGATGTCCCGCCCATCCCAGCGGCAACGGAGCCGACCATCCTCCCGCATCGACTGCCCGACAAACGGCAGGATGCCGACAGTCACCAGCCCCGCCCATGCCGCCCACCACCAGGACACCGGAGGATTCATGACAGGAAACACTCCAGAGTGAACATGATCATTGAGCCAAGATATCCGAAGAGCCCGAGAAAGAGAAAGCGTCCGATCAGCGGCGGCAGGACACCGCGTGTCTCCTCGACGCGACCCAACCAGGCAGCCACCGCGGCCCAGCCGACCGAGAAACAGCCCAGGGTGAACAGCGCCACAGCCAGAACGCTCTCGGGGACCTCCGTGACAAGATCGTAGGGGCAATGGTGCGGTCGCTGCAGGAGCGTCGGTGAAGCGATCTCGACCAGGAACAGACCCCCCAGGGGAATCGCGACAAGCGTGCCGGCGAGCAATCCCAACACGTAACGGTGATGCTGGCGGCCATGCCGGATGGCACCCAGCAATCCCAGGCAAAGGCCGACAACGACGATCACCAGGGCCACCGTCAGCCAGGTGTGAGGACCGGACCCAAGTAGCGATTCGGGCAGGAACCGCGACCGGTCCGCGATCGCTGACGTGCAACAACCCACGCTCAAGGACTGTTCCTGCTTGGGAATGGCCAGGTAGGTCCCCACGCAAAGAGCATCGGCAACGCTGACCACGCCCAGGGGCAACAGACCGGATAGCAATCGCGGCAGCAGTGGGGCGGTTTGAGTGGCCCGGTTGGCCAGGTACAAAACGAACCAGCCACCACCCAGGAAAACCAGCAGCGGCTTGGTGCACTGAACGGTCGTCAACAACCAGGGAAGGTGGCGGGCACTGCCCACGCTGCCCGTACCGATCTGTGTCACTCCGTAGATGCACATCACGTCCGGCCACGAGGGTACGTAGCTCTGCAACAACGCGTACAGCAGGGGCCAGGAGGCCAGGTTCAGGCCAAGCAGAAGAAATGACAGCAGCAACAGCAGGTAGGGACGATTCTCGACATCGACGGTTGTCCCGACGCGGCGGCGGCCAAGCGAAGAGGTGATGACCAGTAGGCCGATCGCAAATTGCAACAGGCTCACAAAAGCGGTCAAGACGGCGTAGGCATTGACGATCATTTGCGAGCCTGGGCTACGACCGGGACCGAAAAGAGTTCACCGATGTCACGCCCACCCGGGAAAACTGTCTCTCCTCCCGCAATCAGCGACCTCCCAAACACGATAGCACTCCGTCGGTACATCGACCAGATGGGCTGCAAGTTGCTTGTTTGCGACTAGGCCCTGTTCCGTGGTGGTGGGTACTGGTTAGCATGGAGACCGGGTTAGATCACGATGGAGAATGAAGGCAGCAGGCCATTTTTCTTGCTGTTTTCGCGTTTGCCAGCGGTTTGGGGATGTCATGAGGGACAAGTTGATCCGTCGGAAATCCTGGTGCGGGGCCTGCCTGTGGGTAGCCGTCATCCTGCTCGGGATGCTCTCCGGATGCGATCGATCGGCGTCTCCGACAAACGGCTCTCCGCCTACGCCGATCGAAGCGACAACCGCCACCGATGCTGATCCACTCTCTCAACCCGACGAGGCCGTCAGAAGGCTCCTGAAGGCTTTCCAGGACGGCGAGGCGGGTGTCATCTGGGACTCATTGCCGCCACGGCATCACGTGGAAATCAACGAATTTGTGAGGGAATTTGCCGCGAAGATGGACCGGGAGGTCTGGGAACGACTCTTCGTGGTGGCGCGACGAATTGTCGAAGTACTCCGCAACAAGCGGGACCTGATCGTCGGGAATCCCGAGTTGAAGCTTCCGTCGGTCAACAAGTTGAAGCTCCCGTCGGTCAACAAGAGGCTGCTTACCGAGAACTACAGCGGGATGCTCGCCCTGCTTCTGTTGATCGTCGACAGCGAACTGTCTGACCTGGACAAGCTCCGGAACTTTGACGGTAAGACGTTTTTTTCAGGAACCGGAACCCGGTTCCTGAAACAACTTGTCGCCCTGTCCGCAAAGGATCCCAACGATCCATTTCGCAAGGGCTTCGATGCCAAGGTGCGACTGGTCCACATCGATGGCACGAAGGCAACGATCGGCCTGATGATGGCCGGAACATTTGTGATGACCCAGCAGGCCGTCGATGAAAAGCAAAGCGAAACGCAGATGGAGGTCCGGCAGATCAATGGTGTCTGGTTTGTCACGGAATTCGACTACGGATTGCGAATGATGTACCAGGATGGTCGTGAGATGCTGGCCGGAATCTCGGATGACGCGATCCGGAAGAACCGCAGCGCGTTGCTCAAGCTACTGAAAACCGTGGAAGAGGACCTCGACCGGATCGAATTGGCCAAGACCAGCAACGAGTTCGTCCAGGCACTGGCGCTGGCGCAGGTGAGACTCAACCAGCTGGTCTCGGCAGGCATTCAGCAGGAGAGCGTCACGGGATCGCAAGCTAAACCGGTACCGCGTGGCAGAACCGTGACGGTTGTGGTCAAGGGCGAGATGGACAAGGCAACACGTCAACGGGTACTCGACCGGTTGGAGAACCTCAAGAGGCCGGGCGGAACATCGCGGGTGACCGATGGCGAGGGACTGATGACCGTCATCATCCCGACCGATCGGTTCCTGCAGGATGTCGTCGATGCGATTGACTTTGGCCTGGTCGGCGATGTCGATGAGGTTGAACGCCAACTGACCGTGATATTGAAACCGAAACCGAAACCGAAACCGAAACCGAAACCGAAACCGAAACCGAAACCGAAGCCTGAGCCTGCGACAAGGGTCAAACAGGACAGTTCCGGGACGTAGGCAGCCGCGAGTGGCGACGGTGT
>CAUZRQ010000330.1:0-4199 GCA_963582065.1 Planctomycetota bacterium | reverse complement strand
CCGGATATCGTGTTGCTGCTGTCCCTGGCCCACAGCTATGTGAATCGAACCCCAAACGCCAGCCGGAAGTTGGCCGAGTTGTCGTCCTATGGGCTACTACCCGCCTTTGTCGATGGATTGGTCGAAGCGGCCGGGCCCCGGGTGCGAATCATTGACGGCCAGGAGCAGGCTTACGGTTACCTGACAACCGAAGACTATTTTCGAGGCTATCACGACATCAAGCAACGGGCCCTGGAACTCGTGCCACGTGACCTGCACGACAAATATCGGAACAAGATGGAAGTTGGCGTGGCCATCTTTGCCAACTTTCAGTTGGCCGCGTATCGAACTACCCCCAGGTACTGGCCATCACACTACATGACGCCCGCCACTCGCCTGCGGCTGTTCGAGCAGAACATCTACCACGCGCTAAAAACCACGGACGAATACGCGTGGCTGTATAGCGAACACATGGGCTGGTGGGAGTCGGGACACCAGGTGGCAACCCCCGACGGTGCTCTTCAGGCGATCCACATGGCCAGAGAGAAGTTTGCTGCGAACAAACCCCTGGGATTCGATCTGGACGACGCCATCGCCCAGGCCCGTTCCAGAATGAAAGAGGCAACCCGCGGCAAGGAATGACAATCCGGTGAATTGTGGAATCAACCGCCGTTGTCCGACGAGTTGTCGGGAGCAGTGTCTGCATCTCGGGCATGCTGTAGAAGTCGCGCCGCGTGGCTGCTATAGCCAGAGTCGATCTGGGGATGGTGTTCGATGAGACAACGACTTGGGATCACGGCCCTGTTTGTCCTGGCGACAGGTGTGTCGTTGGTTGCCGAAGATCGGTACGAGTCCTTTGACAAGAACCCGCACTGGGACTCCCACAACAATCGTCCATCCATCGCACTCCGAAAACTCGTCAAGCAGGATTTTGGTTTCAGCCCGACGCATCACGCACGGGGGAAGCGGCCGGGCGAACTGGGAGGATTGGTCCACCCGTCTGCTCAACCAGCCTATTACGCAAAACGGATTCCAACGAGAACCTTCGAACATCGCCTCACGACGTCGGGAACCGTCAACTGCACGGGCCGCCAGTTTCACGTCCTGATCGGCTTCTTCAACAGCAACACGCTCAATGAGTGGCGAACACCCAACACGATTTCTCTGCGGTTGTACGGACGGGGGAACGTGTTCTACGCGTATGTTGAATACGCCACATCTCGCTGGCGGGCCGGGGGAGACAATCCCCGCCCCTTCCCATTTTTTACCGATCCCAAGACGGGAAGCCGTCAACAAAAGGGCTTCGCCGCCAACACGGTTCATCGCTGGTCGTTGACCTATGATCCCCTGGGAAACGGTGGAGACGGCACGGTGACAGCGACCATCGACGACGCCACGGCCGTCTGCCACCTCGACCCGCACCACAAGCAGGACGGGGCCATCTTCAATCGTTGTGGACTGATGACCGTCATGAAGCACTGGGACGACGGCGGCGAGTTGTGGTTGGACGACATCACGATCAACGGTCGGACCGAGACTTTTGATCACGACCCCGACTGGGAATCCCACCAGAACCGCCGCCAGTACTGGTCCACCGATGTGCGACCCCGGTTTGATTTCGGTTTCAGTCCGACGCGACTCTCCGGGGGCCGCAAAAAAGGAGAATTCGGCGGCCTGGTCTTTCGTGGTGACTGCCGCTTTCCCGACCGCATGGCGTACTGTGCCGATCGACTCGACCAGCTTTCGCTCGCACAGCCCATTGCGGCCGGCGGCAAGATCTCCCTCCACCGCGCCGTTTCGGACAGCACCACACTGATTGGGTTCTTTCATTCGACTCGCAGCATGAAGCCAAGCAGTTCGCAGTCCTCTGGAACACCGGACGACTTCCTCGGCCTCGCCATCGAGGGCCCCAGCCGCGACGGTTTTCTTCTGTACCCGCTTTACCGGTTCAATGGCGACCTCAGTGGAGTCGCCAGGGGGACGGATCGCCCCGTGATCCTGCCCAACCGCACATCTCACGACTGGACCTTCCGATACACCCCAACCGGGGCGGGCGGACGAGGAAAGATCACAGTCACTATGGATCGCGAGCAAACCATTCTTCAACTGGGACAGTCACACCGTTTTGCCCCAACTCACTTTAATCGTTTCGGGATCATCACCACGTGGATCGATGGCAATGGACAGCGGGTTTACTTCGACGAGTTGACATATACGGCCAGTCAGAAGTGAGCGAGTGATCCTGGCCGCCCCCTTCATCCGCACGGCGATCCACTGCTGCAGATCGGCAACGGGATACCGCACAGACCGTCCCAGGAGGACGTGGGGATCTCCTTCGACGTCTTCATGCTCCCAGAGCCTTCGCTCGCTGATCTGGATCGCTTCGGCGGCCTGGCGGGGGCCTGGTTCGGATCTGCTGGGTTGAACGCCGCGGCTGGAGTGGGGAGAAGGAGGCTCGGAGTCCGAACTGGAGAGATTCGACTAGAGTGCTGCTGCCGTTGCGAGAGTGTGGCTACCGACGCCGACTCTCAATATCACGCCGCCAATCCATGATTTGACCCGCAGCCCCGATCACGCGCACCCTGAACTTGTCACCACTCACATACAGGGTTGCGTCCCAACCACCCGTGTGCTCGGCAGTGTGGACCACGGGTGACTGAACCAACCAGAGCCGCAACGCCTGCATTGTGTCGGAACGTCGCCACGCGTACATAGGCGTTTGGGCCACCATTGGTGCTGCGTCCAAGAATGGTGGCATTACCTTGTGCAGCTTCATTTGCTGCAAGGGTGTAGGAGTAGATGGTGGTGGGCGTGGCGTCCGTAGTCTGGACCGTAACGTTATCCAGCCGCAGCACACCATCGTCGCGGCCCTCGGTCAGAACACAGTTGCCAGATTCGTAGCTGTTGAACAGGACGCGAGCATCGCGGTTGGCGGAGACATCCACTCCATTATCAGGACCGCCACCGTTCGCAGTGGATAGCTCGATCGCGACCGCCTGGCCATTGAAGCGGTTGCTCTTCACCACAGCTTCATCGGCGTCCACAATACGAAGACCTCGGTTGGCTGCAGCTAACTCACTGATATTGTTACCGACAATGGTCACGCCCTGGATGTTCTGGGCGACCAGAATGCCACACCCGGCACCCCTGACACTCAGACTGCTATCGTTATAGACAATCGCGGTTGCATACAATCCCCCCAGGCCTACGGGCCCCAAGGCGATCACGCCGTTGGTGGCTCCGGTGTAGGTTTCACAGCGGTTGAACGCGATGACGGTTCCGATCGTCCCAATGCCCGCTGTAATCCTCTGGACCGTGATCGCTGTGGCTGACCCGTTCCCGTTGAAGTAACAGTTTTCCACGCGGGTGTGACCGGACGCGATTTGAATGCCGCCTGAGTAGAACGAGCAACCAAAGACACCCCCGGCATCTGTCGAATCGGCATCCTTGGCATCGCCTTTGTTGCTGAACAGCACCACCCCGGACCTGCTTCCGATGAATCGGCACTTCTCGAACCTACAGCCCGTGCCATTGGATGCGACCAGTGAATCGCATTTGCTGGATGCGTCCTGGGCCACGTTCTCAAAGCACACATCACGCACAATAACTTCAAACGTCGCGATCCCAGATATCTTGAATACCTCGTCCGAAGCTACAGCCACATTGACGGGACGCAGGCGCGTACCGAAACCACTGGCCGCGTAGCCGGAACCCGCAGCTTGAACCACAACCCTGTCCTTAATGCTCGTCCCGTTCTGCAGTGCGTAGGTGCCACTGGGTATGACGACTGTGCCCCCATCTGGGGGGAGCGCGTTTACCGCGGCTGTGAAACCCGAAGTGTCATCGGTCGTACCGTACCCGACTGCACCCAATTTACGTACATCCACGACCTCAGCGCCCGGGATGGTCAGGCTGGTGCCATCCCGCTCCGTTGACAACACCTGCTCCTCGGCCTCATCCGCAGCCGATTCCCAACAAAGATAAACCGCCAGCAGGGCCAACGGAACCAGCCACGTCAACCGCGATTTGTTCATCACGAAGCATGTCCTATCATGGCTACACACACCTGCCCCGCGGACGCCCGCTAAACGTGTGACGTTCTCCCCGTTTCCTGATCCACGCGGAATGTGAGTTTTTCGGGTAACTTGCATTCTAGAAACGGAGGATCGAGTCATGAAGCGGAAGCGCTACAGCGAGCAGCAGATCGCCTTCACGCTGCG
>CAUZRQ010000329.1:0-4200 GCA_963582065.1 Planctomycetota bacterium | reverse complement strand
TGTACCTGATGCCGATGTGGACATCGGTCACGATGGACCACCGCCGGATGGACGGGACCACGTTTCGAACCCACAACGAGGGATTCGACGACATGGCCGCCGGGGCACTGTGGCTGCTGGATCGCGACGATGGAACCGAGTGGATCGCCAACCTGGGCTTCAGTGTGCCGACCGGTGATCTGAACAACATGACCAACCGCGCGATGCCTCCGATGGAGACCTTGTTGCCGTATCCGATGCGTCTGGGGAGTGGCACCTTCGATGCCCGTCCGGGCCTGACCTACAAGACCTATTGGGAAGACAGCAGCGCCGGATTCCAGTTTCAGGCCGACCTCCCCGTCGGAAGAAATTATCGGGGCTACTCGATGGGCAACGTCTACCAGGTCACCGGTTGGTATTCGAAACTTCTGACCGAACGTTTCAGCACGAGCGTGCGATTCGAGGGGCTGATGCGTGAGAACATCGACGGCATCGATGAGGAACTTGCAGTGATGGCTCCGATGGCTCGAACGGACATGCGGGGTGGTGACTCGGTCAACCTCGGCTTGGGCCTGCTGTGGACCCTCGAGGATGCAAGTCGTCTGAATTTCGAATGGGTCAAACCAATCGCCCAAGACCTCGATGGTGTCGGGTTGGAGACGGACTTCCGGTTCTTTGTCAGTTGGTCGAAGGCCTGGTAGGTTCGGTGTGACGCAAGCGGAGATGCCGGTTTCACGCAGGAACCGGCCCTGATCCGACCACCTGTTCGAGCCACCCAGGCCCGGGTGCGTTGGAGCGGCGGTGTCGTCGCGGCCGGTGAGACTCTGGTTCGCTGAGACCGAAGATGGTTGCTCCTTCCGGCGACCAGTCCAGAACCGGTAACATAGGCTTGTCGGTGTCTGACCTGGACACGGTTGTCGCCGACCTCCTCGACGAGCAGCACGAGGTTGTCGAACCGGCGGCCCACTATGAGATCCAGGATTTGCCCACTGCCAATGGTACTGGCGATCCGAAAGACTAAAGATCCAGCCGGTTGAAGGCGCATGACGAATGAATCAAGCGAGAACGAGCATTGTCGTGAAGCGGGGCAAACTGCCCGGTCCTTTCAACCAAACATGCTTTGACCGGCTGGCTTGGGCCTTTCCGGTTCAAGCCACTGCGGCGATTCTCTTTGTTCTCGCCTCGACGGCCGGACTTCAGGCGGATCACAACAAGCTCCTCCAGCTTGAATACAAGCGGGGCATCGCTAGACACCTGGCTCGCGACAGCGAGGGGTTCTGCTACCTGCTGCTGCCCACACCTGGACTGGAAGACGGGCCGGGATTCACCTTGAAGGTTTCGCGGAAGCCCCATCCAGAGTCGATTTCCGATTTTTCGACGACGGCGGTGTGGCCCACGTCCGCACTTTCTGATGCAGCGGGCACATCATTCTTCTCGGCAGGCCTTGCCGTCGATGCCCAGGACCAACTCCACTTGGTCTGCACGACCGACCAGGGGCAGACCGCCTACAGCGTTGTGGACGTGCGGCTGTTGCGGAGTGGACGAGCCAGGCCGAAGTGGCTGAATCCTGCGAATGGGCAGGAGGGATCGCTGGTGCTCGCCGCCGCCGGGTCGTGGGCGGGAGATATTTTCCGAGCGGCTGATGGTCGGGTCTGGCTTACCTGGACGACCGATGCTGCGAAGGGGTCGGAAGTGACCGTGCACCTGGGGACACTCCGTGATGGAGCATGGCGGTCGTTCGTACTCGGTCGTGGAAAGAAGTTGTATCCGCCTTCGCTACTCATTTCCCGAGACGGGGCTTTCTTCCACGTGGCGTGCGGCGACACGACTGGAGGCACGCACTACCTGCGTGGCAGGATTGCCGACCTGGACACTGAAAGAGAATGGCGGCTTGAACAGAGTCACCCGGGGAACAGGCCGGCTCTCGCCGAGATGAGTGCCAGGGGGGTTCTCGCCGTACACGAATCGGGGGATTCCCTGAAGTACACCTTCCTGAACACTGAAGAAAAGGTCCGCCAGTCGCATCCGCTGACGGATCTCGACAGCCGGCTGACCTGGGACACAGTCCACTCGCCGCGGCTGATCGTTGATCGGTATGGCGTGCCCTGGATGTTCTTCATCGATTCGACACGCCAGCACGTCTTTTACTCGCGCTGGCTGGGCACACGATGGAGCCCGATCCTCAATGGCTACTGGCTGACACGGAACACCGCTCGATTTGAAGACAACCACTTGTCGATCGACTGGCTTGGCGTGGAACACGGGCTCGGCCCAGACAAGTCCTCGATTGGACTCGCAATCGGACATCGCAGTCAGTTTTCCGACGCCAGGTTTCACGTGCTTCCTGTCCCTTCGCTCACGTCCGACGCTGGCAACAAGGTTCTCTTCCTGGATTTGAAGGAGGTCCAGCACATCGACGGCGTCAAACTGAAAGTCAACACGGCGCGCAAGTTGGCCGCTCCGGTGATTGCCGGTGGACGTCGGAACGACTTCGACTCGCAGGGTGCCGCAAACATCGCGGTGGTCAGGCAGGACGGCGTTTACCGGGCATGGTATTCCGGTCTGCATCGCGAACCTGGTTCAAAATGGCCCAAGAGCGGGCCCGTTCCGTACGTTCGAGTGGGATACGCGGAAAGCGCCGACGGCATTCACTTCAAGAAGAAACCGCTGGGCCTGTCGTCCTTCGGAGCGAACAACCATACGAACATCGTGGCTGGGCTGCCGGCAACGCCCATCTTCCGTCCCATTGTCCCCACGGGAATGCACATCGATGCCGCCGATCCGGACCCAAGCCGTCGGTACAAGTTCCTGACGTGGACCGGCGGTCGGCCCGTGCGGAAGCGGGGGGACGCTAGCGAAGTCGTCGACGAGCAAACATGGACGCTCTGGACGTCCCCCGACGGACTTCGCTGGCGCGAGGCGAGTCGCGGCGGTATCCGGTACCCGGGCGGGATGCCGTCATCATTCTCGCCTCAGGCGATGTTTCATGATCCGGATGAATCGGACCCCGCCAAGAAGTACAAGGCCTACGGTTTCCTCGGCCTCAACAACGACCGGCGCGGCGGGGGCTACGGCTACAGCTCTGACGCAATCGAGTGGACTGCCGATCCTCGAAACCCAGTCTTCGATGCATGGGCCCGAGCCCGTCCTGTCGTAAGAAACGGCAAGATCGAGCAAATTCACGACGTGGTCGTTTGGAAGTATCACCAGTATTACCTGGCTCTTTACCAGTACCAGCGCAGTGGCGAAGAGATGACCATCGAACTGGCAATGAGCCGGGACGGTGAAAACTTCAGCTATATCGAACCCGGAACTGAGGTGATTCGACGAGGCGCTCCCGGCGAATGGGACTCGGACTCGATCGCACCGTCCGTGCCACTCGTCGACGAGGACGAGATCAAGGTCTATTACTCAGGCTACCGATTCAGCAGAACGAAACGGATTGAAGGAGAACGGGGCTGCGGTTTGGCGACATTGCGTCTCGACGGATTCACGCACCTGACCCTAGAGGACGGACGGGACCAGGGAAGCGTCACGACGATTCCCGCCGTCCGAGGCGGTGCCACCGAACTGCACGTCAACGCGTCTTGTGTAGAAGGCTGCCGAATTGAGGTTGAGTTGATCGACTCCAATTCCGGTCAGGCGCTTCCCGGATTCTCTCGCGAAGAATGCACTCCCATTACCAGCGACTCCCTCGCTCACCGGGTCCGCTGGGGCAAACGGAGACTCGCCGATATCCCGAATGCGTCTTTCCAGATCCACTTCCATCTCGCGAATGGTCGCGAGTCTCCACGGCTTTACTCGTTCGAATTTCGCACTGCAATCGACAAGTAGACGTCATCTCCCCGGACCTCCGCCCGACGCCGAAGGGCGTGGTTCGGATCTAGCGGTTACCGCCCCTGAGCGGCCTCGACGATGGTCAGGTTCGCCGTTCGCGTGTCCGGCGGTAGCATGTGCTAGGCGTCGATCACGCTGGCCAGTTCGGCTTCGAGAGTCACATCGGCTGCCACGACTGACCCCGATTCTGACTCTTCCTGCCCTGAAACCGGTCTGTTTCCGCGGGGAAACGCCCCAGCTGCGAGACCCCTATCCTCATGGCTACAAGCGGCTACACATCCTGCTGATGCGTGAGGGTTGGCAGGTGAACCACAAGCTGGTGTACCGGCTGTACTGCGAGGAAGGGCTTCAAATGCGTAAGAAACGGCCACGGCGCCACAAAAC
>CAUZRQ010000328.1:0-4217 GCA_963582065.1 Planctomycetota bacterium | reverse complement strand
AGGTTACCGAAGATCACTTCGCAAAAGCGCTGTGAAATGCGCTGCAGCAACCCGCCGTTTTTCCTCGCAGGGGGTCGTAAACCGGTTTGCCCGCGCATGCCCCCCCGTTTTGCAGGGGTTTACGGCCTGACGAAGCTTGCCGGTGATCTGGTCCACGATGTGACGTTTTCTGAACATCTCGAGAATCTCCTTTCCGGATCACGCAGATCCGGGTGATCCTCTCATTTCCACTGGTACAACGGGAGGGGGCAAGGTCAGGTCGACGCGGTGTAAGCGAGGGTGCCACCGGATCCGAGCCGCGCCACTCAGTCCACCTTGACGGGCACGTTGACGACTTCGAGTCGCCAGTCACCGAACGACTTGCCGGTGTGCAGAATCCCGATCGTGTCGAACGCGTACGAATTGCCCACGCCGTAAACACTGTCGGGGGCCACGTTGAACGTCCAGACCGACCGGTCAGGAATTGGCCGCTTCCGATCCGTTTCGATGATCGATTTCAGGTCCGCACGGCTGGAAGTGGCCCGCGCCTTGCCATCGGTGGCCTGCCAGTGCCGGAAGCTCCCGTTGGAAGCGATCAGGCGGTTCATCATGGGGTTGGGAACGCTGGAATGCTGATGTGCCCGAAAGACCGCTCGCAGCTTGGCGCGGCCGCTGCTGGCGTAACCGAGCAGTGAAGCCGTCGCGGAGCGGCCAAAGACCAGCGCCCCGCGCCGCCGATCGTAAGACAGATCCGGATCGTCTCCGAACACCGCGTAGTCACTCCACATGAATCCGATCGTGGCCGGATCGGTCGGTGATCGAGGGCGGAAATCCTTCAGCTTTGTGTCGAGCAGGCTCTTGAGCTTGCTGTCGGATGTGTCCACCCATTCGGGGTGGTCGGCCAGGAAACGTGCGCGGGCCAGTTCTCCCAGCATCTGGAAACGCTGTTCGCCACTCGCGTTGAGCAACGGCCGTGGATCATAGCCCGGCTCCATGCCCCCGTGATTGCATTGAACAAAATCACTGCCGACCCCGGCGAAAATCACGACGGGCAGGAAATCGTACATCCTCCAGATCGACAACGGCATCGTGTCGCGGCCGTACTTGGATTGGACTTCCTGCAGGAATCCGTACCTGGCCGTCAGCTGGAAATCCTCGTGGTTTCCCCGGACGAAAAACACGCGCTTTGGATTCGCCAGTTTCAGCCGCAGCAACGTATAGATCACCTCCACTCCATACGCTCCGCGGTCCGTGTAGTCGCCCAGAAAGAGCAGGTAGGTGTTCGGCCGCTTGATCTTGAACCCTGTCATGCGGCCGCTGCGGTTCAACCACTCGAGAGTCGCAATGAACGAGCGGATGTCTCCGTGAAAATCGCCGTGAAAGATCAGTTCCGATCCAGGTTCGGCAACCAGTTTCTGGGCAAAGGGCTGGAATCGAATGGCTGACCGCAGGAAGTAGGCACGCCGCGTGTCAAAAAACTCCCTGGGATCGGGCTTCTCTCCGACCCAGTTCGGCAGGTCGGCGATCGCGGACTGCTTCGTGTGAGCGAACAGCTTGCTGACAAGCTGTTGCACGACCCGGAAGTCCTTCAGGGGCAATTGTTCCTTGCTGGGAAACCGCCCCTTCAGCACCCGGTTGGCCGGTGCCCGCAGGCAGCGGGCCTTCCAGTCGTTGTAGGGGATCTCCTCGGCCGCCAGGGGATTGGCCGCGGCCGATGCGAGTGCCACAACCACGGCAAGCAGCGGTTGCATCATGGCGGCTGGGAATCGGTGTCGTGATTTCATGACGTGTCGAGGTTCACTCTTCGGTCGGTCTTTGGCCTGCCCAGCCTGTTTCCAAATTTTCGTACCGAAACCGGGGCGTGTCGCAATCTCCGCCGTAGAACTCCACCCTCGTCCCTGTATTGAACCCGCCATTTCACTCCCTTCGGGTCATGCACCTTAAGCGACGGATTCGCGGTCCAGCAGGAAGTCAGCAGGGGACTGTGTTGGGGGCTGGATGAACGTGCAGAGTTGTGATGCTTCTACCGCCCGTGTCGTTTACGCATTCACTCTTTGTTCAGCAGGTCACGGCGCTCCCTCTCTTTGTTCGTCAACCGCTTTCGCTCGGAAAGACTGCGAAACGGAACACCCCAGTGCTTCTTGGCCGCGTACCAGATATTGTAGTGACCCGAATTATCGCCCGAGATCAACCAGCGACCGTCCGGCGAGTAGGACAGGTGGTTGATAACGCCAAAGTGACTGTAGTACCTGCCGAGTTCGTGGCCCGTTTCGGTTGACCAGATCACGATCTCTCCGAGGTCGAATGTCAGCATGGATTTGCTCGCTGCAATCTGAAATCCATCGGGACTGAAGGCAATCCGTTCAGGGGTTGACCGCAAACCGAAGAGATTGTGGACGATCTTGCCGGTTCTCGCGTCCAACAGGACAACCCCCGAGGGTTCCTTCTCATAGACGTGTCCCTGATGCAACTCGCTGCTGTTGACCCTGTAACCGACGGCTACGAGAGAGTTGTCGTGATTGATCGCCATTGTCCCTGACATCCGACCATCCCTCGGGGGATCAAAACTGGAGACAAGTTTCCCGGTAACTGATCCCCACACTTCCAACCGCTTATCGCTCACTCTAATCGCAATCAACTGCCCGCCGGGACTGATCGTCCAATGTTCAATCCTCCCGAAGCTGGGAGACGTTGTTGTTTGAAACGTCTGGACCAGGTCACCGGTTTCCACATCGCAGACGTCAACAGTGTTACGCCATGCAAAAGCCAAATAACGCCAGTTCGAACTCAGACGGGTGCTCGTATGCGAGGTTCGAGAACCGACATCCGGCTTTTCGAACACCGTGGGCGAAATCTTGTCACTTGAGAGAGTCCTGGTTTTATGGGTGAGACCAGCAACGTCGTACGTATGAATCTTCCAGGTGTGACGTGAACTCTGGAACATCGCACGTAGCTGTTGTCCGTCCGACGTGTACTGGAGAGGCAGCCACAAACCCGCAAAATCGTCTTTGTCATGCGGAAGTGTTAACCACACATGGTGGCCCACGTGACCATCAGTAGACAGTTCCCTGGAATGATCGAATTGATCCCAGACAACCTCGCTGTGATCGTTCCCCGACGACTGCTCCTGAATGTCAAGAACTCGAACCGTGTTGTCTGCGTGCTGGATGACAATCTGCTTTCCCGTTGGAGAGAAAATGACTCCCGTAGGGAACAGCCTCCTGCTGTCGGGCAAATGATAGAGGTCCTCGTCAATAATCATCGCAGGCGAGCGGCCTCTGTAGATGTTGGCGTTCTCTTTGCGCCGCAGTTCTTCCTGTAGCACCAGGTTGAACTGGATGATTCCGAACATGATCACCAGCGTGGCAATGATGGTCACGCCGATCACGGCCGTCGACAGCCCCGCCACCGCCGGGTTTCGCCGGCACCATCGCCAGCCACGTTCCAGCCGCCCCACCGGTCGGGCCGTAATTGGCTTGCCAGACAGGTAGCAATCCAACTCGTCAGCCAGTTCTCCCGCCGCCTGGTATCGACGACCCGGGTCCTTCTCCAGGCACTTCAGACAGATCGTCTCCAGGTCCCTGGACAGACTGGGATTCAGTAACCGCAACGGAACCGGCTCCTGCTGCAGAACCTGCAGCATCGTGCTCAGTGGATTCTCGGCCTGGAATGGAGGACGACCAGTCAGCAGGCAATAGAGGATCGCACCCAACGAATACACGTCACTGTGTGGTCCGATGTCACTTTGTTTGGCACCGGCCTGTTCCGGTGGCATGTAGCTGGGCGTACCCAGCACCGCACCCGTGGCGGTCAGTTGAGCAACCTCCTGCTGTTGGCCGACTGTCTCGGAGCCCTCTTCACCAGGGGACATCTCCGTGTCATCAGCATCGGGCGCGATCCGCTTGGCGATGCCGAAGTCGGTGATGTGAGGTTCACCGTTTCCGTCGATCAGGATGTTCGAGGGTTTCAGGTCCCGGTGCAGGGTCCCTTGCTCGTGAGCGTACTGGATCGCCGAGGCGATGCACTGCACATAATCGGCAGCCTCCCTGGCGGGAAGCGGGTTGTCACTGATCAATGCGGAGAGGTCGGTGCCCTCGACGTAGTCCATCGAGAAGAAGTGCTGACCCTTGTGTTCACCCACCTCGTGAATCGCCACGATGTGCGGATGCTGCAGGTTGGCAGCCGCTTCGGCCTCGGTCAGGAAGCGTCGCACATCCTCTTCACCGGCCAGTTGACCG
>CAUZRQ010000327.1:0-4221 GCA_963582065.1 Planctomycetota bacterium | reverse complement strand
CCGACGCTCGGCAGTGGATCGACCACGCCGCGGTGCTCGGAGCACCGGCAATCCGGATCTTCGCCGGTCGTGTGCCCAAGGGAGACACCGAGGCGGTGGCGATCGAGCGGTGTGTCGAGGGGATCAACGAGGTACTCGATCATGCCGAAGAGCGGGGCGTGTTCCTGGCACTGGAGAACCACGGCGGGATCACAGCGACCCCGGCCCAGATGATGAAGATCATCAAGGGGGTAAGAGATTCGAAGTTCTTCGGAGTGAATTTCGATGGAGGCAACTTCCGGACCGACGATCCCTACCGCGACCTGGCGGTGATCGCACCCTATGCGGTCAACGCACAGGTCAAGGTGGCGATCTTCCGCGACGGCAAGAAGGAACCGGCTGATCTGGAGCGGGTGATCAAGATCCTGCGTGATGCCGACTACCGCGGCTACGTGGTGCTCGAATACGAAGAAGCGGACCCGCTGGGTGAGATTCCCGGTTACCTGAAAACGTTGCGCCAGTTGATCTCCTAGCCCGCCTGCGGCGGACCAGGCCCTATCGATGCCAAAACCCTCACGATGGACCGTCCGGTTTCTCTACGAGACGACACTGTTTGTCGTCGTCAGCGTCCTGGACATCCTGATGACCCACCGCCTGATCCGCACCGGTTGGTTCCGCGAATCGAACCCGGTGGCGAAGTTTTTCTACGATCACTGGGACATGAACGGGCTGGTCTACTTCAAGATGGCGATGGTCACATTCGTGGTCGTGCTGACCCAGGCGATCGCCCGCCGGCATCCCGGGCGGGCCAACTTCGTGCTGCGGCTGGCGATCTGCGTGGTGTCGGTGGTGGTGATCTACAGCCTGCTGCTGTTGCTGCGGAGCCGGGGGCTGGTGTGAAGGACTCGCTGAGGGAGGCGCTGGCCGATGCGGGGCAGGATCACCTGTTGGAGGGGATCGAGGCGCTGGATGAGGCGACGCGTGAGCGGTTCGAGAGTCAGCTCGAGTCGATCGACTGGGAATCGGTGGCCCGGTTGAGTGGATCGCTGGCTGGTGGTGCAACCGGCGACGGGCTGGGCGAGCGGGTGGCCGGCCTGATCGAGTCCGGGGCACTCTGCGAGTTGCCTCACCTGGTCAGTCAGCCCCGGGCCAATTCGGAGCGGGCTCGGGTCCGCGGCGAGCAACTGCTTGAGGTGGGTCGCGTGGGAGTGGTGACGGTCGCGGGGGGCCGCGGCAGCCGGCTGGGTTCGGATCGGCCCAAGGGGCTGCTGCCGGTGATGCCGGTCAGTGGCCGGACGTTGCTGGAACACTTTGCGGCGTCGATTGCCGAACGGAGTCGTCGGGCGGGTTGGCCGATCCCGTGGCTGGTCATGACCAGCCCGGCGACCGACTCGGCGACCGCCGAGTACTTCCGCCAGCAGCGGTTCTTCGGACTCGATCCCGACCAGGTGGTGCTGTTCGAGCAGGCGACGCTGCCGGCTCTTGATGCCGAGACCGGTCGAGTGCTGCTGGGGGAACCGGGACACGTGGCCCTTTGCCCGGATGGCCACGGAGGGTTGGTCGAAGCGATGCGGCGGGCGGAGTTGTTCGGTTGGCTGATTGAGCGGGGCGTCGACACCCTGTTCTATCACCAGGTCGACAACCCCGCCGTCCTGCCTCCCGATCCGCTGCTGGTGGGCTGGCACGACCTGGCAGGCGCGCAGATGACGACTCGGGTGGTGCCCAAGCGGTCGGCCGGAGAAGCGATGGGGGTGGCGGTGTCGGTGGACGGGCGGACGCGGATCGTGGAATACGTCGACCTGCCCCGCTCGGCAGCCGAGGCGACCGATGAGGCCGGACGGCTGAGGCTGTGGGCCGGCAACATCGCGGTTCACGTGCTCGATTGCGGGTTCCTGGCCCGGGCGGCCGATGCCGATCGGCTGCCGCTGCACCGGGTCCGCCGCAGGGTCGACTACTCGTGCGGACACGATGCGGGTCGGTTGATCGAACCGGATGAGCCCAACGCGTTTCAGTTCGAAAGACTGATCTTCGATTTGCTCGATCAGCCTGATCAGCCTGATCAGCCTGATCAGCTCGATCAGGCGGAGGTGGGGTTGGTGGTCGAGGGAGACCGCTGCGGCGACTTTCTGCCGGTCAAGCAGGCCACCGGCGCGGATTCGCTCGAGTCGGCTCGGGCCGGGCTTGTGGCGTTGCACCGAGGTTGGCTCGAAGCGGCCGGAGCCTGCGTCCGCGAGGGGGCGGTGGTGGAGATCACACCCGGGTGGGCGCTGTCGGCTGCGGATGTCGCCGCCCGAGTCGGTCCCGACGACGTGTTCGAGGATCGGGTGGTGCTCGAGTGATCCGACCCGGGGTCGGCGGTGTCAGGCGTCGAGCAGGTCGTGAACGATCTTGCCGGGTTGGCCGTCGAGGATCGTCTTGTCCTGGGCGTTGCGGGTGAAGGCCACCTTATCGGCGTCGAGGCCGAAGAGGTGGAACAGCGTGGCGTGGTAGTCGTAGTGATGGACCACCTTGTCGACCGCCTTGTGTCCGAACTCGTCAGTTTTTCCATAGGCCAACCCGCCGCGGAACCCGCCACCGGCCAGCCACATGCTGAAGCCACTCGTGTTGTGGTCGCGGCCGATGTTCTTTTCGTTCTGGATCACCGGCAGCCGACCCATCTCGCCACCCCAGTGCACGACGGTCGAGTCGAGCAGGCCTCGTTGCTTGAGGTCGGTGACGAGAGCGGCCGAGGGTTGGTCGACCTTCTTGCACGACCGCGGCAGGCTCTTGGCGATTCCGCCGTGGTGGTCCCAGAACTGGTTCTGAGTGTAGACCTGTACGAAGCGGACGCCGCGTTCGACCATCCTGCGGGCGATCAGGCACCGCGTGCCGTAATCCGATGTCGCCGGAACGTGGATGCCGTACAGTTCCTGCGTGGCCCGGGTCTCCTTCGAGATGTCCAGAGCCTCGCGGGCTGACGTCTGCATCCGGGCAGCCAACCGGTAGCTGGCGATCCGGGCGGACAGGTCGTTTTCGGCCGGACGACGGGCCAGGTGCTTCTGGTTCAGCTTGCGGACGTATGCCAGGAACGACTTCTGCACATCACCGGCCAGGTGAGCCGGTGGCTGCAGGTTGAGGATCCGAGGTTTCCGGGGGCGGATCACCGTGCCCTGGTAGATCGCCGGCAACCAGCCGTTGGACCAGTTGGCCACGCCCTCGACGGGCAACTGACCCGGGTCGATCATCGCCAGGAACGCCGGCAGGTCATTAGCCTCGCTCCCCAGCCCGTAGGCCATCCAGCTGCCCAGCGACGGACGGCCCTTGGTGACCCTGCCGGTCTGCAGGGCCAGGATCGACTGCCCGTGGTTGTTGACTCCGGTTCGCATCGACCGGACCAGGCAGATGTCGTCTGCGATCTCGGCCGTGTAGGGCAGCAACTCCGAAATCTCAGTCCCGCACTCACCTCGCGGCCGGAACTTCCACTGGCTGTGGAGCACTTTCGATGAGGCCTGGGCGGCGTTGTCGTACTTGATCTTCCCCGGGAAGGCCTTCATGTGCCACTTGGCCATCGCGGGCTTGGGGTCGAAGAGATCGATGTGGCTGGGTCCGCCCTGCATCCACAGCGAGATCATCGCCGTGGCTCGCGGTTCGCCGGCGGGGTTCTTGGGCAGAGTGTCGAAATGGGTCGGTTCGAGCTCGGGACGCGACGGGGCGGCCTGGGCCTGCTGCTGCTGAGCCATCCAGGCGGTCGCCAGCGAGCCGAGGCCGAGAGAGCCGGAGGCGAGGAAGTGGCGGCGCGAATGGGCGGTGGTGGAGAAGGTCGGCATGGGCGTCTTGGTGTCTTGGTGTTGGTGCGGTGTGGTGTGCTGCGGTGTCGGGGTGTGCTCAGTCGATGTACAGGAACTGGTTGCTGGCCAACAGGCCCTGGCAGAACACGCCCAGTGCCTGTCCGGCGGCCTGCTTGCGAACAGCCGCCCGTGCGGCGGCGTCACCCTTCTTCTTGTCGGCCGCGACGGCCGCGGCGATGAACAGTTCGGTCTGCTGCATGACGAACCGGGCAGCCGCCTCGACGGAGTTCTTTGTTGGAGATTCCCCGTAGGCCAATTGCCAGGCCAGCCGCAGCTGCGCGTTGAGGTCCTCGCCCGCCTCGGCTTCGAGCCTCCTTGCGAAGCGGACCGACTGGCTGACGATGAAATCGCTGTTCATCATCAGCAGCGACTGGCTCGAGACGGTCGTCGAGACCCGTTCGGTGCAGTTGGGTGT
>CAUZRQ010000326.1:0-4233 GCA_963582065.1 Planctomycetota bacterium | reverse complement strand
CGAGTTGTCTGATACTGATTTCAAGCGAGCGCACCCGGCTCTTCGGGAACGGATGAAGCGGTGTACGTTGGGGATCATCTATGGAGTCACGCCCTACGGCTTGGCCCGGCAGCTCGACACTTCCAAGGGTCAGGCAGGTCGTCTTCAGAAACGCTTCCTGGAGATGTTTCCAGTCCTGAAGGCTGCTCTGGCCGATGCACAAAGTTCCGGCACGCTGCGGGGCTATGCCGTCACCACGACTGGCCTACGTCGATACCGGGGCCGAACGGGCAATCCGTCGCGCTGGGAACTGAACTGGTTGACGAACCACCCAATCCAAGGAACCGCGGCAGTCGTCTTCAAGGCAGCCGGCAACCGTCTTGATGTGCTCTATCGCCCATATGGCGCGAAGCTGATCATCCCGCTGCACGACGCATTCGTCTTCGAGGCCCCTTTGCCGTCGATCAGCGAGGTGGCCGACCTTACCGAGCGAGTGATGTGTGACGTTGTTCGCGAGTTCTTCCCTGAACTGAACCCCCGGGCGGAAGTCAACATCAGCGACCCGACTTGCTGGAACAAGGAAGGCCAGACGGACCTGCTTGAAAAGTGGCTTGAGGATCCAACCGCATCGGGATGACCGAGAGGTCCTCGTACCAAAGATCGTACCGGCACGACAGAGTGGTCCGCGATTCCGGACAGTGAAAGGCATTGACTCGTCACTCGAGAATCATCAAGCACGGGGTTTGGGTGATCTCTGGGGAAGGAACAACGGTACAGCAGGCCAACTGATGAGATCATTCGAGAGGATCTGGAATCCCTACGCGTGCCGCCGGAAATCCGGTCGAATGTCAACCATAACGAGCACTCACGCCAGGCGATCAAGCCTCCGAACAAGTCGGTCCATTTCTTTGATCGATTCCTCTTCGGTCCGGCGCCGTTCGGGATTCGACGGACCAACGGTGAGTTGGTTGATCTCTTCAAGCACGATTACCGCCAGCAAGGTAAGATCCTCGGTAGGCCACTCCCCATAATTAAGGTGGTCTTGCATCGCATCGGCCTCTGCCACCAGACAGATTACCCAAGCGGCGGCAGCACCGTAGTCATTGGCAAGTTCGACGAACCTCTCAGCGAGAAGGCCAGGTGCCTCAGCGTCGTCCTGCTCATTGACTGTAGCGGCGTATTCACCAGCCACCTGTTCAGCCTCAGCACACAACATATCCCTATCCAGCTTCTCACGGACCGGTTCTTGCGAGTCTATCTCGTACAGCGTCTCGAGGTACCAGTGCACCATCGCCACGGCGAATATCGTCTTGGCGTCAGCCAGAGTCGGGATGCCCGTCCGGCTGTTGATGAAGGCTGAAATGAACTCCTGCCGGGCTGCAAACAGCTCACGAAAATCGTCCTCAGTCGGTTTGTGCCGTTGGTCTTCCATTGTGGACCTCGATAATTCACGATCCTTGCTCACGTTCACAGTTGCCAATTCTAGGCCGACAGCCACCGGAGTATTGTGATGGATATCGTGAAAAACTCTAAGTTCTTGATGACCGTGAAGCGGGCAATCACGGCCGGTCATGGACGACGATGGTGGACCGGGTGTTGAGCCTGGGCACCACGGGCATGGTGGCTGTCGTTCGCCCAGCCGGCCCCCCAACCCGATCGCGAAGACCATCCGTCGGCACAGGAAGGTGGCCAAGAACAAGGTCGCAACGGGGCGACGATCAGCTCATCAATTAACACGTTCTACTTGTTCGCGCTCCATCACTACGCGCCAATGTGCAGGGGCCTGCCAAAGCGACCCCACCAGTCGGTGAGTTCGTCGTTGACGAGGGCTTGCAGTTCATCAGCGACGACGACGAGGTACTGTGCTCCGCTGGCCAGGGGGTCGGCAGCTTGCCCTGAGGGTCGTCGACCCGGACGTCCAAGCGGCAAAAACCAGTCCCCACCAGGACGGATGTCCTCAAGGTTCGTGCGGACTTTTCGATGGCGCTGCCGGATCGCCTCGGGCGCAAAGTTGTCGTCAAAGTACATCGTCGCATACCAGCCCAAGGGCCGGGACCTGTTCAACATCAACGCAATCAAAGTGCTCAACCAGCCAGGTAATTTCCCTGCTGGAAGCTGCAGATCGCCAATCTGTGCAAGATCGTCCGGCGGTCGAACCAGAAGTTGCCGGTTGTCATAGTCGAACAACAAGGTCGGCTTCGACTCAATGGCGCGGACGAGATCAGCCGGGGACAGCGACTTCGTCGTTCGGTGGTCACTTTCCCAGCATGTCAGTTCGGTGTCTTGAAGGCAGAGCAGACCGTCCAACGATCCCACGGCGCTGATGGCGACGCCGAATGTCAACCCGGCGGCTTGGATCTTCTTCGCGCCGGGCAGTCGCTTCGTGCGTTCGAACGGCGGCAACGGACATTGATGTCTGTCTCCGGGTTGCGGCTGGCTGACCGTTGCAAAGAATCCGTGGAAGCGCCCAGTTTCCCAGCAGAACCGTCGCTCCGTCTGACCGACCGTCACCTCACAGTCGAGGGCTTTCGCGAGCTGTTGGTTGGATCGGTCGAGATCGGTCTTGAGGCAATCCGGGGGCAGAGACTCGGGCACGAGAACATCCAACGGGCCCAGACATTGACGGGATCCGCGGTCGAACACTAGAAAGACCAGTCGCTTCATATTGGGGAGGCCGCAAACTGGACGCCCGCCTGGCAGCACCGCGCCAAGTTGGAACAGCAGCTTGCGATCGACCGGAAAACGACAGTTGGCAATCATCACGGGTTCGTCTCCTCGAAGTTGGACAACGTTAACAGAGTCTTAATAAAACGCGCGCAAAAAAAAAGCGACGCGGAAAATCCGTCAAAACTCTCTGGATTCTTCAAAAAAGGCGTGATTTGGGAAGATCCTTCGTCACACTGCCAGTGTTCTGGCTGATGACGGGCAGGAATCGCACTTCGAATACCAAGGCCGCTCGAGTCTGTCTGACCTCAAGTGGCTGGCTCCGAGTGGCCTGACCTCCCACCCCCAACGCCTAGGTCTGACACCTCGGTACCTCGAGTGAGCCGGTGGGCCTCTTCGGAAGCGTCGTTCCGGGCAGACGACGACACGAGAAACCACTCGCCCCCACAGTGCCAGAAGGCGAGCGGCGGTTCCGCTCGCGTGCGCGGCCCGAAGACCCCGGCCACACCCGGCGTGGCTAGCCAGTTGGAGAGTTCCTTCGACCCGCCTGGTCAACGGGCTGTGTTGCAGGCCCAAACCTCTGCTTCCTTATAGAAGGCGGCTGCGACCCGACACTGATCGCGGCCTACCCTGCTTGGACCGCCGTTTCCGCCGAAACCCCCAGGGAGGGACCGGGTTGTTGTCGACCCAGTTTGTTTCCTTGGGCAGAAGTCAAACCGCACAGATTTCGCGTGCCGCGCTTGCCCGACCACCTGCCGAATGGCAACAACTGCGCACCGCATCGCATCGGGTCACGAAGGGCACAATCGTTGATCGTCTGATTCACTTCACGTCAGAGGGTCGCCCCCGGCGACCCTGGCGGCGCGCCCCGCGCCGCCCATCGTGCCTTCCTCCTCGTCGGCCCATGACCGGGATCAGCTGCGACTCCCGAGTTGAATGTTGCGGACCGACCGCCGTCGGCGTCCAATGTTGGCGAAGACAAAGGTGACCCCATGCAACCTCTCGATGCGATGTTGGCCGTCCGTGAGTTCCACCAGCAGGTCGGCGCGCCTATTGCCGACACACCGGCCCTTTTGCCGTGCGACGCCACGGACGCCCAAGAACTGGCCAACCAGGTCACCGAACTTGGCAGAACTGCCCTTGAGTTGAGCCGTGATGACGACGTGCTGCTCTCCCGTACGGCGATGATGCTCGAAGAGCTGGCCGAGTGGTTGGATGCACACGCTGCTGGCGACTTGATCGCAGCCGCCGACGCATGGGCTGACCGAGCCTACCTCTTATATGGCGACGCCGTCGCGACCGGACTCCCGGCGGCGGAACTGTTCGCCGAAGTCCACAGCAGCAATTTGACGAAGCAGATAGTCACCGACGGAAGCGGCAAGGGGATCAAGGGGAGTGGCTTCCATCCGCCCGATGTGCATGGAGTCTTGGAGCGAAGATCGGGCTGACACGCACATCGACGAACGGCGACACGAGAACTCGGAAGCCATGTCCGGGGAAGACTATATCGTGCGGGAGAGGTGATCGACCGGCTGCGGGAGATTGCACGCACCTCCCCAGCCATACTTACTATCTACCCCCCCCCCCCCT
>CAUZRQ010000325.1:0-4247 GCA_963582065.1 Planctomycetota bacterium | reverse complement strand
TGAAGAACGCCGTCTATGGCGGGCAGATCGAGGCAACCGACCGGGCTGTCGGTCGCGTTCTCGATGAGGTGGACCGGCTTGGCATCGCCAATCGCACGGTGGTGATCTTCACCAGTGACAACGGCGGTTGGTCCGGAGCGACCGACAACCATCCGTTGCGTTCGGGCAAGGGGGATCTGTACGAGGGCGGGATTCGCGTGCCGCTGATCATCCGCTGGCCTGGAGTGACGCGGTCGGGTACGACGCTCAGCGAGCCGGTGATTTCGATGGACCTGACCGCGACCGTGCTTGACGCCGCCGGAGTGAAACTCGCTGTGAAGCAATCTCTGGACGGCCGGACCCTGCGTCCGCTGCTGTTGGGGCAACAGACCAAACGCCGATCGCTGTTCTTTCATTACCCGCACTTCGCGTGGCACAAGTCCAATCGCCCGGGTGCCGCGGTTCGTGATGGTGACCACAAGCTGATTCTTCGGTTCGATGACAATTCCATCGAACTGTATGACCTGACTTCTGACATCGGTGAGCGACACAACCTGGCGAAGCAGAAGCCGGCGCTCGGAAAGAAGCTCCACGAAAAACTCGAAGCCTGGCTCGTCGAAACCGGTGCCCGGCGACCGACGCCTCGGAAATGAACGGAAGGTCGGGTTGATCGGCCGCAATCAGCTTGCGGCGGAGGCTGGTGGCGTCTGAACCCGGAGACCGGGGTCAGACGCCGCCTGTGGTTCGACGAAGGCGGACCACAAGCGGGGCCTGAACCCTTCGGCCAGACAGCGTTGCTGGAGAAAAAGGGGTCAGGCCCCCGCGTGCGGGCCGTTGCAGGTGGAGCACGGACCAATTGTGGTCCGCCGCAGGCGGGCTAGTCGAGGTCCACCGGGGCGCCGTCTTGATAGGCTTCGACAAGTCGAAAGGGGCTCGCGAGGTCCGAGTTGTCAAAGACGAGCACGTGAGGTAACCGGTGGATGGCCCGGTCGAGATTGGCAGCCGTTCGGGCGAACCGGGATCGCAGCTTGTCGTCGGGGACGTCGTGGCCACCCTGGGCAGCCCGCATCGAGACTCTCTGGATCGACATCCGGACATCCGCGATGCGGACAAACAACAACGCGACCTCGTATCCCGCGTCGACCGCACGGCACAGGAAGTCGACCTTGTCTCCCACCGGATCTGAAAAGACCGTCTCAAAGAGAAAGCTCTCACGCCGCACGAGCAGAGCCTCACGCAGTGCCGTCGCCACCTCGGCCGCCTCGTAGGGGTCGATCTTCAATTCCGCGGCGAGATCGTCTGCGTTGATGGACCGTAGGTCGGTCTCGGCGAAATGGGCGTGATAGAAGGTCGATTTGCCCGCACCGTTGGATCCGGCGATCGCCACGATGATCGGACGGCGGTCCAGAAACGACAGGTCCATGTCGTCACTCGGACGGTTCGAACACGCGGTTCACGAAACGTCCCAGCGTGACCGTGCCGTCCTCTTCGGTGCGCCGCAACAGGCCAGCCGCGTCGGCAACCGACTCGAAATGCGGGAACGGCCGGGTCTCCAGGAAGTCCGATACCCGACGAGACCCCTGCGGTGATGAAACCCCGTCGACCACCGATGACAGTCGACGGACCGCCGAGGCACGCCGCAATGCCAGGACACGATCGCCGCGGAGCAACGGGTCGACGGCACGACCCAGCTGAGCCCAGAATTCAATCTGGCCGGCAATCGAGCGGTCCGAGACTCCGGCCGTGACTCGCGCATCACAGACAAGTTCGTCGGAAAGCTTGACCGGCTGCCCCATGCCTACAATGGTAGCATAATGCTACCCATGGTCAAGAGTTGCCCCCCCAGGACTTTAGATTCCGTGACGCCGATGGAAGAGACCCACATTTCACTCGGTGCGCTGTTGGATTGGTCAGTCATACGATTGAACGTAGTGCCTGTGGCGGATTCGCGGCGTGAAGGAATACAGCTTGGCCTTTTTCAGGTGGAACCGCAGACGAATCGGCCGCCCCTGAATCAGACGGCAGTCATCCTTGTCTGTCCATTTCAACACGTGCCGAACACTGTCGGAGGTGATCGCGATGGAGTCGTCTTTCGAGAATCCCTTGATCACGTTGCCTGCGGCATCGAGGGCCTCGACGACAATTGACCCTCCTTCAGCGTTTGCGTTTACCTCGAGCGTGTCGCCTATGAAGAGCAGTGTCCTGGTCGTCATCGTCCCTTCTGCCCCGGCGTTGACGGAAACGAACCCGTCCAAACGCAGCCTTGCCAAGCCAATACCCCTGGTCTTGGGAAATTTGTCACCATGGTACTTTGCCCAATGCCGGCCGGTGTATCCCCTGTAGTAGATCCAGATCTGGTCGTCGACAATCAGCAGCGGCTGGTGGCAGGCACCAACGGCGCCCCAATCCCAGTCCTTCTTGTGGCGGCCGTAGGGAATGAAGACCGCGTTCTTTGTTGTCTTCTTCCAGTCACGGTTGTCGTCCATTTCATGCCAGGGGATTGCTCCATTTGCGGCCACCCGCAGCCAAGTCCGGCCGTTACGGCTGAAGACCAGTTGCTGGTCAGTCTTGTCCATCCAGAGCTTGTCATTCGGAATCGGTTGAATCGTCTCGCCGTGGTAGGTCCAGAGGAAGCCGATGTACATCCCCCGGTACGGCATGGCCTGCATGGCGTAGTGCTTTGTATTGAAAGGCCGATCCATCTTGGACTTGAGGCCTTCGTTTGTTGGTGCCGGCCACAGGATGGTCGTCTTCGGCGACCAGTGGACAAAGTCCTCGCTCTCGGTCACCGAGCAGATCCGACTATTGGGTGGCCCATATCGAAGATAAGCGACGTACCGGCCGCGGCGGGCATCCCAAAAGGGACAACTCTGAACATCGCTGTACGGGATGATTGGGTTTTGGGGCTCATCGGTCCAGTGGATGCCATCCGGCGAATACGCCGCGTTGGTCGAGAGTGTCTTGGGGGTTCCGTCCTGGCAGGCGCTGAAGAGCATCTTGTAGCGCTTCTGTGGGTCGCGGGCCACGGGGTCCTTGAAGACACCGGGAGCCAGAAAGCCGGGGAGCTTCGAGTGGAAGACGATGTTGGTCTTGTCTCTCTGGTTTATGATCGGCTTGGTCCAGTGGAGGCCGTCCTTCGACGTCGCGTAGCCCAGAACCTGCTCGCTGTCGACCTTGCGATCGGGAACATGCATCGCGTACCACATCTTGAAGATGCGTTCATCCTTGTCATAGATCACCGAGGTGTAGTCTGGATCGTCCCGTTCCCACGGTTTGTCGCGAATCATCAACGGGTTCTTCGGGTGTTTGACCGGCTGGTTGAGGACCTTTGTGGCGCCCTTGAGGTCACCGATGATGTAGTCGTCGATGAACAGTTGCTTGCCGTTGATGACAATCGCATCGCCAACAGTCTCGTCGTTGATGTCTTTGAGGAGTCCCGGAGGTGCCTTCAGGGCCTGGGCGTGTGCCGTGGCACAGCAAATGCACGCTGTCACCCAAGAAAAGCAGATCAAACGAATGAGCATGATGTGACTTCCGCTGGTGTTGTTGTTGTTGTTGTTGTTGTTGTTGTTGGTGGTGGTGGATTCTTCCGGCGGTTGCTGGCGGGGCAATCACGCTGGCCATTGTGAAGGCTGTTGTACATCATTTTTCAACCAGAGGCTGCGGCCGGCAAGGGACTCGTCAATGCAATGTGTCAGGATCGGTTCGAGTGACCTTGAGGTCTCCCGGATGGCGCTGGGCCTGGGATTCCGTGGGCAGTCGTCTGCCAGCGAGGCGGTGCGGCTGATCGAGCATGCGATCGACTCGGGCATCAACTTCATCGACTGCGCCAACAAGTACCAATTGAGAACGGACGCTGCTGATGCCCACGGCAGTTCCGAGGAGATTCTCGGTCGAGTGCTGAAGACGCGGCGCGACGAGCTAGTGATCACAAGCAAAGTCGGCGCCGAGGGTGGTCCCGAGAGGGAAGCCGGGGGCTGTTCACGGGAGAACATCCTGCGAGAGGTCGAGCGATCGCTGTCACGATTGGGGACCGACCACATCGATCTCTACTTCCTGCATCGCTTTGATCCGGTGACGCCGATGGAAGAGACCCTGGGTGTGCTCGACGAACTGGTCACCAGCGGCAAGGTACGTTACGTCGGCTGCAGCAATTACCAGGCCTGGCAGGTGTGCAAAGCTCTGTGGCTTGCCGATCGGATGGAGGTGAGCCCGTTCGTCTGTGTCCAGAACAACTACAACCTGCTCAACCGCGAACTGGAACGGGA
>CAUZRQ010000324.1:0-4263 GCA_963582065.1 Planctomycetota bacterium | reverse complement strand
ACGATCACCGTGTCCTTCCAGACGATCGGCGAGGTGCCGCAACCGTGTCCGTGCTGGTTGTAGAATCGACCCACGTCGGTCTGCCACAACGACTTGCCGGAGAAGTCATAGGCCCTCACGACGGTGTCATCGTTCGTGGTGAACAGCACGAACACCCGCTTGCCGTCGCTGGCGGGAGTCCCTGACGCGTAGCTGTTCAACGTATGTTTCTCGTGAGTGTTGGACGCCAGCCTGTCGGTCCACAGCACCTTGCCGGTGGCGGCCTCGACGGCCATCACCAGCCGCTGGGCCCCCTTGTCGAGGGCCGACGTCAGGAAGACGTGGTTGTCCCACACGCAGGGGGACGAATGACCCAGCCCCGGAACCGCGATCTTCCACTTGTAGTCCTTGTCGGTCCAGGTGACCGGAAGCCCCTTCTGGCTGCTGATCCCCCTGCCGCCCGGGCCACGGAACCTCGCCCAGTTCTCGGCCTCGGCGACGCCGACAACAAACAGCACCAAAAGAGCAATCGGCAACAGGGACAAACGACGCACGGTGAAATCTCCAGGGTTCACGGCTTCCAACGGACCGTCAGAAACAGGTTATCAGCTTCGTCGAAGAGGGAACACGGTGGGGCAACTCACCGCCCGACCAGTTCTCCGACCAACGGTCCGAAGATCCCCTTGCCCCGGGTCGTCTTCAAGGTCCGCAGCCGCGGAGGGTCACCCACCGCGAACCGCGATCTCCCGATCTCCCGACCGTCCTGCCGAATCACCAGCCGATCGGCATAGACCAGGAATTCGAGTGCCAACGGCTTCCCGGTCCACTGGACGACGGCCGAGAGATGGCCCGGCATGGTCATCTTCAACACCGCCCCGTACTCGCGACGCTCGGCATCGGTCAGGAAATCGTACTTGTCGTACCACTCGTAGGTGCCCTTGGCCGACGTGGACATGAACAGCGCATCACCGATCGAGACCATCCCGGTGATCCGCTGGCCCCAGTGGTTGGAGACCAGCTTGAATCGGTCGGCGTGCTCCTGGTAGGGGTGCACCGTCTTGTCGGTGAGTTTCGGGTGAGTGAACGCGCGTCCCATCGAGGTCCAGTGATCGACGTCGTGGTCGTATCGCCACAGTTCCGCCCAGGGCCATACCCCGGTGAACATCTCGCCCCGATAAATCCCGGTCGTCTGGGCCTCACGGGCCCGGGTCGACACCCCGGGCAGCCTTGGCGGATAGCCGTCGAGGTGCTTCAGCGTGTCGCCTCCCCGGTACTCGAACAGGTGCCCGGTGGGGTACTGGGCCAGCAGGGCTCGGTCGAAGACGTTCAGGAACGAATAGACCTGGTAATTGACCTGGTCGTTGCCTTCGTGCAGGGTTCGCCAGCGGCGTCCATCGAAGGCGTGCACACCGCCCTGATTGGTCACCGTCATCGCCTCGCCACCGAACTGGCCCCAGGCGAAAGGCGTCGCGCCAACGTACTTGGCCGCAAAGGCCACTCCCCGGGACACCTCGATCACCGACCGGGATTCGGGCTGCCAGCGGCAGGCGATGATCCGGGTGAACGGCGTGGGAGCGTCACGATCGGTGAAGTAGAAACAGAGATGCCCCAGTGCGTAGTAGAAGTTGTAGTAACGGCCTCGCGGGGGAGCCTTCAGGATCACCCGGCCATCGAAGGTTGCCGAACTGCCGCGGAACACCAGCAGGCCGCGGCCGATCCGCATCACGCCATCCCCGCTGCCCAGGCCGCCGACAACATCCAGTTTCGACTCCCAGCGGCGCCCTTTCGGGTCCCATCGCTTGACCCGGTTGCCGCGAGCGTTGGTCCAGGCGTGGACCCGGCCGTCGAGTTCGAACAGGTAGATGCCACAGTCCATGTCCGGGTGAGGCAACCTCTCGATCCGGAACCGGTCGCCGCCCTTTGCCGGCCGCACGAAGAACTGCACGGTGTGCCGGTTGCTGCGGAACCGCGTGTTGTAGACCTCTTCGAATCCGGCTCCCGCCACCAGCCGACCCTTGGCATCGCGGGCCTCGAACAGCGAGCCGAAGGGCTGGCCGCGGTCCCGACCCAGGTCGACAGTCGTCCGCCAGTGGGCCAGCGGTTCTTCGGCCCAAACGGTCGAGCTGACCAGGCACAGGGCTGACAACCACAACACTCGATTCACGGACATGATCTACCAGTCCACCACCGACCCGTCGTCGGCGTCATAGGGTTGAGGGTTCCGCCAGTCGTGTCCGAGCTTCTCCTTCAACGCATCCTCGTCCAGTTCGACACCGAGTCCGGGTCCGCCGGGCAGATCGATGTACCCGTCACGGACCTCGAACGGCTGCTTGATGTAGCCCTCGCCCAGGTGCACCTGTTCCTGGCAGAGGAAATTGGGGATCGAGCCGGCGATCTGGAGCCCGGCGGCCAGCGAAATGGGTCCAAGCGGGTTGTGTGGAGCGATCGCCGCGTAGTAACTCTCGGCCATCCCGGCAATCAACCGCACCTCGGTGATTCCCCCGGCGTGACACAGGTCCGGTTGCAGGATCGTCGCGGCGCCCTTTTCCAGCAGTTCACGGAATCCCCACTTGGTGAACACCCGCTCGCCGGTGGCGATCGGCAGGTGAGTGCCCCGGGCGATGTCGGCCATCACGTCGACGTTCTGGCACTGCACCGGCTCCTCGATGAACATCGGCTGGTAGGGTTCCAGCGCCTTGATCAGCAGCTTGGCCGTCTGGGGACTGATCGCGCCGTGAAAGTCGATCCCGATGTCCCGTTCGTCACCGGCAGCTTCTCGAAGCTCCTCGAATCGCCTGGCCACCCGTTTGACGAACCCGGGGGTTTCGACAATCCGTGCCGGGCGATGCTTGAAGACACCGGTCTTGAATGCCGTGAACCCTTCCTTGGATCGTGCCCGGATCGCTTCGGGGGTGGACGCGTGAGCGTAAACGCGAACGCGGCTGCGGGTGGGTCCCCCGAGCAGTTCGTAGACGGGCACACCCAGCGCCTTGCCCTTGATGTCCCACAGCGCCATGTCGATGCCGCTGATGGCACTGGTCAACACCGGGCCGCCCCGGTAGAAAGCGTGGCGGTACATCGCCTGCCAGTGGTGCACCACCGAACGGGGATCCTTGCCGACCAGGTAGGACTCGAGCTGCTTGACCGCCGCGGCCACCGTACTCGCCCGCCCTTCGACCACCGGTTCGCCCAGCCCGACAATTCCCGCGTCGGTGTGGACCTTCAGGAACAGCCACCGCGGCTGGACCATCAGGGTCTCGAGCTTCGTGATCCGAATCTTTTCACCCGCTCCGAGCATCGGCTGGAACCCTCCTCCGCGACGCTTCCCCACGTAGGGATCTTTCCACGCGCCGTTGTCCTTGTCGTCGGCCAGCAGGGCACACAGCCCCGCGGTGCCGCCGGCGGTTCCCAACAACGACGCCAGGAACATCCGGCGACTTCGACTGTAAGCTTTCGTGGAACTCATCGCATCCTCCATGGGGTCAGGGTGAAAGGGCCGGACCCGTTGACACCGGATCCGAGACTGGCTCGTGCATGATGGCCAACTCTTCACGATCGTGGTAAACAGGCTACCGTCATCGAACCGGCAACCCTCGACTCGCATCACAGAGACCCACCCATGACATTCGGAGTCGGCGTAATCGGAGCCACCGGCTTCATCGGCACACCATACCGGGCCGAGATCCGCGAGTGCACGGACGAGGCACGGATCGTGGCGTTGTGTGCCCGCCGGCGGGACCGTCTCGACGCCGCAGCCGCCGAGGACGGGTGCGAGTTCGTCACCGACGACTGGCGACAGGTGGTCGACCATCCCGAGGTCGACCTGGTGCTGGTGCTGACCCCCGACGCCCTGCACCTGGATCCGGTGCTGGCCACCGCCGCGGCCGGCAAGCACCTCTTCTGCGAGAAACCGATCGGCGTCAACATCGACGAGGCGTACCGGATGTGGTCGGCCGTCCGAGACGCCGGCGTGGCACACTACGTGCCCTTCTGGACACGCTACGTCCCGGCCTTCGCGCGGGCCCGAGAAATCGTCCAGGCGGGAACGCTCGGCGACATCCGGGGCATCATCTACCGCTGGCAGAACCCTCGTCCCGTCGCGATCCCCCACACCTGGCGCGACGACGCCAGCCTGTCGTCGGCCGGTTCCATCGCCGACGTCGGCAGCCACGCCTACGACATCGTCCGCTGGATCACCGGTTGCGAAACACGACGGGTGCTGGCCCACGCCGACGTCATCTCGCCCCCCAAGCCGGACCTTGGCGAAATCGACCTGGGTGAAGC
>CAUZRQ010000323.1:0-4292 GCA_963582065.1 Planctomycetota bacterium | reverse complement strand
CCCTGACCGGTTACAGCGACGGACTGGTCCAGGGACTGCGCGACACGACGATCCTGTGGGCGATTGGACAGGTGGTCCTGGTCATCGGCGCGGTGCTCTATCGTCGCCTGGCCCGATTCGACATCCATCAGCTGATCCAGTTCGACGACAACGCTGCGGCCGGTTTGCGGTTTGGGGCCTTCCTGGCCGGGTTGGGCCTGGTTGTTCGCGGCGCGTTGTTGCAGGCCCCGATGACCGACCTCTCCACGCACAGCCTCAACACCCTGCTGTTGGCCGTAGGTGGATTGCTCGCCTTCGCCCTGCTGTATCCGATTGGCCGACGGCTGGCACTGTTGTCCCGTTCGAGCAGCGAAGAAGTTGACATGCAGGGCAACATGTCGGTCAGCCTGGTCGGTGCTGCCATCACGCTCTCGATCGCGCTGCTGATTGCCCAGGCCATCGCACTCGTCCAGGGCGCCCCGCCCCGGGAAACCGACGGAACCTCGACACCCGCCACCGCCCTCAACAAGTAAACTCCTTCCGATGTGCCCCGACCGAACACGCCCGCGATTGCCCAGCTGGTGGATCATCGCCTGCACACTCGGCATCAGCCTCCTGTGGACGGTCGATGCCTGGGCCCGGGCCGGCGGAGGCGGCGGATTCAGCGGCGGCGGTGGAGGAGGATTCAGCGGTGGTGGCGGTGGAGGATTCAGCAGTGGAGGAAGTTACGGCGGTGGTGGCGGGGGCGGCGGTAACGTCGACCCTGTCGTCGTTTTCATCGCCATCGGTATCTACGTGGTCATTACACTCGTCAGTGCTTACATCAAGTCGCAACAGAAGCCCCAACAATCCAGGCCCCCCTTCAGGACCAGTCGCAGCGATCACCAGAAGAACGTTGCCAGGCTGAAGCGTACCGATCCGGAATTTGACTTCGACCGGTTCGCCCACCGGGTCGAACGCGCCTTCCGGGGAATCCAGGCCGCATGGTGCGACCAGGACCTGAAGCCGATCCAGGGCTACGTCTCCGACAGCATCCTCGAACGGTTTTCGCTGCAAATCGGCGAACAGATCCGGGAGGGATATCGCGACCACATGCCCGATATCGATGTGCATCGAGACCGCATGTCCCTGTCGGCAGTGAAGCTCACCGAACACTTCGAGACGGTTGATGTCTGCATCTCCTGCACGGCCATCGACTTTCGTATTTCGCTCGAAACGGGCAAGCCGGTCGACGGCCGGTCGGGTCCGGAGACCTTTGTCGAGTTCTGGTCGTTCCTCCGTCGGCGCGGTGTCACATCACAACCCGGTACCGCGGGAATGATCGAGGGCAACTGTCCCAACTGCGGATCGCTGCTCGAGCTCAACCAGGTCGGGGAATGTGGATCGTGCCAGGCGATCGTCCGTGGCGGAGAACACGACTGGGTGCTGGCCGAAATCACCCAGTCCAGTGCCTGGCGTCCGCACGACGAATCGCATCGAATCGAGTCGATCGAACGGTTCCGTGCCAAGCGGGATCCCGGGTTCACGATGCAGCACGCCGAAGACCGCAGCTCGGTCATCTTCTGGCGGAAAGCGATGGCCGACCGCACCGGGTCGATCGATCCGCTCCGCAAGATGGCCACCGACAGGTTTTGCGACAACATCGAGAAGAAACTGTCCGGAAAGACTTCGGGTCGCGAATTCTGGCACGATTGCTCGGTCGGATCGGTCGACTGCCTGGGAATCGTCTCCGAGGACGACACCGATTACCTGCTGGTGACGATCCACTCGTCGGGCAACCGCCACATGGTCTTTCCCGACGGCCGTCTGAAGGACCTCGACGACTGGTCCCGGCTCAGGATGCTGTTCGTGCTCAAGCGAAACTCCGGAGTCACTTCGCGGATCGAACGCACCATCTCCTCGGCCCACTGTCCCTCGTGCGGTGCCCCCGAATCCGATGTCGCCTCGCACACCTGCTCGTTCTGCAACGAGGTGGTCAACGACGGCCGGCACGACTGGGTGCTGCACGAATCGGGGTCGGCCCATTCCGCCAAGGCGTCGGCCTGGAAGAAGCGGCTCAAGGCACAGGACCAGGCAGCCGCCGTCCACACCACCGCGCCGACGGAGCCCAGCACCTCCGACGCGATGGCCTGGGTCATTCGAATGGTGGCCGCCGACACCGAGGTGAGCTCCGAGGAGCAGGCGACCCTGGTGCAGCTTGGCGCAAAGGAGAAGGTGCCGGAAAAACAGATCCAGGCCATGCTCTCGCAGGCCAGTCGCGGCGAACTCGATGCGCCCGGCCCACCGGACAACACCACCGCCCGCCGCTGGCTGACGCTGGTTGCCGACATGGCCGTCTGCGACGGCGAAGTCGACAGCCGCGAAGAGGCGGTGCTGATGCAGTTGGGCGACCATCTCGACCTGGTCAACTACGACATCAAGCTGCTGTTGGCCAAGCGGAAGGCCCAACGGCACCGGTCGACACAACAGCAGCCGTAGGCGTGCCTACTTGAAGCGGAACCCGTACAGGTTCGCATCCTGCGCGACGATGTACAGACGTACGGTCCTGCCCATCAGCTTCTCGACTGACGCCTGCTTGAACTGCACGTCGTACTCGATGCAGTTCTCGCGGATCTCCACGCAGTCGGTCACGCCGAAGCCCTTCTCCAGGTGCGACCGTTCCCAGCGGTCCTTGACCATGTAGTGAGGCAGCTTGGCACGGAACGGCCACCTGCCCTGCTTGTGCGGGATCACCTTGTCGATTCCGATTCCGACCATCACCCGGCCCCGACTGGCATCGACGTTCAGTTGCAGCCGCTTGCCGGTCACCTTGATCGGCCGGGTGATCAGGATCTGCGGATTGTTGTGTGCCTGCAGGCTGACGTACCGGTTGTGCTTCTGCGTGTAGAGCACTCCCTCGATCTTCGTGCCGTCGCGGTCGTGGTAGTAACCGCCGCCGGTGGAATGATCGCCGTTGTACTGGCTGCAGTAGAACCAGTCCTCGTCACCCATCCGCAACGGTGGACAGACGATCCGCACCAACCGATCCTCGCTGTCCTGTTCGCTGCCGTGGCGGATCCAGGGCCGCCGGCTCACCGAACGGTCCCAGCTCATCCCCCCGTCCCGGCTGGTGGCCAGCCGCAGTTCCATTGTTCCCTTGGACACCGACTTGCCGATCAGCCCCTCGGCGGTGGTCGGCCGGTTGTGCCCGTCCTCGTAGAGGTTGGGGTTGGAGTGGGTCCGGTCGCCCTTGAACCACTCGAGGAACCCCAGCACCAGGCCCTCGACGTGGATCGACATCACACCGTACACCTCGTCGAAACTCCGCGGGTCGCTCGAGTCATCACAGTCGGGATAAATGTAGTGCTCGAGTGTCCAGTTCTTGAGGTCCTTCGACGCGTAACGGCCGCCACAGCGAACCGGGGGATGGTTGGGAGCCTGCCGCATGTAGACCCATTCCTTGTGCTGGTCGTCCCAGAACTCCAGGGCGTTGTAGTGGCTGGGCTTGATGCCGACGCTCGGCCCCAGCTTCTTTCTCCAGTCCGGGTCGCCCAGGATGTCCGGCGTCTGCGACGCGAAGACCAGTGGAGCGCCGACACGGAACGCGTTGGTCAGGGCAAATCGCTTCTTCGGGTCCTTCACGTTGCCGTGGAGCATCAAATCACGCGGGTGTCCGATCGGGATCAGGTTGTTCTGCCTGCCGCTTCCCGACGAGACACCCAGCGGCAAGCGGGGGTGGTCGTGGATGGTGGTCGGCGCGTCGACCAGTCCCAGCGACGGTTTCTGCCAGTCGAGGCCGTCCTTGCTGACCGCGTAGGCCATCGTGTTGTGGTAACCGCCGCCGCGGTTCCGCCACAGTGTCTGGTAATAGCACTCGTAGGAGCCGTCGGGGCGTCGCCCGACATACATCGGCGTCACGCCGAACGTCTCCCAGGCCTTTTCGGCCTTCAGCACTACGCCCCGCTTCCGCGGGTGATGAAGCACACGGCGAAAACCGGTACTTCGGGTGATCGAGTGATTGTCCAGGAACAGGTGCCAGTGCGGCTCGTTGAGCGGATCGGTGACCGGTTGGACCTGCCGCGCCACGTCGTTTTTCCCACCGGACGACGGCTTCAGCACAAAGACCTCGGCCAACCCGAGCATGCGATCGGGGCCGAAGTTGTTGATCTTCTCGAGTCGGACGTACCGGCTGCGAGTTCCCTTGGGGAATCGGAACACGACATCGGGCCGTCGTCTCTGGATGTGTCCGATGTCGCGAAAGACGAGCTTCTCGGAGACCCCGTCGTACTCGACCTTCCCCAATTGTCCGGCCCCGGTCGAGGCCGTCGACGTCC
>CAUZRQ010000322.1:0-4333 GCA_963582065.1 Planctomycetota bacterium | reverse complement strand
CAGGGCCTCGATCCGGTCACCGGTCCCCAGTGCCGGAAATTCGACGATCGCCGCCAGGGTTCGGCTGCGGTCCAGGCTCGTGGCCTCGGCGACGAAATCGCCGTTCATCAATGCCAGGGCCTGCAGAATCGTGGTGCGTTGCTGGGTGGGGCGGCTCGACTCGTCTCGGAACAACTCGACGAACTCGCTGCGAACCGAACCGGGCTCACCGGGTCCGGCCGGCCGACGGTCGGCGGCAGTCGGCACGTAGCCGGTCGCCTGGGCGAGGCTGTCGAAGATCTGCTCGGGCGAGAGTCCCTTGACGGCCATCCTCGAAAACAGCCTCGGGCTTTGCTGCGAGGGGTCCGTCCGCCGACTGGTCCGCTGGTAGGCACCGCTGGCAACAATCGATCGCAGGATGAAGCGGACATCGAAGTCGCGCGAGGCAAACTCGGAGGCGAGCAGGTCGAGCAGCCCGGGGTGACTGGCCGGGTTGTCGGCGGTGAAATCGTCGGGGGGATCGACCAGGCCGACGCCGAACAGGTGAGCCCAAAGGCGATTGACCGCGGCCCTGGTGAAATAGGGATTCTGACCGGTGATCATCCAGTCGGCCAACAGTTGGCGGGCGCCGCGGGTCTGTGTCGGTGGTGGCCGGGAGCCGTCGAGATAGACCGGGCCGACGCTCGTGTCCGTCCCGGGAATCTTCAGCTCACGACGATCGGCCACCTCGCGAATCGCCGCCAGGAAACCGCCACGTCCCTGGCGTTCCATCCCGGCAAAGAACGCCGCAAAGCTCCAGAACTCGTTCCGCTTCCAACTGTCAAACGGATGGTCATGACACTGAGCGCATTCGATGCGAATCCCCAGGAAGGTCCGGGCCGTGCTGGCGGCCAGGTTTTCGGGCTTGATCTGCTTGGCCTGGTAGAAGGCCAGCGGTGAGGGCCGGTCGCCCTGGCCGGGGATCTCCGGGAAATTTCCCGCCCTGGTCAGCGGCACCGTCACGATCTCACGGACCATCGCCGCATAGCTGGTGTCGTTGGTCAACTTCTGACGCAGCCAGGCCTCGAACGCGGGAACCAGGACCCGCGTCTGCGGGTCAGCCTGCGTCTCGGGCAGCAGGGCCTTTCGCCAGACGTTGGAGAAATGGACGACGTAGAGCGAACTGTCGAGCAGTTCGTCGACGACCTTCCGCCGCTTGTCGCGATCGGGGTCGGCCAGGAACCGGCGGACTCGTGTCGAGGGGGGAATGCGACCGCCGAGGTCGAGAAAGGCACGACGAAGGAACTCGGCATCGCCGGCCACCGGAGCCGCCGTGACCTTTTCAGCGACCAGTCGCCGCTCGACCAGGCCGTCGATCCGCGCCGCCAGGTCAACAATGTCATCACCTCGTGCCGCGGCACAGGTCGTCGCCAGCAACATCAAGACGATCGCAGACCGCAACACGTTGTTCGCTTTCGAGAAGAACCCGGAGACCCCGACCGTACCAGTTGACGCCGCGGGCTGCCAAGAGGCGGAGTCGCTTCCCTACAACGACGCCGCGGTCGCCTTCAAGACCTCCGTAGCCTCCGATCCGGTCTTCAACTCGCCGTACTCCGGCGGAGCGTAGGTCGCCACGGCATCGAAGTGCGTGCCCGAGATCGCCATCCCGATCAGGTCTTCGGCCGAAAGTGTCATGCGACCGGCACGGCGGGTCAGGTCGAAGCGAATGTCCCCCACGCCCTCGTAGCTCCGGTACACCACCTCGGTGCAGACCAGCCGGTCGGCACGGCTGAAATCGAAATCGAAGTCGTAGGACTTGCCGGTGTGGAACATCCCTCGCGCCAACGCATCAAAGACCTCGTCGAGTTCCAACCGCGGCCTGAGCACTGTGATCGCGTCGCTCGCGAACGGTGAACTCAACGATCGCACCAACACCCCGTCCTTCATCGCTTCGTGCACGCGGCTCGGCTCGTCATCGTCACACTCGAGCAGGTGCTTCCAGTGCGGCCGAACATGTTCGCGATCGCCGAAACCCGCCGCGATCAATTCGTCGCGGGTGCCGAGATAGAGAGCGGCGTGAGGCCAATACCCGGGCAGGAAGTAGTTGGTCAGGGCATGTTCCTTGCGGACGATCAGCACGTCACCGGGTCGCAGCAGATCCCGGAGTTGCCGCTCGATCTCATCTGGCAGGCCTGGTTGATGACCACGGACGACGTAGCGATTGGCGATGGCACTCGAGACCGATTTCTGCAGGCCATAGAGAGCGCGTGAGAGCAGGTCGTCCTTGATCACGTCGACGACCCGCCTGGCACGCACTCGGGCACGCAACATCGCGTAGTTGGCCAGCGAGATGTCAGTCGCCACCTGCAATCGCTCGATCAGTTGCGGCAGGGTCTCCATCACCGTTCCCGCCACCAACCCCTCCAGCGACTCACGGTTCTCGTCGAAGTACTTCGTCGCGTGATAGAGGTGCCAGGTGTGGGCCGGATTGGTCAGCGAGGACTGCACGGTGTCATAAAGGCCTTCGGGGATCCCGAAGTGGGGAGCCGGTTCGTTGAGCTTGCCTCGCACGACCGGTCGATCGTCAAACTCGTCCCGGAGAAATCGTCCAGCGTCGACCAGCACCAGGGCCCCGGCAAACCCGACCAGGAAGTTGCCGTCGATGTGCTGCGCGTCCTTCATTTCCAGGACGAGCTCCAGCAGCGCGTTGCGGCTCTGCCAGTACGAAACCAGCAGGTGACGTACCTCTTCGTCTTCGCTGGGTGTGAAATAACCGCGGTCACTCGATGAGGCCGCTTCGGCAAGAATTCCGGCGGACTGCTTGAGACGCTCGAACTGCTCGGCCACGGTCAACACCGTCCGTGTACCGGCCACCGTCACTTCGCCGATCGTTCCGTCGTTCACCGACCACCGGTCCCCACATCCCAGGAGCCGGTCATGCTACCACATTCGACGATTGTGACGGCCGACAGACCGGCCGCTCATCGGCCGATTCGGGCTCGAACCAGGCCAGTCCCTGTGTGGCGTAGCCCCGGCCGAAATCGAACGACTGTTTGATCGCCAGGTCGATATCCAGCGGATTGTGAGTCGCGCCGGGCCGGAAGCCTGCCCGGCGGATATAGGGACCACGAGACGGCGGGAAGGGGTAATCGCTGCCGTGCAGCAACCGGGTCCGCAACGATTCGGGTTCGCCGGCCAATCTCCCCAACGCCCGCCAACGCGGCCAGGTCGCCAGGATCGAGGTGTCACCGTACAGATTCGGGTAACGGTGCATCATCTCGACAAACCCCGGATAGTAGTCCTCGCGGTCGAACAACGTGCAGGTCCCGCAGTGGGCCGCGATCACCCTCAGGCCGTGGTCGAGTGGCCGGACCAGGCGGCGGGGATCGGTGAATTTCTGCGAAATCACCCGGCACGAATGTTCGTAACCGGTGTGGAACATCAGGATCATGTCGAGTTCGGCAGCCAGCCGGTAGAAGGACTCGAACCCGGGCAGCGACGGGTCGACGCCCTGGATCGCCGTATGGACCTTGATCAACCGGGAACCCGCTGCGGCGCAACGTTCCAGCTCCTCAAGGGCATCACGCCGTAGCGGGTTGATCGAACATCCGGCCAGGATCTTCTCGTGACGCCGGGCCAATTCGAGCACGTAGTCGTTGGAAACGTAGACGTGAGTTCGCTTCGGGTCGGGTTCCCCGTCATCGCGGTACACGGCGTCCTGGGCCAGCACCACCGCTCGTGAGAGACTCGACTCGTCGAGCTGTCTCACCAGCCGGTTTCGGATCTGCTCGCTGCGAGTTTCGCCAGGTTCACGATCCAGTCCGGTGAGACGCACGATCAGGCGAGTCAGCCAGCGCCGCCGGGTGTCTTCGGAGAGGAACCCCTGCCGAGGGTCTTCGCCCCAGCAGAAGACGTGCGTGTGGATGTCGAGCATGGTCCTGTCCTTGTCGGTGGCGGTCGTGCTGCGAAAAATGTCTTGATAAGACAAAAGCGAAGACCGGTCCCGGATATCACGCGCGAACGAGGTCGAGAATTGATTCGACGTCGGGGCGATCCACCGGCACACGCGTCACGTGGTGCAATCGCAAACCGCCCGAGGGATCCAACAGCACGTCACCGCCCAACTGGTAGACATCTCCGGCCGGCGGTCTCAGGCGACGTCCCTTGAGGATCAGCTTCAGGAATCCCCACCAGGACTTCGGTCCCCAGATCGCCCAGAGTCCGCCGCGTTGCATCGAGTAGGCGTGATAGAGAGCTCTTTCCGTGTCGACCAGCATCGGCCACGGCCACCCCGTCTGCTCGACATACGCTCCGGCCACCTGGGCCGACTGGAACGTCACCGCCATCACGTCCAGCGGCAGCTGCTCGATCTGTT
>CAUZRQ010000321.1:0-4345 GCA_963582065.1 Planctomycetota bacterium | reverse complement strand
AGCTCGTTTCCATGAATGAACGCGATCGCACCGTCAGGAAGGCCAACCGCCACGAGTCGGTTCTCGAGACAACGGTTGCCGATGATCACGGCAGTCGTCTGCTTGTCACGGACCCCGATTCCCGCCATCCGATTCTCACGAGACTCGTTATCGACAAGCACTGACCTTGCCCCCCGCCGGTTCCCGAATCCGGCCATCTGGTTCTTGAAGGACCGGTTGCCGCGGATGACCGGTGCCGCTCCCTCGCGGGACCCCACACCAGCCATCTGGTTGTCATGGCAGTCGTTATCGATGATCACCGGCCGAGCCCCCAACCTCGATCCGATTCCCGCCATCACGTTGTGATGGCAGCGATTGCCACGAATCACGGCGACCGCATCCTGTTGCGTCCCGATTCCCGCCATCCGGTTCTCGAAGCACTCATTATCCTCGATCACCGGCCGCGCTCCTTCACGCGCCCCGATGCCGGCCATCTGGTTTCGATAGCACCGGTTCCCGCGAATGACCGGTGCGGCACCGAGACGTGAGCCGATGCCGGCCATCTCGTTCTCGTAGCACTCGTTCTCCTCGATCACTGCCCGTGCCCCATCCCGCGAGCCGATGCCCGCCATCCGGTTCTTGAAACAGCGATTGCGACGGATGATCGGCCGTGCCTCGTCACGATTGCCGATTCCAGCCATCTGGTTCCCGTAGCAGGTGTTGTCCTCGACAATCGGCTGCGTTGACTCGCCGGTGCGAATCCCGATCCCAGCCCGACGATTGGCGTAGCAGGTGTTTCCCCGCACGACCGGAGACGAGCCCTCGCTGATCCCAATTCCCGCGCGGACGTTGTTGCGGCAGGTGTTGCCAATCACCAGCGGACTGGCATCGTTGTGACCGATCCCGGCGTAGAAGTTCTCGAAGCAGAGATTGCCCTCGATGATCGCGGTCGACCTTTTCATCGAACCGATCCCGCCGCCCATGTTCCGAAAGGAAACGTTCCTGAGAACGTGAGGCGAGACCCGTTTTCCGGCGGCACCAGTGATTGCAATTCCCGTGTAACCAACATGATGAACAATGTTGTCTCTGACCATGCATCGAGTAATTCCCACAACAGCGATCCCGGCGGTGCCGGCCGCGCCGATGTGCTCGTGAGATTGTTCCTCTCCCAGTGTCGCGTGGTGCTTCTTCCAAGCGGCTTCGTCGTACCTGCCGACACCCGTGATGGTGAATCCATCCAGGGTCGAATCCTCAGCCATGACGACCCCGGCTCCAGAAGCCTTCTTGAAGTTGCCATCGATGATCGTCGTCTCGGCACGCTTCAAGCCAAGCGTTCCCCTGGCATCGTCTCCGGCACTCCTGAGCGTAACCCCCGCCTTCATGCGAATGCGTTCGCGATAGATCCCGGGTTCAACAATGACGCTGTCACCCGGCGCGGCTGCATCGACGGCGGCCTGGATCGTCCGGTGATCCCTCGGCACCCGGATCGTAGCCGCCGACACCGAATCGACGACCCCGGCCACGACCAGGAATGACAAGACGATGCAGAGAAACTTCGGGAGACTCATTGTCTGGATTCCTCGTTGCACTACAGCTGCCAGCACGCCGTTCGGCCGGTCATGAATCAGCACTGCCAGGGACCTACGGTACCACAACGGACCCCATCCCTGACCTCCAGCCACGGGCCCACAGTGGCTGCACATCGGCGGCACCTGGAACGTCGCAGACGGTCACGTGCAGGTCATTGGCAGCGCACAAGGCAATCGCAAAACACTGACCATTCGGGCCACGCGGTTCGCCGTTCCCGTGAGTCCGGTCGAGGCTTCAGGAACACGTGGCGGTCACACTGGCTCGACAGGATGAACTGCCATTGCCTTCGGACATCTCGACGGGCAGCCCGGCCCCCTTCCATGCGGACATGCCTCCCAGGACGTTGGTGACATCCTCGTACCCCTCACGCTTCAGGAACGAAGCGACAATCGACCCCCGATAACCGCTGCCGCAGATCACGACGACCGGCTTGTCATTCGGCACGAGTTCAAAGTTCTCCCGCAGTTTGCCGCCGTGGATGTGGATTGCGCCTGCGATGTGGCCCGCATTCCACTCCTTTTCGGTGCGAACGTCGAGGACCGTTGCGTCGTCACTCCAATCGGCAAGCGACTGCACCGGAATCGTGGTGAGCGTCGACATCTCGTACCCTCTGACCTGCCACGCATCCATGCCGCCTTCGAGATATCCCTGGATGTCGTCGAAACCGACACGAAGCAGGTGTGTCGTGACCTCGGTCATCTGCCTGTCCTGCCGCGGAAACGGTCTGGGGTGGTTTGCCGTCAACAAGACCACACGCCACCCTTCAGGCGAACACAAGCTGACACGTTCGAGGAACCGATGCTATAATCCGGCGGCATGCACGACCAACTTCACAGCCACGACCACGCCTTCACCGGGTTCAACCCGCGTGTCCGTGAAGGTCTCGTGATGCAGAACCGGCGAGGCATGCTCAAGGCATCCCTGGCCGGCATGGCCGGTCTCTCGCTACCGCAACTCTTGCAATTCCGGGCCGAAGCCGCCCAATCGGGACAACCGGTGGGAAGTGGCAAGAGCGTGATCCTGCTCTGGATGGCCGGTGGTCCCAGCCATATCGACACCTGGGATCCCAAGCCCGACCGCCCCTTCATCAACCGGGGCCCCTTCGGAGTCACCCAGACCGCTCAGCCGGGAGTGATCATCTGCGAGCACCTGCCCAAGCAGGCCGCAATGCTCGACAAGTTCACGATCATCCGCTCGGTGGACCCTCGCCAGAGCAGTCACGAACCGAACATGGTGTTCCAGACCGGGAACCGCGAAGCGGCTCCACGAACCAACCCCAAGGGGCACCTCTTCCCCGCGATCGGGTCGATCGTCGGCAAGTTCCACGGTCCCAATCACCCCAGCATGCCGCCTTATGCCGCGTTCATGCGGTCGCGGTCTCACCTGGCCTTTGCCGGATATCTCGGCAAGCAATATGACCCGTTCATCGCCAATCACGCCACGCGACTTCCCGTGTACACCAAGGTCGGCGTCGATACCGGTCGGGTCAGTGGTGCGGACCTGCTGAGAATCCCCGCCGGTCTCAACGCCGACCGACTGACAACTCGCCAGTCACTGGTCCAGCAGTTCGACCGCTTGCGGAAGGACCTCGACCAGTCCGGGTCGATGGATGCACTGGACTCGTACCAGCAGAAAGCCGTCGAAATGGTGCTCGGCCGACGGGCCCAGCAGGCACTCGACATCCGCAAGGAACCCACCCGCGTCCGCGACCGCTACGGCAAACACCTCTGGTGCCAGCAGACCCTGCTGGCGCGACGGCTGATCCAGGCCGGCGTCAGTTTCATCACGCTCGACCTCAGTTACCACACCGCCTCGGGCACCTGGGACACGCACGGTGACAACATCCCGCCCTACGGAGGCATCTCCAAGGGACTGGGGCCGCTGTTGCCGCTGTTTGACCACCTGGTCACAACGCTGGTCGCCGATCTCGATGACCACGGCCTGCTCGACGACTGCCTGGTGATTGCCATGGGTGAATTCGGCCGGACTCCTAACATGGGCACCCAGGGCAGCACCGACGGACGCAACCACTACACGGCAATCAGCGGCCTGACGATGGCCGGCGGGGGATTGCGACACGGGCAGGTGATCGGAGCCAGCGAACGGGATGGCGGCCACATCAAGGAACGACCCGTCACGCCCGGCGACCTGGCGGCCACGATCTACCGACACATGGATGTCCCGCTGGACGCCACGTATCTCGATCCCCGCGGCCGTCCCCGCTTCGTGGTCGAAGACGGCGAACCGATCGCAGAGCTCTTCTAGAGAACCGGAAAACGCCTCGGTAACCCGGTCGGCACCGGGTCACAAACCAGGCCAGCGGCTCTGACCCCCGCTCACCGATCCCCACGCTGGCCTCAGCGCCCGCACGAGCATCCTGTGCGTCCACCATGGGACCGGTCTCCACAGGAACCCCGCGATCGTACCGGCGGGTTACTGTCGGAACGAGAGCGGTACGAAGTGATTGCGTCGGATCTGGAATGCGAAGGAATACAGGCTGGCCCGCTTCAGGTAAAACCGCAGTTTGATCGGTCGGGCCTGCAGCGGATGGCAATTGGATCCCCCCTTCCACGAGACCACGTGCCGCACGCTGTCTCCCCGGATCGGTGTGCACTCGTCCTTCGAAAAGCCCTTGATCACCCGGCCCAGGGCATCAATCGCCTCAACGCGAATCTCGCCTCCATCGACTTTTGCGTTGATGACCAACGTGTCTCCAATCGCAATGAACCGACGGGTCTGCAGTGTCCCGCCCTGCTCGGCTTCCACCGACACAAAT
>CAUZRQ010000320.1:0-4360 GCA_963582065.1 Planctomycetota bacterium | reverse complement strand
GAACTCGTCGGCGTCGACGCCGGTCCCGGGGACCATCTCGTCGCGGACCAGTTGGTGCAGGCCACGGTCGACCAGCAGGCCGCCAACTTCAACGCGTTCGCCTGTCATCGTGTTCTCTTTGGTGTGGCTTGGAATGGGATCGATGCTACTGAAAAGTGAATCGAGCCAACACCGAGGCGAGATGCGGGACGTCTGACCCCGGCCCTAGGACAGAATCTCGCTGACCACTTCACCCTCGACGTCGGTCAAACGGAAATCGCGACCGGCGTGGCGGAACGTCAACCGCTCGTGGTCCAGGCCCAGCAGGTGCAGGATCGTCGCATGCAAATCGGGGATCGAAACCATGTCCTCGGCCACGTAATAGCCGAAGTCGTCGGTCTTGCCGTACTTGATCCCGCCACGGACACCGCCGCCGGCCAACAGCATGCTGAACGCATGTGGGTGATGGTCGCGGCCGTTGCTGCCCTGGGCCGCCGGGGTGCGGCCGAACTCGGTCCCCAGCACCACCAGGGTGTCCTCGAAGAGACCTCTCCGTTTCAGGTCGGTGATCAAGGCCGCGATCGGCTGGTCGATCTTCTTCGCGTTCTTGCTGTGGTTGTCCCTGAGTCCGCCATGAGCGTCCCAGTAGTTGCGAGGGTAACTGTGGTTGACCTGGATGAACCTCACGCCACTCTCGGCCAACCTCCGTGCCATCAGGCACTCGCGACCATACTCATCGGTCGGTCCGCCACCGATCCCGTACAGCGCCAGCGTCTCCTTCGACTCCTTCGACAGGTCGAACACCTCGGGGATGGCCGACTGCATCCGGAACGCCGTCTCGAATGCCCGGATCCGAGCCTCCAGCCGCGCGTCGGCACCCGTCTCGACCAGGTACTCGCGGTTGGCCGCGGCCAGCAGGTCAAGCTGACGTCGCTGGAGGGCCTGGGGCCGACCGGGGGTGACATTCGATACGGCGGCGGTCCGAGGAAACTCGCCGTTGCCATCACCGATGCTGGTCCCCTGGAAGCTGGCCGCCAGGAACGCCGAGCCGAAGTTCTGGGTCCCGCCGTGATAGATCGACGGGGTCAACGTGATGAAACCGGGCAGGTCACGGTTCTCGGATCCCAGCCCGTATAGCGTCCACGCACCCAGGCTCGGACGGTTCAGCACCCCGTCGCCAGTGTTCAGCCTCAGGCAAGCGGGCCCATGAGACACCTCGTTGCCGCCGCTGATCGAGTTGATCACGCAGATATCGTCGATCACCGAGCCAATCCGGGGAAACAGCTCGCTGACCCGCAAGCCGCTCTCGCCGTGCGACTCGAATGTCCACGGCGAACCCAGCAGGTTACCTGTCACGGCAAACTCGAAGTCCGGCTTGTCGAACGGGACCGTCTGCCCACTCCGCTTGCTCAACTCGGGCTTCTCATCAAACGTGTCGACGTGCGACATCCCGCCGTGCAGGAACAGGAAGATCACTCGCTTGGCAGTTGGTGCAAAGTGAGACGTCTTGGGTGCCATCGGGTCGACACCCGCGGCGATCGACTCCTCGCCCAGCATCGCGGCGGCCGCGGTGGCACCGAAGCCGCAGGCGATCCGACCCAGGGCGTGACGGCGATTGAACAGGGGAACGGTTGTCATGAGATTACCGCAGGTAGAGGAATTCGTTACGGCAGAACAGTGTCTGGGCAAAGCTGCTCCACGCGGCCAGCCGCTTCGCCTCGGGTGTCCCCGCCGCCTCGGCTGCCACCACCGCCGCCAGGAACTCGCCCACCCGCTTCAACTCGCCCGGCCGCGGGCCTCGGCCCAACGCCAGTCGGTAGGCCAGAGCAATCCGAGCGGCCTCGTCGGTCGCCTGGGCCGACAGGACCCGCCGGGCCAGTGCAGCAGAGTTCTCGAGCACGAAGGGGTGATTGAGCAGAAACAGCGACTGGGAGGGCACGGTGGTGTCGTTGCGTCGAGTGACGATGCCGTTGGGATCGGCGGCGTCAAAGAGCGTGAGGATGTCGGGCATGGCGTTGCGGACGACCGGCAGGAAGATGCTCCGCCGCCTCGAATCGCTGTAGAACGGATCGTCGGAACGGACCCGGTTGGGCCGGAAGGTCGGCCGCTTCTTGTCGATCACCTCGCCCCGCTCAAACAGGAACTCGCCGGTCTCGGATCCGCCCGGTGCCAGGTCCAACCGACCGCTGACGGCCAGCACCGCGTCCCGCAACGCCTCGGCATCCAGCCGCTCCAGCGGCATCGTCCACAACAGGCGGTTGTTGGGATCGAGTTCTCGCGCGGCGGCCGTGGCTGCCGTGGCCGTACGGCAGGCCTGCATGTAGGTACTCGAAAGCACCATCCGCCGATGCAGACCCTTGATGCTCCAGCCACTCTTCACGAAATCGGCTGCCAGCCAGTCGAGCAGCCCGGGGTGGCTGGGCAACTCGCCCCGGTTGCCGAAGTTGTCGCTGGTCGCGACCAGCCCGGTGCCGTAGTGGTTCTGCCAGATGCGGTTGACCAGCACACGAGCGGTCAGGGGATGATCGGGCGAGGCGATCCAGCGAGCCAGTTCCAGGCGACCGCTGGAAGAGGTCTTCAGCGGCGGATGGCCCTCGCCTGCGATCACCTGCAGGAACCGCCGCGGAGCGAAGACGCCCGGGTCCTTGCGATCGCCCCGCTGGTGGACTCGAAGTGTCACCGGGGTCGACTCGACCGGAGCCATCACCATCACCGGCTCCAGCCCATTCACCTCCAGCTTCCACTCCTGGAACATCGTCGCGTTGCGGTTCTCGTCCTGGAACACCTCGGTGCTGCGGAAGATGCTGGCCAGCGAGTAGTAGTCGACCGTGGGGATCGAATCGAACTTGTGGTCGTGACAGCGTGCGCATCCGATCGTGAGCCCCAGGAAGGCCCGGCCGGTCACGTCGAGCTGGTCGGCCACGATGTCCAGCCGCGACTGCTCCTTGTCGGTCTCGGCCAACGCCTTGGGTCCCAACATCAAGAGGCCGGTCGCCACCACCGCGTCGACCCGTGCCTGGCCGGTCTTGCCCGATAGCAAGTCACCGGCCAACTGCTCGATCACGAACTCGTTGTACGGCTTGTCGGTGTTCAGTGACTTGATCACGTAGTCGCGGTACCGCCAGGCGTAGCGCATCACGGCGTTGCCGTCGTTGGCGGTCGACTCGGCGTAGCGAACCACGTCCAGCCAGTGCCGCGCCCAGCGTTCGCCGTAGCGGGGCGAGGCCAGCAGGTCATCGACCACCGATCCCAGTGCCTCCACGTCGCTTCGCTTATCGGCCAGGAACGCGTCGATCCTGGCGGGAGTGGGCGGCAGCCCGGTCAGGTCGAACGTGACCCGGCGGATCAACGTGGCCCGGTCGGCAGGCGGGGAGGGCTCCAGGCCGGCGGTGTCCAGCCGGGCCAGCACAAACCGATCAATCGGTGACTTACTCCAAGCGGCATCGGCGACCCGGGGCAGCTTCGGCTGCTTGACCGGCCGAAACGCCCAGTAGTTCTTTTCCTCGTCGCTGAAGCGTCGTGTCGAGGCTTCGAACATCCGGGGCATCGCCACCCCGTACCGTATCGCCAGTTCAGCCTCCAGCCCCTGCCGCTGCCGATCACTGAGCACGCGGTCAAACACGATCACCTCGGACAGGTCGCCCTGGAATCCGCCGGCCCAGGCCTGAGGCCGACCCAGTGCGACACCGTGTTCGGGCCGCAGTTGCACGTCGGGCACGACGGCCGTCCCCTTGGGGTCTCGACCCCACGCCTGCATCGAGGACTGCCCGTTGAGCCAGAAGCGGGCACCGGGGGTCCAGGGCCCCTTCTTGCGAGTGATGATCAGGATGTTGGGCTGGTCGTAAAGTACCTGGGCCGAACCGGGGCCCATCGAGGCGTCGTGCGACCAGCCGCCGGCCAGGTCAAACTGGTTCTTGTCGGTCTCGAGTTCGAGCAGCACCGACAGCGGCTTGCCCGGGTTCCCGGCGGCCGCCGGGTTACCCACCATCAGGATGTTTTCGTAACGCTTGGCACCACCGCGGACGAACTGGCCGACAATCACGATGGTGAAGTCGGCGTCACCGGTCAGCCCGAGGCTGCGGTCGGGCGAGGCGGCCAGGCCGTTTTCGTGGACAAACCGCACCGCCGGTGTGCCGTTGACCTTGCTGCGCTTGATCCACACAGGTGCGGTGCCCGTGCCGTTGGTGCGGACTCCCCTGGTGATCGTCAAGTCATGGCCACGGCCACTGGAATCGGGCCACACCACCACGGGGCCGCCATCAGCAACCTGCAGCCGATCGGCTCGAAGCCACAACTTCAGCGACTTGACCAACTCAGGCGCGTCCGCGGCAATCACCTCGTCGACTCGTCCCGACGCTCCGTCGTCGGCCGGCTTTGTTTC
>CAUZRQ010000319.1:0-4384 GCA_963582065.1 Planctomycetota bacterium | reverse complement strand
CCCCAACCCTGGTCGTCGGCCATCACCAGGATCACGTTTGGACGGGGATCAGTAGCGGCAGGGGCAGCCAGGACGGGGCCGGTGACCACGAGCAGGCAGCACAGGCAGCACAGGCAGCACAGGCAGCACAGGCAGGACAGGCAGGACAGCGGACCAACTGTCCGCGCCATCTCGGCAGTTCCAGGTCCGGGCATCGACTGTCCCTCGTCAGATGGCTTGGTGTCCGGGGTCTCCTCAGACGTCTCACTTGAGGAACCCGTTGTTTCCCAGCCACAATGTTCGGCCCGGCTTCTGCGGCCGTCAACCTGATCGAGGCACTTCCTGATGCGGACGCTCAAGTTCCTTTCTCTCGTTCTGCTCTTCGTGGCAGTTCCCGTGTCGACTCTCCAGGCCCAGGGAACGCGGGCGGACTACCGGCGGTCAGCGGAACTGAGGAAGCGATTTTCGGGCAAGGTCTTCCGGAACCGGATCCGGCTGAAGTGGTTCGCCAACGACCGGGGCGGCTGGTACCAGGTCGACCTGGGCGGTGGGAAACGGGAATTCGTCCTGGTGGACGTCCGGCGGCGAAAGCGGCGGGCGGCTTTCGACCACGAGGACCTGGCCGAGGCGCTCAACGAGGCGACGGGAAAGGAGTTCGATCCCGAGAAGTTGCCGCTGGAAGGACTGCGATTTTCGGCGGATCGGAAGCACTGCTGGTTCCGCGCCGGTGGGAAGGGCTGGCTGTGTGAACGGGACGACTGCAAGTTGCAGGAAGCCGAAGAACCAAAGGATTTCGATGCCGGTTCGGACAAGCAGCCGGCCGGCTGGAAGCGTCCCGGGTTCGAATCCCCGAAAAACCAGCGGTCACCCGATGGTGCGTGGGAGATCTTTGTCAAGGAGCACGATCTGCACCTGCGGAACCGGGAAACGGGATCGGAGCTGCGTGTTTCCGACGGCGGTGACGAGAAGCGGTCCTGGTCGGATCGCGTGTTCTGGTCTCCCGACTCGAAACGGCTGGTGGCATACAGGACCCGAGGTGGAGCGAAACACACGGTGCACATGGTCGAGTCCTCACCGAAAAAGCAGCTGCAGCCGAAGCTGCACTCGCACCAATACCGCAAGCCCGGTGACGAGATCCCCCTGGTGCGGCCTCATCTGTTCGATGTCTCTTCGGGTCGCGAGATTCCCGTTCCGGACAAGCTGTTCTCCAATCCGTGGCGGGTTCGCGAGTTGCGCTGGAACAAGGACGGAGACCGGTTCACGTTCCGTTACAACCAGCGCGGCCACCAGGTGCTGCGGTTGATCGAGGTCGATGCCCGCAGCGGTGCCGCCCGCGCGGTGATCGAAGAAACCAGCAAGACGTTCCTCGACTATGCCTACAAGCAGTTCCTGTTTTATCTCGATGAAACCGACGAACTGTTGTGGATGTCCGAGCGGGACGGATGGAACCACGTCTACCTTCATGATGCCCGGACGGGCAAGGTGAAGAACCAGGTCACGCGGGGTCGTTGGGTCGTCCGTGGAATTGAGCGGATCGACGTGAAGACTCGGCAGCTGTGGTTCCGCGCCAGCGGCTTGGCCGAGGGGGAGGATCCCTACCACGTCCATTTCTGCCGGATCGATTTTGACGGCCGCAACCTGGTCCGCCTGACCAGCGGTGATGGCACGCACCAGGTCCGCTACTCGCCGGGTGCCGGCTACCTGGTGGACACCTGGTCTCGAGTGGACCAGCCGCCGGTCACCGAAATCCGCAGCGCGACAACAGGACGCCGGGTTTGTCGCCTCGAGCGGGCAGACATCTCGGCGCTGGAGGAGGCCGGTTGGCAGCAGCCCGAGCGGTTCCAGGCTTCGGGCCGTGACGGCCGAACCGGGATCTGGGGTGTGATCTATCGGCCGACCAACTTCGACGACGACGTGGAGTACCCGGTGATCGAGAAGATCTACGCCGGGCCCCACGGGTCGTTTGTCCCCAAGTCGTTCAGGAGCTCATTCGACACGCAGGTGCTGGCCGAACTGGGGTTCATCGTGGTGCAGATTGACGGAATGGGGACCTCCAACCGCTCGAAGGCCTTCCACGATGTCTGCCACAAGAACCTGGGCGATTCGGGATTTCCCGACCGGATTCTCTGGATGCGGGCGGCTGCGAAGACGCGTTCCTGGATGGACCTGTCCCGGGTGGGCATTTACGGAGGATCGGCCGGTGGCCAGAGTTCGCTGCGGGGCATGCTCGTCTACGGCGATTTCTACAAGGTGGCCGTGTCGGTCTGTGGCTGCCATGACAACCGGATGGACAAGATCTGGTGGAACGAGTTGTGGATGGGGTGGCCGATCGGGCCGCACTACGCCGAGCAATCCAACGTCACGCAGGCCCATCGGCTCAGTGGTCAGTTGCTGCTGATCGTCGGAGAACTCGACCGCAACGTCGATCCGGCCTCGACGATGCAGGTGGTCAATGCCCTAATAAAGGCAGACAAGGACTTTGACCTGCTGCTGATTCCCGGAGGTGGCCACGGGATCGGGGGCTCCTACGGCGTCCGTCGCCGACAGGATTACTTCGTGCGTCATCTGTGGGGCCTGCAGCCACGACGCGGAGACACAGAATGAGGACGTTGCTGCGGTCCGGTTGTCTGCTGGTGGTGGTCCTGGGACTGCAGGGAATCGCTTGTGGGGCTGCCGAGGACCGCGCGGCCGAGCTGTTCAGGAAATGGGACCGGAACAACGACGGAAAGCTCACGCGGCGGGAACTGCCGGCAGGGGCGCGGCGGAACTTCTCACGCGTTGACCGGGACGGCAACGGGTTCATCTCGTTGTCCGAACACTCGGCGTTCCTGAAACGTGGCCAGCGGAGGCGACCGGTGAAGTTGCCCGTTGGCGTCCGCCTGGTGGCCGACCAGGACTACGTGGGTGATCGGAATCCCCGCCATCGGCTGGACCTGCTGCTTCCGGAGAAGCCCGTCGGCGGGAAGCCGTTGCCGGTGGTCGCCTATGTTCATGGCGGTGGCTGGCGCGGCGGTGACAAGTCGAGCGGACTGCCGCGTGTCTCGGGCCTGGTGGCCACCGGCCGCTACGTCGGTGTCTCGATCGGCTATCGCCTGACCGGAGAGGCGAGTTGGCCGGCGCAGATCCATGACTGCAAAGCGGCCATCCGCTGGCTGAAAGCCCACGCGAAGAAATTTCGTTTCGATCCGGATCGTATCGCTGTTTTCGGGTCCTCGGCCGGTGGTCACCTGGTGGCGATGCTGGGGGTCAGCGGTGGTGTCGAGGACCTGCAGGGCCGCCTGGGACCACACGGGGAGTTCGACAGTCGCGTCGCGGCCGTCGTGGATTTCTTCGGCCCGACGGACTTCCTGAAGATGAACGACCAGCCCGGCCGCATCGATCACGATGCGGCAAGGTCTCCGGAGAGCCTGTTGGTGGGTGGGGCCATCCAGGAGCACGTCGACCGTTGTCGTCACGCGTCGCCGTTGACGTATGTCGATTCCCGGGATGCCCCGTTCCTGATTGTCCACGGGGACCGCGACGATGTCGTGATCTTCTCGCAGTCGCAGCTGCTGCAGGCGGCACTGAAGAAGGCCGCCGTGCCGGTGGCGCTGGTGACGGTCAAGGGGGGTGGTCACGGAGTCGGGGGACGGGCCGTCGAGGCACGGGTCCGCGCGTTCCTGGAGTTCCATCTCTACGGTCGAGGTTCGCTGCCGAGCGACCAGATCCTCGCCAGGACGGCCCGTCGCCGTCAGCCGCGGTAAGCGTCGCCGAGGTCACTCGCCGGGCAGCGGGTTGTCACGACAGTACGCCTCGTATTCCGCGTCAGTCGATTCGTCGGCGGGGTAGGTGCCCGACAGCGGGGCACCACCCTGGATCTTCGAGAGGATGAAGTCCTCCTTGTGCTCCTGGCGTGCGGCGGCCAGCGCCACCTCGTCGGCCAAGTAGCGCGGAATCACGACCACGCCCTCGTCGTCGCCGACCAGGATGTCGCCGGGGAACACCGCGACGCCCCCGCAGGCCACCGGCAACTGGCAGTCGACCGGATGGTGGATCGTCTTGTTGGTGGCCGCGTGGGGCGAGCCGGCGTAGGCCGGGATGTCCATTTCGGCGATCGCCGGCGAATCGCGGAAGCAGCCGTCGGTGACGATGCCCGCAGCTCCTCGTGCCACCATCCGCGTGGCCAGGATGTTGCCCATTGTCCCTGCCCGCTCGTCACCCCGGGCGTCGATCACCAGCACGTCGCGGGGCCCGACCGATTCGATCGCCAGCCGCTGGGGATCCTTCGAGTTGTCAAACACCAGGTTGTGGTCCAGGTCCTCGCGGGCCGGCAGGTACCGCAGGGTGTAGGCCTGTCCGACCATCCGGCTGCCCGGCGACAGCGGTCGCGAACCGGTGACGAAGACATTCCACAGACCGTGCTTGG
>CAUZRQ010000318.1:0-4400 GCA_963582065.1 Planctomycetota bacterium | reverse complement strand
AGGTAATCGCAAGGTCTTTGGCGCTCGAATGGCCCTGGCCGCCTGGGCCACGAAATTGTGGCCAGTCCATCGATGAGTCCTGGCTGGCAACTCTCGCTTGTTTGGGAGGATTGCGCCCCGCGGCGTTATTGTTTCCAAGCGGGAATGCCGTTATCCCACATCCCACAGTGACCAGCAGCAAAACTGTCGAGTTTCTCATGTTCAGTTATCCGGGATTGATTGTCTGACCGAGTGACGAAACGAAGTCGGAAGACAGTAGAGCCATCAGGCCATGAAAATGAAAACAACAGATGCCAAGTCGCCGCAGCATAGATGCAACTCGCTGCGACTTCGTCCTCTGTCTCCAATGCGAAGCAAACTCTGCTGAGGATGCCTCAAACCCCAGTCTCCCCACCCCAGCCCCGGCGTTCAACCCGCCAGATCCGCATTCCAGGGTAACACTTCAGGTAACACCGCCGATTTGATCGCGCAGCAAGATGGCCCGCCAGATGCCGTAACATCATGACGGGCCACTACTTGCCAAAGTCGGGACGACAGGATTTGAACCTGCGACCTCTTGACCCCCAGTCAGGTCCGCGACACCACAATGCCACCGTAAGTCACGGTCACAACTCGACTTGCGATCAGGCTACCAAATCACAGTTTGTCCGTAAACGCCGTAAGCCCTTATTTCAGGGTATGGATTACGTACCAATACGCACAAACATTCAGCCCGTCCTGCTGACCTACCCTCCAACATTGCATTACTCTCGACGAGAGCATGGGAGGGCCAACGACGGCCCCCAGTCTCCCCACCCCAGCCCCGGCGTGCAACCCGCCCAACAGGTTCATCCAGCCAGAAGTGTGTATGGTACGACTGTGCCGGCCCGTGTCGTATTGGTTTTGAATCAAAGGGACACTCAACCATCGTCCGAAATGGCGAACAACGGAAAGTTCAAGTGGAATGGTCGTTTTCAGGCGGAGTTGTGTCTTGATTCTGTTGTTTGCGACATTTTTTGTTGGCTGTAAGAAAAACCGACCACTCCTGAAACGGAGCGACTTCTATCTTGCCTGCGCCGAGTGGGCATCAACTGCTGACGCGTTCTCATTTGAAAACAGCCCTGTTTTTCAGGGCAAGGTGGTCACCAATTCCGGCGATCGATCGGCAGATAAACTGCATTTCACGTTGGAAGTGAAAACCAGTATTCATGGGACTACTGCTGGTGCAGCCCAGGTCATAAAGGAACTGGGCGCCCAGTTGAAACAACTTGCCGAGAATCGTCGAGCACGAACCGAAGTCACACACTCAAAGGACAAGTGGTTTGAGTTTCGATATTTTTCTGGCGACTCTCGCGGCACCGTCGTGATCAGATTGGATGACAAGGAGTTTGTCGTAAAGGTTGGTGAGCGAATTCCCTGAAGTTCAGCGAGTTCTTTTTTGATGTGAGGCAAATCCTCTTTACTGAACTTCCTCCGGCATTTCCCCACCCCAACCCCGGAGTTCAACCCGCCAGATCCGAACCACGCCCCCCGGCGACGGGCGGTGGGGGTGTCAGCGTTATCGCGGGGTCGTCGCGATGGCCATCGGCGAAACACATCTGCCGGCTCTCTAGTGGGGAGGGACCGGCAGATCCCAGTGTTCGAACAGTTCGTTTGCTTTCTCTTTGTCCACATCCGACCGGAAGAGTCCGCAGTCCAAACAGGCCCTACCCTCCCCCGACAAGAATAGACGGGTTGGTCCAAACCACTTGAATCCGGAGATTCCATAGGGACGAAAGATGGCGCCCAGCGCATGACCAAGGGTCTTACCGGAAATCACTCGGTTCGAATCACACCGGAAACAGGTGTCTTCGTTGCTCATGTGGACCATTCTCCTGCTCTTGACCAACTGCAATCGCTGAGCACAATCGACGTGCGAGGCCGGTTTCACAGGCGGGAGAGCCGCACGAAAGCTTTCGGCCATCGACAGTCTTCCCAACCCAGCCCCGGCGTTCAACCCGCCAGATCCGAATCACGGTCCCCGGCGTCGGGCGGTGAGGCAGGGGAGATGACGGCTACTTCCTGATCCTGCAGTTGGGCAACGACTTCTTCAGGTCGGCGACGCCCGCGTCGGTGACCTTGGTGTCGTTGAGGTAGAGCGCCTGCAGGTCGGTCAGCCCCTTGAGGTGCACCAGTCCCACGTCGGTGATCTTGGGGCCGCCGAGGTCGAGCGTCTGCAGGTTGGCCAGGTCTTTGAGGTGCACCAGCCCCGCGTCGGTGATCTTGCGGCAGTTCCGGAGGTCGAGCTTCTTCAACCCGGTCAGCCCCTTGAGGTGCACCAGCCCCGCGTCTGTGATCTGGGTCTGAGGGAGCCAGAGCAACTGCAGCCCGGTCAGCCCCTTGAGATGCACCAGCCCCGCGTCGGTGATCTTGGTGCCGCCGAGGTCGAGCGTCTGCAGCTTGGTCAGCCCCTTGAGGTGCACCAGCCCCGCGTCGGTGAAGTCGTCGACCACCGCGAAGTCGACCTCAACAACTTCGCCCTGTTCATTCCGTTCGATGAGGGAACCGAGCTTCTTCAATGCGGCAACGTTCCCGGCCTTCGCCTAAGACCCCTCCGGCGTCGGAACCGCACCTCCACCGGGCGGCGAGGAACCCCCACCACACCCAGCGATCGCGATCAGCAGCACCGCCAGCAGAACTCGCATCACATCTCCCCAGGCTCGGCCACGCCCCAGTCTCCCCACCCCAGCCTCGGCGTTCAACCCGATGGGCGGTGTGCCCAGAAACCGAACCGACCCCCCCACCCCGTTTGGGATGGAGCCCCTGACTTATCCTCTGTTCGCCGCTGGGAGATGACGGCTACTTGAACGTGTCCAGCGACGAGATGTCCCAGATCTTGATCGTCTTGTCTAAGCTGCCGCTGACGATCCGCTTCCCGTCGGGGCAAGTCTCCCGGTGGCCATCGCCCCGGATCGCGCTTCCATAAGCGAGAATCGTCGATAGAATTGTTATGGAGTTGCCCAGAAAACAGGTCTCGCCAGACGATGGACCGACGCCAACTGCTCACCGCCTCGACACTCGGTCTCGCCGGACTGGTCGGTGGGAGCCTGTCGGCTGCGCCGGCCGCGACCGGCAATACCGGCGGCCGGGCCCGCTCGACCATCATGATCTGGCTCAACGGCGGTCCCTCGCACGTGGACCTGTGGGACATGAAGCCGGACGCGCCGGCGGAGATTCGCGGCCCATTCCAGCCGGTCTCCACCTCGGCGGCCGGCATCCACCTGTGCGAACACCTGCCCCTCACCGCCCGCCAGGTTCACAACCTGGCCCTCGTCCGGTCGCTGGGACAACATGGCCGCGGCCCCAACGACCATCACGCGGGCCGCTTCTACGCCATGACCGGCCACGCCACCGGCCCAACGTTTCCCAACACCCGCAAGTCTGAACCGGACGACTGGCCCTACATCGGCTCTGTGATCGCCGCCAAGCGACCGCCCCACCCGTCGCTCCCGTCTCAACTCTGGCTGCCCACCCGCTCGGGCCCCGACAACGCGTCACTGCCAGGAGCCTACGCCGGTCGGCTTGGCATCCAGTACGACCCGATCTACGTCCACGGCAAGCACAAGGCACCGCTGGACTTTCAGGCCCCGTTTCTGACTCTCGAGGGCGACATCACCGTCGACCGACTGACCGACCGTCGCCAGCTACTCCGAGCCATCGATGACGGCCACCGGATTTTCGACCGCAGCATTTCGGCCGGCAACTACAGCACCCTGGAACAAAAAGCCTTCTCGCTGCTGGCCAACTCGAACACCAAGAACGCGTTCGATGTCTCCAGCGAACCGAAATCCGTCCGGAACCGTTACGGCAACACAGTCAACGCGATGAGCATGCTGATGGCCCGACGGCTGGTCGAGGCCGGGGTGCCCCTGGTCACCATCTACTGGTACCACGACTACGAGGAAGACAAGCGACGCGGGTGCCTGGGCGGTGCCTGGGACACCCACTGGAAGAACTTCAGCTGCCTGAAGGACTACCTGGTGCCGTTGTTCGACCGGCCATTCTCGGCGCTGCTCGAGGACCTCTCGGGGCGTGGCCTGCTCGACGAGACGCTGGTGATGGTCTCCAGCGAGATGGGCCGCACGCCTCGGATTGGTGACCCCCGTTCCGGCGGCAAGAAGGCCTCCGAGCCGGGGCGTGACCATTGGACTCATTGCCAGACGGCCCTGCTGGCCGGCGGCGGGATCGCCGGCGGCCAGGTCCACGGCACCAGCGACCGGATCGGTGCCTATCCCCAGGACAAGCCGGTCGGCCACGAACACATCGCCCACACCATCTACCACGCCATGGGCATCAGGAACCTGGTCGCCCACGACAACCAGCAGCGTCCCTACCACCTGCTGGACGAGGGCTTCCCACTGACGTCGCTGTTTGACGCCTAG
>CAUZRQ010000317.1:0-4409 GCA_963582065.1 Planctomycetota bacterium | reverse complement strand
CATCAGATCTTACAACACCCGTTCACGGAACAGGCGGAATTCACTGAGTATGAAGCCGCACCGACGCCCGCTGAAGTCGTGCGGACAACCTTCTGCGGAACCTAAGGCATATTGAGCTTCACCTGTCACATCACAACGGCACATATAAGGGCCAAGGTCCAAATGTGTATTTGTGTTCTGAACACCGGCCGCTTTCCAAGTGACACATGTTTCGCTCTGGGGGTCGATTCCACCTTGCGGCGATACAGCTTTCACTTTTCTCAGCTTAGGTTTGAATTGGCGTTGTCCGTTGCGGTTATTTATTAGCGGACTGGGGCCTTGTCACGAGCTTTTTAGCGACTGTCCACTCGGTCAAGGAGTTGGGGCTCTCCTGCAGTTTCTGTGGGTGATCGATCCGGTGTTTGGGGCTCCGGGACAGCCTGGAGCCCGTGAAGCAGGAGTGGTCACGAGTCGGTTGACAGGAGGCAAAAACGCACGAGACTCCCACTCGGTGGAATTGCAAACCAGACGAGCAGGAGGGCCTCGTGCGCACGACTACGCTACTACGTCAGTTGATCGGTGTCACGCAACTTTTCGTCCGGGAGGCGAACTTCGAGGAAGGCGGTCTGGTGGTGGACGTGGTTCCCAGCTGGCGTCGATCCCGCTGTGGGGACTGCGGGCGGAAGGCGAGTCGATACGACCGGATGCCTGCGCGACGCTGGGGGCACCTGTCCTACGGAAAGGCACGAATCTGGCTGCAATACAGCCCCTGGCGGACGTCTTGTCCGGATTGTGGGGTCAAGGTCGAGCAAGTGCCCTGGGCCGAGAGAGCCAGCCGCTTCACCCGCCAGGCCGAGGAGCTGATCGCCTATCTGGCTCAGATCACCGACAAGACGACCGTGCAGAAGCTGACGGGGATCGCCTGGAGAACCGTCGGCGACGTTGTCGAGCGAGTGATCCAGAGAACGCTCAGCTCCGGTCGACTCGACAATCTCCGCCAGATCGGTATCGACGAGTTCAGCTACCGCAAACGACACCGTTACTTGACCATCGTGGTCAACCACGAGACGCGGCGGGTCGTGTGGGTTGGTCATGGGAAGAGTGGTCAAACGTTGCGCGACTTCTTCGATCAACTGGAGGAGGAGCGTTGCCAACAGATCGAGATGGTGACGATGGACATGGCGGCCGGTTACATCGCGGCTGTCACCGAGCAACTGCCCCATGCGACGATCGTCTTCGACCGGTTCCACGTCCAGCAGTTGGCTTCAAACGCATTGGACGAAGTCCGAAGAGCGTTGGTTCGGGAGACCGAGGACCCCGAAGCGGCCCGGGCGATCAAGAACGCCCGCTGGCCGCTGTTGATGAATCCGTGGAATGTGACCCGCTCCGGGCGGATCAAGCTCCGGGAGGTCGAACAGCACCACAAGCCGCTGTTTCGCGGGCATTTGCTGAAGGAACTGCTTGCTCGTGCCCTCGACTACCGCCAGACGAAGCGGGCTCGCGAGACTCTCGACGAATGGTGCGCCTGGGCGTCTCGATCCCGACTCAAACCGTTCGTCCGACTGGCCCGTACGATTCGTAAGTGGAAGGAAGAGATCCTGGCCTACATTTCTACGAGGCTTACCAACGGCCTGGTCGAGGGGCTCAACAATAAGGTCCGAGTCATCAGCCGACGCGCCTATGGCTTTCACAGTCCGGCGCCGCTCATCTCGATGATCTTCCTCTGCTGTGGTGGCATCGTGCTCAAACCACCCCTCCCGTGACCCACAGAAACTACAGGAGAGCCGATGAGTGTCCCGTTGGACGGGCCGGAGTTGGAGACGAGGATCGCAGAGAGCGGATCACCGTCGGCGTCCGTGTCGTTGCCGAGTACGCCATCCGGGGCAACCGTCAGGACCGTGTTCTGATTTGTGGTGTAGCCGAGGTCGTCGTTGGCTACGGGCGCGGTGTTGGTGCTGCCGCCATTGCCGCTGCCACCGTCACTTCCACTTCCACTTCCACTTCCACCGCCACCTGCTCCGCCACCGCCCTGATCATCATTGACGGTTAGCGTCACCGTGGCGGGATCGCTCTGGAATGTCCCGTCGCTGGCCGTATAGGTGAAGCTGTCTGTCCCAACAAAATCGGTATTGGGTGTGTAGTCAAACGAACCGTCACAATTGAGTGTCAACGTCCCATCTGACACATCGGACGCCAGAAGGGCTTCGATCTGGTTGCTGTCTGGATCAGAGTCATTCTGTTCCAAGACACCTTCGACAGTCGACACCGACAGCGGGGTATTCTTCGACGTCGGGTACATGTCGTCTTCGGCGACCGGAGGGAAGTCATTCGGGGTCCCGCCGGGGGTGCAACTACCACCTCCTCCGCTGCCGCCACCACCACCTCCTCCACCACCACCTCCGCTGCCGCCGCCGGCTGCTACAGTGATCGTGACGGTGGCCGTGTTGCTGTCGGCCTGACCGTCGTTGGCCCTGTAGGTGAACGTGTCGGTCCCGGAGAACCCGGCATCCGGCGTGTACTCAAACGAACCATCGCTCTTGAAGTACTCAAGCGTGCCATTCGAAGGGCCCGACACGAGAAACGAAGACAGCGGGTCATCTTCGGGATCGGTGTCGTTGCTCAACACACCTGAGGGATCGACGCTCAGCGTTGTGTCCTGCGGAGTCGTGTAGCTGTCATCAACCGCGGTCGGAGCCTGGTTCTCATCTCCTGCACCACCGGGGGGTTCGACCTTGATCGTTACCTTGGCGACCTGGCTGTCCAGCTGACCGTCGTTGGCCTTGTAAAGAAAGGTGTCCGTGCCGTACCAGCCGGGATCGGGGTTGTAGGTGAACGACCCGTCCGCGCTCAGGTCGACCGTTCCATGCTGGGGGTCGCTCACTTTGATGGCGATGAGTGCATCGCCGTCCAGGTCGTAGTCGTTACCCAAGACACCCGGCGCTGCGATCTCAAGCTGCGTGTCCACGTCCGTCGTGTAGACGTCATTCCTGGCCACCGGCGCTCGGTTCTTCGGAGGGGAATCCTCATCTCCACTGCCACCACCGCCACCACCGCCACCACCGCCTCCACTGGGCTCGCAGCCGGGATCGAGCACGCCGTCCACCAGGTCGCAATCAGGTCCGCCATCCAGCACCTCGGTTTGCCCCGAAGGGGCACCCGTTCCACTCCAGAGCACGTCTTCGCCTGTTCCTCCGTTGATCGTGTCAATGCCGCCGTCGCCGTGCAGATCATCATCACCACTGCCGCCATTGATCAGGTCATCCGCGTCGCCCGCCTTGATAGTGTCGTGACCGGCACCGCCATGGATGGTGTCGCCAGCCTCGACCCCGTACAAGAAATCATTGCCGGCGTCTCCGTTGATCGTGTCCCTCGCGCCTTGCCCACGAACCGTATCTTCGCCGTCTCCGGCATTCAGCTGGTCCTTCCCCGCACCGCCCAGGAGTTTGTCATTACCAGCGTCGCCATTGATCGTGTCGTCACCGGATTTGCCGTTGAGCGTATCGAATCCCCTGCCGCCATTGATCAAGTCCCCGATCCCGCTGCCCTTGATGTCATCACCAGCGTCCTCGCCCTTGAGCGTCACGCTTGAGAGACTCGTGAACTCCGACGGCTTGACCGCCGAAAGATCAATGATGTTCGACCCGCCTCCGCCGTTGACCACGATTGTCGTCACATCACTGGCAGCACCCGTCACTTCGTCAACGACATCGTTGATCTGCACTTCGAAGTTGTCGCCGTTGGGCCGAATCGATACGTCATCGTTGCTGCTCAAATCGACCGTCAGCACACCACCGACGTAAGTGACCGTCGAGAGCATGACGCGGTTTTCGAAGATCTCGGCCGCGAGGCTCCGATGCCCGTACGCCGGCTGGCGACGCGAGGTGCTTCGGAAGGACCTGTGTTTTCTGATGCCTCGCCGAAGGTCATACAGCCAACTGGCAATCAGCATCAGTGCTCCCCTCAGCAGCCGTTATCGCCTGGCCGCGGATCAGCCCGAAGATGTTCGACATCTGGACTCTGCCGTTTTTGAGCAGCGTCTTCATTGTCCAGATTGCAGCGAGGTCAACAAGCCTCTGAATTCTTGCGTTGGTCCGCTTACCGCCACTTGCTGAACAGTCGTCTGACGACCTTTCCGAGGGTCCCTGCCAAAGTTGTTCCGCATGGGCCTCGAGGACCAGTTGTGTCAGCCGAGCACCCCTGCAAGGTCGTGAAGAGTGGCTGTCAACCAGGCAAGACACGGGGGCTGGGTGGAACACTATTCACTATTTAAGCTCAGACCCCAGCTCCAAGGAATCCGGGCTAACCGCCGAAGCGCTTCCAGTACAGCCGGTCGTCGCTGATGACTCCGCGACGATGAGCACACTCGAGGCAGAACTTCTCCTCGTCAAACTCGACGTACAACTCGCCAGCCATCAGCAGATGATGGAACT
>CAUZRQ010000316.1:0-4418 GCA_963582065.1 Planctomycetota bacterium | reverse complement strand
TGATCGCGCCGGGATGCGACATCGAGTTGATCAGCGTGAACTGGTCGGTCAACTGGGCCAGTCGCGTGTGCATCTCGTTGATCTGCATGCCCGGGACCTTGGTCGAGATCGGCTCGTACGGCCCTCGGAAATCCAACGGCGCCTCGGGCTTCATGTCCCAGGTGTCAACATGACTCGGACCACCACACAGCAGGACAAAGATGCAGCATTTGTCCGATGCCACGGCCTTGCCCGAGGCGTCAACCTTGTCGCTGCCCATGACCATGCCGGGCATGCCGAGACTCAGCGTGCCGAGTCCGCTGGCGATGAGGGCCTGTCGACGGTTCAACTGGAAGTCGTTCATGTGACCAGCTTCGAGAGGTGGTGCCTGGTGATGTGAAGGGGCCGCAATTTCAGACGTCGCTAAACGGCCTCAAGTGTGCCGGTGCTGTCAGCGAACTCGTCGGTCTTGACGCCCAGACGCTGCAGCATGGTGACGAAGAGATTCGACAGCGGGATGTCCTCGTGAGTGATCTCCTTCTGCCACGGTTCCCTGCCGCCGTTCCAGGGGCCCCCCGCGGGATTGTCGCCCGCGTAGTTGAGGTACTGGCCGTGCTTGAACCCCATGGTCTTTCCACCGGCCAGGATCAACGGGTAGTTGCGAGAGAGATGGAAGGCGCTCGAGGCGGAACCGAACAACAGAAGCGTGTTGTCCAGCATGTTGCCCTTGCCGCCGGCCTCGGGAGTCGCTTTCAGCTTGCTGATAAACCGCCCGATTTCTTCGCTGATGAACCGACAGTAGATGCCGAAGTTCTTCCAGCCGCCGGGATTCTTTGTGTTGTGTGAGAGCTGGTGCGTCAGGTTGAATCCGACCGCTCGAGCGAGATAGTCGCTGATGCCGACGCCGTTTTCCCTGCCGAGCTGGTAGGTCACGACTCGTGTGGAATCGGTCTTGAATGCGAGATAGATCAGTTCAAACATCGTCTGCAGATAGACCTTCGGATCTTCGGGCGTGATGTCGAGCTTCAGGTGATCGACGTCGACCTTGGGAAGCGGAATGTTCATCCACCGCTTGGCCTTTTCGACCTTGATCTCGGTATCGCGAACCGACTGGAGATACTCGTCCAGCGTTTTCTGGTCGCGGCTGGACAGCGACTGCCGCAGTGAACGGGCATCGGCCATCAGGTCGTCGAGCGCACTTTGACTCAGCGCCAGCCGACGCGCCGCATCGCCGTCACTCTTGACGAACAGCATGTCGAAGACCTGTTTCGGCCGGTGCTCTGCCGGAATCGCCCGGCCACTTCGATTGAACGACAGGGTGTGGGCACCCCGAGGAGTTCCCGTGCCGCCATCAGTCGACATGACCAGCGATGAAAAGCGGGTCTGATCCCCGACGTGTGAAGCAAACTCCTGGTCGAGCGAGATCGAATTCCTGTACCCGCCCCTGGGCCCGGTCGCAGCTCCGGTGAGGAACTGGTCGGCATTGGAATGGCCGTGGATGCTCCGAACCGAGGGATGAGACAGGCCGGACAAAACCGTCAACTCGCCGCGCAATGGCTCGAGCGGTTCCAGGCACTTGGTGAACGTGAATTTCTTTCCGCTCCCATGAGGAAACCAGGACCAGTCCTTGTGGGCCGGGTCCTTGGCAAGCGGCATCGGCACTCCGTCGGGCAGGTAGATGCAGGCGAGCCGCGTTTTTTTGGCGGTCTGTTCGGCGGCACCGGCGAACCGGGCAAACGACTCGAACCACGGCAGTGCCAGGGCGACTCCGGATCCGTGAAGGAATCTTCGACGGTCCAGGGATGCGAATTTTGTGCTCATGAAGGTCGTCTTTCGTAGAGCAGGCGACTCGTCTCTTCTACTGGATTTACTTCGACTGAAACAGCTCACTCGTAACAACCAATGTGACCATTGTAGCAAGTCCATCGCCGTGCCTGCGGAGATCGGCCGTGATCTGGTCGATGCCCGATCGATCACCGAATGTCAGGGGTCGCCCGAGCGCGTAGGTGGTCAACTTGTGAACCATCGCGCGGGCGAATTGATCCTGTCGATTCGCCAGCAGGTATCGCTTCAGGCCGTCCATGCCATCAAGTTTCTGCTTGTTGAACAGCAGGCTGGACGCATCGACCGGTTTCCCCTTGACCTGGTTGCGCCAGCTGCCGACGGCGTCGTAGTTCTCGAAAGCGATTCCCCACGGATCGATCTTCGCGTGGCAGGACATGCACGCCGCGTGGTTTCGATGATTCTCGATCCGCTCCTTCAGGGTGAGCTTGGCGATCTTGGGATCGGCAAGATCGATCTCGGGCACGGCCGGTGGCGGCGGTGGAGGCGGATCGTTGAGCAGGCTTTCGAGCATCCAGATGCCGCGTTTCAGCGGATGCGAGTCCTTGCCGTCGGAATTCATGGCCAGCAGGCCGGCCTGGGTCAGCAAGCCGCCTCGCCTGTGCTGTGGCTCAAGCTTCACGCGACGAAAGTCGTTTCCGTAGACGTCACTCAACCCGTAGTGCCGGGCGAGTCGCTCGTTGGTCATCGTGTAATCAGCATGGATGAAGTCCAACACGCTGTGATTGTGCTGAAGAACCTCGTGAAAGAAGGCGATGGGTTCTTCCTGCATCGCCTCTTTCAGGGACGGGTCGAACTGGCGGAACGTCTTTCTGTCGACTCGCAGAAAATCCAGCAGCTGCATGCCCAGCCACTGACGTACAAAGTGCCTGGAGAACCGTCGAGACCGTGGATCGGCCAGCATGCGTTTGACCTGGCTGACCAGGACATCCCGCTCGTTCAACCGTCCCTTTGCCGACAGGTCCAGCAGTTCTTCGTCGGGTGTGCTGCACCACAGGAACATCGAAAGACGAGTGGCCAGTTCCCAGGCCGCCAGTCGGTCGACGTTCCTGTTCTTGCCGGATCGGTTCGGCCGGCCTGGCGGGACGAGATAAAGGAACTTCGGCGAGGCGAGCACTGTTGCCAGGACTTCCACCATGGCTTCCTGGAAGTCGTCACACTTGGGACGGATCTTTGCGAACAGGGCCAGTTTCTGATCGACTTCCGCATCAGTGGCATGGCGTCGCCAGGCAGGTGACAGGAAATTCGTCAACACCTCCCGCGCGTAAACCGGCTCGTCAGCCTTGTTCGAACTGTCGACGAAAATCCGCGAGTGCGAGTCCGGCGGCCATTGTTCGTAGACGGGTGCGATGATCTCGATATGGTCAATCTGGATGTCGCCCTGGGAGGCTGAACTGTTGACGAGTTTCACGAACTCGGAGGGACTCGGCAGGCCCCCCATCTTGGCGGTCTTCCGCATCAGGTTCCGCGGGTAGATTTCACTCAGCGGAACATCCCACTGGTAGAACTTCGGCTTCTCCGGAGCGGCATCGACGACAACATCACGGTTGCTGATTCTCACCGAGGCGGCGGAGTCGTTGCTTGCCTGCCAGCCGAATTCCAGCTGCAGGCTCGGAATCCGTTTCTTGTTCTTGTCGACCGAGACTCTCGAGGCACGGACGCGTACTCGAAGTGTTCCCCGGTCAGGGACCAGGTTTCCCAGTTCGACGATCAGCTTCTGCCTTGCGGGGATGACGACGACGTGCCGGGAAGCGGCAGGGACCTTGGGACGTGCCTTTGACGGTTTCCAGGCGTACTTGGCTCCGCCGTAACTCCAGGACACTCTTGCGGTCGCCCCTGTACTCAGGTCCTTGTAGTGGGGGCCGTTGTGCCGGACCCGAAACTTGGCGGCCTGTCGCTCGAGTTCCCGTTTCAGCTTTTCGGGATTGTCCTTGTTCTTCTGCCGGATCTTCTCCAGTTGAGCCTCCTGCTTGGCCAACGACTCGGCCGCGGCGGCCTTCATGGAAATGTCCCAGAAGATCCGTTCGGGCTGTTTGCCTCGCACGGTGGCGTTCTTCAGCGCATTGCGACTCAACTCGCGGTACGACCCGAACTGGATGACGGACATCTGCAGGTTTTCGGAACTGTTCTGAAAACCGTCTTCGGAAGTCGCTTCCGGCGGCAGGTCCTTGGCGAAGTTCAAGGGAAGCTCCAGCAGATCCTGCAGCGCGTAGTTGTATTCGTAGCGGGTCATTCGCCGGAAGGACGAGTGCCCCTGCTTGGCACGACGCACGGCCGAGGCGACCTGGATCTCCGAGGAAAGCCATTCGATCACCCTGCTGCGGTCCTTGTCACTCAACTTGGCGGCGTCTGCGGGCGGCATTTCGCCGTTGTTCAACACCGCGACGATTTCGAGCCACCATTCCACATCGTCTCCATGCAGGAGATCGGGATCGAGCTTGTCGATCCGGATGTTGCCTTCCTGCTTCTTTGGTCCGTGACACCCAAGACAGGTCGTCTTCAGGACCGGCTCGACGTCCTTCCGGAATGCCGCGAGTCGGGGCTTTGGGGCTTTTGTTTCGACCGAACGCCGCTGGCGTTTCCGGTAGCTCGATCGA
>CAUZRQ010000315.1:0-4425 GCA_963582065.1 Planctomycetota bacterium | reverse complement strand
GGCGAGTTTTCGGTGTATGCGACCGAGGCCTACTACGAGGGGCCCGACAGCCGGGTGCGTCGATTCGTCTACCGCAAGGACGGCCTGGTGTCGGTCCGGGCTGAACGGGGCGGATTGACAACCAGGGTCCTGACGTTCAAGGGACGTCAACTGGTGGTCAACCACCGGGCACGATCCAGGGACGGGTCGATCCGTGTCGAGTTGCTTGATGGTGCGGGGACCCCGATCGACGGCTTCACCGCCTCCGACTGCGTGCCACTGAAGGGCGATCAACTGGCCGCGCGGGTGACCTGGAAGGGGCAGCCCGACCTGGCCCGGTTGTCAGGAACTCCGATCAAGCTGCGTTTCGTGATCCGCAACGCCGAGTTGTTTTCGATCCGGTTCCGGTGATCGGCGAACGTGTCCAGCCCGGCAACGATGACCCTGATCGAGACATGACCATGACGATGCTTCGCAGCGGGCCACCCCGCGGCCTGCGGTTGGCGTTTCTGCTCGTGCTCAACCTGTTGGCCTCGACCGTCATGGCCGCACGGGTCGAGTACCGGTTGACCGACCCCGCGCTCGAGGTCGTCCCGATCGACAGTTCGCCACGCGAATCGTTCCTGTCGATGCGGGCCGATGCGGCCGGGCGGTTGTTCGTCGGAGGACGAGAAGCGATTTTCGTCTACGAGCCGGACGACAAGTCGACCGCCGGCGGGCTGGGCAAACGGCAGGAGATCTTCCGGTTTCCGGCCGACTCGTGGGTCTACGACATCGAGATTCGCGGCAACGACCTGTATGCCATGACCAACCGGGCGTTGTACCTGCTGCCCGGTGCCGTCACGAAACGGAGCGGGGTCCGAGCCAGGCGGTTGATCTGGGGACACCCCGACTACCATCCTCACCAGTGCTTCCACGGCCTGGCCTGGGGACCCGACGGTTACCTCTACCTGTCGCTGGGCGACATGCTGGTCTTCTACGGTGATTTCCGTCGACCCGATCACTGGGGTCACTGGACGTTCTTCTGCCAGCCCGAGGGGACGAAGGTCCCCTACACGGGTGTCGGCGGCGTGTTGCGGTGTCGTCCCGACGGCAGTGATCTACAGGTCGTGGCCCGCGGCACACGGAACAGTTGCGGACTGGTGTTTGACAGCCGCTGGAACCTGTTCACTCACGACAACGACCACGAGGGTCTTCCGCTGGACTACGTGCCCGGCCGGCTGCTGCACGTCACGCCCGGTGCCGATTTCGGGTGGCCACGCGGGTGGATGCCGACAAAGACCCCTGACCGCGCCGATCTGCTGCGGACGATGGTCCAGGACATGGGTCGCGGTATCCCGGTCGGCCAGACGTACTACGACGAGCCCGGGTTGCCGGACCGGTACCGCGGCAACCTGTTGCTGGCCCGCTGGGGGCGTCGGGCGGTGACGCGTTACGAGGTTCGCCGGCACGGGGCGACGTTCCAGGCCACCGAACACGTGTTGCTCGAAGGACTCGACACCGCCCGCCCGGTCGGGGTCGCCGTGGGGCGGGGCGGAAATGTCTTCGTGACGCTGGCTTACATGGCTCACAACGAGGGGTCGCCGGTTTATCGCAGCGAGCTGCTGATGATCCGGCGAAAGGACCCCGCCGGTCGACATCGTTTCCGGGGTTTCGACATGCTCGAGGCCTCCCCGCAACAGCTGTTTGCTGAACTCGGCCGGGGCGCGTCGTGGCCGGCACGGCGAGCCTACGTCGAACTGGTCAGGCGAGGTCGTGGTGCGGTGGCAGAGGTGGTCGACCGACTGGCGGCCTCGAAACCGGATCGGCCCGAGTATCCTCACCTGGTCTGGCTGGCCGCTCACTCGGCACGACTCGGCTGGGTCGACCGCCGGAAGGTGGTCCCTCGCCTGGTTGACCTGGTCCGAGACAGCGACTCACCCGCCCGGGGCGTGGCAACGCGAGCATTGGCCGAATGCTTTGGTGACGGCGGGGACCTGAAGGGACTCTGGGACCGGCTGTTGTCCGACCGCGATCCCCGGGTTCAGCAATTTGCCGTGATCGCCCAGGCGGCCGGTCCCGCTCCCAACCTGTCGAAGATCGCCAGTGGCCCGGCACGTTCGACCGATTCGTACGTTCGCCAATCCGCCTTCCTGGCGCTGGCCCGGCACGGTTCTCTGAAACAGCTGGCCGGCTGGGCCGGCTCGCGAGATGATCGCGTCCGCCTGGCCGCCGTTCTTGCCATCGGCACCCGCCTGACGATTCCCCCGGCCGTGGGAGCCCTCAGGCCAGGGCTGCCGTTGGGAAAATGGCCCAACGACAAGGTCTACAAGGTGACCTATGTCGGCCAGACGGTGGACGTGCGGACCCTGGGGCCGATCGGCGTGTTTTCCACGGCTGATCACTGGAGAGCGGGAAAGCACACGCCCGAACAGGAAACGCTCTTTTCCCTGCTGCTGGCTCGGTTGACCGACAGTTCCGAAGCGGTGCGGCTGCAGGCGGCTCATTACCTGTCGCTGACCCGGGATCCGCGGTCCGAATCACGTGTCGATGACGTGCGTCGTCAAAGCGAACGCCAACGGCTGAAGCGGGCACCGATTCGCAGCGTGTCCGAGCTTTGGGTCAGTGGCCCATTTGACGATCGGGGTGCCGGATTCAAAACGGTGCATCCCCCCGAAACCACGGCGGTCGACGTGGCCGGCCGGTTCGAGGTCGGGACAAGGACGGTGAAGTGGGAGAAGTTGAAGCCGAGCCGGATGTTCAATTTCCACATGAAGTACGGCGACACCGACGGATCGTCCTGCTACGCCTACCTGCGGTTGATCAGTCCGCGTCGTCAGCAGGTGCTGCTCACGCCCGGCTCCGACGACGGGTTGAAGGTCTGGGTCAACGGCCGGGTGGTGTACGAAAACGACATTGTCCGGGGCGGCCTGCCGTTGCAGGACGTGGTCTTTGCCGAATTGGAGCCCGGCAGCAACGAGGTGCTGTTCCGGATCCACAATGTCGTGGGTGAACACTGCCTGTACCTGCACTACCGGTCACTGGGTGGATCGGTGCAGCCGACTCTGCCCGAGCCGCTGGATGCCGGTGGTTTGGCGGCGAGGTTGAAGGAGGCGGCCAAGGGGGGCAAGCAGAAGGTCGGTGCAGCCTTCCTGGACGTCGACTGGGCGGGGGAAGCGTCCCGCGGGGACAAGGTGCGGGGAAAGAAGCTGTTCGCCGCTTCGGGGATCGGGTGTGCCAAGTGTCATGCGGCGAAGGGACTGGCCGCGGTTCCCGGAGCCCCCAGCCTGACCGGAGCCGGCAAGAGGTTCACCGTGCCGTATCTCGTCGAGAGCGTCCTGCTGCCCAACCGCAGGATCTCGCCTGTCTTCCGCTCGACGGTCATTGCCACCAGCAAGGGAAAGGTCGTGACCGGGCTGGTCGTGGGTGAGACCGGCCAGGTGGTCACCGTGCTGACCCCTGAAGCGAAGCGGGTCGAGATTCCCAAGGGGGAGATCGAGGAACGGAAGACGCAGAATGTCTCGGCGATGCCCGCGGGGCTGGTCAAGACGCCCGAGGAACTCCGCGACCTGCTGGCGTACCTGCTGGCACAGTGATGCGGTGGTCGGAGTTGGTTCAGGCGAGTTCGACCGGCCGTTCGGCCTCTCCGAACCGCTCGATCGGGACGCCGGCTCGCTGCAGCAACGCCAGGTGCAGCCGCGACATCGACATCTCGCCTCGAGGCTTCAACAGCCGTCCACCACGGATTGTTCCCCCCCCGCCGCCGGCCACCAGCAGCGGCAGGTTCTCTTCGGCATGCGCGTGACCGTCGGCGATGCTCGAGCCGTAGAGGATCATCGAATTGTCCAGCAGTGTCCGCTCGCCCTCGGTGATCGATTTCAGCCGCCCGAGGAACCAGGCCAGTTGTTCGTGATGCCAGCGGGTGATCAGGTTGTACATCTGCTTCTTCTCGGCGGCCGACTTCCACGACGTTCGCCCGTCGTCGTCCTCGGTCTTGCCGTCGTAGTCCTTCCAGTGCGACAGGGCATGCCAGGTGCCTTTGACCCCGTCCAGGAAGTTGAAGTAGCGATTGCTCTGTCCGTGATCGAGCATGAACGTCGAGACACGGGTGGCATCGGCCCAGAAGGCCAGCACGATCATCTCGAACATCAACCGGACGTACTCGCGGTGCGAATCGGGGATCCCCGGCCCGGGGCGGACAAGCTGCTGCTTGAGGGCCTGCGAGCGATCGGTCTGGCGGTCGGCGAATGCCAGCCTCCGCTCGATGCTGCGGATCGATTCGAGATACTCGTCCAACTTGCGTCGGTCGGCAAAGCTGCCTCGACGCTTCAGGGATCGGGCATCGTCGCGGACGAGGTCGAGCACCGATCGCTCGGACGTTGATGCCGGGCCGCGACGGAACATGCGGTCGAAGATCACTCGGGGTTCGATGTCGCGAGGGGCTGGTGTCTTCGGAGAGGTCCACGA
>CAUZRQ010000314.1:0-4447 GCA_963582065.1 Planctomycetota bacterium | reverse complement strand
CCCGCCAGGCCACCCCGTTGATCTGCCACCGCCGCGATCCCTGCCGCGACCATTTCTTTAGCGAGTACAGTTGTTCCCACACCTCCACGAGCCGTTCGGCCGCCGAGGTCTTGGCGTGGGACTTCTCGATCGTGGCCAGCAGCGGCAGAGCTCTCTCGGGCCGACCCCGGTCGATTTCGGCCCGTGCCTCGGCCAGCAGCCTCAAGCCCCGTCGGTCCAGAAATTCGGCTCCAGCCTCGCCGGCTCGCCGCAGCCTCCGTGTCGCCGAGATGCCCCGGCCCCTCAGGTCGCGGTACAGGAAGACCCCCAGTCGCAGCCGGCCGCGGTTGTCGTCGGCGACCAGGGTCGGCTCAACCAGTCCCACCAGGTCACTGGCGGCCATCGTGGCCAGCGGCTTCACGACCGGCTTGGCCTTCCCCTGGGCCACCAGCATGTCGTTCTCGAACTTGACGAACTTCAGCCGGACGCTGCCGATCCGTACCGGATCGTCGGGCTTCATGGCGGCCACAACCCGCCGCACGTCCTTCCAGAACGCATGGATCAATGACAGTTCCTCGGAATCCCATCCCAGTTGCTCTGACCAGTTGGTGAACTTCGGGTCCTTCCGAGCCGCGGCAAGGTGCTTGGCCGCCGCGGTGTAGTCGCGTTTGGCCAGCAGGCCGTACCAGGCCGATCGATAGGCGGCCAGCGGGAGTTCGAGAATCTTGACCGGCTTGGGAGCCGGTTTGGGCTCATCCTTGGCAGCCTTGGCCACCGCCTTGGGATCGATCACCAGCTTGGCAGCCGGGGTCCTGGGCTTGAGCCTCTTCTTGTCGATCTTGGCCACGACCGGCCGCGGCGGTGCCGGGGCTCCGACCACCAAAGTGCCTCGGTGGGGACGTTCGTGAAGCCTGACGATCAACAACCTGGCTCCGTCACCGGGGGCCTCGCAGAAGACCATCCAGCGTTCGTCGTCGCTGACGGCGAACTGTCGAGACCGGGGGTCATCGATGTAGTCGGTCAGTTCGAGTTCCGCCACGGTGTCGTCGCTGGCGAATCGACCTCTCAGAGACGAACGACGCCAGCGGGCCAGCGTCTTGCCATCGAAGGTGTACTGCCTGAGTCCGTCGGCCGAGAGGCAGGGCCTCGTCCCCGGCAACTCGAACGCCTCGGCCGGACCAAACGCCTTGTCGACCTCGGTCCGCGACGCGTGAAAACTGCTCGTCGATTCTCCGGCGGCCTCGAGCCAGAACAGGTGCAATCCGCCACCCAGGACCTGCGCCGCAGTCCATCTCGGTGTGGTCTTGCGACTGGAGACCAGGGCCCGCTTGTCATCGAAGGGGCTCAGCGGACCTCCGCGGATGGCTCCCCAGATCGCTGCCTTCTCGGGCACCGCGTAGACCAGCAGCCCCTTGGCCGACACGCTGGGCGAAGCGCGGTGGTCCCGCCCCCGGGTGATCGGGACGAACTGCGGATTGTCGAACTCGGCGAACGGGCTCGGACGCGTCGCGAAGTAGACTCCCTGCCCGTCGGCTCCGTCGGCGACGAACCACAGCGAGAGTCCGTCGGAGCTGAGCCAGGGGTCACGCGAACGACCCACGGCGTTGACCGCTTCGATCGGCACCGCTTCGCCCACCCGGGCATCGGCAAACCAGCGCGTCGCCAGCAACACGCTGGTCCCCTCGCGAGGTGCCGAAAACACCACGTCGACCTCCTTGGCCGCGACGGTCACCTGCCGGGTCTGGTCCTGGAATCCTCGGCGAACCACCGTCACCGCGTGTGGACCCTTGACAGCGGTCACCACGCAGGGCGTCACCTGCAAGGCTCCGTCGGCGTCGTGGACCTTCTGGTCGTCGACCAACACCGTTGCTCCAGGTGGAGTCGTCTCGACGCGAATCGTACCGGTGGCCTCGGCCGCGGCGGGCAGGGCCACCGCCGCAGGCGATTCGTCATCCCCCCGCGCATCATCAACGGCCGCTCCATCGTCGGAAATGTCCGGATCATCCCAACCGCCACCACCAACGACCAGCAACAACACGACCGCCACCACTCCAAGCCCGCCAGTGATCGCCAGCGGCAGCCAGGCCGGACGCTTCGCGGACGTCCGGTCCGAGGGTGGCTCTGCCACGGGACGTCGCGCGGGCTTCCCCCTGCGGTGACGGGATCCCACCGGTGGGTCACCGACCTGGATCTCCGGAAGGCCCTCGGTGGCAGGAACCTCGACGGTGAATCGATGTTCGCAACCGGGGCAGCGGGCGGTCCGGCCGAGGACCGACTGGTCGGGAAAGACCAGTTGACGCTGGCAATTCGGGCAGGCGATCGAGAGGCTGGACATGGCCGATCAGTCCGGTGAGCGGTCGGTTCCGGATCCATCGTAGGCCGTTTCCGACCGCTTTGCCACGGGCCGTCGACCTCCTTCCGTCACAGCCGCTACAGCCGGACCCGCCGTGACGCGGGACGCGTCAACCATCCTTCTTCTGCTCCGATGCACTGGTAACATGGAGTCATTCGAAACGGCATTTCCGCCGGTTCGACTCCCGTTCCCAATCTCTCCACCACCCGGCCGAATCCATGCGCAGCGAATCGGAAACTCCGTTCCACGACGGGGACTTCACGATCCCGGTCGCCGGCCGGGTGCGTCGACTGCCCCCCTACCTCTTCGGGCAGATCAACGCCCTGAAACAGAAGAAGCGGGCCGAGGGCGTCGACGTGATCGACCTGGGCATGGGCAACCCCACCGACGCACCCGACCCGCTGATCCGCAGCAAGCTGGCCGAGGCGGTCGAGGACCCTCGCAACCATCGCTACAGCGTCTCCTCGGGCATCGCCAATCTCCGTCGCGAGGTGGCCGCAAGGTACTGGAAGCGGTACGGCGTACGGCTCGATCCCGACGACGAGGTGATCGCGTGCATCGGGTCCAAGGAGGGGTTCAGCCACATGTGCCTGGCCCTGATGGGACCCGGCGACACCGCGATCGTCCCCTCGCCCTCGTTCCCGATTCACGTCTACTCGGTGCTGCTCGCCAGCGGCAACGTGATCTCGCTGGACTGCCGCGATCCCGGTGAATTCCTTTCGAACATCGCCTACACCTGCCAGCACCTTGAGCCCAAGCCCAAGGTGGTCATCGTCAACTTCCCCCACAACCCGACGACGACATGCGTCGAATCCGACTTCTTCGTCGAGCTGGTCCGGCTGGCCAAGCGGTTTGGATTCCTGGTGATCAGCGACTTCGCCTACGCCGACATCTGCTTCGACGACTACCAGGCCCCCAGTTTCCTCTCGGCTCCCGGGGCACTCGACGTCGGTGTCGAATTCACCACCATGAGCAAGGGCTACAGCATGGCGGGTTGGCGGATCGGGTTCTGCACCGGCAACGCCGAGATGATCCGGGCCCTGGCGACGATCAAGGGCTACTACGACTACGGCATCTTCCAGCCGGTCCAGATCGCGGCAATCATCGCCATGCGTCACTGCGACGCGGCGGTCGAAAGCATGGCGGCCGAGTACCAGGTGCGGCGGGACGCCCTGTGCGAGGGACTCGAACGGCTCGGCTGGGACGTGACCCGTCCACAGGCCAGCATGTTCATCTGGACCCCGATCCCGGAACCGTGGGCCGAGATGGGTTCGATCGAGTTCGCGATGAAACTGCTCGACGAGGCCGGGGTCGCCTGCAGCCCCGGGCGTGGGTTCGGCGAGGAGGGCGAGGACTTCCTGAGACTGGCGATCGTCGAGAACTCACAGCGTCTCCGACAGGCCGTCCGCCAGATCGACCGCTGCCTGAAGACCGCAACCACCACCACCGGTTCCTGAAACTCGAGCCAAGCGATGAACCAACCGATCCCCGAACCAATCGACCCGGCCACCCTGCCCGGTTTGGCACACGGAGTGATCGCCGCCGACCGCTTCCCCTGCCTGGCCTCCATCGACGGCGACCGCCCCCGGCTGCGTCCCGTCTCGCCGGTCCGCACCGACGGCTTCACCGTCTACGTCGCCAATCTCCGCAGCTACGCCAAGACGGCCCAGATCGAAGCCAACTCCAACGTCGAACTCTGCTACGTCGATGACGGGCACGACCAGGTCCGGATCGCCGGACACGCCGAAGTGGTCACCGAGCAGGACGTGCTCGAGGAGATCTGGAACGGCAACCCGTTGCTGCAACAATACCTCGGTTCGATCGACAATCCCGAACTGATCGTCTACCGGGTGGTGCCCGAAAGCGTACGGTACATGCGGGAATGGGCGCTGGAGTACCACGAGGTGCCGGTGAATTCCTGATCGAGACAACTGGTGACGCGAATGCCGACTGGTGTTGTCGTGTACCCCGAACCGATCTCCTGTGATAGACTGATGGTGGACACGGACTGAAGTCAGCTGCGGAACCGTCCGATGCCCCATGATGCGCACATCTCCTCGACCGATTCCGACGTCGTCAGCGACGCCGTCCCGGAGACGGTCTTGCTCGATCCCG
>CAUZRQ010000313.1:0-4459 GCA_963582065.1 Planctomycetota bacterium | reverse complement strand
CGTGGTGACAAACCGCAGAAGAACCACAGCCACATTTGTGCCGAGGTTTTTTACCGGGGGCACTGGCGGTTGTTCGACATCACCTGGGGAACCTACTTTCCGATTCCAGGCAGTCGTCGCGATGACCTGGCCGATGTGTCACGGCTTCGGTCCGATCGTCGCAGCCGTGATTGGGCCATCACCAATCAGTCCAATCTCTGGTATCAGAACTGGATTGCCAGCAGCCTGGATCCGCTGGAGTACCTTGATGCCCCGCAGATGGACATCCTTCGTGGCAGACGTGGGACAATTCGCCTGCGAGCATCAACTCGTGTTAACCATCGCGATATGTTTCGCCCTCTTCACCAACCGAACTTCGTCGGACGAAACAACGCACATCAGGATTATGGCTCGGTGGTGGTTCTCTTGGAGAAACCCGATCCGAAAGCGACTGTGATTGACCTGGATGTCCTTGGCCTCGCCGGCAAGGGATCGCTGGTGATTTTCTGTGGCGAGGAGCGACACACGATTCCCTTCGCCACCATCAAGTCGGGCCAGTCGCTGAGAACTCGGTTGTCCCAGCCGATAGGCAAACAGCGGATTCGTTTGGAGGCCAGGCCGGATGAGCCTGGTGGTGTGGCCTACGTCGTCTACCGAGTGATTTCGCTGGGCAGTTGAAGCGAGATGTGGCACAAGAACGCCGGCACTTTCCCCGGTGATTGCACGACATCGCGAGTCGTTTTCCGGTCAATGGACCGCCACGGTCCCAGCCGATACCATCTCTGCCGAATTGCCTGTTTCGCGAAAACCTTCGGGGGAGTGTGTCATGGAGATCCGGCTCGTCTTTGCCGTCTCGTTGTTCTTTCCGCCGGTCCTTCTCTTCGGGTTCTTTGTCGTCAATCCACGTGAAGAAATGGTGATCCTCCGTTTCGGCAGATACGTGACGACGCTCAAGACACAGGGCATCCGCTACATCCACCCGGTCGGACGCAGTCTGCGACGGATTTCGACTCGCGATGCGACCCTGGACATCGCCACGACGACCGTCGTTGAACGCAACGGCAATCCGATTCTGATCAGCGCCGTGGTGGTCTACCGCGTCGAGGACTCGAAGAAGGCGGCACTCGACGTCGAGGACTACAACCGGTTCATCGCCGACCAGGCCAGTGCCGTCGTCAAACGTGTCAGTTCGACTTTTCCCTACGAGTCCGCCGATCATTCCGAACCCTGCCTGAAGGTCGAGAGCGAGGAGGTGACTCGGGCCTACGTGGAGGACCTGCAGGAGGCGGTGAACCCGGCCGGAATCCGGGTCCTGAATGTCCGGCTCAACGACCTGACGTACGCCCCCGAAATCGCACAGGCCATGCTGATGAGACAACAGGCCATGGCCCTGATCGACGCCCGAAAGATGATCGTCGAAGGTGGTGTCGAGATCGTCAAAGATGCTGTCAATCAATTGCATGAGGCTGGGCAGCACCTGTCAGATCAGCAGCGAGAGGTCCTGATCACCAATCTGCTGGTCGTGCTCTGCAGCGGCGAAAGACCACAACCTGTCGTCCAGATCCAGGCTCAGTCCACCTGACAACCGCCGTGGCCGTGACACGAGACGCGAGTGTATGGAGAAACCGTGGTGAGCCGGATTTACAGTGATCAGCAACTCGACCTTCTCGCCCAGGAGTTCAATGACCGCGGGTTCCTGAAGGTCGAGAATGCGCTGAGCAGTGACCAGGTGATTCGCTTCAATACCGCGGTCGAACGTCACCGGAATGCTCATCCCCAGAGATGGGTGGAATTGAGCGATTCGTTTCGAGAGGGAACCAACGTACTTCCCGACACGGGAGATTTCGACGAGGCGATCGAGAACCCCAGGACACTCGAAATCCTGCGTACGATCATCGGGGAGGAGATCACCTTCGAGGAATTCGCGATCATGCTCCGCGACTCCACCTCGAATCTCGGTGAGGTCAAGGGGTGGCACCGGGATATCGTCCGCGAATACGACCGGCGGATGGAGATCGACGCGGTTTCGGTCATGGTCTACCTCAGCGACGTTACCGAGAATGACCATTGTTTTGCGATCGTGCCGGAGACACACAATCGGCTGGTCGACACGAATCCGCTCGACGTGGCGCCCCATGAGGGTGTCGATGTGCTGGGACCGGCTGGAACCGCAGTGATCTTCCATGCTCGCGCAATTCACTGCGGCCGGCTCAAGGCTCACAGCAACCAGCGTCGCACTTTGCAGGCCTACTATTCCCGCTGGCGAGACCAGAGAACAGCCGAGTGGTCCGACATCCCCGAGCGGCTGCACACCAAGACCGATCCGGCACTGCCCCACCGCTTCTACGCAAAATGGAACGTGTCCAACATTCTTGAAGGTGTCGGCAAACGCCCGGCTGATCTCTCGCCCGACCTGTCCATCAGCGAGGTGATCCAGGAAGTCCAACGTCGTGGCAGGAAGGCAATGTGATCGCCGTCGTACGGTGGGGACGTGTTGGTTCCAGCGTCGTCAGCCCGTTCCGCCCTGGTGCCTCGCCGGCGGTGGGCAGCAATCGACAGGACAGAGGTCCGGGCTCGGTGGGCAGGTTCCCACACACTCCCTGTCGCCCCCGGAGATCCTCTCGACGATCAGTTTTCGGATCATTGAGATGAACCGCGGATGCGTTCCGACAGTGGCGCATCGGACCATGTTCAGCCCGACGCGTTCACAGGTTTCTCTCGCCTCGTGATCGAGGTCGTAGACCACTTCCATGTGGTCGGACAGGAAGCCGATCGGGACCACGATCACATCGCCGATGCCGTCGGACCCGAGTTTCTCGAGATGATCGCAAATGTCCGGCTCCAGCCATGGGATGTGCGGGGGTCCGCTGCGGCTCTGGTACACCAGTTCCCAGCGGTCTTCGCTCACACCGTTGGATTCGGCGACCTGCCGGCTGGTTTCCAGGAGTTCAGCGGTGTAATCACATTCCTGGGCCATTGACTCGGGAATGCTGTGCGCGGTGAAGGCGATTCGGAACGCCGAACGGCCTTGCGCACCCAGCTGAGAAATCGCATCCTGCAGGCAATCCGCACACGCGGCAATGAAGTCCGGGTGGTTGTAGAACACCCGGATCTTATCCACGGCCGGTGCCCCCTCGCCGACGACCTCCTGGGCAGACTGGATGTTCTCTCGATACTGGCGGCAACTGGAATATGAGCTGTAGGCAGCCGTCACAAAGGCCAAGGCCCGTCGAACGCCGTCCCGTTTCATCCGACCCATCGTGTCAGCCAGCATCGGATGCCAGTTGCGGTTGCCCCAGTAGATGGGCAGGTCGATCTGGTGCGAATTCAATTCCTGGCCCAGCGACGTGATGAGGTCACGACACTGCGAGTTGAGCGGACTGACACCATCAAAACGGGCGTAGTGCTCCGACACCTCCTGCATCCGCTCGCGTGGCACATCTCGGCCGCGGAGCACGTTTTCGAGAAACGGAACCACGTCGTCCGATCCTTCCGGGCCGCCAAATGAGACAACCAGGACGGCATCGTAGTTGGCCCCCTCCGTTGCCGTGTCCGCCATCGGTGCACTCGTTGAACCCAATGCCTGCCATCGTCATTTCGACGGGCTTCCAATTCACGCGGCTGGACCAGGTCTCGTGGCAACAGCGATGAACTGCCGCCGAGAAAACCCAGAGTTTCGCGGATTGCCTTCAGCAGCCCGGTCGTTTTCAGGGATTCTAGTCGATGGTGTGGAGTTTGCGACAACCACAACCAGTACGCCCGTCGTATCCGGCTCTTATTTCGCGGAGATCGTCGAATATCAACGTGGCCACGACCTGCAAACGCGTCACCGGGGTTAATTTCAGAACAGAATCTCAGGTTGCGTTCCGTTGCGTGATTGGCGATCCTGCACACCGTTAGGTGTGGCAGGACGCCGCCGACAGCTGTCAGCAAGGTTGAGGGCACGATGGTTACCACAACTCCCGAACACGTTGATCACTTGCCCGTTACGGGCCGTGCTCCAGCACGTCATTCCACAGGCGGAGGCCGGACGACTTTTGTGGTCTCGCTTTTGATCGCCGGGGCCGCACTGCTGGCCGTCGCGGCATGGACATTTGCCTTTGACGGCTCGTCCACCAACGCCACGCTGATCTTCTACGAGGTGAGACGATCGGACCTGCCGATCCAAGTCACAGAAAACGGCAACCTGCAGAGCCAGAAGACCACCGAACTGCGGTGCGAGGTCGAGAACTTCGGTCGCGAGCGATCCGGGACACAGATCCTGACGATCGTAGAGAACGGAGAGTACGTCAAAGAGGGTGATCTGCTTGTCGAACTCGACTCCGCGCTGATCACCGAACGACTTGACGAGCAGGAACTTCAGACCGAGCGACAGCGAAACGAACAGATCCAGGCCACGGTCACCTACGAGAACCAGAAAACCCAGAATGAGACCCTCCTGGCCGAGGCGAAGCTTCAACTGGCTCTCGATGAACTCGGA
>CAUZRQ010000312.1:0-4473 GCA_963582065.1 Planctomycetota bacterium | reverse complement strand
CGAGGGCGAGGTGGCCGACACGATCCGGGTGGCCCAGGCCCTGGACACCAGGCTGATCCGCGGGTTCTCGTTCTACCATCCGCAGGGAACCGATCCCCGGGAGCACATCCCGCAGGCGGTCGACCAGCTGGGGCAGATCGTCGAACGCACCAGCGCGGCGGGGTTGGTCTATGGACTGGAGATCGAGCCGAATCTGATCGGCGAGACGGGCGAGTTGCTGGCCGAACTGTGTCGCCAGGTGGGCCACCCGGGGATGGTCTGCATCTATGACGGTGGCAATGTCGCGGCCCAGAACAAGAACCGGTTGCAGGTTCACGCCGAGTTGGTGGACATGATCGACCACATTGGCTGGATGCACATCAAGGACTACACGATCGACCCGGACCTGGTCTGGACCGGTGCCGTCGACGAGGAGCGGTTGAAGAACTTCGTGCCGGCCGATGTCGGCGATGCGGGTCACGACCTGCTGCTCAGAGAGCTCAAGGGGCGGTTGCCCGAACTGACGGCGAAGATGCAGGGCATGGGGGCGCCAGGCTTCTTCCTGGAAGTCGAACCGCACCTGAAGGGTGGTGGCCAGTTCGGGGGTTTCAGCGGTCCCGACGGAATCGGTGTCGCCGTCCGCAGCCTGTGCCGGGTGCTCGACTACGTCGGCATCGACTACTGCGTGAGAGATTTCTCGGATATCCAGCAGGCGAGGGGTTTCTAGTTTCGAGGACGGGTGGTTTGCGAGCCCGCCGCGGGTCGGGAACGAAATCGGGAGACCGGTGGTGATGAGTGGAATCGATCTCGGCGACCTGGTCGGCCTGGTCGTCTGCCCCGAATGCCATGGGCAGCTGGTCGTCACCGGCCAGAGCCTTGTTTGTTCGTCGGCAGAGTGTCGGTTGAGTTTCCCCGTCCGGGAGGGGATCCCGATGCTGCTGGTCGACGAGGCCGAGACACTCGAACAGGCTGAATGGCAGACGGCAGTCGGTTCGAAGGGGACGACGGCTGCCGACAATTCCCAGGAAGACGAGACACAGGAAACGGTTCAGGAGCACGAATCATGATCAGGAACCGGTGGGCAGGTGTTGTCGTTGCGGTGGCACTGCTGGGCTGTCTGGGCGGCGACGTCCAGGCCCAGGTGAAACCTCGGTCCAAGTCGAAGGCGAAGTTCAAGGCCGTCGACAAGACGAGGGTGAAGCGGTACACGTTCCGCAAGCTCCACGATCCCAACGGGATCGGCAAGTTCTACATGGGCCGCGAGATTGCTCACGTGATGGGCTACGGCTTCAACGGATCGGGAGCACGGTGGTTGGAGCGGGCCGAGCGGGAACGCGAGGAGAAACTGACGTTGATGGTCCGCTCGCTGAAACTCCAGCCCGGCCAGATTGTGGCCGATATCGGTTGCGGCAGCGGCGTGGTGACGGCGCTGTTGGCACGCGCCGTGGGCCTGGAAGGCAAGGTGATGGGGGTCGACGTGCAGCCGCAGATGCTCGCACGGATGCAGATGAGAATGAAGAAGTTCCGGATCCCCAACGTGACCGCGGTCCGCGGGACACAGAAGAGCCCGCGGCTGAAGGACGACTCGATCGACCTGGCCATCATGGTCGACGTGTACCACGAGTTCGAGTTTCCCTACGAGATGATGTTCGAGATCAGCAAGGCGTTGAAGCCGGGTGGACGAGTGGCCTTTGTCGAGTACCGCATGGAAGACCGTCGCGTTCCGATCCTGCTGGTACACAAGATGACCGAGAAGCAGGTCAAGAAGGAGATCAGCCAGGAGCCGTTCGGGTTGAAGTTCAAGGAGACGATCGGGGTGTTGCCTCGACAGCACATCGTGATCTTCGAGAAGCCGACCGGTGACAAGAAGGCGGGTGACAAGAAGGCGGGTGACAAGAAGGCGGGTGACAAGAAGGCGGGATCCGGTTCGGCCGGACGGAGATGAACGAGCCGGTCGAGGGGTTCGACTGGAACGATCGCCGCACATTTCTGCGTGCCGGCATCGCCGTCGAGGTGGTGGTGTTGCTGATCGGATTGGGCCTGGGCTGGCTGGCCGGTATCGATCCGTGGGGTGGTTGTCGGGTGACGCCTGTTGCGATCGCCTGGGGTGTGGCGGCGACCGGGCCGCTGTTGCTGGCCTTCGGGGTGACGTACACGACGTCCTGGCCTCCGTTGCTGCGGATCCGGGAACTGCTGGTCGAAATGCTGGGGCGTCCGATGGCGCAGTGCCGGTGGTACGATCTGCTGCTGTTGGCGGCCCTGGCGGGCGTGTGCGAGGAGTTGTTGTTTCGCGGAGTGATCCAGCCCTGGATGGCTGGTGACGATGCGGCCCGCCCGCTGGCGATCGGGTTCGTGGTCGCATTGATCGGCAGCAACCTGCTGTTCGGCCTGCTGCACCCGATCACGCCGACCTATGCGATCGTGGTGGGGCTGGTCGGAAGCTACCTGGGCCTGGTGGGACTGGTTGACCCGTTGCCGGCCGGTACCCCATCGCCCGGACAGCTCAACCTGGTCGTCCCGATGGTCGCTCACGGGCTCTACGATTTCCTGGCGTTCCTGGTGATCGCCGGAGAGAGCCGTCGACGTGACACGGCTCGGGCAGACGTCACCGGGATTGTCGAGTCCGACTGAGCGGCTACAATCCGCGACCGCTTGCCGCGTTAGGGATTTCCAGGACGAGGGTATTGATGGCCGAGGACGGGACCACCGGCCGCGGGCTGCTTTCGTCCGTGCTGTCGGCGACGGTCGGCGTGGTGGTCGAAGTGCCCCGGTTGACCCTGGTGCTGTTGGGGACACTGGCGGTGGGGGCTGTCGTGGTGACCCTGACCATGTTGGAGTTCCAGACCAGCCGATCGGACCTGATCGATCCCGACGTCGAGTTCCACCGCCGCTGGCTCCGTTACGCCGCGGCCTTTCCCGACACGTCGGACCTGGTGGTGGTGGTCCGGGGCCGCGACCGCGTGTCCGTCGAAGTGACACTCGAAAAACTCGGCCGGCGGGCGGCTGATCAAGATGATGTCCTGAGAAGTGTTCTCTATCGGATCGACGGTCGCGAGGGACAACGGCCCAGCTACTTCACCTCGTCGGATGGCCGGACCGGTTACCTGAGAGCGGTGCCGGTGGTTCCCGAGGACGCGGGGTTCGAAGGGGCGGCGGCGGCGATTGACCGGATGAGGCGGTTGATTGGCGAGGTGTCGGCCGAGGGTCGGGCTGAGGGGGAGGCCGGTGGAGGGATCGAAATCGGGTTGACCGGGATCCCGGTTCTCGAGAGCGACGAGATGGTGCGTTCGCAGCAGGACATGATCCGGGCATCGTTGCTGGCGGCCGTCGGCGTGGCGTGGCTGATGGGGATCGGCTTCCACGGCGTCCGGTTGCCCCTGGTGATCCTGTTCGGACTGGGCGTTTCACTGGCGTACTCGTTCGCCGCGACTGCCCTGACCGTCGGCCACCTCAATATTCTCTCGGTCTCGTTTGCGGTCGTTCTGATCGGCCTGGGCGTGGATTTCTCGATCCACTTTCTGGCCCGCTACGTCCAGACGCGGCAGCGGGGAACGGGACTGGTGGAGGCGTTGGTGGAATCGGCCGCCGAGGTGGGGCCGGGGATCGCGACCGCGGCGGTGACGACGGCATTGGCCTTCGGGTGTGCGTCTCTGACCGAGTTCCGCGGGGTGGCCGAACTGGGTTGGATTGCCGGCGGCGGGATCATGATTTGTGCGATCGTGACCTTCTCCGTCATTCCGGCGATGGTGCGGCTGACCGATTCGCAGACGATGCCGGTTGATTTCGCGGTGTCGCTGATGGGCGAACACTGGCGTCATCGGGTGGCCGAATCGCCGCGGGTGTTCCTGTGGGTTTCACTGGCGGTGTTGGCCCTGGCCGGTTCGTCGCTTGTCGATTGGCGCGAGGGGCGGTTCGAGTGGCTCGTCCGTTACGACGACAACCTGTTGAACCTGCAGGCCGACGACATCGAGTCGGTCAAGGTGCAGCGGCGGGTGGCGGCCGATCCCGACGGCGGGGCTCTGTTCGCGGTGTCGCTGTGCGGTTCGCTGGAGGAGGCCCGACGGCTGGCGGTGCGGATGAAGTCGCTGCCGAGCGTCGGGCGAGTCACGCACCTGGGGAGTTTCCTTCCCGGAGCCGACGTCGACACGCTGAAGCGACTCCCCGCCGCCCTGGTCTCACGCTATCTCAGCCCCCAGGGCGACTGGCTGGTGCAGGTGGTACCGGGCGAGTCGATCTGGGATCGGGAACCTCTGGGCCGTTTCGTCGGTGAGGTGCGAAGTGTTGATCCGGAGGTGACCGGGACGCCGTTGCAGAATCACGATGCGGGACGACAGATCAAGCGGAGCTACGAGATGGCGGCATTGGTGGCGGTGGGGGCGATCGTGGTGGTGCTGCTGGTTTCTACGCTGGGCCGATGGCAGGCCATGGCGATCCTGGTCGCCGGCGGGTTGGTGGTGGGGATCGCGATCGAGATGGCCGCCCGTGAACAACTGG
>CAUZRQ010000311.1:0-4484 GCA_963582065.1 Planctomycetota bacterium | reverse complement strand
TCAAAGCGATGCAGGAAGTAGAGATCGATGTGGTCGGTCCCCAATCGTGACAGCGATCGCTCGACCTCTCGCAGGATGTTCTCCCGTGAACATCCCCCGGCCTCCTTCTCGGGTCCGCCTTCGGCACCCACCTTGCTCGTGATCACCAACTGGTCACGCCGCGTCTTCAGCACACGACCGAGAATCTCCTCGGAACTGCCGTGCGCGTCGTCAGCATCGGTTCTCAACTGGTACTTGTTGGCGCAGTCGATGAAGTTGATGCCCGAGTCGATGGCGTGCTCGATCAGCCGCACCGCCTCGCTGGCGGACGACTGCCCACGGAACCCCAGGCCCAGCGCCATCCGGGAGACCTCAAGGTCACTCGAACCGATCCTGACGAACTGCATTAGCGAACCCCTTGTTGACCACAGCCGCTAGACAACAAGCAAAGTTATTGGAGTTAACCCAACACTACTAACCGTGCCCATTGCCATGCCCAAAAGTCGTTTCGTGACGGTCTGCTCGGCCTCCCAGTTGTACTCAACGCCTTGATTAATCAGCAGGTCCCGGTAAACACCGAGCAGCCCATTTGCAGAATGGTAGAAGAAGCCGGGCTGATCCAGGGTGCGAAACGGTAGTACTTGCCGAACAACTTCTCCAACTTGCCGCTGCCTTCGTCAACCACCACCATGCAAATCTGGCTGCAGGTCGTATGACGCGAATCTTCATTCCCCATGACATGGCGAGCAATGCTCACCCCACCAGCAACCACCTGAAGAAAACACCACCAACACCAGCGGAAATCACATCATGTTCATTCGCTTGATCTGCTTGTCTTCACTGACAGCGTGCCTTTGCTGTGGCACGGCACAAGCCCAGGCTCTGAAGGCACCTCCGGGCCTGTTCAAAAACATCAACGACGAGACTGTTGACGATGCGATTGTCATCAACGGCAAGCAACTGTTCATCGACGACTACATCGTAGGTGACCTCCAGGGCGCCACAAAGGTCCTCAACCGGCCGGTCAAACATCCGAAGAACCCGTTGATGATTCGCGACAAACCGTGGGAACGGGACGATCCGGACTACACCACGGTGATCTATGACAAGGACGACCGCATCTTCAAGATGTGGTACGCGATGCATGTTCCCGATCGCAAGGTCGACAGCGAGCAGGTCCTGGGCTACGCGACGTCGAAGGACGGCCTCCGCTGGACCAAGCCGATCATCAACCAGAGGGACAAGACCAACATCGTCTTCCACTCGAAGCTCCCCGGCTTTCTGGCTCCCGGTGTCTTCAAGGACCCCGTGGCCCGCGACCCACAGAAGCGCTACAAGATGCTCTTCAGCGCCTGCCAGGACGGGACCCCCAAGACATTGTCGACAAACGCGGCGTATTCGCCGGATGGCATCCACTGGACCGATGAGCCGGAAAACCCAATCATCCCGTTCAGCGATGTACAGAGTTGTCCCTTTTGGGATGCCCGCCGCGGCCGGTACGTCGCTTATCTTCGTTACGGCCCACCCAATAGTCGAATCTGCTCGGTGACCGAGAGCGAGGACTTTGTCCACTGGTCGCCGAAGACGACCATCTTGTGGCCGGCACCAACAAACGAAAGCCACAAGTCCAAAATGGATCGGCCTTTCAATACAAAGCACTACGCCATGCAGGCAATGCAGTACCGGGGGATGTATATCGGCTTCCTCTGGACGTATCACGGCGAGACGATTCAACCGATTCCGAAAGACAAGCTATGGATGGACAAGACTGACCAGCAACTGGTTTTCAGCCGCAACGGCCGGACCTGGCTCCGCGTGGCTGCAAATGGAGCAATCCCCTGGCGTGAAATGGACGACAACCGTGACTGGAAGAAGGCAGTCCAGGACGCGGTGTTCATTCCCTACGGCCGCCACAAGAAGGACTGGGATTGGGGCGCCGTTGGCGCCTGCCACCAGCCACTGCTGGTTGTCGACGACCGAATCTGGATCTACTACAGGGGATACACCGGCCGGCATTGGGCAAAGTACCACGGTGACAAGTTCCCCAAGACCCGGGGCATCGGCCTGGCAACGCTGCGACTGGACGGGTTTGTATCAGTCAACGCCGCGGCAGAAGGGACGATGACGACCAGGACATTGCTCTTCATAGGCGACACGCTCGAGGTAAACGCAAACGCTGAAGGCGGGTCGATTGTCGTCGAGGCCCTCGATGCCCAAGGGCACGCGATCAAGGGATTCTCGAAAGACGACTCCATCGCGATCACCGCCGACAGTGTTCGGCACGTGTTGAAATGGAAAGACAAAGATGACTGCCACCTGATTCAGGGTCGGCCGATTCGTCTGCGGTTCCACCTGAAAAAGGCCAAGCTGTATTCATTCACGCCGCGAATCCGCCACAAGCACTACGTTCAATCGTATGACTGACCAATCAAACAACGCACCGACCGAAACAGGCGGCGCTGGTGTCTCCCTCACTGAAACTGTTCCAGCGGCTATCTGAAACAATCGAGAATGCCGCCTGGCTCTTTCGTCCATCCAGCATGGTCGGGAAGTGCGACTCGCGGCAATCCGCTCACGACGTAACCAGATGACCTGCAGAGCGTCGCCATCAATCCCGATCCTGCCCTGTTGCTTTCCAGACCTGCCCCGCATCGTCATCGGTTGACCTAGAGCGTCCATCCCTTGCGGTATTCCTTGTGCACAAACTGGTTGAGTTCGGGCGCGTTGCGGATCTTCATTTTCGCCCCATCCCATTCCAGTCGTCGGCCCGGGGCCCGTTGGGCCAGTACCCCCAGCAGCACGGTTTCGGTCAGCGGACCCGAGTAGCTGAAGTTCGAAACGGCGGTACCACTGCCCCGACAAGCCTGGAGCCATTCGAAATGGTGACCCGGAGAACGAGCCATCGTCTTCTTGACCGCTCGGGCCGCATCGGTCAGATCACCGGGCAACAGTTGTGGCATGCCACCATGTGATCCGTGGAACATCTTCCCCCTGGTGCCCACATACAGCACCCCGTTGCCAGGCAACGAACGGCCGGCCGGCATCTCGGACGGTGTCGGCGGCATCAGGCCACCCTCGTACCAGGTCATCTTCACCGGAGGCCGTTTCCCCCGAGCGGGAAACTCGTAGTAGATCGTCGCCGCGATCGGATAGGTCTCGAAGTTCGGCTTGCCGTCAATCTCCAGGCCGTCAAGAGTGCAGACGGCTTCGACGGCCGTGGGACTGCCAAGTTCCAGGGCCCAGATCGGGTGGTCGACAATGTGGCAGCCCATGTCACCCATCGCCCCGGTGCCGAAGTCCCACCAGCCTCGCCATGTTTTTGGGACATAGGATGGGTGATACGGTCGCGGCCGGGCCGGGCCCAGCCAGAGATCCCAGTCAAGAGTCGCGGGGATCGGCGGACGCCCTTCGGGGCGACCGACGCCCTGTTTCCAGTACTTGCCGGCCCGATCAGTCCAGACGTGCACCTCATTCACCTCGCCGATCACCCCGGCCCGGATCCACTCGTTGGTCAACCGGGCCCCCTCGGTGGCATGTCCCTGATTGCCCATCTGCGTGACCACGTCGTGCCTGGCTGCCGCCAGAGTCAGTTGACGGGCTTCGAAGATCGTGTGAGTCAACGGTTTCTCGCAATAAACGTGCTTGCCTCGTTGCATCGCCGCCATCGATGCTACCGCGTGGACATGGTCGGGAGTCCCCACGGTGACCCCGTCTATGTGTTTGGCTTCCTTGTCGAACATCCGGCGGAAATCCCGGTAAACCCGGGCCCTGGGGAACCGCTTGAAGGTCCCCGCTGCATGGGCGTGATCCACGTCAACCAATGCCACGACGTTGGCTCCATGAGACGCCATCTGGTTGATGTCGCCGCCACCCTGCCCCCCCGCGCCGATCGCCGCCAGGTTGACCCTCTCGCTGGGAGCCAGGTGTCCAACACCTCCCAGAACGTGTCGCGGAACGATGGTGAAGGCAGTCGCCACGGAGGCGGCCTTGGCGGTCGATGTGACGAATCGGCGACGCGTGATTTCACTCGGACGTTTCTGATTGACCATGAAGCACTCCATTTGTGGTGTTCTGCGAATCGGTCGATTGGCCGTCAGCGGTCACTGCTGCGGCCCATTCTTCGTGTTCAGTTTTTCTCGACGGCTTTCCTGGTCAGCTTTGCTGTCAGCGATTTCTGGTTCATGCCAGCCAATTCGATCTTTGGATCATGGATCAACTTGAGGACTCGATACTGCACCGTTTGAGGTGGCCCGCTGTGGATCTGGAATGCGATCTTGCCGGACAATTCTCCGGCGGGATCCTCAATCGCCACACACAGCTTGCCATTAATGGCCGTCCAGATGCGATGACCGACCGCGAGAATCTCGTACCTGTTCCACTGGCCAGGCTTGACCACCTTGGAACCTCGGTCGTTCCAGTCCAGCTTGCCGCGGCCGTGTTCGTGGTAGAGCTTGCCCCAGACGCCCAGGCCCACGTCAGCCTGGTAGCCCAGTGCCTGTCCCGCG
>CAUZRQ010000310.1:0-4489 GCA_963582065.1 Planctomycetota bacterium | reverse complement strand
CAATTCCGACCGAAATGGGTCAGCTTCCCTGCCAGTGCGAGCCTCAAAATGAAAGTGCGCAGCGTTTCTCGCCCTCTCCTTCGCTCGCCGGGTTGGCGATATGTTCAACAAGGTTCGAGGGCAGCTGGGGCATCGACTCGGCCAGCGTGCCGAACTCCTCAAAGAATTCCTGCGGCGTCACTCGGTGCCTCCCAGCGCTCTGGCGGGTTGCGGCTGGTGCTGCCGCTGGGGATGATCACTCAGCATGGCCTGAATGGCGGCGGTGAGCAGCCCGGTGCGGGTGGATGAGTACGAATCGAAGCCCTCGAAAAATTTGTCGATCAGCTCGACTCGCTGGGTGTCTCTCAGCCCACCTGGGCGTTCCAGCCATTTTTTGAATTGTTGTAACGTTAACATCTGTCCGGTTCCTGGTACCGGGTTCGGGGGCTACCCTGGCCGCGTGTGTTCTGGTTGTCATTCGCGCGGGTTGTTGACATAAATCAACGCATGTCTGATTGCCGTCCCGACACCGACGCTGCTGAGTGACACGGCCGACTTTCGGCCACTTGCTACCCCACTAATACCGCCCTTTTTATCTTATTTAAGGAGGCCTAAGGGGCCAATGGGCGCGAGCAAGAGAGACGTGGCCGCCCGTGATGCGCTGAGTGTCCAGTACCTCAGGCGGCGGCCGATGTTTGCCGGCGACGTCTGCCGTAGCCGAACAGACCCAGCGCACCGATACCAAACATGGCAATGGAGGAGGGCTCGGGGACGGCGGTGGCTGGAGCGGCTAACGTGACCGTGGCGCTACTATGGATATACACCTCATTATCGAAGGCCGTGCCATCTGCGAGTGTGCCGGTCAGAGTAGTGCCGTTTGTCCAGTTGCCGGTTCCGTAGTCACCGTAACCAACATTGAAGCCGGTACCGAAGATGGTTATCGTGCTGGTGTGGTAGGCAAACAGTTTGTCCAAAAACGTACCGCCGGAGACGGTCACCGTGCTGTTGCTGCGGACCGACAGATAGTCCCCAATCGAGCCGCCGGAAATGTTCACCGTGCTGCTGTCGTTGGCGTCCAGATCTTCCACTATCGTACCGCCGGAGACGGTCACCTCGCTGTCGTTCCAGGCAATCAGATTGCGCCCAATCGTACCGCCGGAGACGTTCACCGTGCTGTCGTCGAGGGCCTCCAGATAGCCCCCAATCGAGCCGCCTGTCAGAAGATTGGCGGTCGTTGAGTTCTCGACATAGACATCATCTTCTGCCACTGCAGAGTTCAGGTTGTGGGTGCCGTTATCGTCCAAGTAGAGGACATCCGCCGAGGCAGGAACGCACGCCAGCAGCATGGCGGCGGTCAGTACGATGGTGGTCATCACCGGCTGAAATGATCGTTGCATGCTGTGACTCGCTGGACTGAACAGTTTTAACAGAACCTGCTCTTTGGCTCGGGGCCTGTGTGGTACTGAGTGTCCTGTGCCTCAGGCGGCGGCCGATGTTTGCCGGCGACGTCTGCTGTAGCCGAACAGACCCAGTGCACCGATGCCCAGCAGCGCCAGCGAACTCGGCTCCGGCACGACAGCAGCAGAGTCCATGCTGGCCATCCAGGCCTCAGAGTTTCCATCGGGGTTGTCGCCATAGCCCACGATCGTCAGGCCATCAGCGGAAATAGCGTTAGCGCTAAACAGTGTCCAACCCGTTAGACTGCTTCCCAGACCATAGTCGTCGGTCAGGATGTCCATCACAGACCGCATTCCGTCGGCTGAAGTCCAAAGAAACGCCTCGTAGCCGTCGGACTCGCCCCTTCCCACAACAACCGCACCATCAGCCGAGGCGCCATATGCAGAGCTATCGAAATCGCCACCGGCCAGATCGCCCAGACCGGTCATCGTGCCGTTTTCCCAGCGAAACGCCTCGTCGCCTGAGGCGGAATTGCCACTCCCCACCACAACCGCACCATCCGCCGAGACGCCATTTGCAATGCTATAGAAATCACCACCGTCCAGATCGCCCAGACCGACCATCCCACTTGAGGTCCAGCGAAACGCCTCGTAGCCTGAGGCGGATTTGCTATACCCCACAACAACCGCACCATCCGCCGAGACGCCTTTTGCAGAGCTAGAGAAATCGCCACCGTCCAGGTCGCCCAGACCGACCATCCCGCCGGATTCAGTCCAGCGAAACGCCTCGGTGCCAGAGGCGGAATTGCCATTCCCCACCACAACCGCACCATCAGCCGAAACGCCATCTGCAGTGCTATAGAAACTGCCACCGGCCAGATCGCCCAGGCCGGTCATTCCGCTTGAGGTCCAGCGATACGCCTCGGTGCCTGAGGCGGACTTACTCCGTCCCACCACAACCGCACCATCAGCCGAAACGTTATATGCACGGCTATAGAAACTGCCACCGGCCAGATCGCCCAGACCGACCATCCCGCCCGAGGTCCAGCGAAACGCCTCGTAGCCTGAGGTGGAACTGCCAGTCCCCACCACAACCGCACCATCCGCCGAGACGCCTTTTGCTTCGCTCCAGAAACTACCACCGGTCAGATCGCCCAGACCGGTGAAAAGCGGAGCGGCTTGAACCGTGACGCTGCCATACAGAACCACACACGTGCCCAGTAAGAATCGAGTGTTTCTCACAGCAACGCATAACACTTGTGCAGGCATCGGTGATCTCCTGTGCGGTCGCAGGACAGAGCAAGTTCAACCATCCATAGAATGAGGTGGCCGTCCGCTGGCGGTGGGCACAGGATGCGTGTTATAGGGCATTCACGTCCTGTGCGGCGTTGAGTGTATGTAAATGGAATGAGACGACAAGGAGTCTGAAGTCAACCAAACACAATAACTCGAATATTTGTTCCGGGGTCAAGCCTGCGTCTCGATTGCGTCTGTCGCGGATCAGAATCGTTCCAAATGCAGGATGGGCCTCCGGATCAGTCGCCACCGCAGTTGGTGGTGGCACCCCGAGATTGGTGGTACCCCCAGGGCATCCTCTCGGCTGGCAGCTGCCACAAACTGCCACACCGTATGCCGCCGACTGCATCACAAAATGTCCGAGCCGCCTTGGAGCTCAGCCCAGTGATCCGCTCGACTTCCAGCAGCTGCAGTGGTTCCGTCAGAATTGGAAGTTCGGTCATCGTGACGTCCTCATGTCGTTCCTTGTTCAACCCCGTCCAGTCTCCCGGACCTCAATTCCTCTCCGCTCGTCTCTTCAGTTCTGCTTTCACTGCGCGCGTTGTCTGCAGGTTGGACAGTACCCCGACAGCCGAGAACAGCACCTGATTTGCCACAGCCGCTTCGTCAGCAGCCAGTTACTCAAATGCGGACAGTGCATCATCAGTGGTCGCAACCTGCGGATGCACATGTGAGCGCACGAAAAACGGGCGACCTGCTGGAAGCCCGTGATGCGCTGTGTGGTTGTAAGTGTCCTGTACCTCAGGCGGCCGATGTTTGCCGGCGACGTCTGCCGTAGCCGAACAGACCCAGCGCTCCGATGCCCGCCAGAAGCAGTGAAGAGGGTTCCGGAACTACTGATGTATGAGTGTACGTTGTTGTGAAGTTCTTTGTTTCGCCGATAGTGAACTCAGGCGTCCACTGGAAACCAATGTTCAAATCCCCGTCCGTTGCGGCAAACGGGAAATTAGTGCCGTTGATGAAGTCCGTTACCAGACCGTCATCAAGGATGTCTTCGACATCGAGGAATTTCGGATATGTACCCGGGGGGTCATCGTCATCGGCGCCAGCTATGGCCGCAACGGCCCCGTCAGCCCAAACATTCATTTGCGGAGCTCCGTCCGCACTGTTGACCACAACCTGCTCCGAGCCTGTCAAAATAGCCGAATCATTGTCTCCCGAACCCAAATCGATATTAGCGACTTGAAAAACATCAAGATCCAGCAGAGCACCTGACGTGTTGGTAATGGCCACGCTGGACACGAAACTATTTGCACCGCCATCCAACACAAAGGTGATAACAGCATCGAAATTTGCTTCGCTAAAGGCGAAAGTCGCCGTGTCACCCACGTAGGTCTCAGTTGTCGGAGAGTGGAACGACGACTCGTCCGTGTCGCCAGTCTCACGAAACCACCACCAGTTTTCATACATAAGCTCATGAACTTCGTTGGTGCCACCCGCAGTCAATTCAATATTAATTGAATCCGAGCCTCTGTAGCTTGGTACATCGTAGATGTTGGTTGTCATGTGGCCGGAACTGATTGTCCCGCCTCGAACAGCACCCGGCGCCGCCAGCAGCATGGCGGCGGTCAGTACGATGGTGGTCATTACCGGTTGAAATGATCGTTGCATGATGTGACTCGCTGGACTGAACAGTTTTAACAGAACCTGCTCTTTGGCTCGGGGCCTGAGGTGTACTAGGTGTCCTGTGCCTCAGGCGGCGGCCGATGTTTGCCGGCGACGTCTGCTGTAGCCAAACAGACCCAGTGCACCGATGCCAAACATGGCGATGGATGAGGGTTCGGGGACGGCGGTGGCGGGAGCGGCTAACGTGACCG
>CAUZRQ010000309.1:0-4495 GCA_963582065.1 Planctomycetota bacterium | reverse complement strand
TGGCCGTGACCCAGTTCGCCCAGATCGCCGGCGGCCGCGTCACCGTGCTCGACATCAACCCGCGCCGGCTGGCCTTCTGCCGCGACCTGTTCGGTGTCGGCCAGACGATCGTCTCGGGCCAAGACGGCCGCGAACCCCTCGAGCAGGTGACCGAGGCGTTCGGGGGCGAGCTGCCCACGTCGGTTTTCGATGCCACGGGCTTTCCCCCGTCGATGAACGCCGCGTTCGACCTGACCGGCAGCGGCGGGCGGCTGACGATGGTCAGCCTGGTCCAGGCCGACATCACGTTCAACGATCCCGAGTTCCACCGCAAGGAACTGACGGTCCTGGCCACCCGCAACTCGACAGCCGCCGACTTCCACCGGATCATCTCGCTGATCGAATCGGGCACCGTCGACACCACGCCCTGGATCACTCACCGTACCGGCTTCGACGGCATGATCGGTGAGTTCGAGAACTGGCTCGACCCCGAGTTCGGGGTGATCAAGGCGATGGTCGAGGCGGGGTAGGGCCCTAGGTGATGTGCGCCCCGATCGCCTCGGTGTAGACGGCGTACAGCGACTGGCTGCCGGTCATGAACAGCCGGTTCCGCTTGGTGCCGCCGAAGCAGACGTTCGAGCAGATCTCGGGCAGCAGGATCTGGCCGATCCGGGTGCCGTCGGGCGCGAAGATGTGGACGCCGTCGTAGCCGGGGCCGACCCAGCCGGCGCTGGCCCAGATGTTGCCGTCCTTGTCGGCCCGGATCCCGTCGGCGAACCCGGCCTTCTCCTCGCCGTTGACCTTCAACGCCATCGACGTGAACTCGCGGCCGTTCTTGACCCTCTTGCCGTCGTCGATGTCCCAGACCTTGATGTTCCGCGGCGCGTCGTCGTAGTGACTGGCCCCGGTGTCGGCGACATACAGCTTCTTGTAGTCGGGCGAGAAGCACAGGCCGTTGGGCTTGTAGATCTCGTCGGTCAACTTCGAGACCTTCCCGCTCTTGGCATCGATCCGGTAGATCGCTTCCTTCTGCAGCGGCTGCACGCTGCCGGTGTCGGCCTTGTGGCCCTCGTAGTTCATCAGGCTCCCGTAACCGGGGTCGGTGAACCAGATCGCCCCGTCATCGGGATGGACGACCGCATCGTTGGGAGCATTCAGCTCCTTGCCGTTGACCTTGTGCGCCAGCACGGTGATCGTGCCGTCGTACTCGTAACGGACCACGCGGCGGTTGCCGTGCTCGCAGGCAATCTGACGACCCGACCAGTCGAAGGTGTTGCCGTTGGAGTTGCCCGAGGGGTGTCGGAACGTGCTGACGTGCCCGTCCTCCTCCAGGTACCTCATCTGGACGTTGTTGGGGATGTCGCTCCAGAGCAGGTAACGGCCCACGCCGTTCCACGCGGGGCCCTCGGCCCAGAGCATGTCCTTGCTGTGGTAAACGCGGCGGATGGCCGAGTTGCCCAGCTTGTACTTCTTGAATCGGTCGTCGAGCACGACGACGTCGGGGTCGGGGTAGCGGACCGGCGGTGCGTCCTTGCCATAGCGGGACCGCCCCCTGGGCGAGGAGCCGCCGAGTTGCAGGACCAGGCGCTGGACGGCCTTCTTGTCCTGGGCGCCGGCCGCGTGAGCTCCCACGGCGACAGCCGCGGCAGCGGTCAGAAATTCGCGACGGGCCAGGCCGGCCGACTTCTGGTTCTGGTGCTTCGTCATGATGTTGGTCCCCGTGGTGTTGGTCTGTTGGTGAAAACTGGTTTTTGTTCGTTGAATCACTTCGCCTTGTCGATCGCCATCATCCGGACACACACCGGCGAGGGCACGTTGATCACCGTACCCGTCTCGTCCAGTTCGCCCGTCCTGCGATTGATCTTCAGGACATGGATCGTGCCCGATCCCTGGTTCTCGGCCAGCAGGAACCGGCCCGAGGGGTCCAGGCCGAAGTTCCTCGGAGTCTTGCCGCCGGTGTCGTAGTTGCCGACGTAGGTCAGCTTGCCGGTCTTGCGGTCGATCTTGTAGCTGACAATCGTGTTGTGGCCGCGGTTGGAGCCGAACAGGAACCGGCCCCGCATCCCGACCCGCACCTCCGCGGTGCTCATCTTCTCGTCGCGTTTCACTCCGGGCGGCAGCGTCGAGATGGTCTGGATTTCCTTGAAGGTTCCCGCCTTGCCGTTCCAGCTGAAAGCGGTGACGGTCAGGTCGATCTCGTTGATCACGTAGCCGAACTTCCCGTTGGGATGAAACGAGAAGTGTCGCGGGCCGGCCCCGGGGGCCACCCTGGGTCCGGCCGGCCTGTTGGCCTCCAGGGCTCCCTTGGCGGGGTCGAACCTGTAGACGAGCACCTGGTCCATGCCGAGGTCGGCGACGACAGCGAAGCGTCCCGAGGGATCGATGTTGATCGAGTGGGCATGGGGCGAGGCCTGGCGGGGCTTGATCAGGCCCGAGCCCTTGTGTTGCACGAACGAGGTCGCCTCGCCCAGGCAACCGTCGTCGAGAATCGAGTACCCGATCACGCTGCCGCCGGTGTAGTTGGCCACCAGCACGGTCTTGCCCGACTTGTCGATGACCAGGTGACAGGGGTGAGCACCGCGGGTCGGCTGCTGGTTCATCAGCGACAGTTGGCCGGTCTTCGCGTCGATCTCGAATGAACTGAGCCCGCCGCTGTTCTCGAGGTCATCCCACTTGACGGTTTCGTTGACGGCGAAAACGTGCTTGCCACCGGGGTGAATCGCCAAAAACGACGGGCTGGGCGTCTCGGCCGCCAGGCTGACCTTGCCCGCCCTGCCGGTCCTGGTGTCGAACGAGAACTGGTAGATGCCCTTGCTCTGTTCTCCGGTGTAGGTCCCGACATAGACCCGGACGTTTCGGGGCACGTTTTTCCTGGTTTTCTTCCTGGCCTTCTTCTTGTCGGCCCCGTCGGCGGCTTCGACCGTCGCGGTAGTGGCCAGCACGGTGGCCAGCGACAGCATCACGGCCAGGTACGAGACCGGCCTGCTCAGGATGGTCGTCATGGTGAGTGTCTCTCTGGGTGTCTGTGACCGGCCGAATCGTCCGCCGGCCGGTCACTGGTGGGGGGATCGATGATTGTCGGAGAACACACGGCGATTCTCAAGCAGCCCGGCCGGCATGTACAATGATTTGGCCCCCCGAGGCCCGTTCCCGAACACCGGACACGATCATGACCCATCGCACCTTCGCTCGACTGCTGCTGACCGGCGGACTGTGCGCGGCCGCCCTGGCCACGCTCGCACCGTCGACCGCCGTTGCCCAGGAGGGGAGCTCGGCCACCGGTTTCCGGTTCCCCACCAACCCCGGCTCGTGGGTCAATTCGCAACCGTTCACCCGCGAGCAACTCGCGGGCAAGGTGGCGGTGATGGTGTTCTTCGAGGAGGGGTGACCCAAGTGCAAGGGCATGTGGCCCGGTTTGCAGGCGGTCGCCAGCAAGTACCAGGATAAGCCGGTTCTGTTTCTCGCGGTCAATTCGGGCACGCCCCGGTTTGAACTGCAGTCCTACCTGCGGAAGAACCGGATCAGTTGGCCGGCGATCGCCGACCTGGACCGGTCGTTCGAACGCAGCTGCGGCGTGCCGCCGGTCACCCTGAAGAACATCTACCAAGTCCGGATCATGAAGCCGGACGGCAAGCTGGTCGCCACCAGCCCCACGCGAATGGAACAGGCGCTGGGTGACGTCATCGGGGCGGCCAAGTGGAACGTCGATCCCGAGGGGATCCCGGCGGGCCTGAAGACGGCCTGGTTCCAGGTCGAGTTCGGCAACTTCACCCGTGCCGCCACGGCCCTGAAGAAGGCGGACAAGTCGCGGAAACCCGACACCAAGCAGGGGGCCCGGAAACTGCTCGATTACGTCGAAGCGAAGATGAACAAGCAGATCGAATCCGCCAAGGCGGCCGAGAGCGACGGGAAGGTGTGGCAGGCCTACCGCGGCTACGCCGATGCGGCCGTCCGTTACAAGGGCTACGACCTGCCCAGGGACATCACCGCGACGGTCAAGAAGCTGAGGAACAACAAGGACGTCAAGTCGGAACTGACCGCACTGAGAATCCTGGCGGCAGCCCGCAAGAAGCTGGGCGGCAAGTCGGTGTCGGCTCGCAAGGCCGGTTTGCGGACACTGGAACGGCTGGCCGACAAGCAGTCGGACACACAGGCCGGCCAGGAAGCCCAGCGGCTCATCGACGCGCTGAACAAGCAGTAGGACGCCTCCGGCACCCTACCGCCACTCGGCCGGCCAGCAGCTGGTGTGCCAGCCGCTGCGGATTCGCCATTCGCGGAGCTCGTCCAGCAGCGCCTGCCTGGCCCCGGCCGCCTCGGGATCATCCCAGCGGTTGATCACCTCGGTCGGGTCCGTCTCGAGATCGAACAGCTGGCCCCACGGCTCGTCGAGAAAGTGGACCAGTTTCCAGCGGTCGTCACGGACCATCGTCACGAACTCGGTCCCCTGCAGAATGGCGTCCTTGCCGTGCTCGGCGTAGACGTGGGATCGAGGTGTCCAGTCGCGACCCTCGAGGGC
>CAUZRQ010000308.1:0-4499 GCA_963582065.1 Planctomycetota bacterium | reverse complement strand
CCACGGGTTCCATCCCGATTTGCCTGACTCAAAATCACCATTTCTGAGCAACTCTCGCGCATCGACACCAGGTACCATCGAGAGCGTAAAAATCATCAGGACGATGATCGAACTGGCTATCTGTCGCAAAGTGGCTTGAAGCACTTCTGGTCCTGTCGAGCAAGCGGGCGGACAACGAGGGAGCCCCGGATGAATGGACCCACCATCGTGTTGCCTCCAGTCGAGAGGACTTCTACAAACATGTTTGCGGTGCTGCCTGATTCGTTGAGCCATGAGTACAGGGTATCAGACGATCGGATCAAATTCGAGAAGATTCATCGAATCTTCGCCCACCGCTATTTCAAAAACAGGCGTTTCTCAAAACACCTGGCCACGAGGACGAGCGAACGTCAAAGGGAGATGTCGGAACACCGGCTCAAATCCTTCTGAGTGTCGATCCGCGCGGACAACCGGAGCGACCATCCCCGCTGGACGCTCATCTGTTGCTATAACGCAGCCCGCAACGATCCATACCGCGATTCGCACCATCCGCGATATACCCCGCTCAGCAGGCTCGAAGACAAGCAGGTGGTGCAGGTTGGGCGACGACAGCGGGAATGGTTGGCGACTTAGCGGTTGGGCCAAAGTGAGAAAACCACGCAACAGAATCGTCGCGCTCCGGTTGTCCACGCGGATTGCCACGCCCTGGGAATAGTATACATATGTTGCTTGCCTAGAGCCTCCGCTACATCACGCCACCAGACCGGCTCGCGTCGCTGCGACAACAACTCCCATGTCCTGATGGTCTGCTCGTCCTCCCAGGCCGCGGCGCATGGCGGCGTTCCAAACCGTGCGGTCGATCGACGGCAACCGCTCGAACAGTCGTCAGCATCTGGCATAACACTATCCGACAGCCAAGCTGAGAAGCTGTTACCAACTGCAGTGCCGATCCGTGAAGGCTCAGTAGGAGCTCCGCCCTCCCAATCTGAGGACTTGAATGCAATCAGTCGTTACTCTCGCCATCTGCCGCGAAGATCTCTTTCGGGGATCGTCTCGGTGAACTCTGCGCGTGAAAACGGACCGAGTTGAAGTTCACACAGAGGCGCAGCGGCCGTGTCCCTACGTATTTGCCAACTCAGCCATCTCGTCCACAAGTCGCAGGTCGGCGCGTGAGCCGGCGCGGCGGAGCCGGTGACGTTCAACGAGCATATTCGACCGATCCTGGCGGAGAACTGCTTTGCTTGCCACGGATCGGACGCGTCGCATCGCGAGGCCGACCTGCGCCTACTGATAGGCATGTCGGGTTCCAGCGGCTGTCCGTCTTTGACCGGATAGACCGCATTCATGCCTTCCAGCCCCCGGACGTGCAGTTGATCATGCCGTGGCGCGATTCCTCGCGAGCTGGTGCTTGGGGTTGAGCTCGATATCACGAACCGACCTGAACCGGTGTCTGATACCAGGCGTTGTAGAGATATCCTTTCAGGTTCCAGTCGACCGTTTCCGGTTGGACGGCACCCGCCGAATCGATGGCCCGGAGGATCAATTGATCCGTCATGGTATTCACAGCGATTTTCGCTTTCCAAAGGGACCAGCAATATTCCCGCCGAGGTGAAAGTAATTTCGTGCGTTGCCAGGTCGTGCCCCCATCGGTGGAAATTTCAACGCGATCAATCGTCCGCCCCGGATCTCCCGGCGGCAGGGCATAGCCGGAGACGGTGATTTTTCCGCTGGGCAGCTTGGCATCTGCCGGAGGATTGCAGATCGCCGAGTTAATCGGGAACTTGTAAATCGGTTGTGCGGCGGCCCATTCGTCCTGGTCACCGTTGGTGACCAGTTTGTAGGCATTGGCAACGTAATGGTTTGGCGAAGGACGATCACTGACCACAATGCGGCCGAGCCATTTAACGCTGCGAGCTCCCACGTACCCCGGAACCACCGTTCGGATCGGGTAGCCATGGCCAGGCGGTAACGGCCTGCCATTCATGGTGGTCGCCAGCAACGTGCCGTTGCCGAACCGGGTCTTCTCCAGGCTCTTTTTCACCGGAATAGATGCCCCGAACGGAAATGTTCGATTGTCCTTTTTCACCTGGTCAATACTTTCGAACCAGACATGTTTTGCTCCCTCCTGCAATCCGGCCAACTGCAGCACGTCAGCCAGCCGTACGCCGCCCCACCGGGCATTTCCAATCGGCCCAGCTGCCCACTGGACACCGCCGACTTTTTTGACACGGCTATGTTCGCTGCGCCGGTTCCCGGCGCACGTCATGGTGGCAGTGATCTCGGTGGCGGGAAAACGGTCCGTTATTTCAGCGATCGACAGGCTCATCTTTCGTTGAACCATTCCCTCGACCGTTATCCGGAACGAATCCAAATCGACCTTCGGCACGGGAGCATGGCTACGAACGTAAAAGTGCTTGATGGGAGTTTCCCACGATTGGACCAGCTTGCTCAATGCGGGCTCGGCGTTCATGGGAGTTGCGCCGCGAACAATCAACTGTTTGCTGTCCGTGTCTTGCTGTCCGGCAAACATCCGGGGTTGGTTGATCAGCCCCACGGTTGCGCTGGCCGTCGCTAAACCCAACCAGTGACGCCGATCGAGATATTTCCCAGGAAGTGATGGAGGTTGCATGAAGAGGGTTTTCCTTTGCGATCCAAGTGCGATTCATGAGAGGACGCATTGGGTGTTTTTAACAACCCCGAGCGATGGGGTGTTAGGAAAGATGAATCGGGGCGACTGGCGATTCCAATATCCTAACACCCTCCCGCAGCGGATGAAAACTTGCTGACTGTGTGGTAGAATTATGCATGATTTATAAGTCCAGAATCACGGATAGAGATTTTGGCAACGACAGCAGGTCAAGACCGGGTCGAAGTTCACGTAGAGGCGCAGAGACGTCGTCCGCAGAGAGATCCAGGTGGGAGCTTGTCTAGTGCTCTACCGTGCCGCACACTAGGCGTTTGAAAACTGACGCGACAAATCAAAACCAGGAGGACGAGTGGTGGGGAACTTCGAGGCCGGGGCGGCCATTCGGTCAATATCACCCGACGAGAGCTGGTTCCGGGCCCGCCGCGGTGCGCTCGGCCGAGGGTCGGCAGACGGGTACCGGTCCCATTCTTTCACCGAAGGTGTCGCCGAGCCAATTTTCACCCGGACTCTGGTCACGCGCCAGGACGACCACTTGCTGGTTCTGATCACGGCGGACCTGATCACGATTGAGAACTGGTTGGTGAACCGTGTGCGTGAGCAGTTGGGCCGCACGGCCGGGTTCGAAGACGCGCAAATCGCTGTCACCGCCAGCCACACACATTCAGCACCGCCGTACGGCGAAGACGAACCGTACGGAGCGTGGATCGCGTCGCAGTTGGTTCAATCCGCCGAGGATGCCGCCGCCGACCTCGCACCGGTCGCCATCGGCGCGACGCACGGCTACTGCAGTGAGCTTTGCTATTACGAGCGGACACCGATCACTGCCGAGAACGCGGCATCGCTCGGCGTCGATGCGAAACATATCGGCGGCATCAAGCATTCACGGGACCACCTGGAGGCGCGGCTGGCCTCGGGGCCGATTGACCCCCAGGTCGGCGTGGTCCGCATCGACCGCCTCGATGGGAGCCCCAAGATCGTGCTCGTCCATTACACAGCCCACCCCGCCATCGAGATCGAACCACCGCATGTCAGCCCGGACTTCGTCGGTTACACGATGAAAAAGATTCAGAGCGAAGTGCTGGGCGCGACGCCGATGTTTTGCCAGGGCGCAGCCGGCGCCGTCAACATCAACAACATCTTCGGAAGTCTGGATCATGCCCGCCGGCACGGTGAAGTCCTGGCCGACGAAGTGCTGCACGTGTTGGACAGCATCCGGACCACGGACAAGGTGCAATCTGCCTACGCATCGAGGTCATCCTATCTCGAGCACAGCCCGATACCAACCGTGGAAGAGCTAGACGAAGAAATCGCGTTCTGTCGCGACTTCCTGGAAGGCCTCGATCGCAATCTGGACGACGTATGGCTGGGTTATGGGCCGCACACGGTTAACCTTCCCCCGGGCTTTGATCGGGACGCCCGCCGCCGGGTTGTCGAGCGGAGAATGATGCTCACCGAGCAGGTGCGCGGCCGCTCCGGACAGATCTTTGAGCCGTTGTCGCTGGAACTGCAGATGTTTCGCTGGAACGAGATCGCGTTGATCCTCAACCCGCTGCAACTGTTCGTCCAACTCGGATTGGAAATCAAACGCCTCAGCCGACACCGTTACACCTTTCCCGTCTGCTTCACCGGAGGAGGCATGTCTCCCTATATCGGTCCGGCCGAGGAAGTTGCGCGGGGCGGATATCACTTCACGCCCTTCCAGCCGGCACGCTGGGCTCCCGGCAACGCCCTGCGACTTGTGGACGAGATGGCTGAGTTGGCAAATACGTAGGGACACGGCCGCTGCGCCTCTGTGTGAACTTCAGCTCGGTCCGTTTTCACGCGCAGAGTTCACCGAGACGATCCCCGAAAGAGATCTTCGCGGCAGATGGCG
>CAUZRQ010000307.1:0-4504 GCA_963582065.1 Planctomycetota bacterium | reverse complement strand
AATCATCCGCACGGCCGGGACGGCCGTCTGGATCAACTACTATGGCCGGACCAACCAGGGGGCGATCCGGGGCGTGGCAATGGCCGCTGCCGTGGTGGCTGCCGCCTGTGGTCCGCTGCCGCTGGCGGTCAGCTGGGACAGGACCGGCAGCTATTCGGCGGCGCTGGCGATCTTCGGCATCCTGCCGCTGTTGGCCGGGATCGGTGTCGTGACGGCCAGGCGGTTGGCCGGGATCGGTGTCGTGACGGCCAGGCCTCCGGCACCACCCCTGCCATCTTGACCCGACGTCGTCTGTCAGGCGTGCACCGCGGCACCGGCGGCGGCGACAGGAACGAGGTTGTTCTCGTCGTCGAACTGCATCTCCTCGGAGGCCTCGAGGATTTCGAGATCCTCCCTCGCGGCGATCGCGTCTGCGAATGCCTCGCTGACCAGCGTTTCACCGACCAGCATCGTGTTGGTGATGTGCACGACCCTGGCGTTCTCCGGTTCGGTCAGCCCGATCGTGGGGATAATCGCCTCGATACACTCCCGGTCGGTTTCGAACGCCATCGGCATCCCCGCCGCGGAGGGGTGTCCGCCGGTCAGGGCGTTGATCGCCGTGGCTGACTGGTCGACCTCCGCGATCGTTCGCCGGTTTGTGACCTCGGCCATGCCCAGTCCGCAGGCGTTGCCGTGTGTCTCGCTGGTCAAACCGCGGACGAAGATCCGTCGAACCCGCACACCGTCGTTGTCGGTGGCCGCGTGATCGTTGTACTTGCGTCCGATGACGTTGGTGTCCATGCCCGAGCCGCTGACGTTCTTGCCGATCTCGTCGATGATCAGCAAATCGACCGCGTCGAAGGGCAGTCGCGGCATCCAGTCCTTGGCCTGGCGCAACAGGGCTTTTTCGCGTTCGAGGAAGTCGCCCGGTCGGACCGCTTCGATCACCGCCGTCTCGTCGAAGGCGTTCTCGACGATCGCCAGTCCCGCCACGACGCCGCACTTCTCGAGCACGCTCTCGCCGACGGCCGTGACGATCTCAATCCAGCTGTAGTCCTGGATCGCCCGGTGATAGATCTTGGCACCCTCGTGTTTGCCCAGCCCGATCAGCATCATCTTGTGCAGGCCCGATTCGATCTCGCCGACGAAGCCGGTGTGTGGCTTGACCCGTCCACAGACAATCACGTGGTCGGCTTCGGAGGCGTGTTTGTCGAAGTGCACGGGGATTCCCTGGGGCGTCTCGTCGACGATCACCGTCTCCATCGATGCACGGATCTCGCCGCCGGTGAACTCCTCTGTGATCCCGTAGCCCTCGATGATCTCTCGTTGACCCTCGGCGGTGCCACCGCCGTGCGATCCCATCGCCGGAATGATCACCGGGTGCGCGCCCAGCGTCTTGATGTGATCGCAGGCCGCCTTGATGATCTCGGCGATGTTGGCGATGCCGCGGCTGCCGGCCGAGATGGCCACCGTCTGGCCGGGTTGGATCGCCTGGTCCAGGCCAAGACTCTCGAGTTGGCTGGCGACCTCACCGGGGATGCTGGTGACACGAGGCAACTCGAATGTCTGCTTGACACGGATCATCTGCGGCAGTTGCATCGTGTCTCTCCCGGGCCGGTCACGTCCCGCCGACGAATCTCTTAGAGCCTCGACCGGATCTGATAGGGTGTTGTGTCGAACCAGACGATTAGTCTAGGACGCTTCCCGGAGCAGGTCCACCAGGACTGCAGTGATGACATCCGCTCGTGCGACTCCCCCGGCCGACAGTCACCTGGTCGTCGATTCCCGCGTGTCGATCCCATTGGCCGAATTCGACTTCGAGTACATGCGTTCGTCAGGCCCGGGGGGGCAGAAGGTCAACAAGACGAGCACGAAGGTGCGCTTGAGGTGGCGGGTGCTCTGTTCGCCGAGCATCGACGAGGGGTTGCGGGAACGGATCCAGGAGACGTTTCGGACGAGGATCACCGGTGAGGGTGAATTCCTGGTGACCAGCCAGCGGAGCCGGGAGCGAGAGACGAACCGGTCGGACTGCCTGGAGAAGCTGGCCGAGATGATCCGTCAGGTCTCGACGCCACCACGCAAACGTCGGCCGACTCGGCCGACGCGTGCGTCGAAGGAACGCAGGCTCAAGCAGAAGAAGCAAAGGTCTCGGCGGAAGCAGCTGAGATCGCGGCCCGGAGACGCCGAGTAGGGTGGCGGTTTTCGAGTGACACCGCTCAAACCGATCTTGTGTCGACGCCCGTTTGTCGTGTATCGTCCGCCCGCTGTCGTTGGCATCGCTCGAGGATTTCGGCCATGACCGCCTCTCGGATGATTCTCCAGTCCGGCATTGTCCTGGTGGCCTGCCTGGTCGGGTTCGCGATGGGCCGCTGGGGATCAACGCCCGGCGTGCCGGTGATCACCGACGAGTCGCGGTCGGACCGGCCAACGCGAATGTCGGGCGGGGAGTCGAGTGCGACCGGGGTGCTCTTTGGGTCGTTGCCGGTGACGATCGAGTCGGAGATCGACGGGATGTCCGAAACCGGAGCCGAGCAGCAGCAAGGGCCGGACCGCCAGTTCTTTCCCGAGGTGTTGCGTGGAGAAGGTCGGCCCCGGCGGTTGCCGGAAACCGGTGGGGCCGAACCGATCAAGAACCTCGAATCGGCAGCCACCGCGGCCCAGATCGATTTCCTGATCGAGCAGGAATTGCCCACCGCCAGCCAGTCGGACAAGCGGTTGTGGGCCGAGGAGCTCCGCGGGTTGCCACTGGAATCGGTGCGTGAAATCCTGCAGTTGAAACAGTCGCTGGAGCCGCTCGAGGGTTTTACCGATCCGCCCGAAACTGGCGGATCGCGTGAAGCGGACCCCACCGGCCGCAATTGACCCGTGTCCCGTCACAAGAGACTTGACTAACGGCTGGATGGTGGTGTATCTATGTCTCCAATGCGCAAGTGTTTTGCGATGTGTTGGGAGATTCCAGTCGTCGCGGCATCGCGTGCCGGTCGGCCTGCTTCCGGGGAATCGGGTTGGTTGGTCGCGGCAGAAGTGAAATGAACAAAATTTACGGTAGCCAAACAGCGACAGCATCAGGATGATGCGCGTTGCCGGGTACTTCTAAGGAGATGATTTGATGGCTCTGAAAGCGTCTCGACGTGACTTCCTTTATGCCGGTTACCTCGGCGGCCTCGGCCTCACCATGGCCGACCTGTTCCGCGCTGAGCAAGCTCAGGCGGACCAGAAGTTCTTTGAGAGCAAGGAAGGTACCGCCAAGTCGGTGATCTTCATCTTCTTCCCGGGTGGCCAGGCCCACCAGGAGACCTGGGATCCGAAGCCGTATGCTCCGCTGGAGTACCGCGGCCCGATGGGTTCGATCGCCACGAAGGTCTCCGGCGGACGGCTCAACGAGACCCTGAAGAACACGGCCCAGATCGCCGACAAGATCACCGTCGTCAACTCGCACACACACGGTGAAGCCGCTCACGAGCGTGGCACTCACAACATGTTCACCGGGTACCGTCCGAGCCCGGCGTTGGAGTTCCCGAGTATCGGCACGGTGGTGTCTCACGAGTTCGGGCCGCGGAACAACCTTCCGCCCTACGTGTGCATCCCCAGCCAGCCGAACCGTTACGCCGGCACCGGGTACCTGCCCAGTTCCTTTGCTCCGTTCAGCCTCGGTTCGGATCCGGCCAGCGGCAGTTTCACGGTCAAGGACCTGAAGCTTCCCGGTGGGGTCGACGACAAGCGGTTCAACCGTCGTCGCACGATCCTGAGTGCGGTCAACGACTACTTTGCCACTCGTGAGAAGGCCGAATCGCTCGACGCGGTTGACACGTTCTACCAGCGGGCCTACTCGCTGGTCAGTTCCAAGAAGGCTCGCGAGGCATTCGACATCGCCAAGGAGCCGAAGAAGCTCCGCGACGAGTACGGCCGCAACTCGGCCGGTCAACGGATGCTGATGGCCCGGCGGTTGGTCGAAGCGGGTGTCCGCTACGTGACGCTGACCTACGGCGGCTGGGACATGCACGGCAACATCAACGGCAGTATCAGGGGCCAGATGCCGGCCTTCGATCAGGCCTATGCCCGCCTGATCCGCGATCTCGACGAGCGAGGCCTGCTGGATTCGACCATGGTCTGCACGGCGACTGAGTTCGGTCGCACGCCGAAGATCAACGGAAACGCCGGACGTGACCACTGGCCCAAGGTCTTCAGTACCGCGATGGCCGGTGGTGGTATCAAGCGTGGAGCGATCTACGGCCTGTCCAACGCCACGGGCAGCGAGCCCGAGGAAGACGCCCTGGGCGTCGAGGACTGGGCAACCACGATCTACCACTGCATGGGCATCGTCGCCGAGAAGGAACTGATGGCTCCTGGCGATCGCCCGATCGAGATCGTCAATGGCGGAAAGATCCGCAAGGAATTGCTCGCCTAGTTCCGGATTGGCTTCGTGCCTGAAGAGAAAACAGTCACGGGCCACGTCCGGCAGCGGGCGTGGCCCGTGCTGCTACCTGCCCCCCCGAAAGGCCCACACCACGGCTTTCTTCCAGTT
>CAUZRQ010000306.1:0-4543 GCA_963582065.1 Planctomycetota bacterium | reverse complement strand
GCGGGACCTCTGGCATCCCCAGACTCCCGACCTGGAGACTGTCGATTGGCCGGACGACTGGGCGGAGTCCTGGTAGCGCACCACGCCCGCCGTCGGCGGGTGGGCTGCCGACTACTTGCTGCCCACCGACTCGATCAGCGCCATCGTCGCCCAGCAACTGGCCGCCATCGAGATGAACTGATCCGGGCCGTGCGGGAACCCGCTCTCGAAATAGGTCTGGAACGGTTTGCTCCGGCTCTTGACGTACCAGGACCCGTCCGGCTGTTGGGTCTTCAACAGGTAAGACAGTCCGCGACGATACGCCGGGTCGGTCGTTTTCAGTGCCCCGGCGCGGTGCAGCGCGACCAGCACTGTGCCGGTCGCGTAGGCGTCGCTATCGAGCTGATCGAGCTGTGACCAGCCTCCGCCCTCGTGTTGTGATTCCAACAGCGCCTTGATCGTGGCGTTTCGCGAATCGTCACCCTCCTTGAGGTAGGTCAGCGCCCGCAGCCGAAACACCCGCTCTTCGGTCTCCTTCGATCCCGATTCGACCAGCCACTTGAGAGCCTTCTTGCGGCGCACCGCGACCGTCTCGGTCTGCTCGTCAGTCGCAAACGACCCGAGTCCGCGGAGCACGAGGTAGGTCGTGGTGAAATCGCTGGCCTCCGACGGGGGCCGATTGCTCGAGTGTCTCCAGTAGTCGCGGTCCTTGCTCCAGGCGAGCAGAAAGTTGGTGACGGCGGCGGTGATCTCGTCAGGCTTGCGGCCGGCAGCCTCGAGAGCCCACAGGGCGTAGCCGGCGGTGTCGGCCCTGCCCCCCTGCCCGCGTCCCTCGAGGTAGTTCTTGCGTCCCCGCTCGAGGTGGTTGGCGGTCCGGTCAACCTGTTGCTTGAAGTTCTCCTCGTTGATCTCGAACCCGTGTTCCCGCGCCGAGGCCAATGTCACCGTCGGCAGCGCCTGGTGGTGGCAACTGAAGCACCGGCGTTGCTTGAGCCATTCGGTCGTGCTCCGCTCGATCAGCGCCAGAGATCGTTCGATCGCCGGTCGCAGCAAGAGTGCCATCGGCTTGTCACCGTCGGTGGGAGTGTCGAGCAAGAGTCGATGCGGAGTCTGCTCGACGTTGCCGGCCGTGTCGGAACCCGCGGCCACCAGCCATCCATCTCGCGGCACCGGCAATTCGACCTGCCAGTCGACCACTCCCGCGACACGCCGCGTCACTCGGGCAACCGCCCCGCTGACGATCACCCGCCTGATGGTCCCGTTGTCGTGAGACACACCGCGGACCAGCACGCGACCAGCGGTGCGGACGGCTGAGAGGATCGCTGTGGCCGGCGGCAGGTCGTCGACGGGATCGAGCAGCTTGGGGAACGTGATGTCGCTGACTTCGGCCACCACCGATTGGTCACCGGTCAGAGGAGGCTGCTTGCGGTAGGTGTGACCATCCTCGAGCAGGTGTTTCGCCTGGGTGCTGACGATCTTCGCGTGACGGCCGGGTCCAAAATGATCATGAATGAAATACGGCACCCCCAGCTCGACGAACGGGTCGACTCGCACCGACCCGCCACGGTTGAACACCGGGCGACGCGGATCGCATTTGAGAATGACCACCTTGCGGAAATGGGCTTCGGATCCTCCCGACAGATCGTTGTCGGTCATGTGGATGATCGGATGGTTCTGGCTCGAGTTGCCCATCTCCTCGAGCGTCAGGCCGTCGACGGTGAACGATCCGAGTTGGGCGCTGACGTCGTCCATCCCACGGTTGAACGGTTCGGGGCCGACTCTCGAGAGGTGCAGGTTGCGATACACGTGGTCGACGAAGTACGGGCGATAGACCCCGTAGGCAGCTCGATCGATCCGCAGGCCGTCGAGCAACATCGAGGGGGACTGGAAGCGGACGGCGTAGTGCGTGTTCCAGACCGTGAAGTTCCTCAACACGTGCGGGTGACGGCGGTCGGGACCGGTCCAGTCGATCCCCTTGATCCGCTCGAGCATCTTCTGGTCGCGGATCGGCGAGTCGGGTTGCCGACCTCCGTTGGCGGCGACGACCATCCCCGCAAAGTTCGTGTGCGACTCATTGTTCTCGAACCGCCAGATCCCCAGTGTGCGGATGTCGACAACCCGCTCGCGGCCCTGGGCCGTGCGGATCGGCAGCCGCGGGTCGAAGCGGCTGGTCTTCTGCACGTCGTAGCGGAACCCGTAGTGGTCGTTCTCGGCGGCGACGTTGCCGACCAGGGTGTTCAGCCCGTTGGGCCACCAGAACCCGGCTCCGTCGTTCTGGTCGAACGACAGCACCTGTTCGGGCAACCGCCGGCCGCGGTAGGCCTGCACGGCCAGGTTCCGCTCGAGCAGGTTGAAGACCTCGGTCCCGTCCTCGAGAAAGAACCCGTGCCCGACGCTCTGGTACCCGACGCAGTCGCGAACCACCAGGTACTGCGTCCCGTGGATCGTGATCCAGCGGTTGTGCGAGTCGACGATCGCGACACCGGTCACACTGCTGCCGCGCATCGTATCGCCGACCTTGTGGAAATGAATGGCATAGCGACCCAGCACACCCTCCTTGCCGAGGTGAGCGAACCGGGCGTGGCTGATGCTGCCCCGGCTGAAGCGATGAAAGACGGTGTGCCCGCGGACACCGCCGGGATCGGCGCTCTCGATGACGACGTTCCGCGACAGGTTGGCGACTTCGCAGCGGAATTCGCCGGAGCCGGGATGGGTTTCGGCCAGTGGCCGGTCGAGCGTCAGCATAAGACCGTCGATCGCGGTGATCCGCCGTGCTTCGGTCGTGGCACTCTCGGGATTCCCGCGGTAGGTGCGGCCGGCCCGCCGTCGTTCCGACCCGGTCACGATCAGCTCGTCACCGATTCGCCACCCACTGACCGCCTCGCCGAGGACCAGCCGGCGGTCGCCGGGCCCGGCGTCGGCGCCGAGCTCGACCCACGATCGACTCAGCGGTGATCCGTGAATCTCCAACCGGGCCGAGCAGCAGGCGATCGCCGGAGCGGTGTTGCGATCCATGCCCTCCAGAAAGTGAAGCCGCACCCGCGCGGTGTGACCGGCGGGAATCGGCGACTCGGGCGTCCCGATCAGCAGTGCCGGCCGCGGACCCTTGGGCGCTGCGTGAGGTTCCCCCGCGTCGTTGGTCCCATGAAAGTCGCACGCGAATCCGCTCTCTGAACAGACCTGGCTGTTTTGCACCTTCAGCAACCCGACATTCAGCTCGGTCTTGCGATCGCGAGCAAACTCGAGCGTGCCAGCCACCTGCACCATGCGGATCACGGCCGTGGAAGCGACGTCATAGGTCACCCGCGTCCCCCGGGTGATCAGCACACGGTCGCCCGCCTTGGGAACCCGAGCCGGCTGCCAGGTCTTGGCCTGCGACCAGCGGCCATCGGCGGCAGACCGGATCGTGAAGGCAATCACCGACTTGGCGGACTTGGGCTGATCCGCCGCCTCGAGCATCGTCCAGCCCGACAGCAAGCAGATCGCGACCGCAACACGGTTCAGTAGACAGCTCATGACCGCTCCCTTGTCGAACAAACAACCGCAGGTAGCAACTCGTACGATGTTACCGAGAACTCGAGGCCAACTCTTGACACTTGACGGAAACGTCAAGTGTCAAGAGTTGGCCCCGTTCGTTCGGTACCGGCCTCGGCCCGTTTCGACGGACCAATGGCCAAACCGGCAACGATCGTCAATAATCGGCGCCAACCACCTGCACCCGTAGCTCAACTGGATAGAGCAACGGACTTCGGATTGGTCCACAGGGCGTTGCCAGGCGGGCCGAAAAACAGCAGAAACAGTGGTGTGACTGCGACTTACGACAACACCGGTGTTCGGGGCAAAACCCTTGGAAAGCCCTACTCAACCCCGCCTGCGGGTGTCATGACACCCGCTGTTAGAGCGACGGATCAACGGTCCGTTGCCATCCAGAAACTGACCAAGTCGAGGCCAACTCATCGAGTTCAGGCGGACTCGGATGTTGGAACGAGGTCCGGCTAGGGAGCCCCCTCACCGCGTCCAGCTCAGCGTCGGCTCGGTCCTGACCTGGGCCGACTTTCCGAGCCGTGGCCCGCGCTGCCGCCGGACACCCGCAAGGCGATCCTGGCCATCGTCGCGGCCGCTCAGGGGCGGTAACCGCCAGATCCGGTCCGCTGTCGTCCGTATCGGCGAATACGGGCACGCAGTCTATACACACGCCTTGCAAGTGGAGTGATTGTATTTGTTCAACCCAGACAAACGACATATCACCCAAAGAGCAGATTGACTCCAAGAAATGTCCCAGCTCCGGCCACAAGGCCAATCCACACCCAAAAATTCACTTTCAGCGTACGCCAGAAATCCTCGAGCCCTTCACCGTTTATCCAAGACCACAAATCGGGCTTGAAACAGTACATGACACACTCGAAGAACCCATCTCGGTCATCAAATATCAACCTGAACAACGCCGCCCAGACACCGACGCATGCAACCACACCCAAAATCACAGCAACAATAGACACGACCTCTCCCCTGGTTCGACAAAGTTATCTCCCCGGACGGCAACGCAGACCACCTATAACGCGAT
>CAUZRQ010000305.1:0-4552 GCA_963582065.1 Planctomycetota bacterium | reverse complement strand
GAGCGGGCGATGGCCGGTGCGCCGTCGGCCGATGAGGTCATCGCCAAGAAGGACACCGCCAATCACCCGTTCCAGGCCTCGAACCTGGACGCCGCCGGAGATGATGACGCCGCCGGAGATGATGACGACGGTGGCGGCGAGGGCGGCGACGAGGGTGGTCAGTAGTTCACCTCGACGCCGCTCGGCGCGAAGTGTCCGCAAACCGCCCGGTTCTCAGGTCCACTGAGAACCGGGCGGATTTCTCTGGGGTGAGGATCCTCGGCGATGAAGTCGATCCTGGTGCAGTTCGACACCGATGTGCATCCGAGCGTGTTCGACCGCGTGGTGGCCGTCGATGCCGGTGTCGAGCAGCTGTTTGCCTACGGCGGCGTGACGCCCGAGACGGTCGAATCGCTGGTGCATGGTGCGGTTTTCACTCGAGGAATCCCCGACCTCTCGAGCACGGCCATCTTCGTCGGGGGCAGTGACGTATTGGCTGGCGAGAGGGTTTTCCAGGCCGTACAGGACGCGTTCTTCGGCCCGATGCGGGTCTCGGTGATGATGGACTCCAACGGGTCCAACACCACCGCTATCGCGGCGGTCTTGAGGGCACGGCGGCACGTGACGCTGGCCGGTTCGATCGCTGTCGTGCTCGGAGCGACCGGTCCGGTCGGGCTGCGTGCGGCCGAGTTATTGGCGCTGGAGGGGGCTCGAGTCCGGGTGGGCAGTCGCAGCGCCGAGCGGGCTGAGGCGACCTGCGAGTCGATTGCCGGTCGGGTCGAGGGTGCGGAGTTGGAGCCGGTGAGCACCGGTGATGCAGCAAGCGTGGCGGCGGCGCTGGAAGGGGCTGCGACGGTGATCGCTGCGGGGGCGACCGGAGTGCAGCTGATTTCGGCCGAAACGCTGGCCGCGGCCGCTGACCTGCAGGTGGCGATCGATCTTAATGCGGTGCCCCCGCTGGGGATCGAAGGGGTCGAGATGACTGACAAGGCGGTTGAGAGTGCCGGAGTGGTCAGGTACGGAGCGATCGGGGTCGGCGGCACCAAGATGCAGATCCACACCGCCGCCCTGAAACGGCTGTTCGACGCCAACGACGCGGTGCTGGATACCGAGGCGATCTATCGGATTGGCGAGTCGCTGGAAGGCTGAGAGGCCGGTGGTTGGCGGCGGAAGTTGGGGCAGAATTCGGGTTGTTGATTCGGGGTGTTTGCACTACATATCCGGCCTACTCGAGTCATCTCACTCGTCTCCCAACTGATCCTCCTCCGTGAGACCCGCCATGGCGGTCCTCCTGCGTGATCGATGCCTGCGCCGTCAAAGCGCGGCCTGGCTGTTGATCGGTTCGATGCTTGTTTCGCTGGGCTGCCACGGCGGTCCGATGGTGCGAGGCCAGTCACCGGAGGCCGCCGCGCCGCCGCGGCTGCTGGCCAGTCCGCCGCCGGAAACCTCCGTAGGGCTTCCCGATGCCTCTGCTGCAGCCGCAGCAGCGATCGCCGCCGCCACGTCAAATACGTCCACCACGTCTACCACCGCCACCGCATCTGAAGGACCTCCGGTCACCGATGTGCGGATCGAGGGGAACGAGGCGATCAGTGAAGCGGACATTCGTCGGTTGCTGCGTGTCCAGGCCGGTCGCACGGTGACCGAGGCCCAGGTGCGTGGAGATGTCCGTCGACTGTTCGCCACGAGGTGGTTCTTCAGTGTCGAGCCGATCTACCGGACCGATCCCAAGAACCCGGTCGGACGGCAGTTGGTCTTCCGGGTCGTCGAGCGACCGATGATCCGGGCGATCCGTTTCGACGGCAACAAGCGGATGGACGACAAGGACCTCTCAGAGGCGATTGGCCTGCGGGTGGGGAGTCCGTTTGATATCAGTGCCAACCGCGAGGCGGTGCGGCGGATGGAGACTCTTTACCGCGACAAGGGCTTTCCATTTGCCAAGGTCCAGCTCGCCACCGGTGGCCGCCGCAGCGACCGCGACGTGGTGTTTCGGATCGAAGAGGGTCAGAAGGTGATGGTGGCCGACGTCACGTTCCTCGGCAACAGCTACCGCTACGCCACCGCCGGGATCCTCAAGACCAAGATCGCTACCAAGCGAGCCATCTTCGGCTTCGATTTCTTCGGCGGCAAGTTCGACCCCAAGACGATTCCGCAGGACAAGGCGGGCCTGACCGATTACTACCGCGGGGTCGGGTTCTTCGACGTCAAGATCACGCACCGCGTGCTGACCGGCGACGTGATCTTCAACCCGCTGCGGCTCGGTGATGCCAACCTGACAATCGAGTACACGATCGACGAGGGTCGACAGTACACCGTCCGCAGCATCACTGTGCGGGGCAACAAGGTGTATTCAACTAAGCAGCTCTCCGCGGATCTCGAGCTGGTCCAGGGTGAGCCGTTCAACCAGAGACACCTCGCGACCGACGTCCGTCTGATCAAGGAAAAGTACGGACGCCTGGGTCGGCTGTTTGCTCGAGCCGATCCGCTGACGCGGTTTGACGACAGCGCTCCCGGCGTGGTCGACGTGATCTACGACATCGACGAGGACCGGCCCTACCTGATCGGCCCGATCGATGTGCACTTCCACGGCGATTATCCTCATACCAAGGAAACCGTCGTCCTGAATCGGCTGCTGTTCCAGCCCGGCGAACTGGCCGATCCGAAGAGGATCCGCCGCAGCGAGCGACGGCTGGCCGGAATGATCTTCGAGCGGGGAGTCCAGGGTCCGCGGATTCGCGTCCGGCCGATGGAGCCCGAGGAACTGGTTCCCAAGAAAATCCCCGCCGATCCCCTCTCGGGACTGATCCCCCGGACAAGCTATGACAACTCCCGACAGGGTCGGCCGGCCCCATTGTCCGTAGCGCCGCGGCGGCAGATGGTGCAACGCCGCGACCCGGATGCCGCAAGGTGGGACTCTCCCAGGCGGCTGGTACAGACCTCCTACCGATTGCTCACCGACGTCCTAACCGGTGAAGCGACGGTCGTGCGGGGCCAGAAGCCGGAGATCCCCCCGGCCGCTCGACCCTACAACCCCATCTATGAGAACTCGCCGCTGGGCGACCCGTTCGGTTCACTCGGTCGTGCTCTGACCGATCCGAACTACGGGTTGCTCGACATCGACGTCGACGTGACCGAGGCGCGTACCGGTCGCGTGATGTTCGGGGCCGGAATCAACAGCGACTCGGGCCTGATCGGCTCGATCGTGCTCGACGAGAACAACTTCGACCTGCTGCGGTTTCCCAGGAGCATGCAGGACGTCGCCGATGGGACGGCGTTTCGAGGTGGTGGCCAGAGGTTCCGGATCGAAGCGATGCCCGGCTACTACTTCAGCCGTTACCTGTTCAACTGGTCGGATCCGTACTTCATGGACACCGACTTTTCCCTGAGCGTCGCGGGCTTCTACTACCAGCGATTCTTCTACGACTGGGACGAGCACCGCACCGGTGGCCGGGTCACGCTCGGACGGCAGATCACTCGCGAGTGGTCCCTGGCGGGGACACTTCGGCTCGAGGAGGTCGAGATCAAAAATCCGGACGTACCGACACCGGACCTGCTGCTTGCGGCGTTGGGTAATACGTGGTTCACGACCGGCAAGGTCTCGTTGACTCACGACACCCGTGACAACGCGTTCCTGCCGACTGAGGGTCATTTCGTGCAGGCGAGCTACGAGCAAGCCTTCGGCGACTTCACCTACCCGCAATTCCGCGGTGACGCCAAGCAGTACTTCACGTTGCACGAGCGACCCGACGGAGAAGGGCGGCATGTGCTCTCGCTGTCGGCCCAGCTGGGTTGGACCGGCGATGAGACTCCGATTTACGAACGGTTCTTCGCCGGCGGCTACCAGAGTTTTCGGGGCTTTGACTTCCGCGGCGTGACTCCTCGCCAGCCAGGATTCCCCGGCACGGGAATCGGTGGTCAGTGGATGGGACTGGGCAGCGTGCAGTACCAGTTCCCGATGACTGCCGACGAGATGGTCTCGGGGGTCATCTTCACCGACTTCGGTACGATCGAGAACGACGTGGCGATGGACGACTTCCGTTTGACGCTGGGAGCGGGCCTGCGGGTGACGATCCCGGCGATGGGTCCGGTCCCGATCGCGGTCGACTGGGGCATCCCGGTAATCCAGCAGGACCTCGACGACAAGCGAATCTTCAGCTTCTACATCGGCATCAACCGCTAGCCTGCCGAAGAACTCGGACCCTGGGGTCTGACGCCGCCCGTGGCGGGGCCTGACCCCTTCCCGCGAGAGTTGGCGATTGGAATAAAGGGTTCAGGCCCCGCCTGCGGGACGCTCCAGGGGAAACAGGCCAAACTGGGGGCGGCGTCTGACCCCGTCGGATCCTTTTCAACTCGCAGCAGGCCTGCTCGGCATCCCCTAAAGGCTGTCGACCCACTCGGCCCAGAAGGCGAAGGACTCGTCGACTTCCGAGGCGTCGTCCATCAACTGGTCGGTTCCGTCCCCGCCTCGCACCGTGTCCTGCCCGGCCCCCGCGTCGATCCAGTCGTCGTCGCGAGTCAGTGTCGTATTGTCGTCGACATCGTCTCCGATTGTGATGTCGGCTCCGTCGGCTCC
>CAUZRQ010000304.1:0-4556 GCA_963582065.1 Planctomycetota bacterium | reverse complement strand
CGCGGACACTGCTCGACGACGAACCGGTTGCCGATGGAATCCAGTACATCGACAAGCCACCTCACGCGAGCTACGAGTTCCCGTATCACCAGGACAACGCCTACATGTTCTTTGCCCCGCCGCGGGCCCTGGTCGCGACGTTGGCACTCGACAATCAGTCTGCCGAGAGTGGCCCGATCGCCTGCCTGAGTGGTTCGCATGTTCTCGAGATCCTCCCGCACGCGCCGTCCGGCGTGCTGGGCGCCAGTCGCGGACTGGTCGGTCCACCCGATACGGCGACCTATCCGGAGGTGGCTGTCGAAGTGGAAGCCGGTGACGTGCTCGTCCATCACGCGAACGTGATTCACCGAACGGGCCCGAATCGCACGGCGGGCCACCGGCGGAACCTGGGGTTCATCTACCACGGCGCCGGCGCCGTACAGGACCTCCAGGCTCACGCCGATTACGAGCAGCAAGTCACCTGGTAACCGGCAGGTACCGTCCAGGGCCCCGGGTGTGCTCTCACTCGGCCGTAATCAGTGACCGCCGAGGACGACTCAACTCAGGAACTTCCAGGATGATCTGGCGTCGGTCTGATGGCGATTGTCGAGTTCGATCATCAGCGGGACCATCAGGTCGAGCGTGCGAGCGTTATCGAATCCCCCACAGTCAATCGCCCGAAACCCCGTCGCGGTGATCAATTCCATCACGACTGCCTTCGCCTCGGCATCCTCGCTGCACACGAAAACATCCAGGGCCTGGCCGTCGTGGCCGCGGGGCTCGTCGAGTGTCTTCCAGAAGGTCGTCTTGTAGGCGGCCACCCAGCGAGCCGAGGCTGCCGCCTTGCAGTTGTTCTCGATGCCGGCCACCTGCCCCGGCGGGACCGCACCGAAGGGATTGGTAATGTCGATGACGATTTTCCCGGCCAAAGAGTCCTGAACCGACTCGACGGTCGCCACCGCGTCGCCGAACGGGACCGCCAGGACAACCAGTTCTCCAAACTCAGCCGCCTCGGCCAGGGAACCGCCGCTCACTTCGCCGTCCATCTCCGAGGCTGCGTCGCTGGCTCGCTGAGCCGAGCGACTCCCCAGAAAGACCTCGTGGCCCACCGCGGCGTAACCGCGTGCCAGTCCCCGTCCCATGCGTCCCGTACCACCCAGGATGCCGATCTTCATGCTGCCTCTCTCCTGTCATCGGACCCGATGACGACGATGCCGAGTTCAACCGACCTGGACAATCCGCTCAGCAGCACGCATCCGCCACACCGCAGCGCCATCAGCGTTGGATGATCCCCTTGATTGAAGTGCCGCCAAAGCGGCCATAGATGCCATCGCCCCATTTGACGTTGTTGAGTCCCTTGATCCGGCCGAGTTGCTCTGCCAGCGAACCGGTCAGTGTGGTGGCGGCGAGCCGCTTTCCGTCCTGTTGGATCTCGATCTCGGCTCCGCGGATGATGAATTCGATCTTCGTGGGTCCGTCGGTCCACTTCGTGGCGGCAGCAAGATGGCCGGGCATCGTGGCGCGGTAGATCTTGCCGTAGGACTTCCACTTTTCCGGCGCGAGGAACGGGAACGCCTCGGGCTTCCACTTGTCGACCCCCTTGGACGACGTGGAGATGAAGAGGTCCGGGCCGTTCGGAATCAGGCTGGTGACCCGCTGGCCCCACAGGTTCGCCACCGGATGCTTCCTGTTCTCGACTTCGTAGGGATGCGTGATCTTATCCGTGAGGGCCGGGTGCTTGAACATGCGTCGCATGTACACCCATCGGCGGCTGTCGGGGTTGTAGCGCCACACCTCGGCCCACGGCCACACGCCCACGAACAGATCGCCGCCGTAGATCGTGGTCGTCTGTGCCTCGCGGGCGCTTCTGGATACGCCCGGAAGGACAGGCGGCCAACCGCTTTGTTCGCTCATCTTCTTTCCGTCGTACTCGAACACCCGGCCGGTCGGATACTGCCCCATCAGCAACCGGTCGCCAAAGGCGAGGCTTGAGTAGAGCTGGAAGCTGCGACCGAGAGTCGGTTGACGGACTGTCCGCCAGGTCCCGTCCTCGAACACGTAGAATCCGCCGATGTTGGATCCGGTCACGATCTGACGCCCCAACTGGCCCCAGGCGAACGTCGTCTCACCGACGACCGGCAGCCGCAGTGTCACGGCCGACGAAAGATCAACCCGTGGCTGATCCGGCGTCCACGGACACGCATAGAGCCTGCTGAATCCATCCTCATCGCTGACGTAGAGGTGGTAGGGTTTGCCGCGTCGGTTGACGTGATAGAAGCACAGATGCCCATGGGCGTAGAAGAACAGCTGGTAACTGCCTTCCTTGGGTGGTTCGAGAATTGTCCGCCCGTTGAGTGTCACTCTGCTGCCGACGAACATGAGAGTGGCATTGCCGACCCGCATTCTCTCGTGCGAACTGCCCGAACCTCGCCAGGCCCGTGATTTCGAGTCCCACGTCTTCAGCCCGCCGTACGTCGAATGGACCAACCCGTCGTGTCCGAAAAGGTAGGAGCCGGTCAGTTCGAAATTGGGTCGAGGCAATTCCTCTGTCTTCATCTCGCGAGTGCCGCTGGTGGGTCGAATGAAGAACTGCACGGCATGGCGGTCGGCACGGTACCGCGTGTTGTAGCCATTCTGAAAACCGGCTCCGAAAACAAGCGAACCATCGTCGCTGGTCGCTTCGAACAGTGAACCGAAGCTCTGCCCAAGATCACGACCGCGGTCGACGGTGACGATGATCCTGGTCGCCTCCGACCCTGCAGAGACCTGCGGCAGTGCAGCGAAAAACAATATGACAAGGAGGTCAATCTTCAGGAGTTTCATGTTTCGCGTTCCATTGTCAGAGAACATTGCCGAACTACAGGCTCTGAAATCGCTTCCAGTTCACGTTGAGGCACGGCCACCTGCCTGGTGGCCAAGTCCCCCCGGCAGGAATCGAACAATCAGCAGATTCCCCGAGACGGGTGCAAGTTTCAAGGACGACCGCTGCAGAACGCGCTGGAAGTCGATTTCACGAGATCCTCACTTCTCCTTGTCACGCTTCTGGTGCTTGCGACCATGCCGGTGCTTGAGGTGCTCGGGGAGCTGGTAACCACCGCTCTGCAGAAACGCGACGAGGTTCTCGATCTCCTCCCTTGTCAGCATGTTGGCCAGCCCTTCGGGCATCGAGGAGATGTTGGATGCCCTGCGGAGTTCAATGTCGTCCGGCGAGAGGGTCGTCACGACGCGGGGCGTGAGCAGGTTGGGAATGACCCGGATCTCCTTTGCGTCCTCGGTGTGGACGACCCCGGTCACGACTTTCCCCTCGGTCGTGATGAACTGCCACGTTCGGTACTTCTTGTTGATCTCGTGCGAGGGTTCTAGGATCTGCCGCAACAGCTTCTGCCCCTTGAACCGCTCGGCGATCTTGGTCAGGTCCGGCCCGAGGTTGACGCCGTGGCCGGAATGCAGGTGGCACTGGTTGCAGCGGGCCTTGGTGTAGGCCTGCATGCCCCGCATGATCGACCGTTCGTCGGTGCGGAGCTTCGCCCCGGCCAAATCGGCCAGTTTCCACTCCCTGACGATCCTGGGCCTGGCCGCGGCCAGCATGGCCTCGACGTCGGCCAGGTCATCGGCCACGACCATTATCCCTTTCATGATCACCCAGTGACCGGGGAACGTGCAGACATAGGGATAGAGTCCCGGTTTGGTCGGCGCCTGGAAGCGGAGCACGTGCACCTGGTTCTTGCGATTCGGCCCGACCATGGGCGAGGCTTCGATGATCAGTCGCCGTTTCTGAGTCGGAATGAAATCCGAATTGGCGTTGCGGGGGTCCTTGGCCATCTGGTTGGCCGCCAGGCCGACCTCTTCGAGTGCCCCCGGCCTGACGAACAGCAGGTTGTGGTCGGTGGCGTCGGGGTTCACGAAGACGACCTTGACCGGCTGCCCGGCCAGCACGGCAAACCGGGTGACGGTGAATTTCATCCGCTCGGGAACACAGCCGATGCGGACGAGCTTCAGGTTGGTCTGCGAATCGAACTGGGCCTGGCTGGCGTTGGGTGTCGGCTCCCTGAGTCCCTCGGTCCGGCTGGCCTGTTTCAGCAGCCTGGCGATGCCGAGGTTCTTGTCCTGCTCCCAGTGCCGCCGCAGCGTGTACGAGCCCAGCGCGCAGGTGATGGCATAGGCCACGTGCCCTTTCCGCGGGTGCTTGAACACGTCGAGCATCGCGTCGAGGGCCTGCCTGGAGCCGATGTGACTGGCCGCGATGGCGGCTTCCATGCGAACGATGCCGTTGGCGTCGTTGGCGGCCGTCCGCAGCAGCGAGATCGCATCGGGCATCTGAGGATGCCAGTAGCGAAGCTGTTGCGTGGCCGCCGCACGGGCATGGTGATCTTCACACGAGAGCAACTCCCGCAGCAACTCCGTCTCGGAACCTCCCCGGACCGGGGTGGCCGTTGAGGAGACCGGGGGGCCCATGTCGGCCCGGCCAATCCAGCGATAGCTCCAGACGGCCTCCATCTGGTGGTGACGAAAACGGGGGCCCCGGGGATCTAGACGACCCACCCAGTCGTCGAGTGCCCGTCTGACCCGGTCCGGAT
>CAUZRQ010000303.1:0-4559 GCA_963582065.1 Planctomycetota bacterium | reverse complement strand
ACCCACGATGCTCCTCGAGCGCCTCGAGCGCTCTCTGCTCGGCCAGCTGCCAGGTGGTCCAGCCCAGTTCGCGGCGTGTCCGCACCCTGGCACCAAGTTGCTCGTGATGCTCTGCCAGCAACGCACGAATCCCCTCGCGAATCGTCTCGTCTCTACACTCCAGCCCGGGCACCAGCCGAGGCACCCCCTCGGGACCGAAGCGGTGCACGCTCAGCTGCACGGCCGGGGCCAGGTCCCCCGAGAGGATCCGGTCGACATTGAAATCGACCCAGATCGCATCCACCGGAGTCAACGCAAACAGGAAAAACGCCAATGACAGGGCCAACAGTTGGCGATGGACGAGCCAGGCGAAACTGCGAGCACCGGCGATCTTGCGGACGACCAGCACCAATCCGACCACCACCGTGGTGATGCCAAACAGTCCCACGATCCGCATCGGGGTCAGGCCGTTGAAATCGATGTAAATCAACAGCCGATTGTAGACCGCCAGTGCCAGCAGCCCGTTCAGACTCGACCAGGTCCAGGCGAGCCTCTTCAGCACACTCAGCCGGGCATCCGCCTCCGTGCCACCACGGAACACGAGACCCAGAACCAGCGTGGCCAGGCCCAGGGCTACCGTCAGCCACACCGCACCCTCGTGGGCATACCCCGAGTAGTGAAATCCCTCCTCGAATTCTCGGAACCACAGCGTCGCAAACTCGTAGATCAAGTAACCCGCGAACAACAGGTTGACTGCCAGCAACGTGTTGCGGAACGCCGCGTAGACGTGGGCCGGCATCGGTTGACGGGTGTCATCAGGCACCGGTGCCGCTGCAGCCTCGTCGACGCCCGCCCTTCCTCCATCCCTCCAGACCAGGCCCAGGACTATCCAGGTCACAAACAGCCAGAAGAAGGCCTCAAGCAACTGCGGCGAGACCCAATCGAGCCACTCCTGCAGCCTCTGTACCGCCCGGGCCAGCGACTCGAACACCCAGGTCAACAGTCGCGGGTTGGCCTGCACGAAGATCGTGCCGAACACGATCAATGCCAGCGCCGGAAACACCACCTTGATCCAGGGCGCTCGCGGCAACAGGGCATGGATGCGGAACTGTTTCCCGCTGTCGATCAGGCCCTTTCCCCCAAACCACCCGATCCCCATGGCAAAGCGTGCCATGGCCAGGGGTTCGATCCGAAAGCCTGTTAGCAACATCGAAAATGGCACAAGCAGGGCAAAACCCATGAGCGCCAGGCCGTCTGAACCCTGCCACACCATCCTGCCTGCCAGCAGAACGAACATCACCCCGATCAACACGAGCCCCCGGCCATGCACGCTTCGCCGAGCACTCAGCCACAACAACGCGGGAGACAACAGAAAGAGCACCGCGGCTCCGGCGAAGCCCTCGCCCCGGTAAACCGTCACGTCGCACACCGCGACACAGCCGACCAGTCCAACCAGCTGCCGGATCCCCGCTGGCTGTGGCGAAGCAGCCAGGACCCGCTGATCGGATTCGACCTGGTCACGCGACCCCAGGTCCGCCGTGGCGGATGCCCCTATTCTCATGTCCAGCTCCAACCCCAGTCCATCTGCTTCTCGTCTCCAGGACACGACCAGGACGTCCGCAGAGCCCTCACGGATGTCGGCCTGGCAGCGTGGCCAAGACACCCGACGCCGACTCGACCTTCCCCGCGCAGGCTGCTGGCGGAGATGATTCCGCTATGATCGTTACGACGGTGGGCTCGAAAACGCAAATCCCAGTTTCCGTGTGACGACACCCAGGAGAGTGGAAGGGGCAGGCGGGTGCCAGGCGAGAGATTCATGCTCGAAGTGTCGTCGGGCGAATACTCCGTCTGCCAACTCGATGCTGATGCGGAGGTTCCGGGTTGGGTGAGTGGAACTGTGACATCGGTCACTCGCACGCCCTCGGAACTCTCGATCGTCTGCCTGCAGGAATTCGTCCCCGACCATGTGCGTTGCGAGACCGGGTGGAGGTGCCTGCGGATTCGGGGACCGTTGGAGTTTTCGCTCGTCGGCGTGATTGCCTCACTGACCGGACTGCTCGCCGCTGCCGACCTCGGGGTCTTTGTCATTTCGACGTTTAATACAAATTATCTGCTGGTGAAACAAGACGACCTCAACACAGCAGTGACTTCGTTGAGAACCGCAGGCCACTCGGTCTCGCCGTGACCAGGAGCCGACACGAGATTCCGCACTCACACACCGGCGTCGCACACGTCCCTTTGTCCTCGTCGCACCTCGGTGTCACCAAGCCGTAGAAGGACCTCGATGAATCGCATGCCCAACGACAAGGTCAAGCTGGACGAACTGCGAGCAGAGTTCCAGGCGCAGCATTTCGGTGGCATCCCGTGGTGGTTGCCCGCATGGCAGAGAGCAGCGATTCTCTACAACACGACCAGGCACGCCAGGACCGCGAAGCTCACCGTCGCCTGGGATCGCCTGAAGTCAGACGGACCGCTTCGGGCAGGCTACTTTTTTCGGATCGTGATCCGGCGAGGTCGAGACCTGTTGTCGACAGCCATGGAATGGGAATGTCCACCATCTCGCCACTTCACGAATTCCACGTCTCCCGACTTCAGTACTCTCAGCTCCGCGTAACAGTTCCGGGCCTGATCATCCAGGTAGTTGATGCCGAACAGTCTCGAGTAAATGGCAACGTCGGCCGGTGTCCCCTTCCGCATGGCAAACGACTCCGGCGACCCGTTCGGGTTCTTCTTGTCGAAGGTGAACCCCCGCCGGTCGTCCAATCCATCGAGGATCACCACGACCCGTGACAGCAGATCGGGTTCCCGTGGTGACCGATACAGCGGGTCGCGGCTGCGCTGCAAACGCCAGACATCGCGACTCATGCACGACCCGGCCGCCATCCACAACGACTTGTCGTGTACAAACACGCTGGCCGCGTGTCTGGCCTGCCATGGGGTACCGAATTGTCGGTACCAGTTTGTGCCGTTACGGGAATACCAGACATCGTCCCGGTCGCCCGCCCGGTAACCCCCCAGCACCCACATGCGGCCATCGTAGACCGTCACGTGATGGTATTGCCGAGAAGGCCAGGGCGCCCGTGTCGTGTGGTTCTTCCAGTGCACTCCATCGTCAGTGCTCCACACGTCGTTGAAGTACTTGCGAGCCTTGGTGGTCGGAGTGTCGTAGGTTCCGCCACCGAGAATCCAGAGTCGCCCGCCGAAGACGACACCCCCGCCGATCATGCCGCGGCTTGACCAGTACGGGCCTCGTGGCTTGACCTCAGTCCAGGTCTTTCCGTCCGTCGTGGTCCAGATGTCTCGGTAAAACGCCTCGCAAGACGGAGCAAAGGCGGGCATCGTCTGTCCCCCCATCACCCAGATCTTGTCCTGGAAGACGACCGTGTGATGAAGCGCCCGCGGGCTCCAGGGAGCAAGCTGTCCGCGATTGACCTGTGTCCATGTCCGGCCGTCGGCACTGTTCCAGATATCCGGCTGATAATGACCCTGGTTGGTATCTCCGCCCACCAGCCACATCCTGTCCCGGTAGACCACGTAACCCCCGGTATGCCGCCCCTCCCAATCGGCATCGCGGTCGAAGTTCTTATCCAGGTGCGTGTTCTTCTTCACCAGCACCCAGTCCGCCCCGTTGACCGAGCTCCAGACCTCGTTGTTGCAGATCATCGGAAACTGCTGCTTGTTTCCCGGATGCCAGCCACCGAGCAGGAACATCCTGTTCTTGAAGGTCAACGAGCCGGCTCCGTCGCGGGGCGCATACGCGGCCTTTTGGGTGACGTTTTGCCACTGGTAGTTGTTGACCGCCTGGGAGGGGCTGATTTCAAACGGAGTCGTATTCGAAACAGTGACCCCCGACAACGGGTTGCTGATCCGCAATCGGACGCTCTTTCGCGGAGGGCCGGGGATCTTCCATCGTAGAACTCCCTCGGCCGGGCGCAGGCTCACGCTCGAGATCGTGGTCCAGGTCTCGCCGGCATCGGTCGAATAGCTGGCTGCAAGCTCCGGGGCGTTTCCGACCGTTTTCGGATTCCATCGCACCATGTGGTAACTGCCGACCGACCAGACCTCGGCGCCCCGTGGTGAGGTCAAGCCCTCGAATGCAGCGAGCCTCTGGTTGCCACACAGAACACCGAGCCACGTCACACCGGCTACGATGACAAATGGAATCCCACGCCGATTCTGCCGCGTCACGAAGATTCTCCATCCGAGGACATGGGTAGACGCCTTCGTCCAGTCTTGCCAATCGTCTCAAGGCCCAGCAAGGCCACAATCGCAGCTCGCTGAGGCATCTGTCCAACCATCCCCGGCCGCCCGCTGTCATATGCCTTCATCAGCTGCCAACACCGTGATCAGGGAACTGGCCACCGTTTACGTGTTGAGCGCGGAGCAGCGATCACTGGCCGCGTCGAATGCGGTTCGGAGTTCGGAACTCATTCCAACCGCAGCTCTCGGTAATTGTAAACGGCGGTCCAAAAGTGCGCCGGGGGGCGGCCCAAAAGTGCGGCACCCGGGTTCAGGAATATCCCGCCTTTCGGCGGGAGTCAAGAGTCTCCTTCAATCTGTGGTTTGACGCCGCTTGAGCG
>CAUZRQ010000302.1:0-4574 GCA_963582065.1 Planctomycetota bacterium | reverse complement strand
ATGAAAAGAGTGACTTCGTGCGGGGCGTGCGGACCGTGTTGCACGATCCGGATCGGAAACAGGGGCTGTGCCTGGAGAGCCGGTTCGTCAAGAACGTCAGGCTGCTGGGGAAGTTGGGTATGAGTTACGACCTGTGCATGCGTCCCGACGAGCTGACCGACGGGGCGCGATTGGTCGAGAAGTGCCCCGGGACGCGGTTCGTCGTCGACCATTGCGGCAACATGCCGGTCGGGTCCGATGACGCGGCACTCAGGAAGAAGTGGATGGCCGGGATCAAGGCGCTGGCGGCACACGAAAACGTCGTCTGCAAGATCTCGGGGATCGTGGTCACCGCGCCCGAGGGCTGGAAGGCGGCCGACCTGGCCCCCAACATGCTTTACTGCATCGACACCTTCGGCGAGGACCGAGCCTACTTCGCCGGCGACTGGCCCGTCTGCAGGCTCAGGGCCACGTTTGCCCAGTGGGTCGCCGCACTCAAGACGATCGTCAAGGATCGCCCGCTCGCCGCTCAGAAAAAACTCTTCGCCGAAAACGCCGAGAAGTTCTACCGGATCTGAACCCGGTCCCAGCAGGTTTGGCACGGGATCTGCAATTCTCCCTGTCCACCACTGCGAACACTGCACTTACCGGCGAATGAGGTGCAGACCAGGGACGGTCTGCTTGTAAAGTCGCCAATCTCGAGTCGGTGATCGTTGTCAGCTTTACAATTCGCTCGCTGAAAACCAGGGATGGTCTGATGCGTCTTGCGACGTTGCGGTGCGTTTTTGCAGATTCTCTCGGCTGGTCTTCTCGCCTCAACCGGCCCCTGCCGGCTCGGACCGCCCGCTCGGCGATCCGCTGGGCGGGCTGCCTACTGAGCCTGCTGGTAGTCGCTGGTGGCGGCCTGGGTTCGATGGGTTCGATGGGTTCCACCGTCGCGTTGGGTGGCGAGGTCATCGAGTTCTCCGGTCCGGGCTGCCTGGCCTGCCAGCGGATGAGTCCGGTGGTCGAGAAGCTGAAGCGGCAGGGCTACCCGATCCGGGTCCTGGACATCCGCCGTGCCCCTCGTCTGGCACGCCAGTTGGACATCAAGTTGCTGCCGACCTTCGTGTTGATCAAGTCGGGCCGGGCGGTGAAGAAGATTGTCGGAGTCACATCCGAGTCGCAGCTGAGGCTGCTGGCCGAGTCGGCTCGTGCCGACATTCCGAAGCCGCCCGATGCCGATCCCGGTCCGTCGGCATCGGCCCGCTTGACCGAGTACGTCGGCTCAGAGAAATTCAAGAACTCGGCGAGGTCCGCGAACACGCCCCGGATTCCCGCGGGCCAAAGTCCGCCGGTGGTCCGTGCCAAGGGGCGAAACGTTGCGGCTGCCGAGTCGGGTGTTGGCCTGCAATCGAGTTGCGTGCGTTTGCGTCTCGAGCGATCCGACGGCCACGAGTTTGCCTCGGGGACGATCATCGACAGTCGGCCGGGTCGCAGCATCATCTTGACCTGCGGCCACCTGTTCCGGGACTACCATCCGCGGGGGAAGGCGGGAAGTGCGGTTGGCACGACGGGGTCGGGCGGGCGGTTGATTGTCGACGTGTTCGACGGCCGCCGCCCGACCTCGTATGCCGGCCGGTTGCTGGGCCATGACCTCGAATCGGACGTGGGCCTGGTCGAGATCACTTCACGCGGTGTGCTGCCGGCGGCCCGCGTGGCTGATCCGGTGGCGAAGCTCTCACCGGGCGAGAGGCTGCTGAGTTTCGGGTGCAACGGGGGCGACCTGCCGACTCGGGAAGGGGTTGCCGTCACGCGGCTGAACCGTTACCTGGGTCCGGACAACGTCGAGTGCACCGGTGTGCCGCTGCAGGGCCGCAGCGGTGGAGGACTCTTCAACAATGCCGGTCGGGTGGTGGGAGTCTGCTTCGCAGCCGATCCGACGTATCAGCGAGGTCTGTATGCGGGCCTGCGGCCGATCCATGACCTGCTGGACCGCTGTCGACTGACCTCGCTGGTCGCCCATCGGGACCAGCCCGGCCCACGCCGTGATGTACTCCCCACGGCGGCCAGGAACCCGGTGACCCGACCCGCTGCCCCCCGCCCTTCACTCGACGACTTCCCGGCTCCGGCCGTGAAAAATGCGGCCGTGGCCGCGACGACATCCCCGCAGCCGACGACTCCCACCGTGCCACCTCGCTCGACCAGCGGACATCGACGCGGAGCGTCTCGCTCGGCTGAGCAGGCGGCCGAGATCCAGGCGGCGTTGTCGTCCGCGGCGGGGGCCGAGGTGGTCTGCATCATCCGCTCGACGGACAACCCTCGTGCCGCCAGCCGGGTGGTGATCATCAACCGGGCCAGCCGCAAGTTCGTGGCCGACCTGTTGGGCGAGCTGGATGCCGGGGCGCGGACGACGTCGGTCTTCGAGGCCGGGAACTCGCCGGCGGCCCCACCTGCCACTCAACCTGGCCCAGCCCACCCGGACCGGATGCGGTTGCCGCTGATCCGCGGTGGTGGCTTCTCGGTCGGTCCTGGCCAATCACGCTGAATCGGCCTGCTATCCGACCGCAAGCCGACCGCAAGCCGACCGCAAGCCGACTGCAGTCTCTCGGGGACGACGATTGCCCGTAAACGGCGCTTGCCGCATAATGGCCACTCCACAACGAGAACAACTCACCAGGAACCACTCATGGCCATCTTCAGTGACAACTCCCAGTCGATCGGCGGCACGCCGCTGGTGCAGATCAACCGCTTGACCGAGGGGCTCGAGGCGACCGTGCTCGCCAAGATCGAGGGTCGCAACCCGGCCTACAGCGTGAAGTGCCGCATCGGTGCGGCGATGATCTGGGACGCCGAGCAATCCGGTGCCCTGCAAAGTGGCATGACGGTGGTCGAACCGACCAGCGGCAACACCGGGATCGCGCTGGCCTACGTTTGTGCCGCACGAGGCTACAAGCTGACCCTGACGATGCCCGACACGATGTCGCTCGAACGACGCATGATGCTCAGGGCGTTCGGAGCCGAACTGATCCTGACCCCGGGATCCGACGGCATGGGCGGGGCGATTCGCAAGGCGACCGAGATGTCCGAGGCTGAGGATCACTTCATGCCTCAACAGTTCAACAACCCCGCCAACCCCCAGGTGCACTTCGACACCACCGGTCCAGAGATCTGGGAAGATACCGGCGGGAACATCGACTACTTCGTCTCGGGGATCGGCACCGGTGGCACCATCACCGGTGTCTCGAGGTACCTCAAGAACGAACAGGGACACGCGGTGACGTCGGTGGCGGTCGAGCCGGTCGAGAGCCCGGTGCTTTCCGGAGGTGCTCCCGGTCCGCACAAGATCCAGGGCATCGGAGCCGGCTTCAAGCCCGACATCCTCGACATGGACCTCGTCGATGAGGTCGTGCAGGTGTCCAGCGAGGAGTCGTTCGAGATGGCGCCGCGGATCACCAAGGAGGAGGGGATCATTTGCGGGATCAGCTCGGGTGCGGCGATGTGTGCGGCGCTGCAGGTCGCCGGCCGCCCCGAAGCCGCCGGCAAAATCGTGGTGGTCGTGCTGCCCGATTCCGGCGAACGATACCTCTCGACAGCACTCTTCGATTACGCCAAGCAGGACGACTGAGCCCAGCCGGCACTCGTGTCAGGCGTTTGGGGAGAGGGCGAGTGCGAAGGCTGCTTCGAGGTCCTCGTAGGGTTCGAGGCCGGCTGAGACGCGGATCAGGTAGCGCGACACGCCGCACGATTCGGCCCAGTCCAATTCGTGATAGTGTGCCAGGATCGTGAACGGGCAGGCCAGCGTGTAGTTGGTGCCCAGGTTGGGTCCCTTGTCGACGGCCAGCGCGTCGTGAAACTGTGCGGTGGTCTGCCCGGCATCGTGGAGCAACACCGAGAACAGCGGGCCGCGGCCGGAACCGGGGCGGGCGAACGCGTCGTACCTCGAGGCGTGATCCCCGTCGCCGGCGGGGTTGAGGTCGTCGGGATAATAGACCGCCTGGACCTCGGGACGCCCACGAAGAAACTCGACCAGCCGAACGGCATTCTCACACGCCACCGGCAGCCTGAGGGCATAGTCCCGGGAATTCCGCTCGAGGACCACAGCGTCTCTTGAGTAGAGTCCGGTCGGGGGTGAGGCATCCAGCGCGTCGGCCAGTTGCCCGGCGAAGCGGCTGAGAGGATTGACCACGATCGACCCACCGGTGACATCGCCGACCCCGGAGAACGACTTGGTGAGGCTGCTGCAGATCGCGTCGGCAGCCGGCAGCACGTCGACATTGCCGAACCCGGCAATCGTCTCGTCGACAACCAACGGCAGCTGGTGCGTGCGGCAGAGTTCCGAGAGTCGGCTCAGATCGGGGACGGCCAGCAACGGGTTGCTGGGGAATTCGGTGTAGACCCCTTTGAAACGGCGGCCCGCTTCCAGTGCCTGTTGCAGCTGGCCCAACTCGTCGCGATCTCCCCGGGGCAGGAACCAGCAGCCGGCCGAACCGCACAATTGCTGGACCTTCAGCGAATCGACATACGGGAACCCGAATTGAACGCTCGGGAGGCCAGGTGCCAGTCGGTCGAGGGCACGGTGCAGTGCCGCAAAGCCGCTCATGCCGCACGAGGCG
>CAUZRQ010000301.1:0-4612 GCA_963582065.1 Planctomycetota bacterium | reverse complement strand
GCTGTCGTACATCTGGGTGCCGCCCTCGAGCCCGGCGACATAGACCAGCGTGTCGGCTCCACTGTCGGCGAACTGGTCGACGGTGACGACGAAGTCGTCGGGGGTCAGTGGCCCGGCGTACTGGTACAGCGGGCTGGCGTGGCGACCGTCGTCGTAGACCAGTACGCGGGGTTCACGGTCGGGCCGTTTGGAGTTTCCCGCCGGGCGGTCGGCTGGGGCCTCGTCACCGGCCGCCGCTGCCGAGGCTCCGACGGCCTGCAGGAAGCCGCGACGATCGATCACGGTCGACCTCGCCCGGCCTCACGAGCCCGTCGCCGAACGGTGTGAGCCTGGCTGGCCTGGTTCAGACGAGCCATCAACTCGCGGGGGATCTTCAACGCGACGCCGCCGATGTTGTCGTCGACATGCGCTTCGCTCTCGGCACCACCCAACACCGACGTCACCGCCGGATGGGCCAGGCTCCAGGCGATCAACACCCGCGGACGAGTCGTCTCGAGCTCGGCAGCGACCTCGTCGAGTGTCCCAATCAGCGATCCGTAGGCTAAGTTTTCCTTGCGGCCCGGAGACAACCGACCACAGTCCTGGGGACTGAAGGCCAGGATCCCCAGCCCCCGGCTGCCGATCACTTCCAGGAGCTTCGTCGGCATCCTCAGCCCAGCGGCGATGTGAAAGTAGTCCTCGGTACCGGCGATCCGGCTGCGGATCTCCTTCCCGGCCAGGCCGGCATACTGCTCGACCTTGCCCGCCTTGAAGTTCGACAGGCCCCAGTAGCGGATCTTGCCTGCTCGGACCAATCGGTCCATCGATTCGGCGATTTCCGCCGCAGGCGTCCGGCCGTCGTCGTCGTGGAGCAGGAACAGGTCGAGGTAGTCGGTGCCGAGCCGCCTGAGGCTGCCCTCGCACTTGCGGGTCAGCACGTCACGCGAAAATGTGACGGGTTGACCGAGCTTGAACTTGTTGGTCTTGGGGTCCTTGAGGGGGGCGAGGCTGGGGGCGGCCTTGGTGCACAGGACCACCTTGTCGCGGCGACCGCGGATGACGCGCCCGAGCAGCTTTTCCGATTCGCCCCAACTGTAGGCTTCGGCCGAGTCGAAGAAGTTGATGCCGACGTCCAGGCAGCGATGCAGCACGCGACGGGTCTGGGGGTTGTCGTTTCGAGGGATCTGGCGGAAGGCGGTGCCCTGGCTGTAGCGGGTGACCATCAGGTCGGTCTCGCCGAAGCGGACCCGTTCGAGAGGCTTGGCGGGGGCGGCGGAGGCCTGGCCGCCGATCGCCGTGCCGGCCGCCAGGGCGGCCAGCGACCGGTGGAAGTCGCGGCGAGAGAGGCTGTTGGGTGAGTGGGTTATTTTCGGGTCTCCCGGTTCCGTTTACCCAGACAGTACAGCGTCTTGTAGGTTCTCAGGAACAGCTGTCCGTCGGACGCGGCCGGAGCGGCCTTGATGTGTTCGCCCATATCGTTGCGGGCGATCTGCTTGAATGTGGTCGAAGCGGCCAGTACGAAGACCTTGCCCTCGGTGTTGGCGACGTAGAGTCGATTGTCGGCCTTGAGCATCGAGCCCCACAGGCGTCCGCCGAGCCGTTTCTTCCAGACCGTCTTGCCCGTGGTGACGTTGATGCACTCGGCCAGGCCGGGGTCATTGGCGATGTAGAGGTGTCCGTCGTGGATGACGCCCGAGCCGACGCGTTGGGGAGTCTGTTCGACGTGCCACATGCGGTGAGTGGCCGTGATGTCGCCTCGGCCGCCCATCCTGATCGCCATCATCGACTTCTTGAACCCGCTGATACCCATCAGGATTCCATCACCGACGGCGGTGTCGGGGTAGTTGCTGGGCCCCAGGCCCTGGCAGCTCCACAGCGGCTTGCCGGTCAACGCGTCGTACCCCTTCACCTCGCCGGGCATCGAGAGCGCGAACTCGTCATGGTCGCCGACCTTGTAGAAGATCGGTGTCGACCACGATCCGTACAACTGGTGGTTCTTGCCCGCCTCGATGGTGTCCCAGCGGGTGCGGCCGGTGCGTTTGTCGAGTGCGATGATGTGGGTCGGTTCACCGGGTCCGCGGTGAGTGATCAGCAGGTCCTTGTAGAGGACGGGTGTGGTGGCGGGTCCGAAGATGTGAGCGAGAGGTCCGAGCTTGCGGTGCCAGACGACCTTGCCGGAAAAGTCGCAGGCCAGGATGCCGGCCGAGCTGAAGCTGGCGTAGACCAGTTTGCCGTCGGTGGTGGGTGAGCCCGAGCAGAACGGGTTGTCGTTGTGAGTGGTTTCCTTGTCGGGGAAGGGGACGTCATGGTGCCAGAGTTCCGCTCCGGTGTTGCGATCGAAGCAGATCAGGCTGCGGATCTTGCCGCCGTCGCGGGGTCCGGTCAGAAAGACGCGGTCGTTCCAGATGATCGGAGTCGAGTTGCCTTGGCCGGCCAGCGGCGCCTTCCAGGTGACGTTGGTGGAGGGGCTGAAGGTGACCGGGAGATTGGTGTCGCTGCTGATGCCTCGCCCGTCGGCTCCTCGCCAGGCCGGCCAGTTGCCGGCGGAGGAGGTACTGGTGATGATCAGCGAAAGCACACAAGCCAGGGAAACAGCCAGTCGATTCATCGTGATGTGACCTCGGACTCGAACGGGCGGACGGTGTCGGGGACCGCGTGCATGGTACCGGCATGGTACCGGCATGGTACCGGCATGGTACCGGCATGGTACCGGCATGGTACCGGCATGGTGTTTGGATGGTGTTTGGATGGTGTTTGGATGGTGTTTGGATGGTGTTTGGATGGTGTTTGGATGGTGTTTGGATGGTGTTTGGATGGTGTTTGGATGGTACCGGCATGGTACTGGCAGTTCGGGAAGTGACGCGAGGCAAACGAGGTCACAGTCTGTTGGTCATCGTGTACAATCGCCGTTTCTCACGCGCCCGTAGCTCAGTTGGATAGAGCAGCGGACTTCTAATCCGCAGGTCGCAGGTTCGAATCCTGCCGGGCGTGCTTGGCCGACGTCAACCGGTGCGGTCACTGGCTGGCATCGTCTTGATGCGACGCGATCGTTGCTCACTTCCTGAATCCCAGTGAATACACCTGCGAATTCCGGATCTCCATCCGCACGCAAATCCGCCTGCCTCGGAACGCGGCCACTTTAGCGGCCACACCCTGTGTGACGGTGGATGTCAGGGTGGAGCCCTTTCCCAAAGGACGGCCGGTCTTGTCCAGGACCGAGACTTGCACCGAGCCACCGTCAGGGATATCGGCCGTCAGCCGCAGCGTCTTGCCGTCGCAGAGGATCGGTTTTGTGACGAGTATGCCCGGAGCGGTGTCGTTCCCAGGCACGTATCCTGCCCAACCGTCGGGTCGCAGTGTGGCCAGGCACAGCCAGCCGTCATTCCAGTCGTGCGTCTTTTTTTGTCCGGAGTAGTAAATCCGGATCTCGTCTTTCAGTACGACCGGCCCGGACGCAGCGTAGATACAGCCCCAGTTGATGTCGCCGACGGTGCTGGACAACGGGATCAGCGGTTTGCCTTCATCGATCCGTCGCCAGTTCCTTGTGTCCGGGCTCCAGGCCAGTTCAGTCGTCACGCGGCCATGAAGATCGCCGGCGGTGTGGTAGATCGCAACCAGGCCAAGATAGACATCGGCGTAGCGAAACACGGGCATGGAATAGGTCTGCGCCTCGATTGGTCCACGGAGCACCTCGACGGGTGTCGACCATTCGACGAAATCGCTGCTCTCCATACGGAGAACGGTTCGAATTCCCGGGGGCGGGTACGCCCGCGTGAAAGCGACGTATTTTTTCAGTTCCGGTGCCCAGAGGGCGTTGTTGTGTGTATCACCCCTGGCCTGTGCGATGGAAAACCGTTTTCCCCAGCGAATGCCATCGGCGGAGAATGCCGCATCGAGATTCCCGGGGGGATGCCTGCCGGCAATTCGCTTGTAGCGGCGTTTGGGGTTGGTGGCATTGGGATCCCGGAAGACGCCCGTGCCGTGTGTTCCCCAGACAACGATATTCGTGGGCCGGTCCTTGTAACGGTACACGTCGAGCGCGGGCTTCTTCCATCGGATACCGTCCCGCGACACGGCGTAGAGTGTCGCGAAATTTCCCTGGCTCTTTTCCGCGGGAGCGAGCCGACCGGGCGTCACATGCTGTCCCCAGTCCGCCTGCCCGGGCGGGCCCGAGATTGTTGTGAAATACCAGATCTTGTAGAGCCGGTCCCGGGAGTCAAACACCACGTTGGCGTACATGTGGTGCATGGTCTGTTCCCAGGGGAGTTGCTGGCCGAACAGGGGATTGGCCGGATGCTTGCTCACGGTACCGACCGCCAGGCGGACATTCTCGGAACGGTCAATGAGTCGACTGTCCAGCAGCAGGTACCGTTTCCGCGGGGTGATGGGCCCGGCAGCGATCGGCTCGATTGGTGCCGGGGGTGGCGCTTTTCGACCCAGCGTGACATTGTCGACAAACAGTGAGAACCGGGTGCCCGTGTTGACCTTCGGGGTTTCCACGAAGAGATACAGCCGAACGATCTTCGAGGCCCTGTTGCCGGGAGGTTTCTTGCCCCAGCCGAACTGGAATGCCGATTCCTTGACCACGCTCCGTGACCATTTCCCCGTGATCACCGGCCCGAAAAACACTCGC
>CAUZRQ010000300.1:0-4614 GCA_963582065.1 Planctomycetota bacterium | reverse complement strand
TTGTCTCGCCCGACTTCGACGACGCAGTTCAGTTGGATTTCACCAGGAAGCCGGGGGGCTATGTTGTCGTCAGAATTCCCGGCCTGGCGAGATTTGAGATTCTGTACCTGAACCGTGGACGCCGCGACATCATCAGGGAGAAGTACAAGTCCGTGGTGAGATCATTCCCCACGGTGAGATGAAAATGGGCGGCCAGGCTCGGACACGGCCCCAGTCTCCCCACCCCAGCCCCGGCGTTCAACCCGCTCGATCCGAACCACACCCCTTGGCTTCCACGAAATCCAATCCGCGACCCCGCGCCTTCGCTCGGCGGGTACCGGGAGATAAGGCGTGTTCGCGGCGACACGGAAAAGGGTGCTGTTCAACCGCTACAGGACGAGGCGCAGAACACCAATCTGGCCGCTCTTTGTCCGAATCGCGCTAGTAGCTGACTCCAGCGCCGGCTCCCAAGATGACATTGTGAATTCAATTCACAAATCTCGACTTGGAAGACTCGGTTAAAGCCTCCTCGAAGAAGCCAGATCTCACAGCTGGTCAAGGACCAGAACCTGGAAAAGAGCGACGGTGCCGGGCAGGCTATCGAACAGCTCTACCTGTCCACCTTCAGCCGATCGGCCACTGCTGATGAACTCATCAAGTGCCGGGCGGTAATCACCCGTGCCCCGACCCCCCGCGAAGGCCTGGAAGATCTTCTGTGGGCGTTATTGAACAGCCGCGAGTTCCTGTTCAATCACTGAGATCGGCGGTTGCCCTCCTGGTGTGGGCTCGGCTATGGCGCTGCGGGACGTTTCCCTTTCTGCTTGTCGTACACCGACTTCTTGTATCCGACCTCGTCGGTTTTGCGAGTTGTGTACTTTTCGATCTCGTCGAAGTACTTGGCGATGGCTGCGCCCCAGGCTGTGCTGGCCCGGTCGAACTGCAGCGTCGACGTATTCGTCCTTCCAGTGAAGGTGGGCACACGGGTCAGCTTCAGGTATTCAATCATGTCGTTCTGGTGACAGGATTCGTGAAACCCGAGGCTTGTGTTGCCAGCGGCTTTATCCTGCGTCGTTGTCCCCCTTCCGTAGACGGACGTCTGTGTCGGACTTGTGGCGGGGCCGTAGAAGGTCTGGATTTCCAGAGTGAAATGCAGTGTCGGAGGGATGTCGATCGTCGTGACAGTCTTCGGTCCACCTTTTGTTTTGCTCGTCCAGGAATACGACGGTCCAGCCCAGGAATTGGGACTGCCTTTCTTGTTGGGGATCCTGCCGACGGGTGTTGTTGTTGTCAGGCCACCCTTGATTCCCGGATCGGGTTTGTCAGCCACAACCTGGGCCTCGATCAAGATGTCCATCTGAGCCGTCTTGCTCTTCTTGATCGCGATCTTCCTTGGCACGGTCTTTGGTGGCGGTTTTTGTTTCATGGTGGTGAGGATCTCCGGGTTGTGGTCGAGGTGATGCCCACCACGCCGTCGGCAGCGGGAATCGGTGCGTCAGGTAACTCAAGAGGAGAAGCGGGTGTTTGAGCAGGCTGTCAGATTGTTCGGCACAGGTGTGATGCCTTGATCCCCGTTAGCTGGGCAGCGGTCAAGGTCGGTGTCGATCGTTGAATGTCGACGGAGTGCATCAGGTTGCTTGTTGGCGCCATGTGGACCGGATTGAACGTGGAGCCCAGGAGCACATGGCACACCTCGTGCGCGGTGCACCACCGTGTACCGGCTTTCGCAACAACGCATGCGGGTCGAGCTCGCAGGTGTCCTCCGCAGCCGTTGATATTCTCCGAAAACTGGTCGACGTAGTAGACAATGATATCGTTGATGGGCGCTGAAGTTCCGGACCGCTGCAACTCCGCATACTCTCCCGACGTGATGGTCCATTCGCATGAACCATTGATGGTCTGAAACTTCGCCGCATCGGCAGGGGATAGGCCCAGCGATTCTCCGGACGCGTAGTCAACCTTGATTCCGTACTGTGCAAACACGAGTTGTGTACTTGCCAGGATTCGGTTGAAGGGGACATTGGTCAGGGTGAGGCTGCGAAAGTGCAATCGGACACGATGTGTATAAGGCCTACCGGTGATGGACATGCCCAGGGCGGATTTTGTCTGTGGCCCTACAAGTCCATCGATCTGGATACATGCCTGTTTCTGGAACAACTTGACAGCGGCGAGCGTCGTCGAGTTGAACACATCGATCATGAAGTACCTGGTCCACCCGGGAAGGTTGGCGTGCAGTGCCGCGTGCAGACGCGTGACTTCGTCGCCGCCGCTTCCGAGTCGCAGAATGGCCATGGTCGAGTTTTCCTGGGAGTGCTGTGGTCAGAGTGTCGTTCTGGGCAGGATGCCTGCGAGATCTGGTGAGCCGGCCCGCGTTCTGGCGACAACCGGCAGGCTATATCTGTGTTTTCTCAGTTACGGAGCAATGGTTGCGTAAAAACTGAGGAGAGTGAACGCGGAGCACCGGTTTTCTGGGCCCAGCAGCCCGGATACCGGGCGTTCGGGGAGAGAGCGACGCCGCAAGCCCGGTCGCGTTGCCGACTTAGACGACGGGTTGCGACAGGATGCGACGGATGACGAGAGTGGGGCCGCCAGGACTCGAACCTGGAACCAACGGATTATGGAGTCCGGTTCGGACCTTGTCACGCCTCCCGGCGTCGCTCAGCGGGGCCTGGGTTGAGTGAAAGCGTGGTGATTCGGAACTGACCGCCCCGGCCTGGGGCAGTCATTAGCGGGCAACACGTCGCACGTGGTCGGCCAACAGGCGTCCGAAAGCGGCGGCCTCTTCACCTCGAAAATGGACGTTCTTGCCGGCCCACCACTTACTGTAGAGGTCGTCCTTTTGATCCCTGACGAAAGTCCATTGGTCACAGACTGTGATCTTGGGATGCCGCCTGATGACCTCCATAGCCCACGGGTTCAGATATTTCCGCATTACGCCGGACGTGCGGCGCGGGGCCTTGCCCTGGCTGGTCAACTCTCCGGCCGGTGGAAACCCATCCGGAACCGGGCAGGTGGTGACCCAGATCAGCTTGGCAGCGGTCTTCTCCAGTTCTGCGATTACCGCTTCCAGGTTCGACTGGTAGCTCGTCTTGTCATTGCCCGCATCCCAGTGGCCGAAATTGAAGCTGATCACATCCCAGCCACGACGCGGTTGCCTGTAAGCCCCGAGCCATTCGACGATATTGGTTTTGCCAGATTTCGAGGGGCCACAATTGGTCGGCGGGTGATGGAGATTGAACGTTCCTTTCAGAGCGTCTCTCAGTCCTCGCGTGTAGTTGCCGGAAATCGAGTCGCCAATGAAGAGGTAGCGCGGCAGGCCAGGGACGTCGAGGGCGGCCTGGTCGCCGATCGGCAGGACATGGATCTCGTTGGCGACGATCACATCGCCTTTTCGGATGCCCAGGATGGTGGCCCGGTTCACAAATGGACGGCAGTCCCTTGTCGTGATTACTCCGAACAGCAAGGCCTTGCTCTGTCCTCCCTTTTTCAACGAGATTTCGTAGGCGGTGGTCCCGATCGTCAATGTGCGGGGTGTGGTGTCGGGATTCCAGGTTCCAATGAAACTCGGGTTCTCAGCAGTCGGTAACTGGCCTGGGATCGGTGGCTCGCCAAAACGCAGTCGCAGTCCACGTTCGGGGATCCAGTTCTCGGCTCGGGCAACCTCGAGGGCCTGGTCGGTTCGTCGTCCGCCTCGAGTGGTGACGATGCCTGTGATCGGACCCTTGGGGAGTTGATAGGTGAGCACCTGGGTGGAGGAGTGCACCGCGAAGGACAGCGTGCGGCCCTTGAGACGCTTGAGTTGTCGGGTATTGACCATCAGTGCGACCTGGGTGTGATCGTTCCATTCGATTTCGTACTGTCCGTCGCGGGTGCGGACGTAGAGGCCGTTGTCATCGCGAGGAATGATCAAGCCCGAGACGGTGGTCTGTCCGGCTGTCGATTCCTTCTTCGCTCGAGTCTGAGCCGATACAGACGACGGCGCTGAGAGGATGGTCAGCAGCAGCATTGCGGGCAGAGGCAGATGGAGCAGGTGTTTCATGAGACCTTGTTCGGTTGAGTTGCAGCGAGACGGACAGGATGAGCCGGGCGAACCAGCACGCTGTTGATCAGATGCGCACAACAAGGCTTGTATTGCCGTTATCGACGGGCGGGCAGAAACCAGCGTACGGCTTCGACCTGCGTTTTGCCGCCCCAACCCCGGCGTTCAACCCGCTGGATCCGAATCCTGAGGTTACACTTCAGGTAACACCTGCCCGCCGGCCGCCGCGGGGGCGGATCCGGAATCGACGCCAGGGCGGGATGCGACAGGGTTCCGAGAGTGGGGCCGCCAGGACTCGAACCTGGAACCAACGGATTATGAGTCCGCTGCTCTAACCGATTGAGCTACGGCCCCAAACATGCTAAAACCAAGCGTATTGTTGACTTGTGAAAGACACCATGAAATGGGTTTGACACCTACTTTGACACCCGCTAAGCTGGCCGCCAGTAAAACGACACCCGCCGGGATGTGGCCAGCGGGTGTCAGACACAGCGTGATCGTTGAGCAGCTGAGACGTGCCATGGCCACCGAGTCTACCGTGTCAAGCCGCTTGAACAAGCCGAAGAAGCCGTATCCCGACTTCCCCCTGTTCGCCCACG
>CAUZRQ010000299.1:0-4619 GCA_963582065.1 Planctomycetota bacterium | reverse complement strand
ATCGCCTAAAACTCAGGCTGCCGAAAATAAACCAAACGGAAATGTAGTGACGACTTCGCGCTCGCCACCCTTGAAAACACAGTACTTCCGAGATTTAGTGGGGAAGTTGGGCTTGACGCTGCGAATATCCTCCGGTGGAAAGAGCATCAAGGTAAAGAAGCCGCCCCGCTTGTCGCGATGCGCCTTGACGCGTTCTCTGGCGACCTTGAAGCGCAACACGAAGTCCTTGTTGGGGATACTGTCGTGCCTACTGAGCTTGACTTCCACGTTGCCGGGCCCGAGCTTCTTGACCTCGGTGGCGTGGTTGACGCTCTCGATTTTCTCGATGCTGACTCCGGCGTCGATAAGAGCGGTCAGCGAGATGTCGTGCCCACTGCGCTCGTTGGGGCGCAGGTACTGCAATTCGGTGCTCTGACCGGAGCTCCCGTGCGCGCCCCGCGCCACGGCCCCGACGCCCTGGGTCGAGCCGGGCGGGTTGTAGCGCGGACCGACGACCATGGGGAAGACCAGTTCATAGCTGCCGTCGTTGTAGGCGAGCGTGTTGAAGTACTTGATATTGATGTCGATCTTCTTGCCGGGCTCGATGTTGGCGACTCGCTGCGTAAAGATGTTGGGTCGCTCCTGAGTCAACAGCGACGCGACAAGCCCCGTCGATTTCGCCGCGTTGTAGATCCGCGTCGCCTCCTGGCGATCGCGAATGATGCCGCGGATCTTGCGCGTGCCGATCGTCATCAGGAACTCGTTGATCGCCGCGTTCTGCGGCAGTGGGAAGACGTAGACAGCCTCGATCTTCTCAGCGTAGGGGTTGTGAAACTCCTGCTTGACGTCGACCGTGGCAATATAGCCGCTGACCTTGGCCTGAACGTCAGTTCGTCTGGCAGAACGTCATGACGGCCGACGTCGACAACGACGGTGACTCCGACATCGTCGGCCGCAATCCGGTGAACGGCCAGTGGTGGGTCGCTCGCTCGAACGGGACCAGCGGCTTTGCCAACGAACTGTGGGGCAGCTGGGCCGCGGCCCTGGTCTGGCAGGACCTGAACGCCGCCGATGTGGACGGCGACGACGACATCGTCGGCCGAAGTGTGGTGAATGGCCAGTGGTGGGTGGCACGCTCGAACGGAGCCAGTGGCTTCGTCAACGAACTATGGGGTGGATGGAACGCCGCGGTGGACTGGCAGGACGTGCTGATCGCGGACGTGGACGGCGACAACGACGACGACATCGTCGGCCGGAGTGCCGACAACGGCCAGTGGTGGGTCGCTCGCTCAAACGGGACCGGCGCCTTCGTCAACGAACTGTGGGGCGTCTGGAACTCGGCAGTGAGCTGGACCGACGTCAACGGTCTCGAAGAGTTGCTGCTCGTTTAGAGCAGTTCCCGGGACATGTCACGAGTCAGAACACCTTGTCAACAGCCGGCTAACGATCGTTATACCGCGAATCAAGAGAGTCTCCATAAGTCAGCTCGCTCAGCATGATGCTCCGGCTGGTGGCCTCGACCAACTCGTCGATATAGACGAGTCTCTCCCGCATCTCGACCACAATCCCGGTCAGCTTCAGCGGGTAATCGACTAGACCATTTCCTCCGCGATGCCGCCAGTTGCAGTTTCGCCGCCAGTTGTAATTGTCGAACGGGTGCTGGCCCGGCAGCGCAACTGAGAGTTGTCGCCAGCCATCAAAATTCACGAACGTGGTGCTCTCGGTGTCGTTCGTATTCCAGTCGGCCAGGCCGTCGTCAGCTGCAGCCCCCATATTCGACCACGTCTCGCCTTCCGCATCGACCAGCTCGAACGTGATCCGCGCCCAGCTCGAGTTGCCATGCACCCACATTCCCAGGTGTCCGGGCTCTCCGGAAAGCTCGATCGGCCTGCGAGCCTTCAGCCGGTTATAAAACGAGGCCGTCCGAGGTCCGTGCTGGCCGTCGTCCAGTACAACTCGAATCACGTTTCCGCGCACCGCGTCATTGACGGTCTGCCATGTCAGTTTTCCCGGGCGGCGGATTTGATCCCAGATGTACCGCTCCAAATCCTCATCGCGAGTGGCGTCGATTTCCCAGGACTCAAGTGTGTCCATTGCGACGAGCCGGGTGGCATCCGCCGAAAGACCGGACTCGTAACGAGTTTCTCCACATGTGATGCCGTTCACTTCGGCTCCTGTCACATAGCGCGGAGACGCGTTGAGCGTAACTTTGACTTCACGGCCCCTGCTTTTCTTCTTCTCCTGATTCCCCATTGCGTCGGTGATCGTGATTTCCGCATCATCGGCCAGGGAAAGCCTGACGTCTCGTTCGCCACGAATCGTCCAAAGCGCTGTAACTTTCGTCTTGTCCGGACGGGAGAATTCGAGTGCGAAAACACTGGTCGAACCGGTTGACAGTTTTTTCGAGAACTTCGCCTGGTCAAGCATGAGCGTCAACGTCGCGAAGCTTACGTAGCCAGGCTTGGGATTCAATTCGGGGGGACGCCTGCAAAGGCCCGACGCACCCCAGTTCGAGAAATAGTACGCATTACCCACGTCGTGAATGAGGGCAGGGTTGACCTGCGGCACGCCGTACGCGAGTGCAAGAAGACAGTCGCGAATGTTCAGATCGGACGCCGTGCGTTCGGAGTTGTTTCCGGGGCTGGTGCTGTGATAGGTCCACTCATACGAAACGCAGATGCGTTTATCCCCGTAGCCATAGTGTCTGGCCATCTCCTTCAACCACCAAAGACTGGCAAACCCGGCGACCTCCGGCTGACGTTCCGGCATCCGCATGAAGGCGGGCGACTCGTCGCCCAACAGATCAATGTATTCCGCGGGATACCCGCGCGACAGGTATTGTTCGACCGCCGGCATCGTCATATTGCCAAAGACCAGCCGAATGCGGGGCGCCACCTCACGCACCATCTGACTGACCGCGATCGCAGCCTTCCAGCGACGCTCGAACTCATTGTTCGTCTTTTCGTCAAGCGGTGCGGGCTTTCGACCCAGCAGGAATGCCGGGTGAGTCATGATCGGACCAATATTGGACTCATGAAAGACCAGAACCTGGTCTGTATCGGGCCAGGCGTCGAAACGGGCCTTTGCCTTCTCTTTGCGCTCCTCGTCCACCTTGTCGGAGCCCACGATGTTGTCAAACTGAACCAGCTTCAGTCCGTACTTGCTCATCTCGTCACGTGTCTCGCGCTCCAGCGTGTTGCGGATTCCCGCCTTTTGCATCAATGGTCCGGCCTGCTCGAGGGGGCTGCCGCGATGTGCCGTACCGAAATACCAGGTACCAAACGGTGAATCATGCAACGTGGCTTTGCGCGTGTCGGGCGGCAGAATCGCAAATGTCGTGTTGCGATCCAGCAATCGTCGTCCGGATTCGAGAAGTCGAAACTGCACGTCGAACCATCCCAGGCGCTCGGTATGCAGCGCGATTTCGATCGATGATTTCGAACCGGCGGCCAGCGAAGCGTTGACAAGCGTCTTTGTCGTTTGACCGTAGTAGTCCGTTACGTTCGACTCGATCTGTACCTGCCGCTCGTCTGCAGTGATATTTCGAAGATTTGCGTGGAAGACAGGCGTCTGTGGCCGGACAAACACATTGCCGGTTTCCGGCGACGTGACAGTCATCTGAACCGGCGACCGCTCGAGCGTCAGCCCAAACACATGCACGGCACTGGGCAGCCCAAGTGGGCGAATCCGGAATCGGCTTGGATCGGGCTGTTTGACGGCAACCTTGAGTTCTTTGGTGAGTTCCAGGTCGAGGTGATCATTGTCACGCAATTCCTGGGTATCGCCCGATCGGAGCCGTGCTCTGACCACAAAGACGCGGCCTGAGACGAGCTGTCCGTCCGCTCCGGCAAGCTGAATCTCACCCGATGCCACCACGTTTCCATCAGGCGCTTCGTTCCAGCGCGGTACCCGGACCGATGTGTCATAGAGATAACCATTCCTGTCGTGCAGACCCAGCCGCAGTGACACGACCGGTGTCCTCTCCCGCGAGGTATCGGCAAAGCAGAGCAGATAAGCCGCCGAATAGTTCTGATTCGGAAGACGCACGACCGGCACCTCGGGATCAGAATAGTCCTTTGGCCCGTAATGGGCATAAAAGTCACTGGACGTCTTCGCTTCGTCAGGCCATCGGGCGAGCCCGACGTCCAGATGGTCTCCTTTGTCTCGCTTTCCGATTGAGAACGGAATCCCGCCAACCTGCACGTTCGTCTGTTCCGGTGGCAGTGACTGCCCTGTGACCTGATATCCATCACCGAGATCCGTGCCGATCGATCTGCCATGGTACAGAGGTGTCAGGTCGACCGTGATGAACCGTTTACCTGTCGACTGCGTCTCTTTCCACCAGACCGGCTGCGCCTTTGCAATGGCGGCCGGAAAGCAAACCAGGAAAACAGCAAGAGGCAATGAGCGGCGTACTGTCATGGCGAAATCTCCTGAGATGGAGCCTGGTTGGCGACTGGTCAGATCGATCTCAATCCGGCAGAAGGGTCGCGTCCGTTGCGACCCGGGTGACGGTGACGTTTGCGGTTGGCTTCCATTCCGGGTCTCAGGTCGCAGTAGGCTCACGGAGTACAAAATGATGCCGGTCCGAAACATGTGGTAGAACAGGAAAGCCACCGCGCCGTAGAGCCGCGCCCAGG
>CAUZRQ010000298.1:0-4620 GCA_963582065.1 Planctomycetota bacterium | reverse complement strand
TGAAGAACGCCGTCTATGGCGGGCAGATCGAGGCAACCGACCGGGCTGTCGGTCGCGTTCTCGATGAGGTGGACCGGCTTGGCATCGCCAATCGCACGGTGGTGATCTTCACCAGTGACAACGGCGGGTGGGATGGTGCGACCGACAACCGTCCGCTGCGATCCGGCAAGGGTGATCTTTTCGAGGGCGGGATCCGCGTGCCGCTGATCATTCGTTGGCCTGGAATCACACAGGCTGGTTCAACCGTCAACGACCCCGTGATTTCAATGGACCTGACGGCAACGGTGCTCGACGCCGCTGGCGTGAAACTCGCCGACGGAGAGGTCCTGGATGGCCTGACACTGAAGCCGCTGCTGGCTGGGCAAGAAATGAAACGCCGGTCTCTGTTCTTTCACTATCCGCACTTCGCGTGGCACAAGTCGAATCGCCCGGGTGCCGCGATTCGCGATGGGAACCACAAGCTGATTCTCCGGTTCGATGACAATGCCATTGAACTGTATGACCTGGCCTCTGATATCGGTGAGCGACACAACCTGGCAAAGGACAAGCCGGTTCTGGGCACCATGCTGCGCAGGCGGCTCGAGGCCTGGCTCGTTGAAACCGGTGCCCGGCGACCGACGCCTCGGAAATGAACAGCAAGTCGATGATCCATCGTCCGCCGCGACGGCGAGATAATGACAACTGACACGTTCACGCTCGATGTTCATCCCGGGACGTTTGCCGTCTGTCGACTCGATGCCGAGTCGGGGGTTCCCAGTTGGGCTTCCGGTACGATGACATCGATCACCCGGACGCCGGATGAACTGTCCATCATTTGCTTGCAGGACGGTGTTCCCGAGGACATCCGGAGTGAATCCGGTTGGCGGTGCCTGCGAGTTGCCGGACCCCTGGAGTTTTCGATGGTTGGCGTGATTGCTGCTCTCACCGGGATACTGGCGATGGCGAACATCAGCGTGTTTGTCGTCTCGACATTCGACACCGACCTGGTGCTGGTGAAACAAACAGATCTCGAAGCGGCGATTGAATCGCTGACGGTTGCGGGTCATGTTGTTCAATCATGACCCGCTTGCAGCCGGCCGCACTTCCTGGCCGCGCTGGGTGAACGGAGAAGCCATGCGAGATTTCCGGTTGATCTGCAGCGTGGTTCTCCTGTTGGGCTGTGCTGCATTGTTCCCTCGGGTCCTGCAGGCGGCACCGCCCAACGTCGTCGTCGTCCTGGCTGACGACCTCGGTTTCGGGGACGTCAACTGCTTCGGCCAGGACCGTTGTCAAATCGACACGCCACACTTCGATCGGCTGGCACGCGAGGGAATACGGTTCACGAGTGCCTACGCCATCGCCTCGGTCTGCGTTCCCTCGCGGATGAGCATCATGACCGGCCGCTATGCCTTTCGTTTCGGACGACCGGCGCCCGGTGGACCGTGGGGTTTTCTCGGCACGCGGCTCAAGACCAACCGGTTCACGTTGGCGAAGATGTTCCGTTCCCGCGGCTACCGAACCGGCTACGTCGGCAAGTGGCATCTTGGGACGCTGATGACGACGACCGACGGCAGGGTCCAGGGTCTCAAGAACGTGGATTACACCAGGCCGTTGAAAATCGGTGCCCCTCAATTTGGCTTCGACGAGAGCTTCATCCTGCCCGGTTCGCTGGACATGTATCCCTATGTCTTCGCCCGAAACAACCGCTGGGTTGGGAAGGTGACCGCGACGAAGGGCTGGTCGGCCTTCGCTCGAATGGGACCGGCGGCCGAGGACTTCGAGGACGTCAGGGTGCTGGGGACCTTCGGCGATGAGGCAGAGAAGTTCATCGCCACGTCGCGGGACAAGCCGTTCTTCCTGTTTGTTGCCCTGACCGCGCCGCACACGCCCACCAGCCCGACGAAGGAGTTCGAGGGCCGCAGCAGGATCGGTCTCTACGGTGACTTCGTGATGAACACCGATCACACGCTCGGTCGCGTGCTCTCGGCGCTGGACAAGGCCGGGGTGTCCGAAAACACGCTGGTCGTCGCCGCCTCGGACCATGGCCCGGCTCCATACGCCGGGAAAAAGCGCGTCGCGACGTATCTCCAGATCAAGGAACTGGAAAAGCAGGGCCATTACGCTTCCGGCCCATTCCGGGGCTACAAGTTCTCGATCTACGAGGGTGCGTTCCGTGTGCCCTTTGTCGTGCGTTGGCCCGGCGTGGTGAAGGCCGCGGGCCGTTGCGATCAGACGATCGGCCTGATTGACCTGATGGCCACGCTGGGTGAGGTGACCGGTGCCGACATCACCGATGCCCAGCGGCCCGATTCGATCAGTTTTCTTTCGCTGCTACAGAATCCCAGGGCGAGGGGGGCTCGTGGCTCGATCTTCCTGCAGGGTACGCACGGCAACGCGTACAGGAAGGGTGACTGGAAGATCGCCTTTTGTCCCGGAAGCGGAGCCATGGGAAAGTGGGGAAACACCCCCATCCCGACCAAGGCATGGTCGGCCGCCGTAGAGGCCTATGGCAGGAACCCGAAATCGCACAGCGAGTTGGCACAGGCTCCCTTCGTTCAACTGTTCAACCTGGTCAAAGACCCCGCTGAAACGAAGAACCTCGCCGCAAAGCACCCGGCACGCGTTACGAAGATGGTCGCCGCAGCGCAGGCACTGATTGATCGGGGGCGAAGCACCAGGGGACCGGCTTTGAAGAACGACCGTAAGAGCGTGCTGTTCAAAGCAGTGCCGAAAAGCGTGTGGGGAAAATGAGGTCACCAGAGGCGCGACGCAGCCACCTTCCCACCTACATGGGCCGAGGTCGATTCGCTGAGAGTCTTACCAACGGCAAGGGAACCAACCCATGAGAGTTTCATCTCGAATCACCTGCCAATTCGTTCTGTGCGGCACACTGGTTCTCGTCGTGGCCGGCACAGTGCTGGCCGCGAGACCGGCAGCCCGCCCCAACGTTGTGGTCATGATGGTGGACGACATGGGTTTTGCCGGGCCGTCGATCGCACCGTATGGGAACCCCAACTACAAGACGCCCGGCATGGACCGGTTGGCCCGGGAGGGGATGCTGTTCACGGATTTTCATGCCAGCGGCGCGATCTGCTCGGCCACACGGGCCGGATTGGTCACCGGACGCTACCAGCAACGTGCCGGAATCGAGGCGGTCATTCATCCGCGTGCCGCGCATCCCGAGCACCGCAAGGGACTGCACGATTCGGAGGTGACGTTTGCCGAGCTGTTCAAGGCAGCCGGATACACAACCGGCCTGGTCGGCAAGTGGCATCTTGGTTATGCGAAGGAGACGCCCCGGTATCACCCGATGAACCACGGGTTCGATTACTTCGTGGGCTATGTGAGTGGCAACATCGACTACATCAATCACTGGGGCGACCACTTCGCCCACGATTGGTGGCATGGCCGCAAGGAGACCCGGGAAGCCGGCTACACCACGCACCTGATCAACCGGTACGCGCTGGAGTTCATCGAGGAGAACAGGGACCGGCCCTTCTGCCTTTACGTGGCGCACGAATCACCGCACTCGCCGGTGCAGGGTCCCAACGACCCCATTCAGCGCGGACCCGGTCGGCAGCCGCGGAAGACACCGCACGCCGAGGCCATGAAGCAGATGATCCTCGAGATGGACAAGGGAGTGGAACAGGTTCGCGCCAAGCTCATCGAGTTGGGCCTGGAGAAGAACACGCTGTTCCTGTTCTTCTCTGACAACGGCGATGCCCCGCGGACGGCCACGGGCAGCCCGCGTTTTCGTGGCCACAAGGGTTCCGTCTACGAGGGTGGTACCCGCGTGCCGGCCGTCGCATGGTGGCCGGGTCGGATCAAGCCCGGTACCAGCACAAACGAGACGAGCATCACCCTGGACGTGATGCCCACAATCCTGTCGGTTGCGGGTATCGCGGCACCCAGAAATCGACCGCTCGACGGCATCGACCTCTCGCCGGTGCTCTTCGAGCAGAAACCCCTGCCACCCCGTCCGCTCTACTGGGCCAACCTCAACAACAACGGTTCACGTTCCGAGGCCCTCCGCGAAGGACAATGGAAACTCGTGGTACAGCATCCAAAGGCCAGGCCCGGGACGTTCGGGAACGAGACGATTGAGTTGTTCAACCTCTCCAGGGACGAAGGGGAAACAAAGAACCTTGCCGCCAGCCAACCCAGGCTTGCCACCGCCATGCTCAACCGGATCAAGGCGTGGTACGCCGACACGCAGAAGACCGCGTCGCCACAACCAGGCGGCTGGAACCCGGTGCCACGGGTTGCGACCGGGTTCTTCAATGGCAAGAACCTCAAGGGCTGGTCGACTTCGCAGGCGAAGTACTGGTCGGTCAAGGATGCCGCCATTGTCGGGCATTCGACCCTCAACGTGCCTAGGAACGAATTCATCTGGTCGCATGTCGAAGTGAGGAACTTCTACCTTGTTGTCGACGTGAAGCTGGCGCCGGATAACCGCAACGCGGGGATCCAGTTTCGCTCGAAGAAGGCGGACGCCACGGGCCAGGCACTCGGCTACCAGGCCGACGTGGGGCTCGGCGTCTGGGGCAAGCTCTACCACGAACACGGCCGCGGCAAGCTGGACTGGAATGACCGCGGCTCAAAGGCGGTCAAGCCTGGCCAGTGGAACAGGTACGAGATTCT
>CAUZRQ010000297.1:0-4623 GCA_963582065.1 Planctomycetota bacterium | reverse complement strand
AAGTTCCGTTGATCGCGGTGACCTTGAAGGCAGGGATCTTCTCCCCCGGCTGCGGCCCGGAAAACAACGCCTTGCCCCTGGCGGTCTTGAACCCCGCCGGATCCTTGACCTCCACCTTGCGGCCGTTTCTGTATCGCTTCTGCGTTTCACGACCACGACTTCTTTCGGGGAAGGCGGTGGTGTAGAGCTGCGAGGCTTCTTCGCGGGTCAGCTTGCCCTTCTCGATCAACTCACCGAGTCGTTTGCGGAAAGCCACGCGGCGATCAGCATCGGATTGCCGAGGCCCAGTCCGGGTCCGGCGTGGATTCGCACGGCTACGTTGTTCACCCCGCTTCTTCTGGACGCGAGATTCGCCGCGTTTCCCAGCCTTCTGCTCGGGTCGAGAATCCTGGGAAAGGCCTGTCGAGCAGATCAGGGCCGACATCATGTACGCGAATACAAACCGGGACATTCTCGAGTCCTTTTCAAATCGGGAGTCGGGCACAGGTGCCAGCCTGGAAGGGAAGGCTATCGCAGGTCGAAAACTTGGACACCGGGCTTGCGCTATTCTTCACGGGTGCCTCTGCGGTCATCCTCGGGAAAAGCGATCCTGTAGAGCTCCGTCGCCTCGGCCCGCGTCAGCTTGCCTGCCTGAACCAGTTCCCTCAGCCTGGCACCAGTCGCTGTCCGGACATCAGGTCGAGGTTTCTTTGCGGCGGGTTTCTTTGCGGCGGGTTTCTTTGCGGCGGGTTTCTTTGCGGCGGGTTTCTTGTCCGGGGTGCTCTGAGGCTTCTTTGACGCGTAGAAAATGAAGTCGTTACTGAACAGTCCTCCGGGGTTCTGGACCTGCAGCAGGTGCATTCCCTCGGCAGGGAAGTTCGCCAGTACGATGGTCACGACCTCGTGGTCGATCTTGATCGAGCCTGGCACACGTCGTCCGTCGACGACCACCTGTGCGCCTTTCTGAACGTGTCGCCCACTGATCGTCATGGTGGTCTTGCCATCTCGCAAGACGGGGAATTTCTGTCGTCCCCGTTGTGGATGGATGGGGCCTGGCGTCCAAAGTGCCGGCTGCGGGTGATTGAGATCGACGCTGGTGCCAAGACCGGCGGTGAAGGTGCAAAGGAACTGGCCCTTCGAGGCCAACGACACCAGTTCGTCTCGAGTGAACCGACGGCGATCGCCACCGGTCTCGATGTAAGCCCCGTCCCTGTTCCGGTGGTCGAACGCCAGGTTCACTCGCGTCGCCTTCGTGCCGTTGATGAATGCGCCGTCACCCTCGAGAACGATGGCACCTTCGCCGGCAGAGCGTTCGAGTGCATCCAGGAGGTCGGTGGTCAGGTCATCCTGGATCGAGGCTTTGCTGAGTGTGACCTGTCGGGCGAAGGATCCGGAGAACCCGGTGCTGTTTTCCAGCACCATGTCCCAGACCGGATCGAATCGTTTTCGGCTTCCCCAGGACATTTGCCAGACTCGTCGTTCCGGCGCACCCTGTTCGGCAATCCTGCGGTAGAAGTCAAAGTCGATGATGTTCAGGCGGCCCTGTGGCAGGATCAGCCAGCGGTCGTAGGCTCCTCGCCAGGTGGGGGCGTCCATCCCGGTGCCCGGCGTGTTGGTACTGACCTGGAAGGGCATCCGGTGGCAGTCTCCACAGACATTGGGCCTGCGCTTTCCGGGATCGTTGTCCCCCTTGACGTGAAACAGCTCGAATCCGTTTCTCGCCCGTGTCGAGACGACGTTGGTGTAGGCACGTCTTTGAGCGGGTGGGTAGGTGACGCTGAGAATGAACCTGGCCATCGCATCCCGATCGCTGGCCGAGAGCTCGCCCGCCTTGCCCTCGTCGTTCTTCGTCGTGTCGCCGACCATCATCATCGTGTTGGCCAGTCCCCCGTCGATCAGGTGCCGCGCGCTGCTTTGGGGATCGCCCAGGCGGCTGTTGGGTTTGACGTGCTTGCGGATGCTGGCGCTGTTGTTCCCGCCGTAGGGATCTCCGGGGATGCCGTCCCAGTGAAACGGCTCGGTGTCCCGCAACCCGCGAACCGGCATCGTCGAACGGGGCATGATCTGGTTGCCGCCGCTGACGATCGGGGTGTTCAGGACCCACAGCAACTGGTCGGTGTGACCGTCGGGGTGACAGCTGGCACACGAGTAGGTTCCGGTGGTGGACGCCGAGGCGGTGTTGAACGCAATCCGCCCGCGTTTGACGTCCGGGTCCGTGGGATCTTCCAGCCGCACGGTGGCGACGACTTCGAGCGTGGTCGGGTCGGCCACGTCGACCAGGGACACGGTGTTGGCGACGGCGTTGAGTACCCAGGCCCAGGTCGCCTTGCCGTCGTCACTCGACTCCAGCGCGATCCCACGCGGCACCGCATCGACATCGGTTCGACCCAGCACTTGGCCGGTTTCGGCATCGAGGGTGAACAGCTTGTCGGAACCGGCGGCGGAGACGAACAGGATGGAATCGTCGTTGCTGACCTGGATCGCGTACGGCGTGGCCAGTGCCTGGCCCGGCTCGGGGTGCCTGGGTGGCAGCGGCTCGAGATCAATGAACTTCGGCTTCTGCGGTGTCCCGTCCTGGAAGTCGATACGGGTCACCTGGTTCAGGAAGGCACGGTTTTCGAGTTCCTTCAGCCCGTGCTTCTTCGTGCCCGACTTGCCGTTGGCGTCGTTGCGGGCATCGGCCTGGGCGATGAAGATCTCGCCGTCGGAATCGACGGTGAGTCCGTAGAGCAGCGTGCCGAGCGTGTCGACGGTCTTGATCAGACGATCGGTCCGGGTGTCGAAGACATAGAGGTCTCGATCGGGAACCCGGGGGTGCTTGATGATGTCGACGACGTGGCCCAGCGACAATACGTTGTTGACCCGGATCGAGTGTTCCCAGGCATCGAAAGTCTTGAGCTTGCCATCGAGTGGTTTGCTGCCGCCGGAGAGCTGTGTCTTGTTGTTGGATTCGAACGGGATCACGTACAGCCGGTTGCCTCGAACGGTGATGGCTCGAGGGTCCTGGGCGTTGATTGGCAGTCGCTTGGTGACCTTTCGGCTGGTGACATTGACCACAGCGATGGTGTTTTCCGAGGACAGCGCCACGTAGGCCTTCTGGTTGCTGGCGAACGCGATGCCGACGGGTTCATCGAAGCGGGTCGCCTTGGTCGTGGGGTTGAAGTCCTGGACGGTGGCGATGACATGGAGATAGGTCGGGCTGTCGAAGTCGGTATCGATCACGCTGAGTGAGTCGGAAACGTGGTTGGCGACCCAGAGTTCCTTGCCGTCGGGTCGCACGGCCAGCCCGACCGGGTCGATACCGACGGGGATGCGGGTGGTGACCTTGCGGGTGGCCGGGTCGATGACATCGACGGTGTCCGCCGGCGTGTTGGCGACGAAGACCCGGCCGCCGCTGAAGGCGATCGGCTTTGCATGTGGGCTCATGAACGACGAATGCCCAACCGCCGGGGGTGTTGTCTTGGGGGCATCCGCCGTTGTGTCGGCTTGCCGGGTATCGCCTGCCCTGGATTCCGCTTCTGCCCGATCCTGGGCAGGGAACAGGCTCGAGCACAGTACGGCCGCGAGGGTCAAGAGAATGGCAGTTCGGGTCATGGCTGCGTCCAGTCCTGCTGTGTGACCGCCGGAATCAGGATTTTGTTTTCAGCGAATCCGTTTCGGTTTTCTGCCGATGACGGGATCGTTGTTTGGAGTCTAATCAATCCCAGCAACCGAAGGGAACGGGCCGCCGCCGGGAGCGGCGGCTCAACCGTGTCACATCTTCAGGGTTTGCGCCTTGCTGGCCCACAGCAGTTGGTCGGAGCTGTGCGCGGCGACCGATTGCTGAAGCCAGCGTGCCACGAAAGTGACCTGCGGGGCCCGGCCTCCACCATGAGTGATTCCCACCAGCACGTCACCGACCTGGGTTGAGTGAATCACCCAGGGGCTGCCACTGGAGCCGGCCTTGCCCTTGCGGTCCTTCTTGTTGGGGACCGTCAGGTTGTCGCCCTTGCCCACCGCGGGGATCCCTCGCCAGGCCATGTTGCCGGTTACCTTCTTGATCCGCAGTTTCCCGTCGCCACGGACCAGCCGTTCTCGCAACAGCAGCAGCCTGGGACGCTCGGTCGACTTGACCGGACGGGTCAGCTGCAGCAGCGTCAGGTCCTTGCTCGGATGACGGATCACCCTGTTGACCCGGATCTGAACCGCCTTTCGGTTCAGGCCGGTGAATCGCACTTTGACCTGACCGTTTTTCTGCTTCTTCGAGGTGATGCAGTGCGAGGCGGTCAGGACCCAGTGAGGCGAGATGAGCACCCCCTTGCCGCCACCACAGTTGACGCTCAGGTTCTTGCGGTCGGAAGTCGGAAAGGGAGACTGGCCGGTGACGACCATCTGGAATCGCACCGCTGTGTCGGGTGCCGAGGGTCATGCGAGTGCTCGTGGTTTGATCGCCCAGTGGAGAAGAGCGGCATGCGGAGGGGGATCGGGTCGAGGAGGCAGCCAACGGGGTGTTGATTTCTGCGGGTCGATGTCTTTGGTAGATTGGATTGGCCTGATGTGACCAGATCTCCCGGCGTGGATGCACAAATGCTGTCACGGCCGACCACTTTCGCCGCTGCGATTCTACTGGTGTGGCTGAGTGGCCGGCCGGCCGACGCCCAGGAA
>CAUZRQ010000296.1:0-4637 GCA_963582065.1 Planctomycetota bacterium | reverse complement strand
TCCGTTCCGGGGTCGGTTCGGCAAGCAGGCGTTGGCTGAGCCCCCGGAAGTGTGCATCGAGCCGTTCGGTGCAGGGGGGCTTCGACAGGAATCGTGCCCACAACTCGTGTGTCTTGGCGACGCCGAGTTTGAACGAGTAGACCCCGTTCCGGAGGTAGTAATACAGCTTGGCCTCTTCACGGATCGGCCGTCCGTCGTAGGTCCCCTTGGGAAACTGGGGGAGCAGGCCGACGTCGAGTTGTCCGTCACCGACCGACAAGGCCTTCGGCCAGTTCTGCCAGAAATGGCGTACTCCCACGGCCAGGCCGCCCTGCGGTCCCCAGGCCGCGGCCCAGCCGGAAGCATGCCGACCGCCGGGCTCTGCGTCGATGTGGAACTGTCGGTCGTCGAGCTGGAACAGACGTGTGAAGTTCTTGCGGGGACCCTCGAGGTGGTGTGTGAACGGACCATTGCCGGCCAGTTTCCATCCACACGTCAGCGCGTCGACTGAACTCATCGTGGTCGCCGCATGATCGTTGACGAACGTGTAGTCGAATCGTACGTCAGAGAGCCCACGGAAGATGTGCAGCCGGACGACGTAGCGGAAGAAGCTGCCGTCGGCGTCCCGGTGCGTTCCATGCAGACGCAGGCAGGCCCGCAGCGGACCCTGTTGCTCACGGGCAATGTGCATGCCGGAGGTGTGAGCCAGGAACCGACGCCCGGAAGGAGTGATGAGCACGAGGCCGGGCGAATTCGCATCGGTGATTCGCTCGGTGTCGTCGTACCGGCCGTCGGAATTTCGATCGAGCCACACGGCGTGCAGTGGCCGGAAATTCTTGCGGTCCAGGTGAAGCCGGAGGCGACGCGAGTCAATCGTCATCCCGCCGTACCCATCAGTGATCACAATGGGATTCGGTACGGTCTGGCGGGTGACACCGGGCCCGTAATTCAGGTGGAACCGTGATGTCTGGTTGGGCTCGAGGGTGACCTGGAAGTCGAGCAACAGCCACTTGACCGATCCGTCGGGCCAACGCGAGAGGATCTCGGTCTGTAGTGGAATCTGCCTGTCTGGAGCCTCGGCACGGGCCAGTGACACTCCGTCGGCCGAGCGAAGTTCGCCGCGGGCGAAGGGAACGCCGGAGGTCACCGGAGCCTGGTGGCGGGCGACCCCCACCGGTTCGGTGATCACGAGCGAGAATCGGTTGGCCGCAAAACCCGTGGAACACAGGGACAGGGCGAGAGTGGCGACAGCAAGCCGGCGCACGTGCGACTCCAGCGTGATGGGGAGAGGTTGATGTTATCGTCTCCGTGGCGGTCCGTCAGTCGTGGAGAGCCGTTGGTTGCATTCCGAACAACGTGCCGGGATCATCCTCGTGAACGAGGGCGGTGACAATTTCGGCGTGAGAGGCAGGGCATGGCGGAGATGCCGGATTCGATCGACGTGCAGTGTCCGGCTTGTGGGCATCTTACGAAGGTCACACCCGAGTGGGTGGGGCGGCAGGCCCGCTGTCAGTGTGGGTTCACGTTTGTCGTTTCCGCATCGGTCCCGACGCGAGTTCTCAAAGATGTGTTCAATCCGGGTCGGAAGGATGTCACCAACGGCGTGGTTGAGGATGTGGTTGAGGATGTGGTTGAGGATGTGGTTGAGGATGTGGTTGAGGACGTGGTTGAGGACGTGGTTGAGGACGTGGTTGAGGACGTGGTGGCGGTGACCCGGGCGAAGGCCGGGGCAAGTGCGAAGACGAATGACGCTCCCTCGGCCCCACCGTCGACTCAATCGACCTTTCGTCCTGCTCCTGCGGTGGACTGTGAATCGGGAATCCCGGATGACATCCGAGAGCTGTTGGGTCCTCGTGAAATGGTGCTCTACACGGAAGTGCCTTCTGCCGGCTTCGTGTTTCTGAGGGTGGCGGCCGTGTTGGTTGTCGTGGGATTGCCGCTGTTGCTGTTCACGATAGGGGCGTTGGCCGGAAACTCTCCGGGTGGTGTCTGCACCGGGATGACCGGGCTCGGAGTGCTGGGGATTGTGTTGTTGGTGAACTCGCGGGGCTGGAAGGCTCGAAGCCTTGTGATCACCGACCGGCGAACTCTGGTGCGTTACGGCTCGTTTGTCCCACGGATTCACTTGGTTCCTCACGACTCCGTCGTTTCGCTCAGCGTCGAGACCCGACTGGGGGATCGGCTGATGCAGACCCGCTCGATTCGAATTCACACCGCCGGGCGAGGAGTCTTGTTGCCCAACAGTTCCGGAGCCGACCGGGTCGTGGCGTTGCTGGCAGAGGTGCGTGCCGGTCATGATGATCTCCTGTGAAACAGGCAACCAGGAGCAAAGAGAATGGCTGAGACCAGTTGGGTTCTGTCCAGCATTGAGCGGGACCTGCACGTGGATCGTTTTGATATCGATGACGACGACGTGAAGGGGACTCCCGACGGCTGGTCTGTCCGCAAGCGAACCTTACGTGGCGGCCGACGCGAGGGCGTCGATGTGATCGAGATCGACAACGGGGCTGTCGAGATCACCGTGGTGCCGTCACGGGGCATGGGCATCTGGCGGGTTGTCTCGGGAGACGAACGCCTGGGATGGCGTGCGCCCATCAAGGGTCCGGTCCACCCTCGGGAGGTCAACCTTGGTGAGCCCAGTGGATTGGGATGGCTCGACGGGTTCGACGAACTGCTGGTGCGATGTGGCCTGGAGAGCAACGGGGCGCCGGAATTCGATGAGGAGGGCCGGGTGGTCTATCCACTGCATGGCAAGATCGCCAACCAGCCCTCCGACGAGGTGACCGTGACGGTCGATCCGGACCGGGGCGAGATCCGCGTCAGCGGGATCGTCGACGAGGTGCGGTTTCACTTCCTGAAGGTCCGCCTGCACGCGACGCTGGTGACCCGGTTCGGAGAGTCGGGTTTCCGGATTCACGACGAAATCGAGAATCTCTCGGCCTCGGCTGCCGAGGTCCAGATGCTGTACCACTTCAACGTCGGCGTGCCATTGCTGGACGCGGGATCACAACTGGTGGCTCCCTCGTCGGTGGTGGTTCCACGCAATGCGCATGCCGCCGACGGAATCGGGTCCTATGCCAACTACCAGGCCGAGGAGGCGGGGTACGAGGAACAGGTGTATTTTCATCACATGCACGCCGCCGGTGATGGCACGACCCGCGTCCTGCTGAAGAACGCTCATTCGACCACCGGTGTCAGCTTGCTGTACGACGCCCGGAAACTCCCGTGCTTCAGCCAGTGGAAGAACACCACTGCTGTGGTCGACGGCTTCGTGACCGGGATCGAGCCCGGTACGAATTTTCCCAACCCGCGAACCTACGAAGGTGAGCAGGGGCGAGTCTTGAAGCTGGCCGGTGGCGGACGGAAGACACTCGGCCTGGGGGTCGAGTGGCACCGTGACGCAGCCGGTGTGAAGGCGGCCGAAGCGGCCGTCTTGAAATTGACGGCGAGCCGGGAACCGAAGGTCTTCAAGACACCGCAGAAGGGATGGTGTGCCGACGCGTAGCCGCAGCGACGCCCGTTCAACTGTCCGTTTGCGGCGGGTCGGGGATCGCACTCAAGCGGGAGATCAGCATCAGTGTGCCCAGTGCGATGAAGATGATCGGAATCTCCTTGGCGATATCCAGAATCTCCTGGGTCCGAAGAATCGACAATCCTGAAGACAGGATCAAGAACGACCCGATCACGAAGCTCGACTTGTTGTAACCGTTCAGGAGGAAGGTCAGCACACCGACGGCGGCGAGCCCGATGGTCCACAACTGGTTGAAACTGGGCATGACGCCGTACTGACCCAGCAACGTCAGGACGCCGATGACCACCAGCAGGATCGGAACGAAAGCCGACTTGATGTGCGAGGCGAAATTCCGGCGTGTGTCTTGAGGCTCAGTGTCAGCGGCCATGACGAGTGTCCTTTAGAGGGAGTGGGTCGGGATACTGAGATAGAAGCGAGACTTGGCGCGCAATATAACGCCACCACAATCAGAACTGCCGAACAAACTCGGCCCTGGCCTCGCAGGGGCTTTGGTTTGTGTGAAACAGGAGAGAGCATGTCCCAGCCATGTCGGCTGCTGTTGATGTCCGCATGTTTGGCGGTCGGTTCGAGCGGCTGGATGTCACCGGCAGCATCGGTGTCGGCTGCCGATCCTGACCCGGCCCGCCAGTGGGGCCAGTGGCGAGGTCCGTTGGCAACCGGCGTGGCGCCTCACGGAGACCCGCCGACCGAGTGGAGTGAGGACAAGAACGTGCGTTGGGCGAGCCGGTTGCCTGGGACCGGGCACTCGACCCCGGTCGTCTGGGGAAACCTGGTGTTCGTGACCGTCGCAGTTTCTTACGGCGAGAAGGTTGATGCGAAAGCCGACCCCGACCCGGGGGCTCACGACAATCTGTCGGTCACTCAGTCGCATCGTTTCCTCGGGCTGGCCTTCGATCGCCGGACGGGCGAGGCGTTGTGGCGGAAGATTCTTGCCGAGGAGCTGCCTCATGAGGGAGGCCACCACACCGGCAGCCTGGCGTCGCACTCACCGGTGACCGACGGAAAGAGACTGTTCGCCTTCTTCGGTTCCAGGGGGCTCTACTGCCTGGATTTCGGTGGCAAGCTGCTGTGGACGGTGAAGATGGGCAGGATGGCCACCAAGCACAACCATGGCGAAGGAGCGTCG
>CAUZRQ010000295.1:0-4669 GCA_963582065.1 Planctomycetota bacterium | reverse complement strand
TACTCGCTGGGCTGCACGATCTACCACATGCTCACCGGCGAACCGCCCTACCCCGAGGGCAACGCGTTTCAGAAGCTGCTCGATCACCAGGGCAAGCAGCCTCCCGATCCCGCCCGCAAGAACCCTCGCGTTTCGGAACGACTTTCGAGCGTGATTCGTCGGATGATGGCCAGCGAGCCGGACAAGCGGTTTGCGACTCCCGAGGCATTGATCCGCGAACTGATGTTCGTGGCCGAGGAGTTGGGGCTGACGGGTGTTTCGTCGGAGGGCATGGTCTGGATGTCGGCCGGAGCACTCTCGGGTCGCAGCTGGGAGAAGCACATTGGCTGGATGGCGACGGTGGCGTTGCTGTTGATCGTGGTGGTTGTCTTGAGATTCCAACCGGTGGATCGGGGTGACCCGTTCCCCGGGGGTGACTCGATTGCCGGGTTCGGCGCCGGGCCTGATTCCCCGGCAGCCGTCGCGGGGGTAGGCACGGCGGGCGACACGGTCGACCCCACGAGCGTGCCGACATTGAGCGACGCGGTTAAGGGTGCCGCCGCTGATCCACGAGCCGGTGCCGCAGTGCCCTCGGTGGACCCTGCAGGCGGTGACACGAGGCCGGCCGGCGGAGCGGCGGCAGTTGGTGGCGGCGGTGCCGGCACGACCGTGCCGTCGGTCAGCGAACCGGTTCGGCCGGGCGTTGCGGCGAGCGACACCAAGGCGGGCACGAGTTCTCCGAAGACGGCTGGCGGTGCGGCGACGGTGCCGGACCCTGCGACCGCCGAGACTCCCGCGGTTACCAAGCCCGCCGCACCCGCGGCCGTGGCAACTTCCGATCCGCCTCCGCCACCGGTGGTGGTGATTTCCGTCGACGGGGCCCGCCAGCGGGCCTACCCGACTCTCAACGCAGCCCTGGTCGACGCGGTTGACGGCAGCCAGGTGGTATTGCAGTACAACGGAGTGCGGATCGAGAGTCCGATGCGGGTGGCTCGGAAGAACATCACGATCAGAGGTGCCGAGGGCTTTCGGCCGGGGATCGAGTTTCGGCCCAAGGGGACCGGAGGCGACGGCGTTCAGCCTCGCATGATCACCGTCACCGCCGGCCCGCTGCAGGTGATCAACGTCGAGTTGAGGATGGTGGTTCCGCGAGGCGAACAGGCGTCGCTGGTGATGTTCTCGCTGCAACGCCCCGAGCAGGTTCGACTCAGAGACGTGGTGGTCACGGTGGTCAACCCCGCCCGACGCCAGGCGTCGGTGATCGAGTTGACTCCCGAGCCGGGTGCGATGCGGAACATGAAGAAGATGATGAAGAAGGGGATGGAGGCCGAGCCGCTGGAGCTGACGATCGATCGCAGCGTGTTCCGCGGTCATGCCGACCTGGTTCACGTCAGGCAGACCGATTCGGCGGAGGTGTCGATGAGTCATTGCGTGGTGGCATTGGGCGGGTCGCTGTTGCATTCGGTGGGAACCGGCGGCACAGCGCCCAAGCAGCGAGGCGTCGTCGAACTGAACCTCGTCCACGTCACCGCCCTGTTGGGCGAGAACCTGATTCGGCTCAACAGCGGTGAGGAACGGCGGCACATGCCTGCCGTCCGAGCCCATTCTCGCGACAGCATCTACTCGCACGTTTCCGATCGCCCGCTGGTGTCGATGGCGGGGAACACCGACATCGAGATGTTCCGGGGCCTGTTGGCCTGGCGCAACGGCGAAAGGAACTTCTTCGACGACTACTCGATCTTCTGGTGGCTGGGATCTGACCAGGACACGATCGATTTTTCCGGTTGGAAGCAGCAGTGGGAACCGGCCGGGTCCCGCAACGCCGTCGTCACCTGGCAGACGCCTCGTGCCCCCGGCGACGACCTGGCCTGGGATCGGCTGGGGCTGTCGGACTTCCGGTTGGCCGACGAGGCGGCTCCGGAGAACCGTCCGGTGGCCACTGATGGCACCGATGCGGGTGCGAACCTGAGCCTGTTGCCGGAGGTGTCCGGCGTGGTGGTGCCGCTACCGGAGTGAGCCCAGATCGGCTGGGGTCAGACGCCGCCTATGGAGGACTGAAAGTCCGACATGGGCGGGGGCCTGACCCCTTTTTTCCAACCACCGCGGCAGCTGCACTCGGGACAGGCACCTTCGGAGCCAGTCCCTGGCCCACGCCGGTCGCTGTCAGGAAGGCGTCTGACCCCCTGACCATCGCAGGACTTCGTCCGGGGCGATCGGTTCGGCCAACCGGGCACCCAGTTGCGAGACGATTCGCGCGGCGGCGTGGTGAGCCAACCGGGCGGACTGTTCGAAACTCAGCCCGTTGGTCAGCCCGTAGAGCACTCCGGCGGCGAACATGTCGCCGGCCCCGGTCGTGTCGATCGCCTGGGCAGCGACCCCGGGCATTCGAGTCAGCTGCCCGTCTTCGACCAGCAATGCCCCGTCGGCTCCGAGCGTGACGGCGACCCGGGGCACCCATTGACCCAGTTGTCGAGCACATTCGGCGGTGTCATCGAGTTCGAGCAGGCTGCGGGCTTCGTCTTCGTTGCAGAACAGCAGTTCCACCGGCCCGCGGGCGAGCTCGAGGAATTCGTTGCGGTACAGGTCGACGAGGAAGGCGTCTGAGACGGTCAGGGCGAGTAAGGCGTCGGAGTCGGCCGCGAGTTGAACGGCACGGTAGGCGGCCTCGCGAGGCGTATCGGCACTGAAGAGGTAGCCTTCGACGTAGACCGCCTGGGAGCGACCCAGCAGTTGCGGGTCGACATCATCGGGTCCGACGTCGGCCGAAACGCCCAGGAAGGTCAGCATGGTTCTCTGGGCGTCGTCGGTAATCAGCACCACGCACGTCCCGGTGGGTCCGTCGGAGAATGGGATGTCGACGGTGACCTGGTTGTCTCGCATGTCCTGAAGGCAGAAGTGCCCCAGCGGGTCGTCGCCGACCTTGCCCGCGTAGGCCGTGCTGCCGCCCAGCCCGGCGACGCCCAGGATGGTGTTGGCCGCCGAGCCCCCCGCACACTGGTTCCGAGGCAACTCGCCGAGCGCTGCCAGGACTCTCTGCTGAGTCTCATGGTCGACCAGCGTCATCATCCCCTTGGCGAACCCGAGCGATTCGAGCAGGCTGTCGGAAACCTGGACCTGGATGTCGACCAGCGTGTTGCCCACGCCGTAGACGTCGAGTGTCATGCCGGGTCCTCGTCGGAGGCCGATTTTTCGCGGGCAGTGGTCTCGGACGTACTCGAGTCGTCAGCAGTCCTGGGAAGATCGGTGAACAGGAAGGTGCCGCTGGCCGTCGCCACCAGTTCACCACTCTCGCAGCGGACCTCACCGGTGGCCACTACCGACTGACGACCCGCGTGGCGGACCCGGCCGGTTGCCAGCAACCGCTCGCCGGGAAAGGCCGGGCGAATGAAGTTGATGTTCAGTTGAGCGGTCACGGTCAGGCGGTCCGGCGGTGCCACGGTGTTGGCGGCGACGCCGAGTGCCGAGTCGAGCAGCGTGGCGGTGACGCCTCCGTGCAGGATCGGCAGGTTGCGGAGATGTCTGTGGTCAACCGTCAGAGCCAGTTTCGAGCGGCCCTCGCCCCAGTCGATCGGTTCGATGCCGAGCAATTCGACCAGGTGGTCACCAAAGGGGACGCTGGAGTCGGAGGGATACGAGCCGGATGCGTTCATGGTTTCATGGTTTCATGGTTTCTGGATCGTGCCATCGGGATTGCGGATGTTGCCCCAGAAGAGGTCGAATGGAGGATCGTCGCTGGCGGGGAATCGTGCAGCAAGTGTCTCGTCGATATCGATCCCGAGTCCCGGTTGATCGTTGGCGTGGAAGTAGCCGTCTCGGAGTTCCGGGCAACCGGGGAAGCAGTCGATTTCGGCCTGGCAGAATCCGTGTGCTTCCTGGATGCCGAAGTTGGGGACGGCCAGATCGAGGTGAACGTTGGCGGCGTGTCCCACCGGCGAGACGTCTCCGGGCCCGTGCCACGCCGTGCGGACCCCGAAGAACTCGCACATCGCCGCCATCTTTCTCGCGGGACTGAGGCCTCCGATCTGAGAGATGTGGACGCGGATGAAGTCGATCAGCCGTTCGGCGACGAGCCGGGTCCATTCGTTGGGGTTGTTGAACAGTTCGCCCATCGCGATCGGGGCAGTGGTCTGTTGCCTGAGGTTGTCGAAGTAGCCGATGTCTTCGGGAGCGAGTGGGTCTTCGACGAAGAAGGGGCGGAACTGTTCGAGGTCGCGGCAGAGCTGGATGGCTAGCACCGGCGGGATTCTCTCGTGGATGTCATGCAGCAGCTCGACCTGGTCACCGAACTGGTTGCGAACATGTTCAAACAGCTGGGGTACGAGGAGTGCGTAGGGCTTGTGGGTCCAGGTCTCGGTGCGGCGATTGGCCGGCAGTGAGTCTTTTGCGGGGGTGGCGGGGGTGGTTGGTGAACCGTAGGTCGAGGCACCCGGGACGGCGACCTGGATCCTCACGTGCCGGTATCCCTGCTCCAGGAACCCACGCACCGACTCCTCGACCTCCTCGAACGTCTCACCACTCGCGTGACGGTAGGTATCGACGGCATCGCGACACTTGCCGCCCAGCAATCGGTAGACCGGCAGGCCGGCGTGCTTGCCGAGGATGTCCCAGAGTGCCATGTCGACGCCACTGATGGCGTTGTTGAGCACCGGTCCGTTGCGCCAGTAGGAACTCACGAACGACGACTGCCAGA